>NZ_JBPTTN010000005.1:0-323426 GCF_051547125.1 Flavobacterium sp. RSSA_27
CTTTCTACCACAACTGTGCTTTCAGCAAAACAGGACGAATTTCCTGGTACAAATGCTTTAACTGTATAAGTACCTGGCAAAGTAACTACCCTATCTGGATCTTGAGGATTATCGCCCGGTATAAGTACCATTGAAGGATCATACCATTTAATTTCTGCTCCCTGTGGAGAAACATTTGTAGCTGTAATTGTAGCATCTTGATTAACACAATCGATGACACGATTAACGGTTGCACTTACTGTTGGAGTAATAGTAGTTCCAAATAAATACGGACCCGCAAAATCTTTTAGTTCACTACCAAAAGCACCTTCGGTTGGACCTCCACCACTACTTCTAGTTTTAACCAACAAGCTACCTAATAAATTACTACATGGACCTTGTGTCCCCCCTTTATCCAATCCGAAAGCCGTAAGATTAATACCAACTTCTACAAATTGTAAAGCTTGAAAATCGGTTACTGGGTCTGGTCCGGAACCAGTAAAAGTACCCCATGGAGGCCCTAATGTACTGGCGTTATTATTTACTCTACCCCAAATATTTGTCGTCCCTACATTAGACAAAATAACACCATACCCAAAATTTCCAGAACCTTCCCCTTTTTCAAAGGTTCCAGGACTGGTTGTAAAAGGGCGTAATGGTTTGGTATTATCATAGTTATTAAAAACGGTTTCATCCATCCAAACCCTAATTCTAACTTGTGGTACCGTTCCTCCGTTTGTATAATCTACAGAAACAATAAGAGTTCCTGGAACATTAACACTTCCGTCAGCATTAAATGTCCAAGCCGTTCTACCACCATCTAATCCTGTACTATTAGGCACTAACAAGTCTGAAACTTCATCTAATTCAGTTCGAAAAAATTCAAAATCAATATGTTTATTGCCATCAGTTACCACAATAGTAGCTCCAGCATAGGCCCAAAGTGTAGTATACGGTCTTGGATTATTACCATCTGGGGTTCTAATACCTTCCCCCCTTAAATGAGCAAATACGTCTACAATGTCCGTTTTTTGTGGTACACTTCCCGAAGTTCCTATCGACCAAGTAGAAGGATTATCCGAATTTTTATCTCCAGATCCTGCAAAATAAGAGGTTTCAGAATTACCTCCTTTGACGTAAGTATCTCGACCATATACAGCATCTAGCCATAAGAAGTCTGCTTGATCAGCACCTAAACCACTACGAACCACAGGATATCCGTTAATAGATACATAACCTGGAGTTGTAGAGGTAATCGATTGTCTTCTTGAAAACGGGGTATTGTTTAGTAATGGAAATGGTAAAGATTGATCTATCACTCCAAAACCAGGCCCAGGATAGGTTTGTTGAAACCAATCATCAGTCCCGTTTTGATTTGAAAGACTACCAAATTGTAACAGGTTAGCATATGCATCTCCTTCTACCCCAAAATTTGCTTTGACTGCGGCACCACCAACAAGTTGACCATAGGTGTTTTGACTAAAACTCAATCCTAAAAAGAGTATCATTCCAACATAAACAAACCTCTTATAAAAAATTTTGGTTCCATAAGATAATGCCAAAAATGGAATAGAAAAATAAGATAAAACACATGAACAACCTTGGATGCTTTTAGCTTTAAATAAAATAGAATTTTTCATAATATAATGGTTTTAGGACCAAAACATTAGGAAGTTGGATTTAGTAGTAGATGGGATAAAAAAATGCTTTAGTAGTTTGTTCCATTATAATTTAATAAAGTAGTTGATACAATAAGTACTAAACTTTTGCATGATTTTCTATATAATTTCAAATACGCTATGCTGTAATGAAACGCAAGAAAATAAAGTAAAACAGTTAAGTACTGGATAACTAAATCAAAGACATCGATTTGGGAAAAAACTTTGACAAAATTAGCTTCATAAAAAATACGTTTATGAAAAGCTCCTTCTTCCAAAAAAAAATAGTGCTGGGTACAATACAATTTTTTAGAACCACGTATTTATTTTAAATTTTAAATCAAATAATAAATAAATACACTTAAAAGTAAAAAATTTAAACAGACATCATAAAAAAAACTAAATAAACATCGACTAACAACACTAATAATCGATAAAAAAAAAGCTTATAAGAATACTTATACAAGCTGAGCTTGAACAACTTACAAAAAAAACAGATTTATATTAACAATTGTTTACGATAAAAAACACATATTGACAAGCAACACTAGAGGATGCTTTTGCTTAAGTTTAATCCAAACATTTTTCATCATCAAAATAAACCCAAATGCATATGTAATTATTGACTAAATTCCTTTGGCTACGAAATCTTTTGTGTAATTGTTCTTTATAAAATAGATTTATAAGGCAACCATAAAAAAACGCATTTAGTCAACTCTTAGTCAACCAAATGCGTTTTAAACTGAACAAATACAAACAAGGATAAACGTAAAAACCTTTAAAACAAGGGATTTATTTAATCCTAATTTGCAAGTAGCGAATTTTACATATTCCTTCTATACTGCCCCCCTACTTCAAACAAAGCAGCTGTTATTTGCCCTAAAGAACAAACCTTTGTGGCTTCCATCAAATGATCGAAGATGTTTTCATTGTTGATTGCTGCATCTTGTAAGGTTTTCAAATGTTGGGTTACCAAATCAGCATTTGCTTGGTGTAAATTATTCAACATGGTGATTTGGTATTGCTTTTCTTCTTCGGTAGCACGAATCACTTCCGCTGGAATCACCGTTGGAGATCCTTTAGAACTCAAGAACGTATTAACTCCAATAATTGGAAACTCACCTGTATGCTTTAATGTTTCGTAATACAAACTTTCTTCTTGAATTTTAGAACGTTGGTACATTGTCTCCATAGCGCCAAGTACGCCACCACGCTCTGTAATTCTATCAAATTCTTGTAAAACCGCTGCTTCCACCAAATCAGTCAATTCTTCGATGATAAAAGCACCTTGAATTGGATTCTCATTTTTAGCCAAACCTAACTCTTTATTAATAATCAACTGAATGGCCATCGCTCTACGCACCGATTCTTCTGTTGGCGTAGTAATCGCTTCGTCGTACGCATTGGTATGCAAAGAGTTACAGTTGTCATAAATCGCATACAAAGCTTGTAAAGTCGTACGAATATCATTGAAATCAATTTCCTGAGCATGTAAAGAACGTCCAGAAGTTTGAATATGGTATTTCAACATCTGAGCTCTTTCATTGGCACCATATTTATTTTTCAAAGCTTTCGCCCAAATTCTTCTGGCCACGCGTCCGATAACTGCATATTCTGGATCGACACCATTTGAGAAAAAGAACGATAAATTGGGTCCAAAATCATTGATATTCATTCCTCTACTCAAGTAATATTCTACATAAGTAAAACCATTGGCCAAAGTAAAAGCCAATTGCGTAATAGGATTAGCTCCAGCCTCGGCAATATGATAGCCTGAAATAGAAACCGAATAAAAATTTCTAACATTTTTAGCAATAAAATACTCCTGAACATCTCCCATTAGTCGCAAGGCAAACTCCGTAGAGAAAATACAAGTGTTTTGTGCTTGGTCCTCTTTTAAAATATCGGCTTGAACGGTTCCGCGAACTTGCGCTAGTGTTTTGGTTTTTATTTCATTATAAACTTCTAAAGGCAACACTTGATCTCCGGTTACTCCCAAAAGTAGTAATCCCAAACCATTATTCCCTTCTGGTAAATCACCTTGATATTTTGGACGCTCTACCCCTTTTTCTTGGTAAATCGCTTTAATTTTAGCTTCCACTTCTTCCACCAAATCATTCTGCTTGATATAGATTTCACATTGTTGATCGATAGCAGCATTCATAAAGAATCCAAGCAACATAGGCGCTGGTCCATTGATAGTCATACTCACCGAAGTCATAGCGTGCACCAAATCAAAACCAGAATACAATTTTTTAGCATCATCCAAGCAACAAATAGAAACTCCTGCATTTCCGATTTTACCATATATATCAGGACGAACATGAGGATCGTTTCCGTATAAAGTCACACTATCAAAAGCAGTGGAAAGTCTTTTAGCTGGTAAACCCGCACTTACATAATGAAAACGTTTGTTCGTTCTTTCTGGTCCACCTTCACCGGCAAACATTCGGGAAGGATCTTCTCCTTCGCGTTTAAAAGGATACAATCCTGCAGTAAATGGAAACTCTCCTGGAACATTTTCTTGCAAACACCAACGCAAAATATCACCCCAAGCTTGATATTTAGGCAAAGCCACTTTTGGGATTTGAGTATGCGACAAACTCTCGGTATGCGTCGCCATTTTGATTTCACGATCTCTAACTTTAAAGGTATAGACTGGATTCTTATACTTATTCACTTTTTCATTCCAAGTCAGAATCATTTCCCAATTGTAAGGATCTAAATCCATTTTTACTTTGTCGAATTGATTCAACAATAAATTCAAAAAGATGCGGTTTTCATCATGCGACGCTGTAGCTGTTGGCAATACAGATGCGTCATCAATTCCTGCTTTATTAAGTTCTGGTTTCTTGTTGGAAACCGTTTCAATCGTTTTGTAAATTCCGTATAACTTTTGGGCCACTTGCTCTTGGGTTAAAGCCGTTTCATCATACTTACGGTTGTTCTCAGCAATTTCAGATAAGTAACGCGTGCGATGTGGCGGAATCACAAAAATTTTCTCACTCATTTCACGAGTAATCTCGAAAGTCGACTTTAAGTCCGAACTCGTTTTCTCTACAATTTTATCCATAATCGATTTGTAGAGCGTGTTCATTCCTGGATCGTTAAACTGAGAAGCAATCGTTCCAAAAACCGGCATTTCATCAGGATTTACATCCCATAAATTATGATTGCGTTGGTATTGCTTTTTCACATCTCTAAGCGCATCCAAAGCACCACGCTTGTCGAATTTATTCAAGGCTACTAAATCGGCAAAATCAAGCATGTCAATTTTTTCCAATTGCGTAGCTGCTCCAAACTCAGGTGTCATTACATATAATGAAACATCTGAATGGTCCATAATTTCAGTATCCGATTGCCCGATTCCTGAAGTTTCTAAAATAATAATATCGTATTTCGCCGCCTTAAGCACCTGAATCGCTTCGGCTACATATTTAGATAAAGCCAAATTAGATTGACGTGTCGCCAACGAACGCATATACACTCTAGGATTATTGATGGCATTCATACGAATTCTATCACCTAACAAGGCGCCGCCTGTCTTACGTTTCGATGGATCTACAGATATTAATCCAATGGTTTTCTCTGGAAAATCAATTAAAAAACGACGAACCAATTCATCTACCAAAGAAGATTTTCCTGCTCCACCGGTTCCTGTAATTCCTAGAACTGGAATTTTAGAAGTTTCATTTTTAGCATGAATCTTATCAAAAACTGGTTTTGCAATTTCTGGAAAATTCTCAGCCGCCGAAATAAGTCTTGCAATCGCAGTTGGTGTTTTATCTTCAATTAATTCTAATTCATTAGACAATTGATCACCAATAGCAAAATCAGAACGTTCCACCAAATCATTAATCATTCCCTGTAATCCCATAGCACGACCGTCATCTGGAGAATAAATTCTGGTGATGCCGTATTGATGTAATTCTTCAATTTCTGAAGGTAGAATAACACCTCCGCCTCCACCAAAAATCTTGATATGTCCGGCTCCTTTTTCTTGAAGCAAATCATACATGTATTTAAAGTATTCGTTATGTCCCCCTTGATAAGAAGTCATGGCAATAGCATTGGCATCTTCTTGAATGGCAGTATTTACTACTTCTTCAACACTTCTATCATGGCCTAAGTGAATTACCTCCACTCCTGTAGATTGGATAATACGACGCATAATGTTGATCGCGGCATCATGGCCATCAAAAAGTGAGGCCGCAGTAACAATTCTTACTTTATTAATAGGGGTGTATGGTTTTTGTTGTTCCATTTTGTGAATATGATATTTTAAGTAAGCAATTTACATCTTTTTTAAAATAAAAAAGACGGTTTAGTGGAATTACCATAAATCTGCTTTTACACAATTTTTGTTAAAAAAATAAAGCTAGTTTTGGTTAAAAAAAAGAACTAATCGCAATGGTTTTCGTGTAATACACTACAATTTATTTTGGACCATTGCTTTAACCAAAGTAAAAACAAATAAAAATCAATCGATTTCGCTTTTTTATTTTAAATTATTTAAAAAAACAATCATAATTCCCCTTTGACAAACATAAAATGCAAAAAATTACCATCCTCATACATTGTAAAGATCAAAAGTCAATTATAGCCTCAGTTACCAACTATATCGCTTCTATAGAAGGAAACATTATTTATTTGGACCAACACGTTGATGCCGATGAAAATGTTTTTTTTATGCGATTGGAATGCGAATTAGAGTCGGAAAAATGGCCTATCGATGCCATAAAAGCTGATTTTGAAACCAATCTAGCCATTCCATTTGCTATGGATTGGAAAATTTATCCGCAACATCAAAAACCGAGAATGGCTTTGTTTGTTTCAAAATACGATCATTGTTTATATGATATTTTGGGACGTTATAGCGCTGGCGAATTACCACTTGAAATCCCTGTAATCATTAGCAATCACGAAGATTTACGAAAAGTAGCCGAACAATTTGCTATTCCTTTTTATTGTGTTCCTTTCACCAAAGAAATTAAAGAAATTGGCGAAAAAGGACAATTAGAATTATTAGATAAATACAATATCGACTTCATTGTATTGGCGCGCTACATGCAAATCATTACCCCGAAACTGATAGAAAAATATCAAAACAATATCATCAATATCCACCATTCCTTCTTACCCGCTTTTCCTGGGGCTAAACCTTATCATTCTGCTTTTAAACGCGGTGTAAAAATCATTGGCGCTACCAGTCATTATGTAACCGAAGGTTTGGACGAAGGACCAATCATCGAACAAGACATCACCAGAGTAACCCACAGTCATTCCATTGAAGATTTTATAATGAAAGGACGAGACTTAGAACGCACTGTTTTGGCAACAGCAATAAAATTACATGCTGAAAGAAAAACCATGGTATACAACAACAAAACGGTTGTTTTCTATTAATTTAGAAAAGCAACCGTTTCATCATTATCAAAAAAAAAAAAACTATTTATAGGCTATTGCTGCACTTGTTGGGCCAGTCAATGGCATGATAATGGTGTTTTTAAAACCGACACTTTTGGTCCATTTATCAAAACTAGAAAAAGTATAATCAAAACCAGTTCCTGTTTCTATCAACATATTTAAACTCATCATTAATCCAAATACATTTTTAACTCTTTCTTCATCTATAATATTTTCTATCGCTACAAAGGCCCCACCCTCTGGAAGTGCGTCATAGGCTTTTTGGATTAATAAAAGTTTTTGAGATTCATCCCAATCATGAAGAATATTTCCCATAACAATTACATCAGATTTTGGAAAATCATCCGTAAAAAAATCACCATTTGCAATTTTCACACGTTCTGAAACATCGGTCTTAGCTATTTTTGCTTTTGCTATTGGTCCCACAGCTGCTAAGTCAAAACTGGTACAAGTCATATGTGGTTGATGTTTTGCAACTACAACCGATAAAACCGCACCAGATCCTCCAATATCAGTTAAAGTTGCATAAGATGAAAAATCAAATTGTTGGGCAAAGACATTAAAATTTCCATATTGAATGCCTCCCATGGCATTGATAAACTCAGTTAATTTTTCTGGAGACTTGTATATTTCTTCAAAAAGATTTTGGTTTCCAGATTTTATTTCATTTTGAGGCAAACCAGTAAGTAAGCCATCTTCTAAATTACCCCAGAATGCATACAATCTATTATTTAACATTTCGAGTAACCCACCAATATAAGTTGGTTTATTAGCATCTAAAAAAAGGGCTACATCGCTACTATTAGAATATAAAGCAGACTCTAAAATACCTTCTCGAGTAAGAAAACCAAAACCTGTGAGTGCATCTAAAAAGTCAAACAAATGAATATCTGAACATTGAAAATTAAGCATCGCTTTAATTTCGTATCCACTCATTTTACTTTTTTCTTCTAAACGGGTAAACAACTGAAAATGAATGGCTGATAAAAGGATTTTTGATGCCCAAAATCCGGAACCAATTTGCATAATCATAGTTGGTGATGGTTGATTGTTTAGGTGTTTCATTTTTACATTTTATTAAATTCATGCCTACTCTTGTTGGTTTTCAGCTAACCCATGATTGAAAAGCGAATAATTATAAAAAATTAAATCTGCCAAAAGGACTGATTCAAGTTTAAAACAGAGGACAATTTACTAAAAAATACGACACATCACAAATACAACACCTTGTATATCAATATTTTAATGCGGTGTTCTTTATAATAAATAACAATCATTTATTATAAATCCCTTTAAACAATACTATTTTTCATTGAAAAGCTTTTTTTACATTTGAAAAAAAAAAAAAAAAAAGAAATAAAATGAAAAAAGCCCTAGTACTACTATTTATTCTACCAACAATTTGTAATGCCCAATTAAAAACGTTACTAAAAAAAAACGCTGAATCTGCCATTGGAATTATAAATTCTCAAGAAACTTTAGATATCTCCACTGGACTAAAAGAAGCTTTAAACAAAGGAATCACCGATCAAGTTTCGAAATTGACCCAAGTAGATGTTTTCTACAAAAACGAATGGGTCAAAATCGTAATGCCCGAAGAATTATCCAAAGTGGATAAAACCATGCGAAAACTAGGAATGGGTTCGTTAGCCGATGACGGAATCAAAGCCCTAAACAGAGCCGCAGAAGATGCTGTAAAAGAAGCAACTCCAGTGTTTGTAAACGCCATAAAAAACATCAAATTTGCAGACGCCAAAACCATTTTAATGGGCAATGAAAATGCTGCAACAACCTATTTGCAACAATCAACCAACAAAGAATTATATGCTAAATTCATACCTATAGTACAACAATCTATAGGAAAAGTTGGTGCCGATAAAATTTGGAATGGAATCATTCAAAAATACAATACCCTTCCTTTGGTATCAAAAATCAATCCCGACTTGAATGATTATGTCACCAACAAAGCGCTAGAAGGTGTTTTTAAGATGATTGCTATTGAAGAAAAAAACATTAGAACCAATTTGCAATCAAGAACTTCGACTGTTTTAAAGAAGGTTTTTGCTATGCAAGATTAGCCTAAAATTGGAGCTAAAAAACAATAAATTTGACTCACAAAAAAACTTAACTCATTGACAACAAAGTAATAACATAATTTTAACAGTTACCTATCAACTTATTGCTGACCTTTGTACTGTAATAAACTGGTTATTTATTATTTGGTTTTGGTTAGTTATAAAAATGCCGATATCTTGCGATGTCGGCATTTTTTATTTTGTTGTATTTAAAAAAGAAATCACAGCAGTATTGAAGGCTAAAGGTTGCTCAACATTCACCACATGGCCGCATTTTTCTATCACAAAAAGCTTGGAAGAGCGATAATGATTTTCAACTACTTTACGAACCGAAGGCAAAAACATATAATCTTCTTCTCCCATAACGTAAAGTGTTGGAATATTCAATTCTACTTGTCGAAACCATTTCAGAACAGGATTGATTTCGGCTGTGAGTTTAAACCATTTTATAAACTCCTTTTGGTATAATTTTTTAGCTTCATTGATAAACAATACTCTGGATTGTTTATGGCTTTTCTTGGGCATAATGACGAAAGCAAAAAAACGATACAATACCAAGTAAGGTAATACATATTTGAAGGCATTACCCAAACGCATTAAAATTTGAGAACGGAAATTCATTTTCAAAATGGCGCCTCCCAAAATCATACTTTGTACTTTTTGAGGATACATTTCTGCCAATTGACGAATTAAAATTGTACCAAGTGAAATACCTACAAAATGAGAGCGTTCAATTTTCAAATGCTCTAAAACCTCCACAATATCATTCGCCAAAGCCGAAAAAGTATATTTCTGTGTAAAAGCCGATTTCAGGGTTGGTTTAGATTCTCCGTGTCCTCTGAGGTCCAAAAGTAAAACGTTGTATTGTTTTTGAAAATCTCGAATTTGCTTAAACCATATCGACGAACTACCGCCTGCACCGTGCACAAAAGTTACCCATTGTGTACTTGTTTCATTCTTGTAGATAGTGTAATTAAGCATTCCTAAGTTTTTTGGCAAAAATAGAATAATAATTTTAAAAGCCAATTACTATCTTGAAATTAGCAATTTACACACAAAACACTTTCTAACAACTTAAATATTCAAAAACAACTCTTGATGCCATTTTTTGAAATAAGGAATAGCCTTCAACAAACGGCTGCCGTGCCAAGAGAAATACTCGCCATCGACTAAACGTATTTTGGCGTTGGGAAAAAAGGAAGCAAATTCGGCTACATCTTGGTTCTTAAAAGGATAAGGTTCCGAAGAAAGTAACACCAAATCAACAGCCTCAAATCGGGTTGACGAATCAACAACAATTTCAGGATAACGGGATTGTGTTCTGAAAAAATTAATGAATCGATTCAATTGCAACAACTTGTTGATAAAAGTACCTGATCCTGCCACCATATAAGGTTTTTTCCAAATAAAATAGGCTGCTTTTTGAGGAGGAATGGCTGCTATAAAAGTCTTAAAATCAGCCAAGACCAAGTCTATACTTTGATTTAAGGTTTGAGCCTCGATTGTTTTATCGAAAAGCAACCCAAAATCAGTAATCATTTGAGAATTATCTGTAATCGTAACTACATTGGTCACCCAAACTGGCGCAATTGCAGAAAGTTCTTGCACCATTTCTAGTGTATTTTCTTCTTTGTTGCAGATAATGATATCCGGTTGTAAGGCTTTGATTTTATCAAAATGAACCTGTTTGGTTCCTCCTACTATTTTTTTTGTTTTAAGTAAATGCTTTGGATGCACGCAAAACTTGGTAATTCCAACGATTTGGTCTTCTAATCCTAAATCAAACAACAACTCTGTTTGTGAAGGAACCAACGAAACAATTCGACACGGTGTCGATTCAAATAAATGAGAAGTACCGATTTGATCTGTTAGTTGTTTCATATTGTTTGGATTTAACCGCAAAGCACGCAAGGATTTACGCAAGGGTCGCAAAGAAAAACTTCAATGACCTTAAAAGCCTTAAATGGTTTAAAAAAATTAACTACAAAGTTCACAAAGACTTACACAAGGGTCGCAAAGAAAAAACTTCAATGAACTTAAATACCTTAAATGGTTTGAAAAAATTAACCGCAAAGTACGCAAGGATTTACGCAAGGGTCGCAAAGAAAAACTTGAATGACCTTAAATGCCTTATATGTTTAAAAAAAATAACCGCAAAGCACGCAACGGTTTAACAAACAATATTAAACTTTAAAACCTTAAACTTTAAAACCTTAAACTTTAAAACCTTAAACTTTAAACATTTAACCTAAGAATCTCCTCCATTTCCTGTTGCATTTTCAACGCTTCAGCTCTTGCAACTTCGGCAAAATCTTCTTTATTTGAAGCATAAATTATGGCTCTAGACGAATTGATCAACAAACCAACTTGACTATTCAATCCGTATTTGCAAACCTCTGACAAACTTCCTCCTTGTGCGCCAACACCGGGAACCAACAAGAAGCTATCAGGAACAATTTTACGAATCTCAGTAAAGTATTCTGCTTTTGTGGCACCAACAACATACATCAAGTTATGGCTGTTTTTCCACGATTTTGAGGTTTCTAAAACCTGTTTGTACAATTCTGTACCATTTACCGATAAGGTTTGGAAATCAAAAGCGCCCTCGTTAGATGTCAAGGCCAACATTATGGTGTGTTTGTTTTCGAAAGCTAAAAATGGCTCTACCGAATCTTTCCCCATATAGGGCGCTACCGTTACACTATCAAAGTTCAAATCCTCAAAAAAGGCTTTGGCATACATTGAAGAAGTATTGCCAATATCACCGCGTTTTGCATCCGCAATCGTAAAGAGTTTTGGATAATTGGCATTGATGTATTCGATGGTTCTTTGTAACGACTGCCACCCTTTTATGCCATACGCTTCAAAAAAAGCCGTATTGGGTTTGTAGGCAACGCATAAATCGTGCGTCGCATCGATAATGGCTTTATTGAATTCGAAGATTGGATCTTCCGTTGCTAATAAATGTGGCGGAATTTTATTCAAGTCAACATCTAAGCCTACGCATAGAAAAGACTTTTTCAATTGTATTTGTTCTAGTAGTTGTTGTGTAGTCAAAACAGGAGTTGTTTGTTGTTTGTTGTTGTTGGCAAAGTTCGCAAAGTTTTTTCCAAAGTTAGCAACCTGTTAAAAAAAATGCCAAACATTTCAGTATGGCATCTTTTCTAATATCTTAATACTTAATACTTAATACTTAATACTCAATACTTTGTACTTAATTAATTAAAAAACCTCGCTAGCTTCTTTCAGTTTTTCCATATTATTCACCAATTGCAATTCGGCTACAATTTTCTGAATATCACCGTTCATAATGTTACCCAAATCATATAAGGTCAAACCAATTCGGTGATCCGTTACACGACCTTGAGCATAGTTATAAGTACGAATTTTAGCAGAACGGTCACCTGAACTCACTTGCGAAGTACGTTTTGAAGCGTCTTCGGCTTGTTTTTTGGCCAATTCCATTTCGTACAAACGAGAACGCAATACGTTCAACGCTTTGTCTTTATTCTTATGTTGTGATTTTTGATCCTGACATTGCGCCACCAAACCAGTTGGAATGTGCGTCAAACGAACAGCTGATTTTGTGGTATTTACCGATTGCCCACCAGGTCCTGACGAACAGAAAAAGTCCACACGAACATCGTTCATATCAATTTGTACATCAAATTCCTCTGCTTCTGGAAGCACCATAACCGTTGCTGCCGAAGTATGCACACGTCCTTGTGTTTCTGTTTGTGGGACACGTTGCACACGGTGAACACCCGCTTCAAACTTCAAAGTACCGTACACATCCTCTCCTGTAACTTCAAAAATCACCTCTTTGAAACCACCCGAAGTTCCTTCATTCATATCCACAACCGATGTTCTCCAACCTTTACTTTCGCAATATTTGGTATACATACGGAACAAATCTCCAGCAAAAATACTCGCTTCATCACCACCCGTACCTGCACGAATCTCGACCATTACGTTTTTCGCGTCTTCTGGGTCTTTCGGAATCAACATAAACTTAATTTCGTCTTCCAGTTGTGGTAAGCGTTCTTTAGCTTCCTCCAATTGCATTTTGGCCATTTCCACCATATCGGCATCACTACCGTCAGCAATGATTTCGTTAGCCTCATCAATATTGGCTAAGACAATAATGTATTCTTCTCTTTTTTCAACCAATGCTTTGATGCTTTTATATTCTTGGTTGAGTTGCACATATCGTTTTTGATCCGCGATAACATCCGGCTGAATAATCAAATCCGAAATCTCGTCGAAACGCTGTTTTACATATTGAAGTCTGTCTAACATTTTTTATCCCTTTATTTTGGTCGGCAAAAATACAAAAAAGTATTCAGTATGCAATGTTCACATTTAGCTAAATAGACATAGCGCTACTATTTTAAATCCATTGCTTTTTATTAAAATTTAAATACCATCTAAAAAAGGGTTGCTTTTACTTTTGTCATTAGTCATCAGAAAGTCCAATTGCACTATTCTTTTTTTTACTATTTTAGCCTTTCAAAACAATTTTAATGCTTTCCTTATGTTTCGTAAATGTACTCTTGCAATCGTTTTTTTGGCAGTCATCTCATGTAACAACAACACGCACAAAAATGAAAAAATAAAAGCTTCTCAATGGTTGTTGGGGAAATGGACTAGTCAATCCGAAGAAGGAATCCTAGAAGAAACATGGAAATCTTTAAATGACAGTACTTTTGAAGGCACTTCGTATTTTATTAAAGGAAAAGACACTTTGCACAACGAAACGATTGTTTTACAACAAAATGGAGACAATCTCATTTACAATGCAAAAGTGTCAGGTCAAAACGAAGATGAAGCAATCCCTTTTGTGCTTACCGCTACTACAGATAAAAAACTCCTATTCGAAAATCCAAAACACGATTATCCTAAAAAAATCAGCTATACACTTTTTAAGAAAGACAGTTTAGTGGCTGAAATCTCAGGAATTCAACTCGGAAAACAAACGTCTGAAAAATTTGGAATGAAGAAAACTCAATAAAAAACGTATTTCGCTTTTTCCTAATAACCTTGCCCATTAAAGGCAAGGTTATTGTTTTTGTCTAACACCTTAATGCTTATTATCTTAAAAAAAGGAATAAAATAATTAGCACTATTTCAACCAAATAATTTTGCTCCTTTACTATATATATTTATATTTGCGACATTATTTTTAATCGTTCTAAATAATTTTATTTTATACAAAAACAATCGACCGTCACTTGCTCAATAATTTTAACTTAATTGGGTAAAACACACACAAAAATTAATTCTAGTATCTATGAAAAAAATCAATTTCAGAAGCTTACACCGTGATTTGGGCTACTTTTACATTGGACTAATTGTTTCTTTTGCTTTCTCAGGTTTACTGATGAATCACAGAGATATGTGGCATCCCGAAAAATACACCACAGCAACCAAACCAATTGAAGTAGTACTTCCTGATGAAAGTAAAATTACTGAAGAATTTGCTGAAGAAATAGGAAAAAAATTAGGCGTAGAAGATAAATTCCGACGTCATAACATCAAAAAAGGAACTTTAAAAATCTCATTTGAGAACCATGATATTGAGATTGACCTGAAAACTGGAAAAGGTGAAATGGTTTCATTTATCAAAACTCCCATTATTAGTCAAACGATGAAACTGCATAAAAACACCTCCAATTTTTGGATTTATTATTCTGATATTTTTGCTTTGAGTTTAATCACAATAGCTTTAACAGGGACCATTATGATAAAAGCCGGAAAATTCAGTTGGAAAAACCGTGGATGGAAGCTAGCTGTAGCGGGTGTAATTTTTCCATTACTCTTTTTGATTGTATTTGGATAAGACTTCAATTCATAAAAAATTCATAATCCTCATCTAGCAATATATGGGGATTTTTATTTTAAATAGTACCTATTGCTATTTGCTAAAAGATCAATCAATGCTCTTCATCAAGTCAAATCAAAAACAAAAAGAATACAAAATACTTGCCCACAATTACCACAATAATATCCTTACTAATTCGCTCTCCAATTACAAAATTGTCAAATTGTAGTATTCAAAACAGTGACAGAATCAAAAACAACTGACAGACATTTCATTAGAAACAAAATCTTATTTTTATTCATATTTAATCTAAATAAGCTTTGTGGTTTCAAAAGATGGTTTTATATTTGCAATGTTATTTTTAATTATTCCAAATAAAAAATGAAATATATACTCCTACCTATTCTCCTTTTCTCCTACTACGGAAGTAACGCTCAAGACAATCTTCAAGCAAGCACTGTTACCGACGACAAAAAAACAACAATCGAGTTCTTTACTATTGATACTATCAAAAACAAAAAGGCAGCCATTTTAAACGAAGTAATAGTCAAAGCGCATAGACAAAGAAAACCTATTTCAGCCATTCGCTCTGGTTTAAAACCATTGGACAACCCACAAACGGTTCAAGTTATTGGCGCTGAAATCATAGAACAACAACAAGCTATTCGATTGAGTGATGTGATTAAAAACGCCAACGGAATTTATGTAGGTTCTGCTCGAGGTGGCGCACAAGAATCATTCTGGTCCAGAGGTTATGATATGACGGCAAATAATATGTTCAAAAATGGCTTTCGATATAATGCAGGTTCTATTCCTGAAGTTTCTGGATTAGAAAAAGTTGAGTTTTTAAAAGGGGGTGCCGCCTTATTATATGGTAACGTAGCCCCAGGAGGTATTCTAAATTTGGTTACCAAAACGCCAAAATTTACTGACGGAGGAGAATTTTCTATCCAAATGGGAAGTTATAATTATTCTAAACCAGCCTTTGATGTTTATGGCCCTTTAAATAAATCTATAGCTTATCGTTTCAATGGTTCCTATGAAAAATCAGAAAGTTTTAGAGATGTTGTTACCAATGATCGAATCTATTTCAATCCTTCATTCTTATTTTTATTATCCAAAAAAACACAAATTACACTTCAAGGAGATTACCTAAGCGCTGATTGGACCCCTGACTTTGGTACAGGAATCATTGGAAAAAAAATACTAGACTTACCAAGAAATCAGTTTTTTGGGGCTAAATGGTCTAATGGAAACACGAAATCTTCAAGTGTATCGATTCAATTGCACCACGATTTTAACAGTAATTGGAAATTGAACTTCAATTCATCATTTCAGAATTATGACAGAAGCCAAAAATCCACAGCACAACTTGCTAATTTAAACACCTATGCTGTGCCTGGAACTTGGAACAGAGGCCTGGTTCAAAATAAAAATTTAGAAAAAATATTTGGTGACCAGTTAAGTATTCAAGGTACTTTTTACACTGGAAAAGTAAAACATCAAATCTTTACTGGAGTTGATTATGAATTGTCTATTGCTGATAACTACACCTATGTTTTTAACGAAAAAGCGGTAATAGTTAACGGAAAATACGATCCGAGTTTATATGACACTATCAATCTTTTTAATTTTAATCCTAATACACAAAGAAACGACATACCCAATGCAACCAATACACAAATTGCAGTAACAGAAACTAGTCGATTTGGTGGATTTACACAAGACTTGATCTCAATTACGGATAAAATTAAAGTTTTGGCAGGTATTCGTTGGTCTTGGCAAGAAGCTCAAGTAGTAACCACAGATTTTACAAAAAATACTGTTACTGAAGGGGCTAAAAATTTAAATAGAGCGTTCTCTCCAAAAGCAGGTTTAGTATTCCAACCGAATAAAACCACAACGTTGTTTGGTAGTTATTCAAATTCTTTCACGCCTAATACAGGAACTACTGTAGATTTTAAACCACTTGACCCCTCAATCATTGACCAATATGAAATAGGAATCAAAAAGGATTTTATGAAAGGGTTAATAACCACAAATATTACTGCTTACCTCATCGAAAACAATAATTTAGCACAAACAGCTCCTTTTGCAGCTGATGGAGTTACTCCAAATGTTAATACTAATTTAAAAGAATTAGTTGGGGGAACTAGAGGAAAAGGGATTGAAATAGATGTCAATGCCAATCCAATTAAAGGCTTAAACATCTTGGCAGGTTATAGCTTTAATGAAACTATAATTTCAAAATCATCTGGCACTAATGGAAGTCTAGTAGTAGGCGATCTTTTGACAAGAACACCAAAACATACTGCCAACTTTAGTGTGTTTTACAAAATTCCAGAAGGCTTTTTCAAAGGAATTACCATTGGTGGTGTTACTAATTATATAGGTGACCGATTAGGTGGTTGGAATGACCGTTATGTTTGGACAGAAAACATACCTGCAACCAATCCAAAATCGTATACCATTACTATTGAAGACCGTGACATCCCATTAAAAGGATATACTACTGTTGACATTTCAGCAGGCTATGATTGGAAAAAAATCTCATTGCTATGCAAAGTTTCCAACATCACCAACGAGTTGAACTACACCGTACACGAAAATTATAGTGTAAACCCAATTGCGCCAACTCAAGTAATGGCGATCTTGAAATACAGATTGTAATCAGTAATTAGTATTCCATAAAAAAAACCAATGTTGGCAATTCAACATTGGTTTTTTTGGTTTTATACTTTAACAGATGTTATTTCAATCCCGCTAAACTTTGCTCAATAGTCGCAATTTTTGCTAAGGCATCTGCTTCTTTTTTGCGTTCCATTTCAATTACTTTCTCTGGTGCGCCAGCTACAAATTTTTCATTAGCTAATTTTCCTTGAACGGATTTCAAAAAGCCTTTGGTGTAATTTAATTCTTCCGTAAGTTTAGCAATTTCGGCTGCTACGTCTATGTTTCCAGTAATCGGAATAAAATATTCGTTGGATTTTACACGGAAAGACAAAGCACCATCCACTTTTTCTGAAACGTATGCTAATGAAGTTAAATTCCCCAATTTAGATACAATTGCATCGAAATAAGTAGAAGCTTTATCATTGTTTACCACTTTCAATTCGATAGTATCTTTAAACGGAATGTTTTTGTCTTTACGAATGGTTCTAATCCCAGAAATTACTTCGATTGTATTTTCAAAATCAGCTATTAATGCCGCATTGAATGGTTTAATTTCTGGCCAAGTTGAAACAATTAAAGCCTCCTCTTTGGTTCTATCCGCAATTAAATGCCAAATTTCCTCTGTCAAGAAAGGCATAAACGGATGCAATAATTTCATATTGTTTTCCAACATTTCGATGGCTTTATCAAACGTAGCTTTATCAATTGGTTGTTGGTAAGCAGGTTTGATCATTTCTAAGAACCACGAACAGAAATCGTCCCAAACCAATTTGTAAATTCCCATCAAAGCATCTGAAATTCTATACTTTTCAAAATTATCTTCAATCTCAGCCAAGGCTTGTTGCAACTTCGCTTCGTACCATTCAATGGCAACTTTTGAAGATTCGGGTTGTGGAATCGTTTCTGAAACTTCCCAACCTTTGATCAATTTGAAAGCGTTCCAAATTTTATTAGAAAAAGCTTTTCCTTGATTGCATAATTCTTCGTCAAACATAATGTCGTTTCCTGCAGAAGCACTCAAAAGCAATCCTACACGAACACCATCAGCACCAAACTTTTCAATTAATTCCAAAGGCTCCGGAGAATTCCCCAAAGACTTCGACATTTTGCGACGTTGTTTATCACGAACCAAACCTGTTAAATAGACATTCGTAAATGGTTTTTCGCCAGCATATTCATATCCTGCTATAATCATTCTGGCTACCCAGAAAAATAAAATATCTGGTCCTGTAACCAAATCATTCGTTGGATAATAGTATTTAAAGTCTTCGTTTTCTGGATCCATTATGCCACCAAAAACAGACATTGGCCATAACCAAGATGAGAACCAGGTGTCAAGAGCGTCAGGGTCCTGTTTCAAATCGTTTGTGGTTAATTGTTTGTTGTTAGTTGCTTGCTGTGCTAATTGCAAAGCTTCTTCAATGTTTTCAGCCACTACAAAATCTTCTTTTCCATCTCCATAGAAATACGCTGGAATTTGTTGTCCCCACCACAATTGACGGGAAATATTCCAATCGCGAATGTTGTTCAACCAGTGCGCATATGTATTGTTAAAACGAGAAGGATGCAATTTAATAGCTCCGTCTTCTAAAACCGATTTAATGGCTGGTTTTACTAAATCATCCATTTTCAAGAACCATTGGTCAGACAATCTTGGTTCGATTACAGCCTTAGTTCTTTCAGAAGTTCCTACTTTATTTAAATGAGTTTCGGTTTTAGCCAAAGCACCAATGGACTCTAATTCTTGAGCAATTTCGGTACGAACTACAAAACGATCTTTTCCTTGGTAGTGTAAACCAAAACTATTCAAAGTCGCATCTTCGTTGAAAATATCAACAATCTCTAAATTATGCTTCTCACCCAAAGTTTTGTCATTCATATCGTGTGCTGGTGTCACTTTCAAGCAACCCGTACCAAACTCCACATCTACATACTCATCTTCAATAATTGGAATTACACGACCACAAATAGGTACAATCGCTTTCTTTCCTTTTAAATGGGTAAAACGTTCATCATTTGGATTGATACAAATTGCAGTATCTCCAAAAATCGTTTCAGGACGCGTAGTCGCTACGGTCAAGAAATCTTCTGACCCTTCAATTTTGTATTTTAGAAAAAATAATTTTCCTTGTTGTTCTTCGTAAATTACCTCTTCATCAGATAATGTAGTTTTTGCTTCAGGATCCCAATTTACCATTCGGTAGCCGCGGTAAATCATTCCTTTGTTATACAAATCAACAAAAGATTTGATAACAGAAGCCGACATATCTGGATCCATAGTGAATTTGGTTCTATCCCAATCACAAGAGCAACCTAACTGTTTCAATTGTTCTAAAATGGTTCCACCATATTTATCTGTCCAATCATAAGCGTGTTTCAAAAATTCTTCACGAGTCAAATCGGCTTTATTAATTCCTTCCGATTTTAATTTAGCCACTACTTTTGCCTCAGTAGCAATCGATGCGTGGTCTGTACCGGGTACCCAACAAGCATTAAAACCTTTCAAACGAGCTCTTCGGATTAATACATCTTGAATCGTATTATTCAACATATGTCCCATATGTAACACTCCCGTAACATTTGGGGGAGGAATCACAATGGTATAAGGAGTTCTATGATCTGGTTCAGAATGAAAATAATTGTTTTTCATCCAGTAAGCGTACCATTTATTCTCAATGGTTTTAGCGTCAAATTGTGCAGGAATACTCATTTTATTGTAGATATATTATTTAGGAAGCAAGCAATATCATAACGTAGCAGTTAATCGCTTTATAAAAAACATTGACTTATTATCCCTCTTTGGTTCGGTATTTGTACTATTCAGTTGGCAAAAGTAATTAATAAAGTAGAGTATAAAAAGCGATTTAATAATTTGTACTCTAATTAAAACAAACTATATTTACTTTACCCAAACTAAATTTAGCGATATGAAAAATCTTATTATTTTAGTAACAACCACCCTTTTCACTTTTACAACTTACAGTCAAACAGGCCCAAAAATAGAATTTCTTGCCACTGACAATACTATAGATTATGGAAAAGTGAGTAAATCAAGTGACAACGGCGTTCGTACTTTTGAATTCAAAAACACAGGAGATGCCCCTTTAGAAATCATCACTATTCTATCTACCAAAGAATGCAGCATTTTGAGCAAACCCACTTCGGCTATTCAACCTGGGCAAAATGGCAAAATTGAAGTAAAATACAATATGACTCCAGGACCTATCAGAAAAACGATCACCGTTGAGACCAATGCTGTGAATCAAGAAAATGGCAGAGTTGCCTTAAAAATCAAAGGAGAAGTTATATAAACCTATTTAAAGTTCGCTTTCTAACTTGAAAGCGAACTTTAATTGCATTTTATCTCTTAAAACCACTATGGTGATATTTTTATCCTCCTCTACCATAAAAAGATTATTTATTTTTTGAAGTGAATACTTAAAAACAGGTACACCACCAATAGAAACAATCTCATCTCCCACTTTTAATCCGCATTTTTCAGCTGCCGATTTTTTACGGATATTAGCTATTACATAATTAGGTTGTAACTCAAACTTATATTTGTAGTCATTTCTAACCATTACTTTTCCCGATTCTTGATTACCATACCCATAAGAATTCACAAGGCTGTTTTCAAGCTTTATATAATCTTCTACCCATTTCAATCCGTTTTGCTCAATCTCAATACCACTTTTATTATATTTAAAATGGGATTTATAATTAGCATTTTTTTTAAGATAAACTGAGCCATTTTCATAATCAAAAACCACCTTGAATCTTCTGAAAATTTCTGCTCCTACAGACCCGACTCTATTCTCAACCATTTTTACATGCTTAAGAGAACTTGAATCTGGAAAAGCAGCAATTGGCCAAGAAAACTTAAAATCGGCAATTTTTATTTCATTTATTTTAGCTCTTTTCCCTTCTATATCACCGCTAAATCCCTTTCCTAAAAAATCATCATAATTCTTCTCAGGAACCTTAATTCCTTCTTTATAATTTTGAAAAACCCAAATAGCATCACTGTTGCCAATATCGATTAACATTTTTGATTCGATAAAAGTGTCCTGAATTTTTAGTTGACTTTTAAAATAGGGCTTTCCTAATTCTATCGAGATAGGAATCTTGACAAATTTTTTATCTAACCTTTTAAAGAATTCAAAATTGGGTTTTGTAACAGTTATTTTCTTTTTGAGATAATCAATCTGTACAAGATTATTTTTAAAAAATTGCTTACCAATAATCCCATTTACAGGAATTCCAATATGAGATGACAGGTTGAAATTTTGATCTAAGATAATATAAAACACTTGTTTTGAAGATACCAATCCTTTTACAAACATATAATTATTAGAAGACTTCAATCCTTCAATAGACTCATTACTCCCTAAACCTCGAAGTTGAATTTTATCCACATTGTATAGGTTGAGCTCTTTTTTATCATCCAAACTAAATAATAAAGTCTCCTCCACACCCGTATCCAATAAAAAATTAAGTTCAACGCCATTTACAGTAATTGGGATAAAAATCAGATTATTAATCAACTGAAACGGAATTTCCACTTGAGTTTGATTGGCCAAAAATTGAAACCCTTCCTGTGCACGGTTACTAAATTGTCCTAGAAAAAAAAACAGAAAAAAAAGAGTGATTCTCATTAAAAAAGGATTTCGGTAATATTACAAAAAATACAACATATTTGTTAGAATCTGATAACAAATAGGACTTAAATTTACATTTAATTTGGAAAAAAAATCGCAAATTTGCATTTCAATTTTTTAAAAAATGCCAAATATATCCAACAGAGGCAGACAAATGCCAGAGTCACCTATTCGAAAATTGGCTCCCTATTCCGAATCAGCAAAGAAAAAAGGACTAAAAGTATACCATCTAAACATCGGACAGCCCGACATTAAAAGTCCTAAAATTGCCATAGATGCGATCAAAAATATTGATTTAGATTTATTAGAATACAGTCCATCAGCCGGTTATGAAAGTTACAGAAAAAAACTAGTATCCTTTTACAACAACCAAAATGTTGCTGTTGAATTTGAAGACATTATAGTTACCACTGGCGGATCGGAGGCCTTACTTTTTGCCTTGGGAAGTATTATGGACGCCAATGACGAAGTAATCATTCCTGAACCCTTTTATGCTAATTACAGTGCCTTTTCAGCAGCATCGGATGCTATTGTAGTACCTGTAAATTCAACTATTGAAACAGGTTTTGCCTTACCTCCTATTTCCGACTTTGAAAAATTAATCTCCAATAAAACTAAAGCTATACTCATCTGCAATCCAAATAATCCAACAGGATATTTGTATTCAAAAGAAGAAATAGAGCAATTAGGCACTTTAGTTAAAAAACACGATTTATTCTTAATTGCAGACGAAGTCTATCGTGAGTTTATTTATGACGGCGACCAGCATTACTCTGTTATGAATCTGAAAGGTTTAGAACAAAATGTCATCATGATCGATTCGGTTTCCAAAAGATACAGTATGTGTGGGGCTCGAATTGGTTGTATGGTGACGAAAAACAGAGCAGTTATTGCCGCTGCTATGAAATTTGCACAAGCGAGATTGAGTCCACCAACCGTTGAGCAAATTGCTTGCGAAGCAGCCATTGATGTACCTGCATCTTATTTCACTGAGGTCATCAATGAATATAGAAATCGTAGAAATACCGTTATTTCTGAATTACAGAAGATCGACGGAGTTGTAGTTACTGCTCCAAAAGGCGCATTTTATTGTATTGCTCAATTACCCATCTGCAATACCGAACATTTTGCACAATGGCTTTTGGAAAGCTATCAATTGAACGGTGAAACCGTTATGGTTGCTCCAGCCGCAGGATTTTATTCAACACCTGCTATGGGATTGAATCAAGTGCGAATTGCTTATGTTTTAAACCAACAGGAATTAATCAAAGCGGTTCAAATCTTAAAAGAAGGACTAAAAGAATACAGCCAACTATTTTAAAGAAAAATACCTTACGCACAAAAGGCAGTAATTCCAGTGAATTATTGCCTTTTACTGTTAAATTTAAGCTGAAACATTAAGAAAAATGCCCCAATTAATTCCCTCAAGCGATTGAATTTGTTACTATTTATTATTTATCTTTACCCCTTGAAAAATACACACCCAACAAATAGTAATTTTTAATGACAAATAACGAAGAATTTCACGACGAAATAGGAAATAATCATATTAGTACCAACGCTAATAATCCGATAAGAGAAGATGCTTTTGCTATTTCGGATGAAGAAAAAATTGAGCGCATCAAGAAAGATGTAGAGAATATGTTGCTTACTTTGGGTATGGATTTAACAGACGACAGCTTAAAAGGCACTCCAAATCGTGTGGCAAAAATGTTCGTAAAAGAAATTTTTGGCGGTTTAAATCCAAATAAAAAACCAAAAGCCTCAACGTTTGACAATAACTACAAATATGGTGAGATGTTGGTTGAAAAAAACATCACCTTGTATTCAACCTGTGAACATCATTTGTTACCCATTATAGGAAGAGCTCACGTGGCTTACATTTCGAATGGAACTGTAATTGGCTTGTCTAAAATGAATCGAATTGTTGAATATTATGCGAAAAGACCTCAAGTACAAGAGCGTTTGACGATGCAAATTGTTCAAGAACTTCAAAGAGCTTTAGGGACCGAAGATGTTGCTTGTGTAATAGATGCCAAACATCTTTGTGTGAATTCTAGAGGAATAAAGGATATCGAAAGCAGTACGGTAACCTCTGAATTTGGCGGAAAATTCAAAGAAACTCAAACCAGAAGAGAATTCTTGGATTACATTAAACTAGAAACAAAATTTTAAGAGTTTATGGTTTGTTGTTCTTAGTTTATAGTTTATAGTTTATAGTTCTGATGGGGAAAATTCAAAAATTTGAAGATTTAGAAATTTGGAGTTTGGCACGAGAAATATTCCAGCTTTTTGAATTTCTTATTCAAAACACTAACTTAAAAACTAATTATTCACTGAGAGACCAAATCGATAGAAGTTCAGGGTCAATAATGGACAATATTGCCGAAGGTTTGAGCGAAATGGCAATCGAGAGTTTATTCAATTTTTAAGTATTGCAAAAGGTTCTGCTGGGGAAGTAAAATCACAATCCTACAGAGCTTTGAAAAAATCTAATTACAAAAGAACAACATTTCAAATTGAATGAAATAGTTGAATTAGAAAAAAACAAAATCGGTGCAATGATGAATTATTTAAATAATTGTGAGATGAAAGGTCTCAAATTCAAATGATTTAATCTACACAAAACAACAAACTATAAACTAAGAACAATAAACAATAAACCATTAATAAATATGCCTTTATATAGTAATCAACCCCTCAAAATATACAATTCTCTATCTGGAGAAAAAGAACCATTTGTACCCGTTCACGAAGGAAATGTAGGAATGTATGTTTGTGGTCCAACAGTGTATAGCAATGTGCATTTAGGAAACGTGAGAACTTTTATGTCGTTTGATGTAATATTCAGGTATTTATTGCATTTGGAATACAAAGTTCGTTATGTGCGTAACATTACCGATGTAGGTCATATCGTGGATGATGTGGATGAAGGAGAAGATAAAATTGCAAAAAAAGCAAGATTAGAACAACTAGAACCGATGGAAGTAGTACAGCGTTATACCGTTGATTTCCATCGTATTTTGAGTGCTTTTAATTTTTTACCTCCAAGTATTGAACCTACGGCTACTGGACATATTATTGAGCAAATTGAAATTATCAAGAAAATAATAGACAATGGTTTTGCTTATGAAGCCAATGGTTCTATTTATTTTGATGTGGTAAAATTTAATGAAAACCATCATTATGGTATCTTGAGTGGTAGAAATATCGAAGATATGCTGGCCAATACTAGAGACCTAGACGGTCAATCCGACAAACGAAATCCTCAAGATTTTGCTTTATGGAAAAAAGCAGAGCCGCAACATATTATGCGTTGGCCTTCGCCGTGGAGTGATGGATTCCCAGGTTGGCATTTAGAATGCACTGCAATGAGCACCAAATACTTAGGTAATCATTTTGATATTCACGGTGGCGGAATGGATTTGAAATTCCCACATCACGAATGTGAAATCGCTCAAAATGAAGCTTGCACAGGACACACACCTGTGAATTTTTGGATGCATGCCAATATGCTTACTTTGAATGGTAAGAAAATGGCAAAATCGACTGGAAATAATATTTTACCCGGCGAGATTTTGACTGGAGACAACACTATTTTGAGTAAACCTTTCTCTGCTTCAGTTACTCGTTTCTTTATGTTACAGGCACATTATAGAAGTATTCTTGATTTTTCGGATGATGCTATAGTGGCGGCCGAAAAAGGATACAAACGATTAATGGAAGCCCTTTCGTTATTGAAAGACTTACCTACAAGCGCTCAATCGTCTGTTTCTATTGAAGATTGGAAACAATTGTGTTATGACGCGATGAATGACGATTTTAATACACCAATTTTGATTGCGCATTTATTTGAAGGCGTTCGTTATATTAATGTTATCAAAGATGGTAAAGAAACTATAACAGCTGAAGATTTGGCAACATTTACGACTGCTATAGAAGCTTTTGTGTTTGAGGTTTTGGGTCTTGAAAATGAAAAAATTGCCGATAGCAGCAACGATAAACTAGAAGGTACCATTCAGTTGTTGATTGAAATGAGAAAGCAAGCCAGAGAAAACAAAAACTTTGCGCTTTCTGACCAAATTAGAGACCAATTATTGGCTTTGGGTATTCAATTGAAGGACGGGAAAGAAGGAACTACCTTTAGTTTATAAAACAGAAATTAGAGGTTAGAAATTAGAAGTTTAAAGTTTCCAAAAAAACAATTTCTATCCTTTTAGCCCCGATGGGAGTGGCATCCTTTGCCTTTTTCTTTAAAAAGGCAAAGATATAACGGACAGCGGGAACTATGATTACTGAAAAAACACCTTTGTTTACTGCTCCTAATGATTAGTTGACTAACAAAAGATGATGTTAAATAAAATTTTTACCTACCCATTAATTCTTTTGGTACGCTTTTATCAAGGAGCCATCTCCCCTTTTACACCAGCCGCTTGCAGGTACGAGCCCACTTGCTCGAGCTATATGATAGAAGCATTGCAGAAACACGGCTTTTTGTTTGGCACTTATTTGGGTTTGAAACGCATTTTGAGTTGTCATCCTTGGGGAGGAAAAGGCTACGACCCTGTTCCTGAAAAAAAATGCACGCACAAATAGTAATTAAACGTTCTCAATTTGATTAGATTTAAAGTTTATATTTACAAAAAAAATACACATGACACACGCTTTGAACTTGGTTTGGAATCCATCTGAAGGATTAGATTTAGGTTTTTTTATGATTCGATATTACAGTCTAATGTTTGTAGTAGCTTTTGGATTGGGTTGGTACATCATGAAACATATTTTTGAACGCGAAGGAGAATCGATAGACAAATTGGATTCGCTTTTTATATGGACTGTCTTTGCGACACTGATTGGTGCTCGATTAGGACATGTTTTATTTTATGATTGGGAATATTACCGCAATCACTTGCTTGAAATCGTACTACCATTTCGTTTTGAACCCAAATTTGAGTTCACTGGTTTTCAAGGATTAGCCAGTCATGGTGCAGCTGTTTCAATAATTATTGCTATGTATTTCTACAGCAAAAACATACTGAAACGCCCACAATTATGGATTTTAGATCGCGTAGTTATTCCTGTGGCTAGTGGCGCTATTTTTGTGCGTTTGGGTAATTTTTTCAATTCGGAAATCATAGGAAAAGAAACTACTTCTTCTTTTGGAATTCGCTTTTTGAGAGATCAATTTAGTCCAAGAGATGTTGTAAATGCTACTGGAATTGCCAATCCAAATGAAGCGTATACAGCCATTGCAACCGATCCAAAGTTTGCTGATTTATTGGCTCAAGTTCCTGTTAAACATCCAACTCAGTTATATGAGGCATTTTGCTATATCTTCGTTTTTGCGATTTTGTTTTTCTTGTATTGGAAAACAGAGGCAAGAAAAAAATCAGGCTTTTTGTTTGGACTGTTTCTAGTACTTTTATTCACGGTTCGTATCATTGTTGAATCAGTAAAAGAAAGTCAAGGTGGTTTTGAAAGTGATTTAGGCAACATCCTTTCTACAGGACAATGGTTGAGTATACCTTTTATTCTTATCGGTTTGTTTTTTGCTTATAGAGCCAAAAAAGAAGCTTAAAACAATCTTGTTGTATATTAATCAAGCGTTACTTTATAGTAGCGCTTTTTTTTAATAGTGTAAAAACAATCGCATGATCGTTATTTGATTAAACCCAGAATCCGCATTAGAAATCTACTACAACTTAATTACTTCACCATTTTTATATTTTTTAGCGGAGTTCAGTGAATGAATTTCTTCTTCAAAACCAAAAACTTACTCCTCCCGAAAGCTTTCGGGATAAATTCAAAAATACAAAAGTAGAAGCTCATTGGTTTATATTTTATAGGTATTCGCTGAACGTTGTTTCCTTCTTCAAAAAAGTCCGTGAGCTCTTGCTTTTATTGAATAATTCAGTTTCGCTACGAAGTCTAATGCGGATTCTGGGTTAAACAAAAAAGCATTCCTATGAATCTAGGAATGCTTTCAAAAGTAAACTAAAAATTTGTATTATTTAGGAAGGGATTTAAATCCCATATTGAACAAAGTAAATGCCTGAATATCGGCAGCTTCTTCAATGGTTTTAGACACTGGTTTTCCAGCACCGTGTCCTGCATTGGTCTCAATTCGAATTAAAACAGGATTACTACCTGATTGCTTTTCTTGCAGTTCAGCCGCAAACTTAAAACTATGGGCTGGCACTACTCTATCATCATGATCTCCCGTAGTTACTAATGTAGCAGGATATTTTACACCTGATTTTACATTATGCACTGGTGAATACCCTTTTAAATAGCCAAACATTTCTTTAGAATCTTCGGCTGTGCCATAGTCGTACGCCCAACCTGCACCAGCAGTAAATGTATGATAACGCAACATATCCAAAACACCAACCGCAGGAAGCGCTACCTTCATCAAGTCGGGTCTTTGTGTCATCACAGCGCCAACCAATAAACCTCCATTAGAACCGCCTCGAATTGCTAAGAAATCAGAAGAAGTATATTTTTGAGCAATTAAATATTCACCTGCTGCAATGAAATCATCAAAAACATTTTGCTTTTGCATTTTAGTTCCAGCGTCGTGCCATTTTTTACCGTATTCTCCGCCTCCACGCATATTAGCAACGGCATAAATTCCACCCATTTCTAACCAAACCGCATTGGCAATGCTAAAACTTGGTGTTAAACTCACATTAAATCCACCATAACCGTACAAAATGGTTGGATTCTTTCCATTTAATTGCAATCCTTTCTTATGGGTAATAATCATTGGAACTTTGGTTCCGTCTTTTGACGTAAAAAACACTTGCTTAGACTCATACTCATCAGAAACAAAATCAACTTTAGGCTTAACATAAACCGAAGATTTACCACTTTCAGGGAAGAAAGTATAGGTAGTACCTGGAGTAACATAGTTGGTAAATGAGAAATACAACTCTTTATCTTTGGCTTTTCCTCCAAAACCTGAAGCTGTTCCAACACCCGGCAAGGCAATAGTTCGGATTAGTTTTCCTTTATAATCAAATTGTTTCACCACAGAAACAGCATCTTTCATATAATTAGCAAAAATATATCCAGCACCAGTCGATGGATTCAATACTTGCTCAGTTTCAGAAATTAAATCTTTCCAATTTTCAACACCTGGATTCGCTACATCAACAGTAACAATTCTTTTGTTAGGCGCTTTTAAATTAGTAACAATAAACAATGTACTGCCTTCATTATCCAAAACATCAACATCATACTCAAAACCTTTATGAATGGGAACAATAGGGCTGTTTGGAACAGATAAATCTTTTAAGTACAATTCATTTCCTGAAGTAGAATTGGCTGCAGAAATAAACAAAAAACGATTATCATCGGATACATAGCCACCAACATATCTGCGTTTTTCTTGATCACCAAATAGTATTGCATCTTCGGCTTGTTTGGTTCCAAGCTTGTGAAAAAACAAACGGTGTTGGTCTGTTTTAGCTGATAGTTCACTACCTTTTGGTTTTTCATAACTCGAATAAAAAATCCCTTCATTTCCTTTCCAAGACAAACCACTAAATTTCACATCAACTAATGGTTCACCGATACTTTTTTTAGTTTTAGCATCAATAAAAATTACCTTTCTCCAATCACTTCCCGCTTCAGATATCGAATAAGCCACTAAAGAACCGTCTTTAGAAAAACTTACACCATCCAATGAAGTTGTAGCGTCTTTAGAAAAAGTATTGGGATCTAAAAACAACTCTTCAGTTCCTTTAGCATCTTTTCTATACAATACTGATTGGTTTTGCAATCCATTATTTTTATAATAATACGTATAGTCTCCTTCTTTAAAAGGTGCTGAGACTTTTTCGTAGTTCCAAAGTTTTTCCATACGAACTTTAATCGCATCTCGAAATGGAATAGCTGCTAAATAATCGAAGGTCACCTTGTTTTGCTCTTTCACCCATTCGGCAGTCTCGGCGGAACGATCATCTTCCAACCATCTAAAAGGGTCTGGAATAGAATTACCAAAATACACATCTACTTTGTCAATCTTTTTAGTGGCAGGATACTTTATCGCGGATTGCCCAAACGAAAGCACAGAAGAAGAAATAATCATAGTACTTAAAATTACTTTTTTCATATATCTAAAATTTATTTTTTAGCGGTCATATATGGTATCGCCTTTTATTTATTAGTGTTTGTTTGCAACAAACCTGATTATAATGGCGATATCATATTTGTGAAATTAATTTAAAATGAAAGACAATTTGATAAAAATACTTCAAAACAAATCTAATAAATTACCCTCAAATTAAATATAAAACAAAAGTTATTTTTGGGCGTCCCCCTTCATAAAAATTCCGTGTCGGGCTGTACGTTTCCGCTTCCCGATGAAAAATCGAGAGAGCTCCACTGCCATCCCTCACAAATCAAACAAAAGCAAACACCTCTATAAGCCTAAATATGCAAACAAAAAAAGGGCGCATCCTACAATGCGCCCTTTATTACCAATAGAGTATCAATTATTTACTCTCGTTATGTCTTTCTTCAATTAATTTTTTATCTGCAATTGAAATAGTATCAACTAACACCGGTGTTGCGATAAATAGTGAAGAATACGTTCCTACTATAATACCAATCAACATAGCAAAGATAAATCCTCTGATAGACTCTCCACCGAATATGAACATGATTAACAATACCACAATCATCGTCAATGACGTATTGATAGTTCTTGACATGGTAGAGTTGATAGAGTTATTTACGATTTCACTAAAATTACCTTTAGTTTTACCATCTAAGAATTCACGAACCCTGTCGAATACAATTACGGTATCATTCATAGAGTATCCAATTACTGTTAGAATTGCCGCAATAAAATGTTGGTCAATTTCCATTCCGAAAGGCATGAATTTGTAACATAATGAATAGATTCCTAATACAAAGATCACATCATGCGCAACCGCAGCAAGAGCTCCTAAACTGTATTGCCATTTTCTAAAACTGATTACCAAATACAATCCTACAATTAGCATTGCACCTAAAACGGCCCAATAAGCATTCGTTTTAATATCTTCTGCAACAGTTGGTCCAACTTTTGAAGCCGACATTACTCCAATATTTTTACCATCATATGCATTAACAAACTTATCATAAGTAACCCCAGCAGAGAAATGTTTTTTCAAACTTTCATATAACATTTTATTAACTTCCTCATCAGCTTCACTGCCATGTTCTTGAACTTTGTATTTAGTAGTGATCTTTAACTGGTTGTCATTACCAAATACTTTAGCTTCTGCGCTACCAAAAACTTTAGTCAATTCTTCTTTAATTTCTTCTGCTTTGACAGCTTTCTCAAATCTTACTTGGAATGTTCGACCTCCAACAAAATCAACTCCTTGATCAAAACCATTGGTTGCAATAGAGATAATAGAAACCACAGTTACAACAGCAGAGAATACATAAGACCATTTTTTAATTCCTAAGAAATTAAAGTGGAAATTAGTAAAGAAATTTTTAGAGAAATTAGTCACAAATGACAAATCATTTTTACTTGCAATATTTCTATCGATAAAAATTCTAGCAATAAAAATAGAAGTAAATAAAGAGGTCACGATACCAATTAACAAGGTTGTAGCAAAACCTTTAATAGGTCCTGATCCAAAAATAAACAAAACCGCACCAGTCAATATGTGTGTTACGTTTGCATCTACAATAGAACGCATAGCACCTTTCCAGCTATAAGAAGCTATAACAGCCTCATTTAAAGTTTTTCCTGCTCGTAATTCTTCTTTCGCCCTTTCATAGATAATGATGTTTGCATCTACAGCAGTTCCCATTGTCAATACGATACCAGCAATACCAGGCAAAGTTAATACCGCACCTAAACTTGCTAAAATTCCAAACAAGAACAATAAGTTTACTGCCAAGGCCAAGTTAGCATACCAACCTGCTTTACCATAATACACCATCATCCAAAGCGATACTAACAATAATCCAACAAGTGCAGAAGTAGTTCCATTATCAATAGCTTCTTGACCTAAAGATGGCCCTACTACTTCAGATTGAACGATATCAGCAGCAGCAGGTAATTTACCAGCTCTCAAAACGTTAGCTAAATCCTTAGTTTCTGTAATATCAAAGTTTCCTGAAATTTCAGATCTACCGCCAGAAATAGGGCCGCTTGAAACACCTGGAGCTGAATACACCACGTTATCTAAAACGATAGCTATATATCCTTTTGAAGTATAAGCTCTTCCAGTTAATTCTTCCCATTCTTTGGCACCTTTGCTATTCATTTGCATAGAAACTGCAGGTTTACCCATTTGGTCAAAAGTATCCATTGCATCAGTAACTACGCCACCAGCCATAGAAGGTGCATCGTTACGATTTCCTTTTAAGGCATATAATTCAACCGCATCTATTTTTTTATCTTTTGCTTTTGCATCTTGAATAGTTGTAGGTTTTCCCCATACAAATTTAGCATAACGTTGTTCACCTGCTAATAGAATCTTTACATCTGGTCTTTTCAAATACCCATTGATAACAGCAGTATCTTTAGGAGAAAACATTCCTAAAACAGGTCCTCCTCCTTGAGCAATAATTTTATCGAATAAAGGATTTTTACCAGCTTTTGTTGCAGTAGAATCTTTCTCATCGGTCAACAAAGCACTCAAAGTATCTTTAGCTACTTTTTTAGTTGCTATTTTAGCAACTTCTGTTTTTTTCAAAACATCATTAGCTGCCATTAAGAAATTACCAATTTCTTCAATTTTATAAGTTTCCCAGAATTGTAATTCTGCTTTACCTTGTAACAATCTTTTGATTCTATCTACATCTTTAGCTCCAGGTAATTCTACAAGAATTCTTCCTGTTTCACCAATTTTTTGAATGTTAGGTTGTGTAACTCCAAATTTGTCAATACGCTCTCTTAATACACCAAAAGCACTTTCAACAGATTCGTTCACTTTTCTTTTGATTACTTTTTGAACTTGAGCATCGGTCATTTGAAAATCAACACCACCATCACCTTGCAAGCTTCTATTAGCGAAAATATCGGGAGAGGCTAACTTTGTAGTTCCATTAGCATTGGCTTCAAAGGCTTCAAAAAAAGCATCCAAATACGTTTGATTTCCTTTTTGGTTTTTTGTTGCATCCGCTAAAGACTTGTTGAACACAGGATTTTTGGAATTATTCGATAATCCTTTCAAGATATCTTTAACAGAAATTTGAAGAATTACATTAATCCCTCCTTCTAAGTCAAGACCTTTATTAATTTGTTTGTCTTTAACTTCGTTATATGTAAAATCTGTAAACCCAAGGTTAAACACTTTTTCTTTCCCTATGGAATCTAAATATTTTACTTCTTTTTCAGTGTTTCCTCCAGCGAAAGTTTTAGCCTCAGTTTGAATCTTATGAGATACAAATGAGAACGAAAGTTGGTAAATGCTTACCAATGCAAATAGAATTGCGAAAAATTTAATAAGTCCTTTATTCTGCATTATTACTAAAAATTAATTATTTTATAACTTTTTTGTTTTAAAATCTCTATAAAATAAGCTTTGAAATCCTTTTATTTAAAACAAAAAAATCAACTGAGCATTACATATATTTTTTTAAATCGGGCAAATATATCATTAACGAAATGATTAACCAATTTTTTTATTAATTAATAACAAAAAAAACTGCATTGCTGCAGTCTTTTTTTTTAAGCTTATTAAATCGTTATGATAAGACCGATTTTAAATCGCCATTCATACTTCTAACGGCATCTGCACTTTTAGCAAATGCTGCTTTTTCAGCTTCATTCAAGTTGATATCGATGATTTGCTCTACACCGTTTTTACCAATAATACATGGTACACCAATGCAAATATCGTTTTGACCGTATTCTCCTTCTAAAAACACGGAACACGCAATCATTTTCTTTTGATCATTTAAAATACTATCCACTAAGTAAGCTACTGAAGCTCCTGGCGCATACCAAGCAGAAGTCCCTAGTAAACCTGTCAAAGTTGCACCACCTACCATGGTATCTGCGGCAACTTTATCTAATACTTCTTGAGAAGCAAATTGTGATACCGGAATACCATTATAAGATGCCAAACGAGTTAATGGAATCATAGTTGTATCGCCATGCCCCCCAATAACCATTGCTGAGATATCATTTGAAGGAACATCTAATGCTTTTGACAAATAATATCTAAAACGAGAGCTATCCAAAGCCCCACCCATTCCGATTATTCTGTTCTTTGGTAAACCTGTAGCTTTTAATGCTAAATAGGTCATCGTATCCATAGGATTTGAAACCACAACCACAATACAATTTGGTGAATGTGCTAATACATTTTCTGAAACTGTTTTTACAATCCCAGCATTGATTCCAATCAATTCTTCTCTGGTCATCCCAGGCTTTCTTGGTATTCCTGAAGTAATAACTACAACATCGCTATTAGCTGTTTTGGAGTAATCATTTGTACTACCAGAAACTTTGGTATTAAAACCAGTATTAGTGGCACATTGAGAAATATCCATTGCCTTTCCTTCGGCAAAACCTTCTTTAATATCCAATACTACTACTTCACTTGCAATTCCTCTATAAGCAATTACATCTGCGCAGGTTGCTCCCACATTTCCTGCTCCTACAATGGTAACTTTCATTTTTTTTTAAAATTATATTTATATTTAAAATTATCTATTTAATCATTCCTTTACTTTACGCATCTATATTAGCATACACTGCATTTTTTTCAATAAATTCTCTTCTTGGTGGTACTTCATCACCCATCAACATAGAAAAAACGCGATCTGCTTCAACCAAACTATCAATATTTACTTGACGTAAAGTTCTGAAATTTGGATCCATAGTTGTTTCCCATAATTGTTCAGCGTTCATTTCTCCAAGACCCTTATAACGTTGGATAGAAGCGCTACCACCCATTCGTTCATTGGCTTGATCTCTTTGAACATCAGTCCAAGCGTACTCTTTTTTATTTCCTTTCTTAACCAAATACAATGGTGGCGCTGCAATATAAACATGTCCTTCTTCAATCAACTCTTTCATAAATCGGAAGAAGAAGGTTAATATTAAGGTAGCAATGTGACTACCATCGACATCGGCATCACACATGATGATTACTTTATGATAACGTAGTTTAGAAATATTAAGCGCTTTACTGTCTTCTTCTGTTCCTACAGTAACACCAAGGGCTGTAAAAATATTTCGAATCTCTTCGTTTTCAAAAACTTTGTGATGCATGGCTTTCTCGACATTCAAAATTTTACCTCTCAAAGGCAAAATAGCTTGAAATGCACGATCACGACCTTGTTTTGCAGTTCCACCTGCCGAATCACCCTCGACAAGGTACACTTCACATCTAGCAGGATCTTGCTCTGAACAATCGGATAGTTTACCTGGTAAACCTCCACCGCCCATAACGGTTTTACGTTGTACCATTTCACGAGCTTTCTTAGCTGCGTGTCGCGCTTGAGCCGCTAAAATTACTTTTTGGATAATTATTCTAGCATCATTTGGATTCTCTTCCAAATAATTCTCTAGCATTTCTCCTACCGCTTGACTTACAGGAGAAACCACTTCTCTATTTCCTAATTTGGTTTTAGTTTGTCCTTCAAATTGAGGTTCCGCTACTTTTACAGAAATAATAGCTGTCAATCCTTCACGGAAATCATCACCAGTAATTTCGAACTTTAATTTATCCAACATTCCAGAAGCGTCAGCATACTTTTTAAGGGTTCTTGTCAAACCACTTCTAAAACCTTGCAAATGCGTTCCACCTTCGTGCGTATTGATATTGTTTACATACGAAAATATATTTTCAGAATAACTGGTGTTATAAATTAAGGCTACTTCAACAGGAATTTCTCCTTTTTCGTGATCCATCGAAATTACGTGTCCGATAATTGGCTCACGGTTTCCATCTAAATAACGAATATATTCTTTTAAACCTTCGGTAGAATGAAATACTTCTCCTAAGAAATTACCCTCTTTATCGACTTCTCTTTTATCAGTAAAAGTAATCGTAATCCCTTTATTCAAAAAAGACAATTCACGCATACGCGCAGATAGTGTATCATACGAATACTCTATGGTTTGGGTAAATATGGTAGGATCTGGATAAAACGTTACTATTGTACCTCTTTTGGTTGTATCTCCAATTTGTTTTACGGGATATAAAGCCTTTCCTCTTTCGTACTCTTGTTCATACACTTTACCATCACTACTATGAACAGTCGCTCTTAAATGAGAAGATAAAGCATTCACACAAGAAACCCCAACACCGTGAAGACCTCCAGATACTTTATAAGAATCTTTATCAAATTTTCCTCCAGCTCCAATTTTGGTCATTACTACCTCAAGAGCAGAAACGCCTTCTTTTTTATGAATTCCAACCGGAATTCCACGACCGTTGTCTTCAACTGTAATAGAACCATCCTCATTAATAGTTACACCAATGGTATCACAATGACCTCCCATTGCCTCATCGATAGAGTTATCTACCACCTCATACACTAAATGATGCAAACCACGGACACCTACATCTCCAATATACATTGATGGACGCATTCTTACGTGCTCCATTCCTTCTAATGCCTGAATACTGTCTGCTGAATAATTGTTCTTATTGATTTCTTCGCTCATATATATTTATTCTAAAAATGTATTTTTTGTATAACACGCAAATATACAAAAGCAGAAAGGAATTTAGTTCTAAAATGCCTTTTTAAGCGTCCAAGTTATCAACATTTATAGTTTATATCCCAACAAAAAAAACACGCCCTAAAAAGAGCGTGTTTTCAATAGTACAACTAATAATCTAATTCAAATAATAACTATGCTTTTACATAGGCATCATCGTGAACATTGGCCACGGCTCTACCTGATGGATCGTTTAAGTTTTTAAATGCTTCATCCCACTCCAAAGCGATTTTGGTACTACAAGCCACACTAGCTTCTTGTGGTACACACAAAGCCGCTGCATCACTTGGGAAATGTTCTGCGAAAATCGAACGATAATAATACTCCTCTTTTGATGTAGGAGTTTGCAATGGGAATTTGTATTTAGCATTCGCCAATTGTTCATCGGTTACTTCTTCAGCAACAACAGCTTTCAAGGTATCAATCCAACTATACCCCACTCCGTCACTGAATTGCTCTTTTTGTCTCCAAGCAACACTTTCAGGCAACATATCCTCAAAAGCTTTACGAACTACCCATTTTTCCATTGGATGCTCTTTGTTGATCATTTTATCTTGTGGATTGATACGCATCGCAACATCCATAAATTCTTTGTCCAAAAATGGTACACGTCCTTCAATTCCCCAAGCTGCTAAGCTTTTGTTCGCTCTCAAACAATCATACATATGTAGTTTACCTAATTTACGAACGTTCTCTTCGTGAAATTCTCTAGCATTCGGCGCTTTATGGAAATACAAATAGCCTCCAAATAACTCATCGGCACCTTCACCAGACAATACCATTTTAATTCCCATTGATTTAATGACTCTCGCCATTAACCACATAGGAGTTGATGCTCTTACAGTAGTAACATCATAGGTTTCTAGGTTGTAAATCACATCACGAACGGCATCCAATCCTTCTTGTATGGTAAATTTAATTTCGTGGTGAATTGTTCCAATATGATCCGCTACTTTTTGAGCAGCGGCTAAATCTGGCGAACCTTCTAATCCTACAGAAAACGAGTGCAATTGTGGGTACCAAGCATCTACTTGATCGTCTGATTCAATACGTTTTTGAGCGTATTTTTTAGCTACCGCCGATGTAATTGACGAATCTAATCCTCCTGAAAGTAAAACTCCATAAGGTACATCACTCATTAATTGTCTGTGAACCGCAGCTTCTAAAGCTTCTTTGATTGCAGGAATACTAGTTTCATTATCTTTTACCGCTTCATAGTCTGTCCAATCTCTTTTGTACCATTGTACAAACTCCCCATCTTTACTTGACAAATAATGCCCTGGAGGAAACAACTCTATTTTTGTACAATAGCCTTCTAATGCTTTCAATTCAGAAGCTACATAAAAAGTACCGTGTTGATCCCAACCTATATATAAAGGAATAATTCCCATGTGATCGCGAGCTACGAAATATTCGTCTTTAGCCACATCATAAATAGCAAATCCGAAGATTCCATTCATTTCATCAATAAAATGAACTCCTTTTTCTTTGTATAAAGCCAAGATTACTTCGCAGTCACTTTCGGTTTTAAACTGATATTTACCTTCAAATTGTTTGCGTAAATCGCGGTGGTTATAAATTTCGCCATTGGCAGCCAAAATCAAATTCCCATCTTCACTCAACAATGGTTGTTTCCCTGAAGCTGGATCTACAATGGCCAAACGTTCGTGAGACAAAATCGCTTTTTCATTACTATAGATTCCACTCCAATCTGGTCCACGGTGGCGGATAATTTTAGACATTTCTAAAACTTGAGGTCTTAGGGTTTCTGATTTCTGTTTTAAGTCAAAGGCACATACAATTCCGCACATAATTATTTATTTCTTTATTCTGATTATTTAATTTGATGAAGCAAAGATGCTATAACAGATATAAATAGAAAACACAAAATCGATTTTTAGTTATAAATTGTAACTAAAAATCGATTTTTAAGTAAAATATGAAATACAAAACCGATTCAACAAGAAGAATCGCTTAAAATCTGTAAATCGAAAGCTATTTGCAATTGCAATTACTTTTGTTTCGCTCCTTTAACAAAAGTATTGGATGGCTTCATCTTAACCACCTGACTAGCTTCTACTTGCATTAAATCGGCATCAAAAACCACAAAATCGGCCCATTTGCCCACTTCCAAACTACCTTTTTCGTTTTCTTCGAAATTAGAGTAAGCTGCCCAAAGTGTCATCCCTTTTAAGGTTTCTTCGCGAGACAGAGCATTTTCGATTTGGAAACCATTTTTAGGAAATCCTTTTACATCTTGACGTGCTACTGCAGCGTGAAACGTAAGCATAGGATTGACTTCCTCCACAGGAAAATCAGTTCCTAGGGCTATTGTACCTGCTTTTTGAAGTAACTTTTTATACGCGTATGCATTTTTTAAACGGTCTTTCCCTAAACGATCTCCCGCCCAATACATATCGGAAGTGGCGTGTGTGGGTTGAACGGAAGGAATGATTCCGAGTTTGAAATAATCAAAATCGGATTCCTGAATTACTTGTGCGTGTTCAATTTTCCAGCGACGGTCTTTTTTACCCGTCAATACTTCTTTGTAGATTTTAAGCAAAACGGTGTTGGCCGAATCTCCGATCGCGTGCGTATTGAGTTGAAATGGTGAATTAGCAATTTGTTGGGCTACTGCTTTCAATTGAGGCACTGGTGACAACAACGCTCCAAATTGTTTCGGACTATCCGAATACGGTTTGTGCATACAAGCGCCCCTAGAACCCAAAGCTCCATCGCCATACATTTTGAATGAGCGCACATTTAATTGGTTGGTTTTGTAGATTCCTTTTTTGAAATACAAATCCATATTTTTTTGATTGGCTGTAATCATCGCATAAACGTTGATTTTCATTTTACCCGCTTGTTGCAAACTGTCTATCAAATGAATAATATCAGGATCTAATCCTGCGTCGTTTACTGTTGTCAAGCCATAATCAAACATTACTTTTTCGGCATCCAAAAGCGCGGCGATTTGTGTTTTTCGACTAGGTTTTGGAATGATTTTAAAAACCAATTCCATAGGATTGTCAATCAGAATTCCGGTTGGCTCACCATTTTGAAGTTCAATTTGTCCGCCATCGGCATTGGTTTTGGCTGTAATTCCAGCCATTTGCAGTACTTTGGAATTGACCACAATAGCGTGTCCATCAATACGGTTGAGTACCACAGGAATGTTTGGAAAAGCGGCATCGAGTGCTGTTTTGGATGGAAATTTCTTCACCGCCCAATCGTTTTGGTCCCAGCCATTACCGACAATAAATGCTGGATTTTTTGCTTTTTGAAACGCTTTAAGACGAGTGATTATCTCTTCGAAGCTTTTGGTACCTCGTAAATCTACTTCTTGTAAGGTTAGTCCATACCCATAAAAATGACAATGCGCATCTATTAATCCAGGATAAATAAATTTTCCTTTGTAATCTAAAATGGCTTTGGAAGTATATTTCTTTAGAAGCGAGTCCGTATTTCCGATGGCTAGAATTTTTCCATCCTTAATGGCCATAGCAGAAGCTTTATCAAAGGCAGCGTTTACGGTGTAAATTGTGGCATTGGTCACAAGCGTATCCACTTCGGTCTGTGTGCTAGTTGAACAAGAAAACAGGAATAGTGATAGAAAAAACAGAGCAATTGATTTCATATATGTAAATTTTGTTTTTTAGAGGTCATATATTGTATCGCCTTTTACTTATCGTTGTTTGTTTTCAACAAACTTGTTGTTAGTGGCGATTTCATATTTTTGAAATTGGGTTTGGTCTTGCTAAGATAAGGAAAAGTAAAGTTTAAAACACTTTACCCTTCTTCCCAAAAAATCCAAAATAATCCCTGCTAGCCCCGGGAGGAGCGGCATCCTTTGCTGCCGGGGTTCGGCAGCAAAGATATAGCGGATCACGGGACGATGTAACTAAAAAAGCCTATTGCTTCCCGCTCCTACTCTAACTTATAAATTACAAAATTTCTTGAATGGTGTACTTGGTGGTGTTGATTTCGAATTCGAAACCTACTTTGTTACCCATTAATTTACTACCCAATGGCGATTGGGGCGAAAGCGCGATGATGTTGGTGCCTTCGATGGTGATTTTGGGCAAGGCCAAACTGAGGTACAGGTAAATGCCGTTGGCCACAACTAAACTCCCCACGACTATGGTTTCGGGAACGATGGTAGGATCGATTTTGTCTAAAACGGCTTTTTGAGCCAAGACTTCTTGGAGTTTGTGATTGAATTTTTCTTGCTCGAGATGCATCATCGAAAGTGCGGTTTCGTGCTTGTCGCCCGCAGATCCTTTGGCATCATTTTTTGAATCTTCGGTCAATGCCGAGATCATATCTCGAAACGCATCGATGCGGTCTTGCACTAATTGCAGGTAGTAAGTGTGTATTTTTTGTTTGAAGGTCATAGAAAAAACTATAACTCTGACTTGGTTTTGAACCTTGTCAGAGTTTTTATAAAAAAATTAAAAATCAAATTTATAACTCGCTCCAGCTACAATTTGAAATCCTTGAACGGGAAGATTGAGCCATTTTTGATAGGCTTGATTAGCAATATTATTGGCTTTTAAAAAAGCGGTAATGCGTTCACTGTATTTATAACCTACATTCAAGTTTACATCAAAATAAGAAGGCAAAGTAATACTAGTAGAATTGGTAACCAAATCGGTATTGAATTGATTCTCTTTTCGCTCGCCTACAAAAAAGACTTTGGCGCCCGCAAACCATTTATCTGTAATGACAACATCTAATGTCGAATTGATTTTCATAGAGGGTAAATTCCACGCTTCGGCTTGAATATCGGTGGTATAAGTATTTAAAGTAGCATTGATTCCGAAGGCCACGTTTCTAGAGAAATCGGCTTTTAATTCTGCAAAAAGGCTCATCGTTTTTACATCATCATAGACTATCCCTAATGAATTACCGAAAGCGTATGGCTCATTGGCACTGTTTTCTGTATAGTTATTTGCCTTGAACAAGGCTTTGTTCCCTTCATTCAAATAAGACGCACTAATAGTGTAACTCACTGAATTTGCCAATTTCCCCTTTAATCCAGCAAAAAGAGTGTACTTGGTATCCGTTGGTTGTACCAACAAAGTTGGAGAAAGAAATGGATTTTCATTCACAAAATCCATATATGTATTCTGTTTTAAACTACCATCGGCACCTAAATAAAAAATCATCAAATCGTCCACCACTTTGTAGGATGCTTTGAAATTTGGATAGAAATACAATTTGCTTTTACTCGCTTGGGCATCTAAACTATAAAACAAACTCGCTCCTATTTGCAAGGTCCAATCGTCCTCGGCAATGGCAAATCGAGGGGCTAATCCAAAATTTAAGAAGCGATACGCAATAGCCTCTGTATTAGTTTTAGTATAATTATTTTCAAAGGAACCTCCCAAATAATCCAAAACAACAGAGGTGGTGACTGCTTCATTCCAAAGATCCATTCCAAAAATAGATTGCGCTAACAAACGATTTTCAGAAGATCCAAAAGCATCTGAAAAATGATGAAATTTTATTTTGGATTCATCTAACATACTTTCATCCATAGTGAGATTCCCTGAAAACGTAATGGCATTGTATTTTTGTTCAGAATCAATTCCTTTGATTAAATCGTTACGCTCACTTTGGGTCAAAGAACTTCCAAAATCAGCTGGTAATCCATACCAATTATAGGTTTGACTTTGAAAACCACCGGCAATATCCCAAGAATAATCACTTTCTTTTACTCCATAAAACAAATCTAATTTGGTGTCATAAAAATGGTCATCGAGTAGCACATCATTTATACCACCTTGAGAGGAATGATGCTGAAAGCTTGCCCCTATAAAATCTCTAGCTTGTAATTTTTTATACACAAATAACGAACTTTGAAGCGTTCCATAATTCCCAATACCCAATGACGCATAATTTTCGAACAATCGTTGCGCTTTTGCTTTTTCTACACTTGCAGCAATTCCCTTTGCAGGAGTAAATGTAGACGCTACAGGAAAAGGCAAAACTGTATATTTTACTGTTTCTTTTTGGGCATTTCCTTTATCGTCAAGCAACGGGGTCTCTTTAATCTTGAAGGCATCCGATACGGTAGGCGAAAAAGATTTCACAACATTTACCTCTTCTGCCCCAATGGTTCCTTTCTTTTCTTGAGCAGTTCCCAAAGAGAAAACAAAAAACAGCGTAATGATACTGGTGATATTGATTGGAAAATACTTTATTTTATCGTGTAAACTCATATTATTTTACTCTTTTGAACTAATTTTTAGTAGGATTTTCTAGGAATCTTTACAACTCCCTAATTGCATTTGAACTATTTTTTTAACTAATAAAAGTGATAAAAACAAATGCTTTTTGATTGCTTTATTTTGAAATAGAAGCGTTCGTTTTAGCTTCCTCTTTTTTTATGGTATCCAATGCTGTTTGCGCTGCAGCAACCACATCTTTATAATCGGTGAAATTTTTGATGACACTTTCTAATATATAAGTCGCTTGAAAACTATCTTTTAATCCATAAAAATTATTAGCCATAACGACCAAACCTTTGGCACCTAAATAACGATAGCTGGAATAATTTTTGGCTAATTTTTGAACTGCTTCATTTGATGCTTCAAATTTCCCTTCTTTATTTTTAAAATAGGCATCATAATATATCGCTTCGGCGGCTAATTCCCCTTTCGCAATGGGCAATAATCTCGCATAAGCTTCTTTTGCTTTTGTTTCGTTTCCAGCTTGAATAGCGCTTCGTGCAATAATTATTTGCGCATCGCTTTTTACCATTTCGTCAATCTTGGCTTCGGCTAAAACTTTTTCTGCATAAACAACTGCTTTTGGGTATTCTTTTGTGTCATAATACAACTTCATCAAATTAGAGAGTGCAAAAAACTTATTTTGTGCAATATCCGATTCGGTTTCTAAACGCAACAATACCGGAATGGCATAATCGGCTCTTTTGTCTTTTAGATGAATTTGAGCCAAACGCACCAAAGATGGCTCTGTATATTCAGAACGTGCTTGTTGCACTACAAAATCAAAATGTGGAATCGATTTACCTGCGGCACCTTCATCATAATACGCTTGCGCCAACTGATAATTGGCTTTCAAAGCATGAACGCCATTAGGAAAGGAGGTCACATAGGCATTAAGCCCAGCTATCGCTTGCTTAGTATTGCCTTGTTGCAACTGTTTTTCGGCGGCTTCATAACTGTCATTATCTAATTCTACATCGGTTACAGATACAAATGACAACGTACGTACCCAAGTAGCATATTCATTTACTTTCCCGCTATCTACATAAATCAAACGCGCCGAAGCAACTGCTTCTAAAGCTTCTGGTGTTTTAGGAAAATCGGTTGCTATTTTTTTAAATTTGGTTAAAGCCAAATCATCTTTATCATCATTGTAATACACTAACCCTTGTCGTAGTAAAGCTTTTGAAGTAAAGGTTCCTTCTGGAAATTCGGTTATTAACTGGTTGTAAGTAGTTATAGCCAATTCGTCTTTTTTGTCAGCCACGTATGTATTTCCTAATTCGAACAGCACATCATCTCTATAAACAGATTGTTTGTAACGCTCCAAGAAAGCTTTCAACTCCACTATTTTTTTATCATTTTTGGCTAAAAAACCATAACAAAGTGCTTTTTGAAAATAGGCATAATCAGCATCTACACTTTTTAGATCAATAGCTTTTACATAATTATCAATGGCTGGCCAATATTTTGACCCTACAAATCTGCAATCTGCTAAACGCAAGTAAGCGTCTGCCAAACGAGTTTTATCCTCTGTATTAGTATCGATTTGCTTTTGAAAATAACTCGCTGCCGATTCGTACTCTTTTAATTTAAAACAAGAATAGCCTAAATTATAATTGCTGTTTTTAAATTCAACCGTAGTCGGAGCACTAGGCAAAACAGCAAATTGTTTGAATCCTGCCAAAGCCGATTTATAATCTTCTAAAATAAAATCAGATTCGGCTTTCCAGAAAGTAGCTCTTGCGTTGATATTCGCGTCTTTAGACTCATTTATTGCACGATTAAATAATTTGTTAGCAGTTGCATAATCGGCAGCAGTAAAAGACTCTAGTCCGCTATAAAACAATACTTTTTGATAAGCCAGTTTATTCTCAGCCGTTTTATTTCTTTCTAGCAAAACCAATGCTTCTTTATAATTCTTAGAGGAGATATAAGAATCTATCAACAAACGCTCCACCTCAGCCACATTTGGATTACGAGGATATTTATCTAAAAAAGCCAACAAAATAGAAGGTACACTTTCGTACGAATTTCCAATTTCATAACTCAACTTGGCATAATTAAGTGTGGCATCTTCCTGCAATTCGCTATTAAAATCCATTTCAGAGGCATTCTTAAACGCGTTCAATGCCTGTGTTTTTTGGCCTAAATCCAAATACGATTCTCCCAAATGATAATAGGCATTTTGAGCCACAAAATCTTTTCCATCAATGATTTTATTAAACTGAGCAATGGCATTTTCATATTGCTTTTGTTGGAAATACGCATAACCCAATTGATAAAAATCGGTATTGTTCCACTTGCCTTTTTTTCCTTTGTATTCGGACAAATACGGAATCGCTTTCTCGTAATTTTTTAAGTTGAAATAACTCTCACCAATAATTTTATTCAATTCAGACAACTCCATTTCATTCGATTGTGCCATCGCTTTCACCCCTAAATCAATCGCTTTTTGGAAATTGCCCAACTTAAAATTCATATCTGCCTGAAAATACGACAACTTCTCTTTGTATTTTTCTTCGCCAGAAACCTCATCAAAATACTTAGTTGCCGCTTTGTAATCATCCCCTTCATATGCCATAAACCCTAGATAATACTTAGCCTGAGCACCGTATTCAGGCGAGTTCAAAACCATATTCAAGTATTTTGTAGCTTCTTTTTTCTTTCTCGTGGTGTAATAGCAATACCCTTTTTGAAAATTAAATCGCTCCAATTCTTGTTTTGTCAATTCGTCAGACTCCACTTTATCAAACCAATACAAGGCTTTCGGGTAATTATTTTGTTCAAAATAGTAATGTGCTGCTTCAACATAAGCTTGATTGCGCTTAGAGCTAGTAGGATATTTTTTTACGAACAATGCCACCAAATCCTCAGCATTATTGGCATTAGTTCGGATAGCACAATTAGCAATGTAGTACGCACAATCCCCTTTGACATCCTCATTAGAAGCATTCTGCTGCACTTTTTCAAAAAGAACTTGAGCGCTAGCATATTGCTTATTCGTATACAAATCCATTGCCGTATCAAAACGCTGCAAATCGTGAGTATAAACAGTAGATTTTTGTGCAAAAACACCAGAAAAACAAAGTAAAAAAGGTAGAGTTAGGAGCCAATAAAAGGTACGCATTGTGCTATTTTTTTGATGATTCAAATATATCATATTTATCGTATTACAAACGAGAAGAAACAACATTTTATTATCTCACTCCAATCGAGAATCATAATTAGGAACAGAAAAATAAGGCCTTTTTGGAAACATCGTCCTGCTCTACACTATATCTTTTGTTTCGCTATCGCTTCACAAAAGGATGCCGTTTCGATCAGGGTTAAAAGCCAACATTAAGGCATTTTTGGATGCATTAAAATTCGACTTAAACTTCCCTAAATTACTTTACAAAAAAAACTAAAGCCTTTCGCTATTACCATTACACAACGAAGCAACAATCAAACTGATGATTTTAGCTCATTAGCTTCGAATTTATTTTGAATACAAAGGCTAACTTCTTACTTTTACGCAATAAATCACTTCAATCATGTCACAAACCGTATTAGCTTTACACAACGTAACCATTTATCAAGAAGGAAGAACCATTTTATCCGATGTTAATTTAGAGGTAAAACATGGTGAATTCATCTACTTAATAGGAAAAACAGGTTCAGGAAAAAGTAGTTTACTCAAAACCTTATACGGTGACTTACCTTTAACAGAAGGTACTGGACACATTGTAGATTACAATTTAGAAACCTTAACCGAAGAAGAGATTCCTTTTTTAAGAAGAAGAATCGGAATTGTTTTTCAAGATTTCAAACTCTTACCAGACCGTTCTATAAATGATAACATGTTGTTTGTACTCAAAGCAACGGGTTGGACAGATTTGAACGATATGAATAACAAAATCGAAGAAGTGCTTACCAAAGTAGGGATGCAAGATTTTGGTAACAAAATGCCGCACCAACTTTCTGGAGGAGAACAACAAAGAGTTGCTATTGCAAGAGCTTTGCTTAACGATCCTGAATTCATTCTTGCCGATGAACCTACTGGAAACTTAGACCCACAAACCAGTGCCGAAGTACTTGAGGTACTAAAAACCATCAATGCTCTTGGCAAAACCATCATTATGGCCACTCACGATTATGCGTTGTTAATGAAATACCCTTCTAAGACCTTAAAATGTGAAGACACCAAAATTTTTGAGGTAGTTCAGCGCACGGTATAATGCTTTCTATTCTTATTCCGGTATACAATTATGCGGTATTTCCATTGGTTTTGGAAGTACACAAACAATGTATTGCCGCCGGAATACCGTTCGAAATCCTTTGCCAAGACGATTGTTCTTCCTCATTTATCGAAGAAAATCGTACTGTTGAACAATTATCGAATTGTACATTTTCACAAAACACAGTCAATTTAGGTAGAGGAAACAATAGAAATTTACTGATTCAAAAAGCACAATTTGATTGGTTACTGCTTTTGGATTGCGATATGTTTCCAAAAGATTCATTTTTTATCAAAAACTATCTTTCGTTTATACAAAAACCAATGTCGAATTTGGTCTTTGGAGGCATTATATATCATCCCAAAAAGCCTCATAACTCACAATTGTTACGCTGGGTATATGGTCAAAAAAGAGAAGCTTTATCTTGTGAATTCAGGAATAAAAAACCTAACAGCCGAGCACTCACTTCGAATTTAGTCATACGAAAAGAAATTGCAATGAGCCATCCATTTCCTGAATCGGTAAGCGATTATGGGTATGAAGACTTGTCTTTTCTATCGAATTTGGGGCAGCAGAACATTACTGTTTTTCATATTGACAATCCTACTTTTCATCTTAATTTAGAAACCTCCACTCAGTTTTTGGCTAAAACAGAAATCGCATTGCAAAACTTAGTCATGTTGATTCAAACGAAAACAATAAAGCCCAATGAAAGTAGAATTATAACAACATTTTTATGGGTCAAAAAACTACATTTGATACAATTGACGGCTTGGCTTTTTCAACAAACCAAAACAGTTACTACAAAAAATCTATTGTCTGACAATCCTTCGTTGCAACTTTTTGACTGGTACAAGTTGGGCTATCTTTGTCTATTGCAAACGCTCAAATAAGGTCTTCCACTGCAACATAATCGCATCCAAATCATATTCCGAAACACTTTGCCGAGCGCTGGCTCCCAGCTTTTTTCTTAAATCTTTATCCTCAAAAAGCAAGGCTAATTTCTCTGAAAAAGCGGTTGCATTACCATCCTCAACCAAAAAACCATTTACACCATCCGTTATAATTGACCTTGGACCTACTGGGCAATCGTACGCCACACAAGGCAAACCCGCAGCCATAGCCTCAAGTAGCACCAAACCCAATCCTTCAGAACGAGAAGTCATCACCAACACCGAAGCCTTTGCATATAGCGTAGCAACTTCCGAAACTGGAGGATAAAAACGAACGGAAGAAGCAATTCCTAAAGCATTTGCCAACGGAATCAGATTTTCTTCAGGAGAAAGCGTTCCATAAATATCCAGTTTCCAATCAGGATGCTTTTGAAATACCAAAGACCAAATCTCCAATAATCTATCGAGTCCTTTTTCGTAGGAATTACGGCTAACAGCTAGTACTTTTTTAGCATCTAACAGAGCTGGTTCTTCTGATTTAAAAGACAATGGATTAGCAATAATCATACTGTTTTTAGTATTCCATTCTTGGGCACTTTCTTTATTCAACACCACAAAAACATCAAAAGTTTTAGCGCCCAATTTTTTAATAGAAACCCCTATTCGAAACCATAATCGAGAAAAAAAAGGAAATGCAAAAGGTCTTTCATTGACATACTTTGAGCCATGACATTCAAAAATCACAGGTGAGTTCTTACCAATTAAAAAAGGAACCAAGTAGCCTTTCAATCCATTATCAGCAACAATAATACTATCGGGTTGCACTTGTGATATAATCGTTTGCAATTGCTTTTTGTAAGCATAAATCGCAGTCAAAAAATGGCCTTTTCGTTCGATATCATGCCAAACAATTTGCGCATTAAATTCAAAAAAAGGATGCTCATACCCTTTATTTTGCGTCATAATATGCACTTCGTACCCAAAATTTTGAATGAAATAGTCGGTTTTGGTAGCCAGCACTTTTGCAACCCCACCCGCTTGATTGACCGAAGGAACTAAATACAGTAATTTCATTTTTTAGTTTCCAAAAATTGTGGATAGTCTCGAATATAATCCGATTCTTCAAAAACATCCGATGCCAAAACCAAACAAACAGAACCCGAAGAAAAATTTTGTAATTCTCTCCAAATCCCTGTCGGAATCAGTAATCCCAACGAAGGTTTATTGAGCAAAATTGTTTTTTTCTCAAAACCGTCATCCAAAACTACCTCAAAGCTTCCGCTGAGAGCAATCAAGACTTCTTGTTGTTCAATATGAGCGTGTCCACCCCTAAAAGCACTACTAGGCACATCAAACAAGTAATACACTCGCTTAAAATCGAAGGTTAGGATATCATTTTGAATAAATCCTAAATTCCCACGGGTGTCTTCTACTACTGGGATTTTTATAAACTCATAGTTATTTGGCATGTTCTTTTATTCTAGCAATTAACAATTCCCATTGTGGACCAATTTTACTAATATCAAATTTTTTAATACTTTCAAAAGCATTTTTTTTACAGTGAAGATAAAAATCATTTTCGTCTTCCATTTTATTTATTGCTTTTACTAATTCATTAAAATTCTGGTTATCAACCAAAATTCCATTTTCTCCATTAACGATAATTTCATCAGGACCTGAAAAACAATCGAATGCAATTACTGGTGTTTCACAACATAATGATTCTAGAATTACCATGGGAAATCCTTCAAACAAACTTGATTGTACTAAAAATTTTGCGTGTTTAACAATCTTATAAGGATAAGCAATTTGCCCTATAAAATGAATTAATTCAGAAACTGACTTTTTTTTGGCTAGATTTTGCAATCGTTCTAATTCAGGTCCAGAACCCACAATTACTAAATGAATATTTTTAATTGGTAGCACAGATAAACAATAAGCCTCTATAAGTTTATCAAACTGTTTCGTATCAGCTAATCTACCAACAGCAACAATATAATCAAAATCGTAAGTTTCTATCTTTTCAGAAAAGCACTTTTCTTTTATAAAATCAATGTCTATGGGATTATAAATTGTTTGAACATTAGTAAAATTCAAATCCGAATTAATCTTTTTTTCCAATCTTTTTGAAACCGTAATGATTTTATCAAATTTTTTAAAAAAATAATTAGACAAGAACTTGTACTTAAACAAATAACTATGATAACTTCCGCTATGAACAGTTTGAATTCTTGGAGTTTTGTATATGAATTTATAAATAAAAAACTCTTGGAAATAAACCACTCTAAAGCGAAAATCAATTAAAATATCAAATTCATTATTCTCAATATACTTTTTAAACTTATAAAATCGTCTAATTTTATTTAGCAAATTATTAGATTTATTCCTAAGAGCCCCAACATTAAATAATTCTCCTCCATATGAATAAGTAATTTCATCTATCATTATGAGTATATGCACATCATGATGATTATTGTGAAGATATTGAGACAAAGTAGACAAAACTCTCTCTGCGCCTCCATTACTTAACTTATATCCAACTAATGCTATTTTATATTTATTTGGAGAAACATTCATCGCATTTAGTTATTTTTGGCCAAATTTAATAAAAGAATATAGATTTGAATTCAGAAAAACCTTTAGTCAGCATTATATGTCATTGTTTTAATCATTCTAAATTTATTTTAGAGACTTTAAAATCAGTTCTAAATCAAACCTATAATAACATTGAAATTATTGTAGTAGATGATTTCAGTACCGATAACTCTGCTGATGTTATTTCTTCTTTTATAGTAAAACATCCTGAAATTAAATTTATTCAAAATCAACGCAATTTAGGAATTACAAAATCATTTAATAGAACTCTTAAAAAAACTAAAGGAAAATACATCATTGATTTAGCAGCAGATGATCTTTTACTACCAAATTGTGTAATGGAACAAGTTCATTGTTTTCAGAATTCATACTATCAAAATCTTGGAATAGTTTATGGAAATGCCGAATTAATTTCTGAAAACGGCAATTTTGAAGATTATTTTTTTGAAGTAAACTCGAATAAAAAAGTGATTAAAAAACGACCAACAGGAAGAATTTATGAAAGTATTATAACATCTGGAAAGACTTTTTGTTCAGTATCTGGAATGGTCAAGAAAGAAGTTTTTGATTCTTTGAATGGATATGATGAACTTTTAGAATACGAAGATTTTGATTTTTGGATTCGTGCATCAAGAAATTTTGACATTGACTTTATTGATGCACCATTAATTCAAAAAAGAATTGTTGCAAATTCATTAGGAAGTAATTTTTTCAAAAAAACAGACGCTCGTGCTAAAAGAATGAATCATTCCACCTTTTTAATTTTGAAAAAAGCATTGGCTCTTAACCAAACAAAAGAAGAAGATTTGGCTTTACAAAAAAGAATAAATTATGAAATTGTACATACTTTTAAAATGAATGATTTCAGACTATTTTTCAAAAATCTAGGATTACGTATAGTACTTTATAAAAGAAGGTTGATTCACTAATAGATTTTAAATTCTTTCAACCAGAAACCCATTCTATTTAGGTATTCTTACTCTTATTAAACCGTTTATAATTATATCTTCAACAACAAATAAATGTGCTATAATTGAATACGTATTTGAAACATCTACTAAAGGATTACTAATCAATAAAGATTTTCATATAAATAGAATTAAACCTAAGATATTAATACTCAACAGCAAATAAATTAACAAACAGTATCACATAAAATCGCCCAAAAGTACCTAGCCGCTTGGAAGCTTTAAATCTTTGGTAAAAACAATTTCCTAAACACTATTAAAACTAAAATAAAACCTAAAGCACTAGCGCAGCAATACGCTTGAATCGCTCCTTCATATCCCCGAGTTTTTATCCAATACAGTGATAGTAGTAAATAGCTTAGATTAAAAGTTATTTCAAGAAAAAAATAAACTTTGAGTCGGGCTTTGACCAAAATTTGGTACCCAAAAGCTAAGGTTAATATTTTAAAAAAATCACCGATAAACTGCCATATCAATACCGTTTTTATTTTCAAGAATTCAGCAGTAAAAATTAGTTCTAAAACCCACTCTTTCAAAAAAAACAAAACGAGTAACATTATCAAAAACAAAGGAACAAAGGTCGAAAAATACCCCATAAGTTCTTGCTTAAATTCGGATTCGGTTTCTAACGAAGCTAGTTTAGGCATATAATACAATGACAATCCAGCGTTAAAAAAATGCATATAAAAACTCGATAATTTTGTAGTAGCCTCCCATAAACCAGCTTCAGGTAACGAATATCCAGCTGTTATGGTATCACGAATTAAAAGCAAAGTTAAAGGAACAATTATAGCCGACAGCAACGCCATTGCCGAAAACTTTTGAATGGAAATTAGATATTCTTTTTTTATTAAAAACCGAAGCTTAAATTGAAAAAAGCGTTTGTCTTTTACGACAAAAACAAAAGTAGCAAGCACCATAAGTAGTTCACTTAAAGCAATCGCCCAAATCGCTCCATCAATTGCTTCAAAATAAATTAAACTTATTGTTACAATAAAAACCAAAACAGAAGACACCAATTGTACTAAAACAATAGTTTTGAATTGTTCCAAACCATTATAAATGGCTAACCAAAATGTAGTAAGCAATACCAAAGGCAAAGACAAACCCACTATTCGGATTGGAGTTGTCCATTGGTTGGAATAAAACAAAAGCTGTCCGATAGTCTCCGCAAAAAAGAAAACACCAATGGCTAAAAAAGAAGAAATAATAATAAAAACAGAAAGAAAAGTAGCATACAATTCCGAAAGTGCTGTTTTATTTTCTTTGTTTTCAGCCACCAATTTCACCAGTGAGGTACTAATCCCAAGTGTTGCAACGGATTTTAGCATAGCACCTAAGTTTCTAAAATTACCTAGTATAGCCATTCCGGAAGGCCCTAAGAAAACAGCGACCAACTTGTTCGAGATAAATCCCAATACAAAAGTGACTCCCATTGAAAAGGAATTTAGAGTTAACACTCTAAGCAACGTATTTTCTCTTGGGATTTTCAATGTGGTAACATTCTAATTATTCGAGCAGGATTACCCGCAACAATTGCATTTTTTGGCACATCCCGAGTCACTACAGTTCCATTTCCTATTACTGCATTTTCTCCCACAGTTACTCCTTTAAGAATGGTTACATTCGAACCAATAAAAACATTATTTTCTATGACAACAGCTTGTCCAGAAGGCGGCTGATTTCTATTATTAAATGCTAGCTCATGCCCATCATTATCCATAATAGAACAATTGACACCAATTAGTACATCATTACCAATAGTAACTTTAGCATAAGTCACTATCGAGAACCCATTGTTTATGGCAACATTTGAGCCGATTACAATCTCTGATTCTCTGTATCTGGCTTCTAAGTAGGTGTAATGAGAATAAAAATTAGGAGAAGAAATTACCCCAATTTGTACATTTTCTCCAAATGAAATCTTTCCTTCGCCTTTTAGCAATAAAGGATGATGTAGTATAGGATTTCCTGAAACTCTCTTACAATCCGATAACAATTTGTACTTTATGATGCGTAAGTTCACAAAACAAAATACTTTTATTTTAGAAAAAATACTCATTAATATTGGTTTAATGCATTAATAATAGCACTAACTTCTTCGTCCTCAAGAGCTGGATGTAATGGCAAACTTAAAATTTCTTCATGAATTTTTTCAGTGATAGGAAACGAGAGCGAATTCATATATTCTAAAGCCTTTTGCTTATGCGGCGGAATGGGATAATGAATCGCTGTTTCAATGCCGTGTTCTAGCAAATAAGCTTGTAATTCGGCTCTTTTTGGAGTTCGAATCACAAACAAATGGAAAACGTGATTATTAGAAAAATCCCAAAATGGTAAGATAATCTTATCGTTTTTAATTTCGGTCAAATAGCGTTTGGCAATAGTTCTTCGCTTTTCGTTATCTGCATATAAGTTGGATAATTTCAGGTTCAAAAAAGCGGCTTGAATTTCGTCTAATCTCGAATTAACACCAACAAACTCATTCTGATATTTTGTTTCGGAACCATAATTTCGGAGGGATTGTATCACTTTCGCCAATGGAGCATCATTAGTAACAACTGCTCCTCCATCACCCAAAGCTCCTAAATTTTTACTCGGATAAAAACTGTACGCACGAGCCCATAGTTCGGTTTTGGAATTTGGAATTTCAAAATTAGAATTTCTTTCTATTCCGTGAGCCTGAGCTGCATCTTCGATAACTAATAAATCATTTTGTTCAGCAATTGTGTGAATACGCTCCATCTCTGCTAACTGTCCGTATATATGAACCGCCAAAATAGCTTTTGTCTTTGAAGTTATCTTTTCTGGAATCAAATCAGGGTTAATGTTGTAAGTTTCCAATTTGGGTTCAACTAAAACAGGAACCAAATCAGCAGCTAGAATAGCTAAAATACTTGCGATATAAGTATTGGCTGGCACAATAACTTCATCCCCTTTTTGCAATTTCCCTAATTGAATATAGGCTTTAAAAATCAAAGTCAAAGCATCCAAACCATTGCCCACACCCACACAATGTTCCGACTTACAATAGTTTGCAAAATTATTTTCGAAGGTTTCGACTTCTTTACCTAAAATATACCAGCCTCTTTCTAAAACCGATTTCAATTGATCTTGAAATGCCGTTTCATAGCGTTCGTTTATTTTTTTTAAGTCTAAAAATCGTATCATTTTAGGGTGATTTTATAAAAATCCTGATTCCATACGGTGCAACCCAATTCTTCTTTTTGCTGTAATAGGCCGCTATGAAATCCTTTTTCGCCAGAGTCATTTACAATTCCCATATCAAAAAAATGCTTGCCTCTTTTTTTAAAAATATCCAAAAGGGAAATAAATAAAAAATCCAAAGCACGGTATTTTTCACCTTTTTTAGAAGTAGCACCGTACTGCGATTTTACTCCGTTTTCAAATTCAAAAATGGTTATTCCTGCAATAATTTTATCTTCTAAATATGCAGAAAATTGTTTGATATTTTTGGGAAATCTTTCGTGAAGCAACTGAATTTCAGCCAGACTATGAACTGGTTTTACACCATATTTTTCACCTAACCTTGGTTCCAAAATTTTTTCCCAAAAAGGTTGAAAATTGGTTTCTTCTACCACTCGTAATCCCAATAATTCTGTACGTCTAAAGTTCTTTAATTTACTTTTAGAAATGGGGATTTCTTGATGCAATTGCGCCACCATATTCATTTCTTTTCGGTATAGTTGCGCTCCTTTTTTCATCAAAAAAAAGTCAATCGCTGCGTTACCTTGTCCTAAGTAAAATGAAGGAATTGGATGCAAATAAAAATATTCTATACGCTTACTTTTGAAAAAATCAAACAACAAATTTAGAATCAATTCTATCCTTTCTATTTTTAACTTGGAAGTATGAACCAATCCACCGTAAGTTAATCCTTGATGCGAATAAACCTTATTTTCAATTCTATTGGCTGGCAAGACTGCGACCAATTTAACTTTATCAAATACTAACAGTGAAAAATCTTCAAACCGTTCTTTATGGTACTCCATAAAATCCCTATGAAACAAAAATGTAGCATTTTTAGCGGCACTCACAAAGGTGTTCCAAAGCTCGTAATCGCTTTCTTGATAAGGCCTTATACTATATTTTTTCACATTTATTTTAATTTTAAATCCAATGTAGGCAACGACCAATTGAATTTGACCACCAACAATCGAACAATGATAATTACCAAAGATGTTACTAACTGAATGAATTCATCAGGTACGTTTTCTTTCTTTAGTACAAAAAAAACAATTCCTCCCAAAATACAAATGGTAGCATAGATTTCTTTTCTGAAAATAACTGGAATTTCATTACACAAAATATCGCGAATAACTCCTCCAAAACAAGCCGTCATAGTTCCCAAAGCAGTACAAATGATAGGATGTAAACCGATGCTAACCCCTTTTTCTAAACCAATAAGCGTAAAAACCCCCAAACCAATAGTATCGAATAAAAACAAGGATTTGCGCAATTTATCGAATCTTTTTCTGAAAAGAATCGCCAAAACATAACCAATAAAAATCACGTAAACATAATTGAGATTGAGCATCCACCCCACGGGAGTTTTGCCAATAAGCACGTCTCTTAAGGTACCGCCGCCAACAGCAGTGACAAAGGCAATAATCAATATCCCAAAAGGGTCCAATCGTTTATTCATTGCCGTAAGTGCTCCCGATAAAGCAAAAGCCATAGTCCCAATAATATCTAATAAATAAAACATGTTGCTCTTATTCGTTTACTCTTAAACAATGTTGTTGCTTTTTGAAGAAAACAAAATTAAAGAAATACTTATTAAATAACTGCAGTAATCTTTAAATATCCCAATTCAAGTGTATTCTAAGTAATACTCTGTGTATATTTGTCATTAAAAAAAAGCTTGAAACAAATTACTTCCATACAGAATCCGTATATCAAATCCTTGGTTTTATTACAGGAAAAAGCCAAAGCTCGCAAACAAACTGGCACTTTCTTGATTGAAGGACAACGAGAAATTAGCATTGCCATAAAAGGAGGCTACGAAATTGAAACCTTATTATTTGTTCCCGAAATTTGTGCTGAAAGTCAAACCAAACAATTGGCTCCAAATGCAGATTTAATCGAAATTACTTCCGCCGTTTATGAAAAGCTAGCCTATAGAGATTCTACAGAAGGTGTCTTGGCTGTAGCCAAAACCAAATCGACATTGTTATCGGATTTAAAACTTTCCGAAAATCCGTTGATTCTAGTTGCAGAAGCTCCTGAAAAACCTGGCAACATTGGCGCATTGTTGCGAACTGCGGACGCAGCTAATTTGGATGCCGTAATCATTGCCAACCCCAAAAGTGATTTATATAATCCAAACATCGTTCGTTCGAGCGTGGGTTGCTTGTTTACCAACCAAATCGCTACTGGAAGTACCGCTGAAATTATTGCCTTTTTGAAAGCAAAAAATATTAATTTTTATTGTGCTACTTTACAAAACTCCAATAGCTATCATCTTGAAAATTACACGACTCCAACCGCTTTGGTAGTGGGAACAGAAGCTACAGGATTGACGCAAGAATGGCGCGATGCGGCCACACAAAATATTATCATCCCGATGCAAGGCGAAATTGATTCGATGAACGTTTCGGTTGCTGCGGCTATTTTGATTTTCGAAGCCAAAAGACAAAGAGGGTTTTAGATTTTAGATTCTAGATTTTAGATTTTAGATTTTTACAAGATGAATAAAAATACCATAAATAACCAAAAATGAAAAAACAATATTTCTCCTTATTCCTAGTATTTGCAAGTGTTTTCAGCACTTTTGCTCAAATTACCTCAGAGCAAATCGACCAAGTAACCGAGAAAGCCATTCAAACCTTTAATGTACCTGGAATTGCCGTAGCAGTCGTAAAAGATGGCAAAGTAATTCATTCCAAAGGATATGGCGTAAAATCTATTTTGACCAAAGAAAAAGTAGATGGCAATACCTTATTTGGGATTGCTTCCAACAGTAAAGCCTTTACCACATCCGCATTAGCCATGCTGGTTGAGGAAGGAAAGCTACAATGGGACGATAAAGTAATTCAGTACTTGCCCAATTTCAAAATGTACAATGACTATGTTACCAACGAATTTACCATTCGAGATTTAGTAACGCATCGAAGTGGATTAGGACTTGGCGCGGGTGATTTAATGATTTGGCCTGACGGAAGCGATTTCACTTCAAAAGATATCATCGAAAATCTACAGTACTTAAAACCTGTTTCTGGCTTTAGAACCAAATTTGATTACGACAATCTTTTGTACATCGTGGCTGGTGAAATTATTCACAAAGTAAGTCAGCTGAGTTGGGCTGATTTTGTAGAGCAACGCATGATGAAACCTCTAGAAATGAACAATAGTGTAGCCTCATACAAAAGGTTAAAAGATACTACAAACGTAATTGCTCCACACGTTCCTGTAAACGGTCAATTAAAAGTAATCAAGCCATACACCAATCAGCTTTTTGATGGGGCAGCGGGTATTTATTCTAGCGTAAATGACTTGAGCAAATGGGTGCTTTTGCAACTCAACAAAGGAAAATACGGACCCGAAAACAAAGCTTTATTCTCTGAAGCGCAGCAAAATGAAATGTGGCAATTACAAACCATCATTCCAGCTACCACTCGCCCACCTTACAACACTCACTTCAATGGTTACGGATTGGGATGGTTTTTGAATGATGTTAAAGGATATAAGCAAGTTTCACATACCGGAGGTTTAGAAGGCAATGTCACTCAAGTAACACTACTTCCAGAGCTACAATTAGGGATAATTGTTCTGACCAATCAACAAGAAGGAGCAGCTTTTACAGCGATAACCAATACGATTAAGGATAGTTATTTAGGTATTCCTGCTCAAGACTATGTAACGCTGTATCATAATCGCATCAAAGCCAATGTTGCTACTGCCGACAAAGTGACCGAAGAAGTTTGGACTACTGTTGCAAAAAACAAAAAAGACAAAGTAAAAACCGATTGGAAATCTATTGTTGGAACTTACAAAGACAATTGGTTTGGTACCATTGAACTTTCAGAAAAGAAAGGAAAAATTTATTTTCAATCGAAACGTTCTCCGCAATTAGCTGGCGAAGTTTTCTTTTACAAATCAGGTAATCTTGTGGTGAAATGGAACAATGCTTTTTTCAATGCAGATGCCCATTTATTCCTAGAAAATGATGCTTCAGGAAAAACGATTGGCATCAAGATGAAACCAATTTCAGACTTAACGGATTTTAGTTATGATTTTCAAGACTTAGACTTCAAAAGAGTCAATTAGTCGCCATCAAAATATTTTATTTTTGTCCGATAAAAAATGATTGTGCTTTTTTTATCGGACAAGTTACTTTTAAAAGCTTTTAAATAAACTTTATTAGTCAATTTCGCCTTGCAAAAATGGGATTTATTGCTTAGTTTTAGAAATTGAACCATGCCGTTATGACAGAATTAGAAATAGAGAAAGAAAACAAAGCGATTGCGCAAGAATACAAAGAATTATTGCGCATTAGTTACCAAACTTTAACACCTACCGACAAAAAACTGATTCGAAAAGCCTTTGATGTAGCCGTTGATGCACACAAAGACCAAAGAAGAAAATCAGGAGAAGCTTATATTTTTCATCCCATTGCTGTGGCGAAAATCGTTGCTTCTGAAATTGGTTTAGGTGCCACCTCTATTGCCGCTGCATTGCTGCATGATGTTGTAGAAGATACACCCATTACTGTACACGACATTGAAAAACTTTTCAATCCAAAAGTAGCGCAATTGGTTGAAGGACTTACCAAAATTTCTTTGGTTCAAAAAGACCTAAACGCCTCCATTCAAGCTGAGAATTTTAGAAAAATGATTCTTACTTTGAATGATGATGTCCGAGTAATCTTGATTAAACTTGCGGATCGCTTGCACAACATGCAAACCATGGATTCGATGCGCGAGGACAAACAAACCAAAATCGCATCTGAAACACTCTATATTTACGCACCCTTAGCGCATCGATTAGGTCTATACAATATTAAAACCAAGTTAGAAGATTTGGGTTTAAAATATACCGAACCCGAAATTTACAATGAAATTGTTAGCAAAATAAAAGAAACTAAAGAAGAGCAAGATGCCTACATTAAAGACATCTCAGATATTTTAAAAGATTCCTTAGACAAAGAAGGAATCGATTATATCATTAAAGGCAGACCAAAATCCATCTACTCTATTCGTAGAAAAATGCGTGCACAAAACGTAAGTTTTGATGAAGTCTATGACAAATTTGCACTCAGAATCGTATACAAATCAGAGCCTAACGAAGAAAAATTTCTGGCTTGGAAAATCTATTCTATAGTTACTGACCACTACAGACCAAGTCCAAGTCGATTGAGAGATTGGATTTCGTCCCCTAAATCTACAGGTTATGAAGCTTTGCACATTACGGTTATGGGACCAAGAGGACGCTGGGTTGAAGTGCAAGTGCGTAGTGAAAGGATGGACGAAATTGCAGAAAAAGGGTATGCAGCACATTACAAATACAAAAACGGCGCTACCGAAGAAAGCGGTTTAGACGTTTGGTTGAATTTACTAAGAGAAGCTTTAGAAAATTCTGAAACAAATGCAGTAGATTTTGTCGAAGATTTCAAAATGAATCTCTATTCTAAAGAAATTTTTGTGTTTACCCCAAAAGGAGAAATCAAATCATTGCCAAAAGGTGCTACTTCGTTAGATTTTGCCTTTAGTATTCACTCTGAACTAGGGATAAGAACAAGAGGAACACGCGTTAACGGAAAGTTAGTGCCTTTGAATTACGAACTCAAAAGTGGGGACCAAATTGAAGTTATCACCTCTCAATACCAAAAACCAACCGCTAACTGGTTGGATTATGTAACTACTTCAAGAGCCAAAACAAAAATTAAAAACGTTCTTAACGAAAACACTAAAAAAATTGGTGAGGAAGGAAAAGAAATTCTAACACGTAAACTCAAACATCTAAAGATTACTTTAAATGAAAATGTAACAAATGAATTGGTGAATTTTTTCAAACTTAAAACCAGTTTGGATTTGTATTATAGAATTGGTATTGGCGCCATTGAAAATCAGCAATTGAAAGAATTTGCAGCCAAAAAAAGCAATACATTCATTAATTTCTTTAAAAATAAAATTAAGCGAAATCAGAAAAACACCGCCGACATTGATATCAACAAACCAGAAATCAACAGCAATTACGATTTATTGGTTTTCGGTACAGAACATGACAAGTTAGATTACAAACTAGCACCATGTTGCAATCCAATTCCTGGTGACGATGTTTTTGGTTTTGTCACTATAAATGAAGGAATAAAAGTGCATAAAAAAGATTGTCCAAACGCCATCGGAATGCAATCCAACTACGCCTATAGAATCATGAGTGCCAAATGGATCGATTCTACTCAGGAAGAATTCAAAGCCCTTTTGGACATTACAGGAATGGATGTACTTGGTTTGACAAACGAACTTACTAAAGTGATTTCAAACAATATGCATGTCAACATACAAAGTATTTCATTGAGTACCAATGCTGGGCTTTTTCATGGTCAAGTAGCTGTAATTGTACAGAATAACACCATTCTTAAAAAAATGATCAACAACATCAAAAAAATTGACGGAATTGAGAAAGTGACTAGAGTATATCACACATAAAAACAAGCTGAAGTACTATTTATTAAGAAACTTTAAAACTAGGGACTTTAATCTTTAAACAAAATAATTTATCTTTGCCAGATATGACACTCATCTCCACAGAAAACAATAAAAATCAAGAAATTGTAAAAAATGTTTTTACGATGTATCTTGAAAATAAAGGACATAGAAAAACGCCTGAGCGGTATGCTATCCTTCAAGAAATCTACAATAGTGAAGAGCATTTTGATATCGAAAATTTGTACATCAAAATGAAAAACAAAAATTATCGTGTGAGTAGAGCGACACTATACAATACCATAGAATTATTACTAGATTGTGCATTGGTGCGTAAACACCAATTTGGTCAAAACCAAGCACATTATGAAAAGTCCTATTTTGATAAACAACACGATCATATCATTATGACCGATACAGGAGAAGTCATTGAGTTTTGTGATCCAAGAATTCAATCCATCAAAAAAACAATTGAAGAGATTTTTGACATTGAAATCACCAATCACTCGCTGTATTTATATGGCAACAAAAAGAAAACAGAATAATTTTTATCGACTATAAAGAAGACTGGACAACACAAGCGTTGTCCAATTCTATTTAATTAACAACAAACAATACACATAATGACCGTAGATTTATTATTAGGATTACAATGGGGGGATGAAGGAAAAGGAAAAATTGTAGACGTACTAACCTCTAATTATGATATCATTGCCCGTTTTCAAGGAGGACCAAATGCTGGACATACTTTAGAATTTGATGGCATCAAACATGTTTTGAGAACCATACCTTCTGGAATTTTCCACAAGAACTCTATTAATATTATTGGAAATGGTGTAGTGATTGATCCTGTGGTTTTTCAAAAAGAAATAGAAGGTCTTCAGAAATTTGATATCGATATCAAAAGTAAATTAATCATTTCTAGAAAAGCGCATTTAATTTTACCAACCCACCGTTTGTTAGATGCAGCTTCTGAAGCGGCAAAAGGAAAAGCGAAAATCGGATCTACTTTGAAAGGAATTGGACCAACGTACATGGACAAAACAGGTAGAAATGGTCTTAGAGTTGGAGATATCGAATTAGAAGATTTCGCTGATCGTTACAGAGCTTTGGCAGACAAACACGAAGAAATGATTAAATTCTATGATGTAGCTATTCAGTACAATTTGGCTGAAATGGAAGCCGAATTTTTTGAAGCTATCGAAGAATTGAAAAAATTAGATTTTATTGATAGTGAAGACTATTTACACCAAGCGCAAAAAGCAGGAAAATCTATTTTGTGTGAAGGGGCTCAAGGTTCATTGTTGGATGTTGATTTTGGAACCTATCCATTTGTAACTTCATCTAATACTACAGCTGCTGGAGCTTGTACAGGTTTAGGTATTGCTCCTAACAAAATCAAAGAAGTATATGGAATTTTCAAAGCCTATGTTACACGTGTAGGTAGCGGTCCTTTCCCAACTGAATTATTTGATGAAGACGGAGCTACTATGGCCAGAATTGGTAACGAATTTGGATCGGTTACTGGAAGACAAAGACGTTGTGGCTGGTTGGATTTAGTAGCATTAAAGTACGCCGTACAAGTAAATGGTGTAACCCAATTGATGATGATGAAAGGCGATGTGCTTTCTGGATTTAACACCTTAAAAGTGTGTACAGCTTACCAATACCAAGGAAAAGAAATCACTCATTTCCCATACAATATCGAACCAGAAAACGTAACTCCTGTATACCAAGAATTCAAAGGTTGGGCGCAAGATTTGACAGGAATGACCACTTATGAGGAATTACCAAAGGAATTAAAAGAATACATTGAATTTATAGAAAAAGAGGTAGAAGTACCTATAAAAATAGTATCTGTTGGACCAGACAGAAAGCAAACTATTTTGAAATAAAAACCAAACGCTCTGAAATTTCAGAGCGTTTTTTATAACAACCAAAAAAAACCTAACTATGTCAAATCCGAAATACAAAATAAAAGAGACCGAATTACTATCCGACAATTGGTATATTTTGAACAGGGTCACTGTTGATTATCAAAAAAAGGATGGCACCTGGGATACACAAAAACGAGAGGTGTACGATAGAGGCAACGGAGCTGCCATATTGTTGTATAATGTTCAAAAAGGGACTGTAGTTTTGACACGCCAATTTCGATTGCCTACTTATATGAATGGAAACAAAACAGGCTTGTTAATTGAAGTATGTGCGGGTTTACTTGACGAAGAGGATCCAGTAGCTTGTATCATTCGCGAAACCGAAGAGGAAACAGGCTATCGCCTTTCATCGGTACGAAAAGTATTCGAATCGTATATGTCACCTGGAGCTGTAACAGAGATTTTACATTTTTTTGTTGGTGAATACGATGCAAGCATGAGAGTGAGCTGTGGAGGCGGATTGGATCAAGAACATGAAGAGATTGATGTGATTGAAATTCCGTTTGAACAAGCGTACTTAATGATCGAAACTGGACAAATAAAAGATGCCAAAACGATTATGCTTTTGCAATATGCCAAAATTAATACGCTTCTCCCCAATTCCACACGACTCTCTGAAGACTACATCAACGAATAATTTTTTTTTTGCCAACTGAAAAGCCTTATTTTTCTGAGTAGCCCTGATAGGAACGGCATCCTCCTGACTTGTGACCGAACAAGGCAGGAGATATAGTGGATAGCAGGAAACCTGCCTCCCGAAAAAGCCAATTGTTTAGCTCCAAAAAAACTTTACTATCAAAATTAATCTTAAGGTTTGTTTTGCAAGAGCAATGAATAAGAGGTTTTTCATAAGTAACTATTTTTACATTTATTTTTACATAAACCCATAAGATTTAATTAATTTTACTAAGTTAATCTTTCTTATCTTGTCTCTACCATATCAAAAAAAATCAACGCTACACGAAGTTCCGGGTATTCCTTCACCCGAGAGTGTTAGCATTGTAGCGGCTAACACCATTCAATCGTTTCGAAAAAAAACGCCTACTCCTGCGGAATTAGTTGAAGGGATTTTGGCTGGTAACATTACTGCTTTGAGCCGTGCGATTACAATAGTAGAAAGCACCAACCCCAAGCATTTGAGTCAAGCCAACGAAGTCATCAATTCGTGTTTGTCGCACGTAAAAGAATCCGTTAGAATTGGCATTACAGGTGTGCCTGGTGTTGGCAAAAGCACTTTTATTGAAGCCTTTGGGAAACACTTAACGAGTTTAGGCAGAAAAGTGGCAGTTCTCGCCGTCGACCCTAGCAGTACCATTTCGCACGGAAGTATTTTGGGCGATAAAACCCGAATGGAGGAATTGGTGAAAGATAAAAATGCTTTTATTCGACCTTCGGCATCTGGGGAAACCTTGGGCGGTGTAGCGCGAAAAACTAGAGAAACCATTACTTTGTGCGAAGCTTTTGGCTTTGACACCATTATCATCGAAACCGTTGGTGTTGGCCAAAGTGAAACTGCGGTACACAGTATGGTCGACTTTTTTTTATTGCTAAAAATTGCTGGAGCAGGCGATGAATTACAAGGCATCAAACGCGGTATTATGGAAATGGCCGATGCGATAGTCATCAACAAAGCGGATGGCGACAATATCCGCAAATCAAATTTGGCAAAAGTAGAATTCAACCGTGCTTTGCATCTTTTTCCAGCCAAAAAATCGGGTTGGACACCAACTACAACTACTTGCAGTGCTATAACAAAAGAAGGAATTCCAGCCATTTGGGAAACCATTTTGAGCTACATAGGAACCACTCAAGCTAATCAGTATTTTTTTGAAAAAAGAGCGGCACAAAACCAATATTGGATGCTCGAAACCATCAATGAGTATTTGAAAAACCATTTTTACAATCATCCAGAAATAGTTCCACTACTAGAAAAAAATAAAGAAGCCGTGGCCAATAATGCGCTTTCTCCCTTTGCTGCTGCACAGGATATTTTGGATACCTACTTCAAAAAATAACTTTTTTTCTTTTGGTTTATGCATACAAAAGCATTACAATTCTTTCACTAAATAGTATTTTTGCGCCACTAAATTTTAATTTCTCTTGAAAAAAATAGCCCACTTAAAACCAATTGTAAACTTTTTGTTACTTGGTTTATGCATCACTACACTGAGCCGAATCGTTTTATTTTTTCTTTTTAAAGAACGTGTAGTTGCTACCGAAAATTACGGGTATCTTTTTCCTATCGGTCTAAGAATGGACATGATATTACTGTGTTATATTTCGCTACTTCCAGCTGTATTGATTAGTCTTTTTCCAGAAAAATGGGTATACAAAATCCAGTCATTTTTGACGGTTTACTTTATCTTTTTCCTCAGTTTATTGCTGTTCTTTGAATTGGCAACACCAAATTTCATCGCACAATACGACACACGTCCTAACCAACTCTTTATTGAGTATTTGATTTACCCAAAAGAAGTGATTGGAATGTTATACAAGGGCTATTTGCCTTCTATTTTGGCTACCATCGTTTTTTTGTTGGCCTTTATTTATGCATTAATTCGGTTTAGAAAACAGCTTTTTGGAGTTGGAAATACGTCTTACAAAACCAAAATACTCCTATTTCCTTTAGTCGCTTTTTTATTGTTTTTTGGTGCGCGTTCTAGTTTGACTTCCAAAAGACCAATAAATGCTAGCAACGCCATTTTCTCTACAGACCAATTAACGAATTGTTTGGGATTGAACTCCTTTTACACGCTTGGTTTTGCTGTGTATTCCTTAAAAAATGAAGGAAACTCCGATAAGATGTACGGAAAAATGAAACCCGAAGAAGCCATTCCTCGCGTAAAAAGATATATGGATGCAAAACCAGAAGATTTTGTTGATGCCAATTTTCCTTTACTGCACAAAAGCAAATCCGATACTATACTACATAAGCCTTACAATATTGTTATCATTTTGGAAGAAAGCTTAGGCGCAGAATATGTGGGAAGTTTGGGTGGGTTGCCTCTAACACCAGAATTTGATAAATTAACCAAAGAAGGAACGCTTTTTACCAATATGTACTCCACTGGTACTAGAAGTGTCCGCGGAATTGAAGCCGTTGTTACTGGTTTTCTGCCTTCGCCATCAGAAAGTGTGGTCAAACTGAATAACTCTCAAAAAGACTTTTATACCATTGCTAGTTTATTGAAAGCAAAAGGATATGACACCAGTTTTATTTATGGCGGAATGGCCAACTTTGATAATATGGGTGCTTTTTTTAACGGAAACGGATTTAGCACCATCATTGACGAACCGCAATACAACCCTAAAACTAGTGCTTTTCACGGCACTTGGGGTTGGTCTGATGAAGATGTAATGGTAAAAGCCAATACGTATTTCAAAACACTAAAAGACAAGCCCTTTGTATCACTCGTTTTCTCCTCTTCTAATCACGAACCTTTTGAGTTCCCTGATGGCCGAATTCAGTTGTACGAAAAGCCTAAAAACACCGTACATAATGCAATGAAATATGCCGATTATGCTATTGGAAAGTTTTTTGCATTAGCCAAAAAAGAGGCCTATTACAAAAACACCATTTTCTTGGTCATTGCCGACCACAACACTAGAACTTACGGAAAACATTTAGTGCCTATTCATAAATTTCACATACCCGCTTTGTTGATTGGTCCCAACATTCCAAAAAATACCAAATATGAAAAATTGTGTAGCCAAATTGACATCCAACCAACCACATTGAGTAAAATTGGAATGAATGTTATCACGCCAATGCCGGGTCGAAATCTGTTCCGTTTGCCTGCTACAACCCAAGGAAGAGCAATTATGCAGTTTCACGATGTGAATGCCTTCCGAGTAGAAGACCAAGTGGTTATTATGCAACCCCATAAAGAACCTTTGCAATTTAAAGTTTCAAAAGATACTATCTTTACTCCAGTACCTCTCAACAAAGAACTGGCAAAAGATGCGTTGAGTCATGTGATTACGGCTTCGTATTTGTACAAAAAGAGTAAATACTCAACCCAAAAATAAAGTAACTAACCAAAAAAGGGTAGTGTTTAACAATTTCACACTACCCTTTTTTCTATTATGAGATTAATTCCAACTTATTCCTCTTCAAATCGTGCTATTTCGCGGTCATAAAACGCATTAGCTTGTTCGATTAAGCCTTCCATTTCGGCGTTCAATTCGGCTTCGTCTAGGTCTTCTGGTTCTTCTAAAAACTCTACCTCATCATCTTTAAGATTAATGATAAATCTTGGATAATCCATATGAATGATAAAGATATCGTCTGGAAAGTCGGTATTGTCGCCTAATAAAAATTTTGGTAATTCCATTTTTGTTTGTTGTTTATTGTTCGTTGTCTATTGACTATATTTTACTTCTAAGCTATGCAAAGCGTATAACTTTTTACAAATTTAAGCATTCAGTTCGTAACAGTTAACCGATTAAACAAATAACCGATTAACCTCAAAAAACTATTTATCTGAAAGAATCACTGGTGCGCTACCTTTTCCCATAAAAATAATTTTGGTGTTGGGTGAAGTAGCGATTTCTTTTTGCGCTTTGATTTGTTCGTATTGCAATTGTTTATCAGTAAGCCCCATAGAAATGATGCGTTGGTAATCTGCGATACCTTGTGCTTCTACCCTTTTTCGTTCCGCTTCTTGTTTTTCTTTTTGCAAAACAAAAGTCATTTTTTGAGCATCTTGTTCTGCATTAATTTTACTTTCGATGGTTTTCTTTACAGATTCTGGCAAATTGATATTTCGAATCAACAATTGCTCTAACACCAATCCTCTAGATTTAAAATCGGCTTCGATACTTTTGAAAATACGTTGTTGGAATTCATTTCTTTTGGTTGAATACAAAGCCACTGCATCATAATAAACAGCGTTGTCACGAATACGGGTTCTGGTTACTGGACGTACAATTTTGTCGGTGTAGCTTTCTCCAATTCCTTTCAAAATTTTGGGTGCTTCATTTGGGATTACACGATACAAAACCGTCAAGTCAATAACAACCTCCAATCCGTCATTGGATAAAACTCTGATGGCGTCATCACCTTCAAGAGCCCCTTCGTTGTGAACCGCTGACATCGTATAGTTTTGTGTTTGTACATCAAAAACAGTAATATCCAAAAGCGGATTAATAATATGAAGTCCGCTCTCTAGAATATCAGGTTGTACACTACCATAAAGCGATTTCACACCTACTTTACCAGCGTCGATTTGTTTGAACATCGAAGAAAAAACTCCGATTAGCAATACTACAATACCAATAATTTTTAAAAGATTAGAAAATTTAGATAAAGGATTAGCGTTGTTGTTTACAGAAAAACTAACGACTAACAAAATTATTCCGAGAATAATAAATACTATCATTTTTTTAGGTTTAGTTGATATGCTTATTATACGAGGAAATAAAGTAGAAGTTACATTTATAAGAAAAACTTTATTCGGCTGTGTTCAAAAGAACCAGTTTTTTGGTCAAACGAGAAAATCGAATGTATAAAAATACAGCCGCCGCTGTTAATCCCGCCAATAACCCAATCCAAATTCCTACCACCTTTAAATCTGTATATTTTCCTAAGTAAAAGGATACGGGAAATCCAACAATCCAATAGGCTACAAAAGTAATGTACATTGGAATCTTCACATCTTGAAGCCCTCTCAATGCTCCCAAAACAACCACTTGAACCCCATCTGAAATTTGAAAAACTGCTGCAACCAACAGCAATTTAGCCGTAATCATTATAATTTCATTGTTATCGGCCAATTGAGAAACATCGGCAGTATTCAAGAATAAATGTGGCAAATAATTATGGAAGACAATAAATAAAATGGCAAATAGCGATTCAATCAGTATCGCCAATAAAAAAATAGAACGGGCTACAACAATTAGTCCTTTAAAATCGGCCGCTCCTTTGGCGTGACCGACACGTATCATTGCTGTTACATTCAATCCCATTGCGACCATAAAAGTTGAGGAAGCTAAAATTAAAGCAATTTGATTGGCCGCTTGGCTATTCTTCCCCAAAGTTCCTGAAAGCCAAATCGCAGCGGTAAACAAGGTCACTTCAAACAACATTTGCATCGCTGAGGGCAAACCTAGACTGATGATTTTTTTTAATATCGTTTTTTTTATTTCTTTAAAGGTAAAATTTTTAAAATAACTTTTCATGACAGTATTTTGCTTCATTATATAATGCATAAAAATCACCATCAAAATTCTAGAAATTACGGTACCTAAAGCCGCTCCTACTATCCCCAATTTTGGAAAAAACCATACGCCATAAATCAAAACATAATTAAAGAAAACATGCACTACATTCGCAAAAAAGATGGCATACATTGAATATTTGGTTTGTGATAATCCATCGGCAAATTGTTTGTAGCCTTGATAAATGATTACAGGAATCAACGAAAAAGCCACCCAATCAATATATGGTGCTGCCAAAATCACTACTTCTTTGGGTTGATTCATAAAATACATCAGTTGCTTAGACAAGACGGTCAAAGCAAACAAAACAATACCCAAAACAGTACATAATAGTAATCCATGATGAAAGATAGTACGAATTTTCTTTTTGTTTTTTTCAGCGTCGGCCTCTGCAATCAAAGGCGTAATGGCTGTAGAAAAACCAATACCAACAGAGAGCGCCAAAAAAATAAAACTATTGCCTAACGAAACCGCTGCCAATTCCGTTGACCCCAAATTACCAACCATATAATTATCGACAATACCAATTAAGGTATGCCCTAGCATTCCTAAAACTACAGGATAGGCTAATTTTATATTATAAGAAAACTCTTTGGTATATTGGGAAAAGTTCATTCTTTGAATTTTTTAAGGATCGCAAAGGTACTTTTTTTATTAAACTCTGCTTTGTTTTTTAAAATGAATAAAAAAAAGTAATCACAAAATAGGTTATTTTTGAGGAGCTATTTCCAGCTATACGCTATATCTTACTAGGCGAACACCGCCTAGTAAGGATGCCGCTTCTATCTGGGCTAGCAATCATTTTCAAAACACATTGTATGGAAAAATTCACACTCGAGCTTTTATTTCAAATCATAGGAATTGGCTCTGCTTCTGGTCTTATTTTCAAATCACCTTCCTTATATGTTATTGGTGATAACAGCGGCTATTTGTACGAATACAATATCGAAGCCAAAGACTTGCAGCAACACGCTATTATTGAAAACGCCAGCGCAAATATTGCCAAAAAAGACAAACCTGATTTTGAAGCTATCACGAGTTTTGAAGACAAATTGTATGTTTTTGGTTCGGGTTCTACTCACAAACGCAACAAAATGGCAGCAATAAACACAACCGAAAAAGAGGTAAAAACCAACGATTTGACAGATTTGTATGGCGTGATGCAAAGCTTTGGTCAAATTAAAGCCGATGATTTTAATCTTGAAGGTGCTATCTATACAGGAAAAGAATGGCTACTTTTTAATCGGGGGAACGGAAAGAAGGGCAAGAATGTGATTTTTACGATTTATGGTAAAAACCTAATCAACGAATTTAATATGATTAGCAACGAGTATAAGTTGCCCAAAATTAATGGGGTGCGCAGTAGTTTTACCGATGCTGTTTTGGTGGATACTAAAATTTATTTTTTGGCTACTGCCGAAGATACACAATCGACGTATAATGATGGTGAAGTAAAAGGAAGCTTAATTGGTGTAATAGATGTGGCAACCATGAAACTAGAACTTACACAAAAAATAAGCGATACCCATAAATTCGAAGGCCTTACCCTCTATCAGAATTCGGACAAAACCTTGGAGTTTTTGTTATGCGAAGACAAAGACTCTGAGGTATTGGAAACGAATATTTATAAATTGGTCCTTGATAAGAATAAGCTTTGATTGTAAAATTAACACGCTCATGAAAAGGTAATTTTTGCCTTTTGAACCCCGATTGCAGAGGAAATCCTTTTTTTATTTACACCTGACAGGTTTTAAAAAACTGTCAGGTGTAAAAAAAGAGTATAACAAAAGCAGAACAACTAGTGATTAGAAACAAAATAGTGTCGCTTCAATTAATAAACAATACTCTTAGAAATAAAAAACCATTAAGAAAATAAGAAAACTAAACCTTTCGCTTCATCAACTTAATCCCTTAATGGTAAAAAAAAAATCGTATCAATTATACCTCAACATTCAAAAACTCCATACGAACGCTTCCGTCTTCGTCTATTTTGGTTAATTGAATATCATGCAATGTGTTTACTAAAGCTGGGTCCCATGGGGTTTTCACTTTTACATAATTTTCGGTAAATCCGTGAATGTATCCTTCCTTATTTTCGCCCTCAAACAAAACGGTTCTTTGGGTACCCAATTGACTTTCGTAAAAAGCACGGCGTTTCTTTACTGATAAACCACGTAACATTTTGCTTCGTTTGGCACGAACGTTATTAGGAACCACGCCTTCCATCACAGCTGCCTCGGTATTATCGCGTTCTGAATAGGTAAAAACGTGCAAATAAGAAATATCTAAATCATTCAAAAAATGATAAGTTTCTAGGAAATGCTCATCGGTTTCTCCAGGAAATCCTACGATTACATCTACACCAATACAAGCGTCTGGCATTACTCTACGAATATTGGCAACTCTGTCGGTATACACTTCACGTTGGTAACGACGTTTCATTTTTCCCAAAATCTCATTACTTCCAGATTGCAAAGGAATATGAAAATGTGGTACAAATGTTCGGCTTTTGGCAACAAAATCAATCGTTTCGTTTTTCAACAAATTGGGTTCGATAGACGATATACGAAGGCGTTCGATTCCCTCTACTTCGTCCAGTGCTTTTACCAAATCAAGGAAGGTATGTTCGTGTTTTTTGTTCCCGAACTCTCCTTTTCCGTAATCGCCAATATTCACACCCGTAAGCACTATTTCTTTGATTCCTTGTTGCGAAATTTCGGCAGCATTTTTTAATACATTTTCTAAAGCATCACTTCTAGAAATTCCTCTCGCTAATGGAATTGTACAATAAGTGCATTTGTAATCGCAACCGTCTTGTACTTTCAAAAAGGCTCTTGTTCTATCGCCAATAGAATAACTGCCTACATAAAAATCGGCTTCGGCGATTTCGCAAGAATGTACTTGACCAAAATCGTTTTTTGATAAATCGTTAATATAATCTGCCAATTTGAATTTTTCGGTGGCGCCTAGAACCAAATCTACACCGTCAACATCGGCGAGTTCTTCTGGCTTTAATTGTGCATAACAACCCACAGCGGCTACAAAGGCTTTGTCGTTTAGCTTCATCGCTTTGCGCACGACTTGCTTGAATTGTTTGTCTGCATTTTCTGTAACGGAGCATGTATTGATAACATACATATCCGCTACTTCTTCAAAATCCACCCTTTCAAAGCCTTCTTCTTGAAGATTTCTCGCTATGGTTGACGTTTCTGAAAAGTTCAATTTACAACCCAGCGTATAGAAGGCCACACGTTTTTTATTTTCCATAAGATAGCTCAATTAATGAAATCGTTGTCAAAAAATTGAGGGTGCAAAATTACATATTAATTCTAAGAATTAAAAATGAAGTAGTTAGATATTTTAAAAGGGATATAACTAAAAAATATCCGATTTTTTTCATTGTACTAGATGAAAATTATCTGATATTTTTAATTCTAAAGAAACAAAAGAGGTTTCTTAACTCAAAATATAACGTTCAATCACTTCAGCCACGCCATGATCATTATTCGAGGCGACAACAACATCACCAAAACCTCGCAATTCGGGAGTAACATTATCTACCCAAACCCCCAATCCCGCATATTGAATCATGGTCAAATCGTTTCCAGCATTGCCTACTGCAATAATTTCGCTTTGGTCTATGTCTAATTTTTTCGCCAAAAATGCTATACTTGCCGCTTTATCAATCCCATTAGGTGCGACTTCCAAAAAGAAAGGTTTCGACATGGACACACTTAAATCGGGCATCGCTAGTTTCAAATCGTTTTCTACAGTTTTCAAATATGAAGGATCTTCTAATAAAATACATTTTACTGCATTAGAAGTAACGGCAGATTTAAAATCAGGTACCAATTCATGTGGCATACCCGTTATGCTTCGCTCTACCTCAATGAATTCGGAGTGGGTTTCGCTAACAATCGTATCATTAATATACGTAATGATATGCGTTTTCATTTTCAAACTATAATCATGTAGCTCATGAATTTGCTCTTTAGTCAACGATTGTTCAAAAATAACTTGATCGTTTTTTAAATCACTAACTACAGCTCCATTAAACGAAATCATGTAATTATTTTGCAAGTCTTTTGCATAATGCGTCATTGCAGGCGTAGGACGTCCTGATGCCAAAACTACTTGAACTCCCTTTGCTTGTGCCATTGCAATCATGGCTCGATTTTCTTTAGAAATGGTATGATTGTCTGTCAACAGCGTGTCATCCATATCTAAAACTAACATTTTATATTTCATCATCAACTATCTTTTATAAAATTCCCACACCATAAGTAGGAATTATAAATATTCTGCAAAGATAGACTAAACAAAATTAGTCAAGAAACAACTTATGCATTGCTTCAGGGCAAACGCATCATTTATTTTTTTGCCACGAATGCCACTACTACGCACTAATTTTGTGATACTAAAATTTAAATGACACGAATCTTATCTTTCTTTGGCAGATTTGTGCTATTTATGACATTTAATTTGTGTTAGTTTGTGTAATTCGTGGCTCTAATTTTTATTTTTTCAAACTCATGCGTTTGCCCTGCATTGCTTAACTAATGCAAGCTAAAATCAACCAATTACTTTTTGAAGCTCGTTAAACAGAGTTACTCCACCAAAAATGAATAATAAAACCGAGACAATACCACCTAAGACGAATAGCATTTTAGGGTGTGTATACGAATTCATAATACGCTTTTTAGTGGCTGCCACTAACATAATTCCGATAGAAAAAGCCAAGATAAAACCATTAAGAGCTCCTGCAAAAATCAATACTTTTACAGGTTTGCCATAAAATACAAATACTAAAGTAGCTACGATTATAAAAGCGACAATGCAATAGCGTTTGTATTTTTCAATTAGGGGATGATAGGATTCTGCGAAAGAAATAGAAGTATAAGAGGCTCCAACAACCGAAGTTACCGCTGCAGACCAAATTACAATTCCGAAAAATTTATACCCTAAATTACCTGCCGCTAATTGAAAAACAGATGCTGCTGGATTGTTTTCATCAATCGACAAGCCTTGCATCACAACACCTAAAGAAGCCAAAAACAATAAAATTCGCATTACAGAGGCTATACCAATTGCGGTAAATGCAGACCTATCCACCTCTTTTAAATTATCTGAACCACAAACGCCAGCTTCTAATAAGCGATGAGCTCCTGCAAATGTAATATAGCCTCCCACCGTTCCTCCCACAATGGTGATGATAGACATTACATCGATTTGATCAGGTACAATTGTTTTATGAATGGCCTCTAGTATGGGTGGATGTGATGAAAAAGCAACATAAATGGTTAAAACTATCATTATCATTCCTAAGATTTTGGCAAACCAATCCATCGCTTTTCCTGCATCTTTTATTAAAAAAACGATAATACTTAAACCAGCACTCCATAAGGCACCTGTAGCCAAATCAATCCCAAACAATACTTGTAATCCCATGCCACAACCTGCAATGTTACCAATGTTAAAAACCATTCCACCTAGAATAATCAATAAGGACAAAAAATTACCCAAACCCGGATACAACTCATTTGCAATGACTTGAGCAGGTTTATTAGTGACGGTAATGATTCTCCAAATAGTAACTTGGGCAATGACATCAATGAGTATCGAAATTAATATAGCAAAACCAAAACTAGCTAGAAGTTTAGAAGTGAACAGCGTCGTACTAGTTAAAAAACCAGGGCCTATCGCCGAGGTTGCCATCAAAAAAGCCGCTCCATAATAAGCGGAATGTGTTTTTTTAATCATGGATCGAGTGTATTTGGATACCATTTTGTAGTAAGGTTTTTCGAATCATTTTCACAAAATCAAGTGCGTGTTCCCCATCTCCATGAACACAAATAGTGTCTGCTTGTATGGGAATCAGCGTACCCTTTGCCAAAACTTTTTGCTGCAATGCCATCTGTACTACTTGGGATTGTACTGCTGCGGTTGTATGTAATAGAGCCTCTCTTTCAGATCTTGGCGTTAAGCTCCCATCCGTTTGATAGGTTCTATCTGCAAAAACTTCGGCACAAACTCTCAATTGCTTTTCTTGAGCTTTTCTATATAAAACACTACCACTTTGTGCATATAAAATCAAATTGGTATCGACCGACAATATGGCTTGGCAAATGCCTTCAGCTACCGCTTCATCTTTGAAAGCTTGGTTGTAAAGAGCGCCATGTGGTTTCACATGATGCAGCACCGCATGGTTCTTTTTCGTAACTTCTAATAGCGATTCGATTTGTTCTTGCACCATATTTGCAATTTCTTGACTTGAAAAATGCATGATTGTTCTTCCAAAATTTACTCGATCTGGAAAAGAAGGATGTGCTCCAATTTTTACATTATTTTTTATTGCCAAGACCACCGTTTCTTGCATAATAATCGTATTCCCAGCATGATACCCACAGGCAATATTGGCTGACGAAATGAATGGCATAATGGCCTCATCATTAGGCATTCCTTCGCCCATGTCACAATTCAAATCAATTGAAAAAATCTTCATAGCTATTTTGTTGATTTAGGTACAGCTTTTCTGCTTCAATAAATGAAATCATTTTAAAACTAACTTCATCTGTGGGGCGTAATTGGGCTAAAATAGGCATATCAACAGCAGCAACTTGTGCTACACGTGGATAGCCTCCTGTAGTTTGACAATCATTCATTAATACAATAAGCTGCCCGCTTGGCGTGAGTTGAATGGTTCCTTTGACCACTGCAGTTGAAAGCAATTCTTGAGTTGCGTTTGTTTTTAATGGAACTCCTTGCAAATGATAGCCCATTCGATCACAACGATTCGTTAAAAGAAAAGCTTCTGAACCCAATATCAGCTTGCTTTTTGAATCGAGCCATTCATATTCAGCCCCTTCTATGATACGAATAGTAGTAGACAATTCAAAATTAGGAAAAACCAAGTTGGCACAATCTCTAGTTAGTTTTGTAGGTGATTTACCAAAATAAAGTGCATTCCCTTTGGTTAATACACTTCCAATGTTAATTTTAGGCGTTGCACTTTTACTATTCAAAAGCCTAGCAGTTTCAAAACCACCCTCCACAGCAATATAAGTCCGCAACCCTAGATTAGAAAATTTAATCTCTAACACAGAATTTGCTTTAACGAGTTGTTTTTTATTGGAACTAATGGTTTGTGCATCTACCTTTCCTTTTCCCGCACCAGTAACTACCACATAAGTGTTTTCAAAAAACTGAATCGCCAAGCCTCCCATAGTAACTTCTATGGTGGCTGCATCTATGGTATTACCAACTATTGCGTTGGCCAAATGATGTGATGCGATATCCATAGCGCCACTCTCAGGAACTCCAAAAGCTCGATAGCCTTGCCGACCACTATCTTGAAAAACAGCAAACACCCCGGGTTTCAATACTACAGCATTGGGTTTGGCTTCAGAAATGGTTACTTTTGGTGAAGGCTCTTTTTTCAAGGCATTAAATTGTTCTTTTGAAATCGGTTTAAATCGGATGCGATTCCCATTTGTAAAGTAAAAAATTGGATCATTATCTAAGTCAAATAAATTTAAAGGTGTCCTGCCTACGATTTGCCAACCTCCTGGGGAATCTAAGGGATAAATTCCTGTTTGATTTCCAGCAATACCCACTGATCCAGCAGCTACCCAACTTCTTGGAGATGCTTTTCTGGGTGCTACCAACTTGGGATGCACCTCTCCCATATAGGGAAAGCCAGGCAAAAAACCCATCATATACACTTTGTATTCCTGCTCACTATGCAATTGAATTAGGGATTGAATCGAAATATTTTTTTCTTCTGCTAAAGAAGCTAGATCATACCCAAACGCTTCGTCGTAACAAACCGGAACCACAATAGTATCCGATACACAATTGGTTAGTGGCTTTTCTTTGGCAAGTAAGGTTTTTAAATACTGTACAACAAATTCAGATGGAGATAATGGCGATGCATTGATTTTTTTGGGTGCGTAAAAAACTGTAAGTGTAGTGTAGGATGGAACCGTTTCAATAAAACCTTCAAAAGGTTCTTTGTACAATAACTGATTCAATTGCAAGACACCCTCATAATACGATTCTTGGATTGTTTTTCCAAAAACAACACTTATCGCATACTCCGCAATCGAAACAAGGGTTACATTCATCTGGTTGCTTTTAATTCTTTCAAATATATTAAAAACATTGGTTGTGTCGCTTTTTAGCCATAAAAAAGCCCTGAACATCAACACGAATTCAGGGCTCACTTCATTTTTCCTTATTGTAATTTATATACTCATTCTAAAATCCTCGATAACTGGATTCGCCTTAGCAAAATCTGTTTCTTGAATAAAAATTTCAATGGCCAAATCAGAACCACCAAATCCACCCAAACGAGCCGATTGAATATTGTCTTTTTTTACGGTATCGATTCCCGCTGTTTCTAATTTTTCTTGCAAGGCTAGTGCTAAAATTTCACTACCTGAAAACACTTTCATTAATCCCATGGTATTTATTGTTTGTCGTTGATGATTTGTGGTTAACTTAACCGCAAAGTTTTTTTTTTAAAATCTACCTTCTAACTTTCTTCTTCATCTTCTTCAACTTCTTCATCGAAATCAAACTCAAAAGGTTCGATTAGCATTTTCTCTGCCAACAAATCAATTCGTTCCGAGAACTGTTCTGCAAAAATGATTCGCTGCGTTTTGGCAATACTATTTGAAATACGCATAATTTTGGTTTCATGACGTAATTTCAATATGGGATCGGTGTCATCAATAATGAACATTTTTAAGCGATTCACATTGTAGCCCGCAGAAGAAAACATTTCATTCAATCGACTAGGTGTCCCAATCAAAACATCAATACCGGTTGAAATATAATTTTTGTCATAATCCAAATCACCTTTATCGTGTACACCGTATACCTCTAACTTGGTATACTGATTGTATTTATCAAAAAGCTCCTCCATTGCCAATACCTTAGCTTTGTCTTCTACTACGATAAGTGCTCTTGGAGATTCTTCATTGGAACCCGCCAAACGCTGAATTACATTGATTACAATAGTCGTTGTTTTTCCGCTTGCTTTCGGCGCAACAATCAAACAATCTGCTCCGCTTTTAAGCGTAGAAAAAGTATCCTGTTGCATAGCATTGGCTTCTACCAAACCATTTTCAATCAATGACTTTTGAAGATTCTCGTTTATTTTTTTTAGTTTCATTAGTTCTTATTAAAAAATTGAAAAATTGAAAAATTGAAAGATTTATTACATTTATTACTCTTTACATTTTTCAACCTTCAAATCATTACATTTATTTTGAAGCAAACAACTTCACATCCGTTTCAGAGATTTCGCTTCCACCCAGAATTATTAAGCGTTCCACTACATTGCGTAACTCTCGAATATTTCCTGTCCAATCGTATTCTTGCAGTAAGCTAATGGCAGCTTCCGAGAATTTTTTCACAGCATTTCCTTGTTCTGAAGCAATTTTCTCAGCAAAATGTGTAACCAACATCGGAATATCGGTGCGACGTTCATTCAAAGCAGGAACTTTAATCAAAATAACCGCCAAACGGTGGTACAAATCTTCTCTAAAACGACCTTCAGCAATCTCTTGTTTCAAGTCTTTGTTGGTTGCAGCAACTACACGAACATCGACTTTAATGTCTTTGTCTGCTCCCACCCTCGTAATCATACTTTCTTGTAAAGCACGCAACACTTTGGCTTGAGCCGAAAGACTCATATCGCCAATCTCGTCCAAGAAAATAGTGCCTTTATCGGCTGCTTCAAACTTTCCTGCACGGTCTTTTACAGCCGAAGTGAAGGCGCCTTTTACGTGTCCAAACAACTCACTTTCTATCAATTCTGATGGAATAGCAGCACAGTTCACTTCGATTAAAGGAAAACTTGCACGTTCGCTTTTCTCGTGCAATTGATGCGCTACCAATTCTTTTCCAGTTCCGTTGGGTCCTGTAATTAATACCCTAGCTTCGGTAGGCGCCACTTTATCAATCATCATTTTGATATGATTAATGGCTTCACTCTCGCCAATCATTTCGTAGTTTTTGCTGACTTTTTTCTTTAGAATTTTATTCTCAACTACTAATTTTTTTCGGTCTAAGGCATTGCGAACGGTATTCAATAATCGGTTCAAATCTGGTGGTTTTGAGATGTAATCAAAAGCGCCCAAACGCATCGTATTGATGGCCGTTTCCATATCACCGTGTCCCGAAATCATCACCATTGGAATCTCAGGTTTGATTTTTTTGACAGCTTCCAATACTTCGGCCCCGTCTAATTTTGGCATTTTGATATCGCAAAGCACCAAATCGTAATCGGTATTTTTTATTTTCTCTAAACCTACAGCACCGTCTTCAGCTTCGTCTACCTGATAGGTATCATTCTCTTCTGAAAGAATCTTGACCAAAACTCTACGAATCGCTGCTTCGTCTTCTATAATTAATATTTTACTCATTTTTAGTTTAATCGGTTATGTGTTTAATCGTTTAACCGATTAAACAGTTAAACTTTAATATTTCAACCACTTATACAATTCTTTCCAACTTGGTTTTTTGCCGTACATCAAAATGCCCACGCGATAAATTTTGGAAGCAAACCAAACTACCAATAAAAACGTTCCGAATAAAAGTACCATCGAAAGCAAAATTTGCCACAAAGGTACGCCAAAAGGAATGCGCATTAGCATTACAATCGGTGAAGTCAAAGGCACAATCGAGAAAATGGTGGCTACCGTGCCGTGAGGGTCATTGATTACCGTAAAAAACCCGATGTAAACACCCAAAATCAAAGGCATAATAATCGGCAACAAAAACTGTTGCGAATCGGTTTCGTTGTCAACAGCTGCACCAATTGCAGCATAAAATGAACTGTACAAAAAGTACCCTCCAATGAAATAAATCACAAAACAAGTCAGTAAAGTTCCAATCGGAAGATTCCATAATTCGGCTATATACAATTGGGCCGTACTAGCTATTTCGTGTTGCGCTGCTTGCATAACTTCGGGTGGAACTTTAGAAGTAGGTCCCAAATTAACACCGAAAAACAGCGAAGCACCCAAAAACAATCCTAAACCTATAATCGCCCAAATTAAAAACTGAAGAATTCCTGCCAACGAAGTTCCAATGATTTTCCCCATCATCAACTGAAAAGGTTTTACCGAGGAAATAATGATTTCGATGATACGATTGGTTTTTTCTTCGATTACGCTTCGCATCACCATATTGCCATAAATCACAATAAACATCATAATCAAATACCCAAAGGCACCGCCAATGGCAATTTTAATTTCATTCAATCCTTTCAAACTTTCCTCGCCTGAGGCTTTACTCAAACTGATGCTAATATTGGACTGCGCTTTATGTATCGCCACCGTATCCAATTTTGCGGATTGAAAATTGAGTTGGGTAATTTTTTTATCCAAAATATCCTGAACTTCCTCAATAAAAGTGATACTTGGACTATCATTGGATATGAATTGAATCTTCTTATCTAACTCAGCAATAGATGCCGTTTTAGGAATTTGTAACACGCCTTCAAAACGCTCTTGCGTGATGCTATCCTTAAGGGCTTTCAGGTCCAAAACCGACAAATCCAAATACTGGTATTCGCTATCTTTTTTATTTTTAGCCATAAAATCAGCAACAAACAAACCCGTTTCGTCGTGAACCGCAATTTGCTTGGTATCGGCTTTCATAGACGCCAAATAGCTAACAAAAACAGCAATTCCAACAAACAATAACGGACTCAAAAAAGTCATTACGATAAACGATTTGTTGCGCACCTTGGCTATAAATTCTCTTTTTATGATAAGGGATAATTTGCTCATTATTTTTATAGAATTTACTCGGTTACAGTTTTAATAAAGATATCGTTCACACTTGGAATTTTTTCGACAAAATGGGTCACTTGACCACGTTGCGTAAGGACTTGCAACAACTCGTTGGGTGTACCTGTACCTAGCTGAATTTCTAATTTTAGTTCTTGATTCAATGATTTGAAATTGGCTGGACCCACGGTAAACTTCAGTGTCAAATCATACATTAATCCTTCGACATTATCCGTCAAAATACCCACTTCAAAACTATTAGAGCGGTATTGGCGTTTTACTTCTTCCAATTTTCCCTCAATGAGTTTGTTCGATTTATGAATCAAAGCGATATGGTCACACAATTCCTCTACACTTTCCATTCTATGGGTAGAGAAAATAATAGTAGTACCTTTTTCCTTTAAGCCTAAAATTTCATCTTTGATAATATTCGCATTCACAGGGTCAAAACCTGAAAACGGCTCATCAAAAATCAACAATTTGGGTTGGTGCAACACACACACTACAAACTGAATCTTTTGTGCCATTCCTTTGGACAACTCCTCTATTTTCTTGTTCCACCAGCCTTTGATGTCTAATTTCTCAAACCAATAGTCCAACTGAATTTTGGCTTCTTTTTTAGAAAGCCCTTTCAGTTGCGCCAAATACAAACACTGCTCGCCAACTTTCATCGATTTGTACAAGCCTCTTTCTTCGGGTAGATACCCGATTTGCTGAATGTGATGGGGCTGTAATTTTTCGCCATCCAAAAGTACTTCGCCACTATCGGGCAACGTAATCTGATTGATGATACGAATTAAAGAGGTTTTTCCGGCACCATTGGGTCCTAATAAACCATAAATACTGCCTTTGGGTATCGTAAGCGAAACAGAATTAAGCGCTACATAATCGCCATATTGCTTCACTACATTTTTTACCTCGAGAATACTACTCATAGCTTGATTTTTAGAATTGCAAAAATAGGTAATTAGTAGTCAACAATGCCCAATTGTTACAGAAAATGCGGCTTTTTACAGCAATAAAACCAAACGAACTAGAACGCTAAATTGAAGTCATTTCCTGTTATTTGTAAGCAGTACTTTTGGTATTTCAACCACTAATCGATTTACTATTTCAAATGTCTTTTAAAGTTATCAGGTTATCGACCGCAAATTCGCAAATTATCCAACTAAAAAACATTCAAAATCTGCGAATCTGCAGCAATCAATCACCATACTTTTATAAAATAACCTGCGAATCTGCAGCAATCCAACAACACACTTTTAAAAAATAATTTGCTAATCTGCGGTAATCCAACAACACACTTTTAAAAAATAATTTGCGAATCTGTGGCAATCCAACAACACACTTTTAAAAAATAATCTGCGAATCTGTGGCAATCCAACAACACACTTTTAAAAAATAATCTGCTAATCTGCAGCAATCAATCACCATACTTTTAAAAAATAATTTGCGAATTTGCGGTAATCCAACAACACACTTTTAAAAAATAATTTGCGAATTTGCGGTAATCAAAAAATACACTTTAAAAAAAATAATTTGCGAATCTGTGGCAATCCAACAACACACTTTTAAAAAATAATTTGCGAATTTGCGGTAATCAAAAAATACACTTTAAAAAAAAATAATTTGCGAATTTGCGGTACTATCATTTATCAAAAACTAAACAGCAAAAAAAATCCCCATGCTACAAAAACATAGGGATAAATATAAAATAAGATTAAAAAAATTAAGAAAACATATCTTTAACTTTCTCAAAGAATGATTTGTCTGATTTTTCAGGATGCGGCGTAAAATTATCGTCATTCAACGCATTTTCAAAGAATTGTTTTTGTTCTTTGGTCAATGTTTTTGGTGTCCAAACATTCACGTGAACTAATAAATCGCCACTTCCGTAACCATTAATACTTGGAATTCCTTTTCCTTTCAAACGCAATATTTTTCCAGATTGAATACCTTCTTCTAATTTGATACGCACTTTGCCATTTACCGCTTCGATATCTTTAGAGACTCCCAAAACCGCTTCCGCAAAACTAATGTACAAATCGTAGTGTAAATTCTCTCCTTCACGTTTCAAGAACTCGTGCTCCAACTCTTCAATCGCTACAATCAAATCACCAGGAATACTATTTCCAGGAGCATCATTTCCTTTTCCAGAAACTTTCAATTGCATACCGTCAACTACACCTGCTGGAATTTTGATAGAAACTGTTTCGTCTTCTAAAATCATTCCTTGCGCATCGGCATTGTTTGGTTTTTTATCCAAAATTTGTCCTGATCCTCCACAAGAAGGACAAGTTGACGCCGATTGCATACGACCCAAAATAGTATTGGTCACACGCATCACTTGACCTTGACCGTTACAAGTTGAACACGTTTTATAAGTAACACCAGGTGCTTGCACCTTACGTTTTACTTTTACTTTTTTCTCCACACCATTGGCAATTTCTTCCAATGTTAATTTGACTTTAATTCGCATATTGCTTCCTTTGGCACGACGAGAACCGCCGCCTCCACCTCCGAAACCACCAAAGCCACCTCCGAAAATATCTCCGAATTGGCTAAAAATATCTTCCATATTCATCCCGCCGTGACCACCTCCAAATCCGCCAGCTCCATCAAAAGCTTGGTGACCGTATTGATCATACTTGGCTTTCTTTTGAGGATCGCTTAATACTTCATAGGCTTCGGCAGCCATTTTGAATTGCTCTTCGGCTGCAGGATTGTCAGGGTTTTTGTCAGGATGGAACTCTAATGCCTTTTTTCGGTACGCTTTTTTGATATCATCACCCGAAGCACTCTTAGAAACCCCTAATGTTTCGTAAAAATCTTTTTTCATTGTATATGGTGCTATTACATTTAGCTACAAATGCGCTATTTAAATTCTGATTATTGTCCAATTACCACTTTTGGAAAACGAATAATTTTATCGCCTAGTTTATATCCTTTTTCCAATACGTCTACAATTTTACCTTTTAAATCGTCTGATGGCGCAGGAATTTGAGTTATTGCTTCAGCAAAATCAGCGTTAAAAGCGTCACCTACATTTACATCCACTACTTCTAACCCTTTGGTCACCAAAGTTCCTTTTAGTTTCTCATGAATCAACTCTACCCCTTTAGTCAACAACTCATCTTCTGACTTGTTGATTTCAACCATAGCGCGATCAAAATCGTCTAAAACAGGTAGCAAAGCCAATAAAACTTCTTGATTGGCTGTTTTGAATAACTCAATACGCTCTTTTGTTGTTCGTCTTTTGTAATTTTCAAACTCAGCGAATAAGCGCAAGAATTTATCTTTTTCTTTGGCTAAATCTTGTGCTAATTGTTCTTCAACACTTAATTCTTCAATGATTAGTTGCTCTCCATTTGCATTATTCTCCAACGTTGCATCATCTATTTCTTGATCGAACTCTGTATTTTCAGTAGTCATATTGCTTTTATTTTTAAAAAAATTTTTAAACATCCTTTTTGATTCTATACATTACTTGTCAAAAGTGTTGCCAAAACTAGCAAAATGTCAAATTGTCAGATACCAAAACTTTGCTGTTCATTTCTAAGGCAAAAAAATCAATTGTTTTACATTTTTACGAACTTCATAAAAATTTAATATAATTTTAAGACTATCACGAAATAGTTTACCTAAATTTGTCATTCTATTATTTCAATATATAATTTATATACAGAGAATTATTTCCGTTTTTAGTTAATTATTAATTCAGCATTGTTTATAATAAAAAAAGCTTCGTTTATCTAAACGAAGCTTTTTTTGTTAGGGCTATTTACCTTTCTAATTCTCGTTGTAAGCCTTCATAATCAAAGACTACTTGTTCACCGGTTACTAAGTTTTTTAAAGCAAATTTCCCCGATTCTATTTCTTGCGCACCAATAATCACAGCAAACGGAATACCTCTTTTGTCAGCATATTGCAATTGTTTCCCCATTTTGACAGCATCAGGATACAATTCTACTTTAATGCCTTCGGCTCTCAATTTTTGAATGGTTTGCATCGCTACAAAAGCTTCGGTTTCGCCGTAATTCACAAACAACGCTTTTGAAGTAGCAGCAACCGTATCTGGGAACAATCCCAATTCTTCGATAACCAAATAAATGCGGTCCAAGCCGAAAGAAATCCCCACACCACTCATATTTTTCAAACCAAAAATACCCGTTAAATCGTCATATCTTCCGCCACCGCCAATGGACCCCATAGCAACGGTTTTAGGTGGAGCAATTTCAAAAATAGCTCCTGTATAATAATTCAATCCTCTTGCCAAAGTCACGTCCAAATCCAACTGTGCAGTAGCTAGTCCTAATTGGGTCACTTTTTCACAAATGAATTGCAATTCTTCAACACCTTTCATCCCTTCTACAGAGGCAGAAAGCAACTGCGACAATTGATTGATTTTCTCTGTAATCGTTCCTGTAAAACTAAACAAGGGTTGCACTTTGGCAATCGCTTCTTCGGAAATGCCTTTTTCAATCATTTCTTTCTTAACACCGTCTTCGCCAATCTTATCCAGTTTATCCAATGCCACGGTAAAATCAATCAACTTATCCGATGCGCCAATCACCTCAGCAATTCCCGATAAAATTTTACGATTATTGATTTTGATGGTCACGCCTTCTAATCCTAAAGCGGTAAAAACGGTGTCATACAATTGTACCAACTCCACTTCCTGCCACAATGATTTGGAACCTACCACATCAGCATCGCACTGAAAAAATTCTCTAAAACGCCCTTTTTGTGGACGGTCAGCGCGCCACACGGGCTGAATTTGATAGCGTTTGAACGGAAACTCAATTTCACTTTGATGTTGTACCACGTAACGTGCAAAAGGAACAGTCAAATCATAACGCAAAGCTTTCTCAGAAATACTCGCGGTCAATTTTAAACTGTCTTTGTTTTCTATATGCGTAGCATTGGCTTTTGACAAATAATCGCCCGAATTCAAGATTTTAAAAATCAAGCGGTCGCCTTCTTCACCATATTTTCCCATCAAAGTATCTGAATTCTCGAAGGATGGAGTTTCTATAGGTTGAAAGCCAAATTTTTCAAAATTTTTTTTTATCGTCTGAATAATGTACTGTCTTTTGGCCACTTCGGCTGGCGAAAAATCGCGCGTTCCTTTGGGTATACTTGGTTTTGAAGCCATTGTAAAATGAATTTTCAATTAGGTTTGCAAATATCTTACTTTTTAAAAGAAATCCTATCCAAAAAAAGTGGGTTTTATCGGGTCAACTTATGATTTCTTACAACTAAATCAGAGAATGCGTTTTCTTTTGAACCAAAAATAAATGACCAATGCAATGACTACCATCGCACCCAAGATCATAAAATACCCCATAGGCCATTGTAACTCGGGCATATGTTCAAAGTTCATTCCATAGATACCCACAATAAAAGTCAAAGGCAAAAAGAAAGCAGAAAAAATGGTCAACAATTTCATCACATCATTGCTTTTTTGTGCGTTAACCGATAGATAGGTATTCAGTAAATTGTTCGCATTTTCGAGCACTTCGTCATAATTGAGTAGCAAACTCAGCAGCTTGTCTTTGATGTCTTGCAAAGCGGTACTAGAGGATTCATTCACTTCGAGTTGGTGAATGACATTTTGAAAAATCTGCAATAGTTTTTTGGTGATACGGGTTTGCGCTTTCAAGAAATACAGCTCTTCCAGAGATATTTTGGAATAGTCTTGCAGGAAAATCGTCTTTTCGATTTGAATGATTTTTTCGTCCAAGTCGTTCAAAGGAACTTGATAAGTTTCTACCATTTTGTGGATGAGATAAATCAAAATCTCCTCAGGCGTTTTGTGGTCTTTTTTTACCGTTTCCAAAAATGCAAACGGATTGCGATGAATCGTGATGATTTTGTGTCCGTTGTAAAAAAAGGCGATTTTATGCGACAATTCATTGATGGTTGTCGCTTTACTGGCCATTCTCGGCGTAAAAGCTCTTAGAATTAAAAAATTATAATTGGGCTGCTTTTCAAATTTAGGCAAATGGCCTCGCTCCAAACTGTCTTTAATTTGAAAATAATCCAATTGGTATTCTTGGGCAATTTTATCTAGATTTTCTTTGTTGGGTTGGCAAATATCTATCCAAACAAAGTTGTCGAATTGTGTTTTTGTGAGGGTTGGTGGTGTCATTTTATTTTTGAACTAATATTTTTTCAATTGATTCTTTTAATTCATTTTTTGTCAGGTCGAACAAATCATTTAAGTCAGTTTTTGTATTTAGTTCTTGTTTTAGTAACTCTTTATTTATTATTGGTAATTGAAATGCTTTAATTGAAATTGTTTTATTATTTGCTAAGGTGTCTTTAATAAATATTTCTGCTGAATTTTCTTGATTGTGTTTTATTGTATCTGGATAAAACAAAATTATTTCGTCAACTTCAAAACGAACTGCATAAGCAAGCATTTGATAAAGGTCGTTTTGAGAAATTCCTTTTTTAGGATCTTTTTCATCCGAGTAAACAATTTTGTATTTAGTGTCAGCTATTAGAGATTTGAATTCCGTTTTTAGGAATAAGTCTGGTTTAAGATTAAATGCTTTTGATTCGTCTAGATAAATGTCACTGCGTTGAGCCTTTGCTACAATTGACGGAATTTCCTTTTCAATAAATCCAAAAATAAAATCCTCGAAGACGTACTCCATTGGAAGAAGAAAGGCAAAGAGTTTTAAATCATTTTTATAGTCAAATGAAACGCAGTTTGTCAAAAATAACTTGCAATAATCTCTTACAGTTTCAAATTCGCCAAACATTGGGTTAAAAGTTATTTTTTCGCATTGCTCAGCACTTGCTTTTTTGTCTGAAACTTCATCTAGTATAAACAATATTTCTCTTAAATTCTTTTTGTTGTCTTGACTTGCAGTTACATTGAATAATATGGTTGATACATATTTGATAATGCGGTTAAATTCATTGTCAAATACAAATGCATCGTAAGTGCAATTTAAATGATGCCATCTGCCTTTACTAATATTTTCATTTATGTACTCGTTAATATTTAATCTACCTTTCATGAATGACAATTCTTTATTAACCTCCTCGTATTGTTGGTAAATGGAACTGCTCAATAACTCTCTTGTGTATTTCGAGAATAAATAAATTAGAACTTCGAAAAAATCACTTTTTGCACTACCGAGTGAAGCTTGGTAATTGGGGAATTTAATTTTTCTACAATAGCTTAACCACCATAAAATATGATTTTGAATTTGATTTACTTCTTCAGTTTTATATTCTCTGTTTGAATCGAAAAATATTTTTGGCAAAAGGTTTATCTTGTTGCCATTAAATTGAATTACTCCAACGTATTTGTTTGATTTTAATTCATTGGTTTTATGGATAAATTGAAGAAATCTTTGCGATTCTATTCTGTCTTCCGAATTTTCAGAGTAAAAAGAATTCTTTTCGCGTTTTGCCCAAATTTCATCTAAAAAACTTTCTAGACCATCAAAATCATCTTTGATAGCTATTTTGTTTTGATATTCAAATAAATTAAGCACGTTTACCTGTGATTTTAATTGGCCATGAATCTTCTTCAATTTGAAGACCTGCATTATATAATATGCCTTTTACTTCTTTTTCATCATTCATAAAGTACTCTAACAAGAGTGGAATTACTTTTTTATTCATTCTCTGTATTAAATCTTCATTCTCACCCATAAAGTAAGCATGCCCAATTTGAAAGTCATGCCCTTTAGATTTTATTATTTGGTCATTTATATTGAGTAATATCTCCTTATCGAAAATTTCAGAACCATTAATTTCATACAATGGATACATAGATTCAAATTCAAAACGCCTTCTCAGCGCAATATCAAGTAACGCAATTGATTTGTCTGCAGTATTCATTGTTCCGATAATGTATAAATTGGAGGGAACAATAAATGAATCACCAGAAGGCAATCTCGCTTCTAAAGGTATCGCACCATTTGATCTTTTATCAGGTTCTATTAAAGTGATGAGTTCTCCAAAAACACGAGAAATATTAGCACGATTGATTTCGTCGATAATAATCACAAAATTTTTCTTCTCAACTTTTACTAGAGCATCTATCTTTTTAGGCAAGAGTTTTATTATCTTCTCGTAAACTAAAAAGTAATACGTTGCGTGTTGACTAGCCAACCCTGAAATGTTGTTTAATTGTTTAACATCTTTTCTGCTTTTTACTCCGTTTTTATAAAACTCTTTTAAGTCACTAAATTTCATTCGTAAACCATTTGCATGGTTTGTCCATTTATCGGCAGTATATCGGAAAGCATCCACTTCAACTTCTATAATATAGGCCGTCTCATTAATTGGATAGTTAGAATCATTTTCTTCTACAACTTCTTTGAATTTTTCAAGAGCATTGTCAAATAAGGCTTCGTTAGAAAGCTCTTCTGGAGCTTTCTCTGATAGTTTTATGTTTTCTAAGGCTTTCTCCGCAATTTTTTTAAAAACACCATCTTTCTTATCAAATGTTAATGATGATTTATTATCTGTTTCTGGTCTTAGGCCTTGAATAAAATCTTCATAACTATAGTTTTGATGGAAAGTTATAAATTCAATTCTATTATGAAGATTGTCTTTAAATATATTTAATGCTTCATCATAAGAATCAATCTTTCTATTTTCAACTATTTCGGCAGCTCTCAAAATTGTATTGTAGGTTTTCCCCGTTCCAGGAGGGCCGTAAAAAATAGTATTTAAAGCAAAATTCATACCTTCTTTCTCTACAATTTTATTATTTTGTCCCATTATGCCCAATAGTCTTTCGTAGTATTTACTGTAATCAGCGTGATCTGATCTATATTTTGTAATGTCCGTTAGTGTTTTTAAAACAAGACTGAAATCAGTCCTCCAATTTCCTTTGAGTTTCCATTCAACTTTTCGTGTCTTTTGAAAATTCTTTCGGTTTTCATCGAAGATGTAATCTGACATAACAATTCCATATCCAAGTAATTCTCCTCGTCCTTTTTTGGCAATTATTATATCACCAATTCTGACTTTATTAAGAAAATCATCATTAGCGGAAACATCATTTTTCTTAGAACCTGTTCCACTGTATGCTTTTACTAGAGCTTTTTTAATTTCATCACGACTTTGTAATTTCGATAAATCACCAATTTTATCCCAACCAAGCCCCATAATACCCTGTTGATAAAATTCATCCCACAAAGAGGCATTTTCTCCAGGTGCATAAAGCCAATACTGTTTTTCATTAATGCTTTGAGATAAATCTAAAATTGCCTGATATTCTTCTTCAGTCGCAGAAAAGTTTGTTCCTTGGTTTCCAACCTTTAAATTGCTCAATTCTTCTATATCAGCAATTTCTTCACTAAGAATTGGATAATCAACCAAGTTGTGGGTTATTTTAATTCCTACTTTTAAGGAGCTTTTATTTTCTCCCTTCCACAAATGGTCATCTGGGGATGGTATCTTTTGGTGAGGCTCAGAAGTTACTTCTGCAAGTGCATAACATCCTGATTTATCACCAGTGATCCATAATATTACTTGGTCTCCAACTTTTATTTTATCTTTGTGAGCACTAACAGTCCAATCTGTTAGGATTTCATCACGTAATGCAGTTTCAAAATTGAATACTTTTGGATTGCCTTGAAAAATCCAATAATTAACTTTTTTTTTCTCATCATTCCATTTCCAAGCCTCATAGGACAATTCATAAAATGGAATACTTACTTTTAATTTTATCTGTTTTAAAATAGAAAGATATTCTGTGTATGTATTAAATTTTGGATCAATTCCAAGTACTTCTTTAAGATAAGGTTTGGTGGGACCGTTAATAGGAAAAAAATTTTCAGGCAAAATAGAAAACAAACCTTCTGTTAGCTTAGCCTTGCCAGTAGATTTTATTTGTAAAACATCTTCAAACTGTTCATTTTTTATTTCTCCTTTAATTGCACTTTCAAAAAAATCCCAAAGTCTACTAATTTCGTTTTTTTTTCTTGATGATTCATATGGAAACAAACATACTTTTTGAGCATTTACCGACGGGATTCCAAAATCATCTGTTGGAAAAAAAACATTAAACTCCTTGGCAATATCTTGAAGGTATTTTAACCTTCTCCTACTACCATATTTGTATAAATAACAAAAAAATGAAAAGGGGTCAATTTCTTTCAATTCAAATCTCTCCCCTTGGACATTTTCATCATGCAATCCAGATATTCCAACTTTTTTTAAAACATGAATTAATTGAATTTGTTGATTTCTTTTTTGTCTAATTATATCAACTAACTCCTTATGTGTTTCTACCCAAGTAAATCTATTTTCACTCATTCTCAATGATATTTAAAAATTGATTAGTAACAAACTTCTCCTACTTCTTCTTACAACTCATTTTACTATTCAAACCAAATGTTACTAAATTCGCTTTATGTCTTCCAAATATAACACTAATCCCTTACAAAACTGGATAAAAGTAGCTTCTTTTTCGAGTAATACTTCTAGCAAAGTGTTCGATTTTTTAAATTTAACCGCAAGGTTCGCAAAGTTTTACGCAAGGTTCGCAAAGTTGAATAACATATAAGTCATTACTGTTTTATTTTGAACCATATAAGAAATGTTAGGGCATTTAAGTTTTGCTTTACATCCGAAGTGCTTGGTGAAATTTAGTGTTTTTTGAAAACCAAACTTGTAACAAAAATTGTATTTTCGTGACAAACTTACATGATGCTAAAATTATTCAAAGAAAATATTAAAATTGCGTTGGGTTCAATCAAAACGCAATTGCTGCGTACCATTCTTACGGTACTGATTATTGCTATTGGAATCACGGCTTTGGTGGGAATTTTGACCGTGGTGGCGGCCTTAGAAAATCAAATTTCGTCGGATTTTGCCTCAATGGGTGCCAATACTTTCAACATCAATCAATACGAAAATACAACGCGAAACCGTGGCGGCGGCGAACGAGAAATCATCAACCCGATTATCTCTTACCCAGATGCCGTAGCGTTTAGAAACAAATACAAATATCCTTTTACCGAGACTTCAATTTCGTTTACCGCAAGCTCTGCTGCCGAAGTGAAATACCTGAACACCAAAACAGACCCAGAAAACAAAATTGTAGGCGTAGACGAAATGTATGCGGTGAATTCGGGATTGGAATTTAGTGCGGGGCGAAATTTTACGAGTTTTGACATTGCCAACAATGCCTTTGTGTGTATCGTAGGTTCGGATTTTGAGAAAGGACTTTTGAAGGACGTCAATCCTATCGACAAAATCATTTCGATTCGCGGAGCCAAATTCAGAGTCATAGGCGTGCTCAAAGAAAAGGGTTCCACTTTTGGCAACAGTCAAGATTTGCGCGTATTGATTCCGATTCAAGTAGCGCGTTCGCTCTTTAGTGCCCCGAACATCAATTACAGTTTGAGCGTAATGGTGGGTCGAAAAGAATTGTTGGACCAAGCCGTAGACAACGCCACTAGCGTAATGCGTCGCGTGCGAAAATTAAGCCCCGTAAAAGACAACAACTTTGGCGTAGTGCGCAGCGATGATTTAATCAACCGAATTCTAGGCATCACTCAATATTTAGGTTTAGCTGCTTGGCTCATTGGGGTGATTACCATTTTTGGTTCTTCCATCGCTTTAATGAATATTATGATAGTTTCGGTTACCGAAAGAACCCGAGAAATTGGCGTTCGAAAAGCCTTAGGCGCCAAGAAATCGACCGTAGCCATTCAGTTTTTTATCGAAACCTTACTCATTGGTCAAATCGGCGGACTCGTCGGAATCTTTTTCGGAATCTTAATCGGTTTTGGTATCGCGAGCGCTATGGATTTTGCTTTCGTTATTCCGTGGGGCGCCATCTTAGCCGCTTTTGCTACTAGTTTTATGGTTGCCATTGTTTCTGGATTGTATCCCGCGATAAAAGCCTCCAAACTCGACCCAATTGAGGCATTGCGATATGAATAAATATTTGGGCGTGACCCCATAAAAAAAAGGGACCTACTCAGCAATCGTGCTAGTCGGTCCCTTTTTTTTATGCGGTCGGGCTATACGCACTACTTCGGTAGTTAGCTCCTATCCCTCACGCGCAATATCATTAAGTTAAAGAATTACTCTTTTTATTTTCACGCAGATTTCGCAGATTTACGCAAAAAAATCAGTAAAATCTGTTGAATCTGCGTGCTATTTTTTTTCTTTTTCCTCTTAACTTAATGACATTGCCCTCACGCGGAACAACGAGTAAAGATTTCAAATTTGACATCAAAAATCATCAATCAACAATCAAATCCATACTCCTTTTTGTACAAAAACTAGATTAAAATACTCTAGAAGTACTGTCAAATCGAGCGCAGTCGAGATTCACAAGCTGTTCTCGACTGCGCTCGAACTGACAAAAAATAATTAATTAAATATTTTACAGCAAGTGCTCAGCTACAAAGAAGCCAAAATCATCCTATCGTTTCCATAAATGTCTTTTCGTAATTCCACGTTTTGAAAACCTAAATCTTTTAACAAATCAACCGTTTCTTTGCCCAAATACTGATTGATTTCAAAAAACAACTTTCCGTTGGGACGCAAACTTTTCAATGCTAACGTTCCAATTTTTCTGTAAAAAATCAAAGCATCATCATCGGCTACAAACAATGCCAAATGCGGCTCATATTCCAACACATTGTTCTTGATTTCCTGCTTTTCTAAATTGCGAACATAGGGCGGATTCGAAACAATGACATCATAGCTTTCCAACAAATCGGTTGTTTCCAAAATGTTTTGCAGTATAAAATTTACTTCTACTCCATTTAACTTCGCATTGCCTTTTGCCACTTCCAAAGCCTTCTCCGAAACATCAATAGCCGAAACTTTGGCCATTGGCAACTGTTTCTTCAAACTAATCGGAATGCAACCACTTCCCGTTCCTATATCAAGAATTGAAAATTCTGCTGTTGTATCTGTTTTGTCACAATCCTCAAGAATCCATTCGACCAACTCTTCGGTTTCGGGTCTTGGAATCAACACGTTTTCATTAACTTCAAAATCCAATCCATAAAAATTGGTTTTTCCCAAAAGGTACTGTATCGGAATTTCTTTTTTTAAATCTTCCAAAATGCTATTCCAAACCACGAGTTCGACCTCAGAAAAAGTCAAATCAGGTTGCAAGGCCAAATCGATTCTTTTGAGTTGGCGCTTGGCTTCCAAAATCAAATAGAAAAAACTTTCGGCCTCGCCTTCCTCATAAATAGAAGAAAGTTCCTGAATAAAATGAGTTCTGTAGGCTCTTATTGTCATAATTAGCGGTTAACTATTGATTTAAAAGTAGTGTTTACAAATCTTTCAGCATCCAAACCGGACAACTGCTATGACCAGTATTGCCCATTGCACTACACAAGTACTCAAAACCTGTTTTCTTATACAACTTTTGAGCGGAATGCATAAACGGCATCGTTTCGAGATAGCACTGCTCAAAACCAAACGCTTTGGCCGCTTGCAAACAAGTAGCCATCATTTCGCTACCAATTCCTTTTCCTCGAGTGGCTGGTAAAAAGTACATTTTTTGCAATTCACAAATGGTTTCTTTTTCATTGGCCAAAGGCGCAATACCTGCACAACCAACTACTTCGCCCTCTTGCTCCACCACAAAATAAACAGAACGTGGCTTGCTGTATTCCTCGAACATCAAATCCAAATAGGGGTCTTCATAGGCGGTGCCTACTTTTGGAATTTCCAATTCATCAAAAACAGCTCTAATTAGCTTTGCTACGGCTGGATTGTCCTTCTTTTCAATTTTTCTAATAGTCCAAGATGTCATTGTACTTTATCTTCTTTGGTTAGTCTGACAAAAATAGCATTGTTAATTGACAAATTAGCAAAACTATAAGGCATTCGCTTTTTTAAAATCAGCCACGAATTCACAAATTGCAGCTTGAATGCAATCTAAATTGGAATAAAATCACACAAATAATAGGGCTTAAAGATTGTGTGACTTGTAAAAGGAGGAGCAAATTAAAATACTTTGAATTTTTTTTTTCTTAGTGTAATTCGTGGCCATTACACATAAAAGCGAACGTGTTGCTCAAAGAAAACGAAATCTAACTCCCAAAAAATAGTACTTTTGCATAGTGAACTCAAATGAAACTTATATAAAACGTTGCATCGAACTAGCCAAAAATGGCTTAGGTACTACGTACCCTAACCCGATGGTGGGAAGTGTAATAGTCGCCAACGGAAAAATAATTGGCGAAGGTTGGCACAAAAAAGCCGGAGAACCTCACGCAGAAGTGCACGCCATCAATTCAGTAAAAGACATATCGCAATTAAAAGACGCTACTATTTATGTAAGTCTTGAACCTTGCAGTCATTTTGGAAAAACACCACCTTGTGCTGACTTGATTGTTCGAAGTGAAATTCCAAGAGTAGTTATTGGAACGGTAGATCCTAACCATCAAGTGGCAGGAAAAGGCATAGAACGTTTGAAAAATGCAGGCATTGAAGTGACTGTTGGTGTACTCGAAAAAGATTGCCAAGAACTCAACAAACGCTTTTTTACATTTCACAACCAAAAACGCCCCTACATTATCCTAAAATGGGCCGAAAGCCAAGATGGTTTCATCGCTCCATCACCAAAACCGAATCACGAACGCGCTCCGATTTGGATTACCAATAGCTATTCACGTCAATTGGTACACAAATGGCGTAGTGAAGAGCAGGCAATTTTGGTGGGAACACAAACGGTACTTGCCGACAATCCAAAGTTAGACACTAGAGATTGGCACGGACAACATCCAACTCGAATACTAATTGACCGAGAAGGACGCCTACCTGAAGGAAGTTTTGTATTAGACCAAAGTGTTCCGACACTGATTTTTACCTCAAAAAAACACAAGGAAAACAAGGAAAATTGTACTTTTGAAACTCTAGATTTCAATCAAAACATTGTACCACAACTCCTGCAAAGGTTATATGATCACCGTCTTCAATCTGTTATTATTGAAGGTGGCACCACTACCATTCAGCATTTTATTGATTTGAATATGTGGGATGAAGCACGGATTTTTATTGGAGCAGTTTCATTTCATTCTGGAACAAAAGCACCGATACTCCAAAAAGAAAATCCAATAAAGTTAAGAATTGCAACAGACGAACTTTTAATACTTAGCAATCATGATTAATGCTATCATTTTTGATTTTGGAGATGTATTTATCAATCTAGACAAGCAAGCCACGCAAGACCAGTTACAAGCATTGGGTCTCAAGGCTTGGAATAAAGAATTGGACGCTCTAAACATCGCTTTTGAAAAAGGCGATTGTACACGAGAAGCTTTTTTAAACGGTTTTCAAAAACAAATTCCCAATGCGAGTCACGAAGAAATTCTTGCAGCTTGGAATGCAGTCTTACTTGATTTTCCCTTGTATCGTTTAGAATTTTTACAATTATTATCGCAAAAATACCGCTTATTTTTGTTGAGCAATACCGACGAGATTCATATTGACACCTTTGAACAAAAAACAGGAAGTTCGTTTTATGGCGCTTTTTACCAATGTTTTGAAAAAGTGTATTTTTCTTTTGAAGTAGGCATGCGAAAACCCGATGCCGAAATTTATTTGCACGTTTTGCAACAAAATGATTTGTCACCCAAAAGAACCTTGTTTGTAGACGATAAAAAAGAAAACACTGATGCAGCTCAAGCGCTCGGACTTCAAGTTTGGAACCTTCAAGTCGGTAAAGAAGATGTTGTGGATTTATTCGAAAAGAACAACTTGGGATAAAATTTTTAAAATGTAACCAAAAAAGCCTGTTGTTCCTCGTTTAGCCCCGATTGCTTCGCCAGTTCGCTTCGCTCGTGTGGAGCGGCATCCTTTTTTTTATTTCACCCTGTCAGGGTTTTGAACCCTGACAGGGTGAAATAAAAAAAAGATATAGCGGATAGCGGGAACCCATGCCTACTGAAAATACCTTGGGTTGGGCTCCAAAAAAAAACTACTTTTGCATCAAAAAATATCCCTTTTGGAGAAGTACACCGAATGAAAGACACGTATCAAACTATTGCTGCACCTAACGAACCCATATTGTTTAAGGAGAAAAACAGTAAGTTTTTTGGATACACTTTTCCGATTAGCAGCGAGGAGGAAGTAAAACCCATTATCGAGACCCTCAAAAAAGAACATCCGCATGCGGTGCATTATTGCTATGCGTATCAAATTGGGACCGAATCGGTGGTTTTTAGGGCTAATGACGATGGGGAACCGAGCAATACGGCCGGGACGCCAATTTATGGACAAATTCAATCATATGGTCTAACGAATATATTAATAGTAGTGGTTCGCATCTTTGGCGGCACCAAATTAGGAGTGGGCGGATTAATTGCAGCCTACAAAACCACAGCTCAATTAGCGATAGAAGCGAGTGAAATTGTGGAGAAAACTATTGATGTCTTTTTCGAAATCACTTTCGATTATAAGAACATGAACAAGGTCATGCGTGTCATAAAAGAAAAGCATCTTCAAATTGTAAATCAAGAAATGGAAATCGATACGGAAACGAATTTACCAATTGGCAAAATTGAATGCTGTATTCGAAAAAAAAATGCCGAAATGGTATTCGACATTTTTGAGAATATGTTTGAGATTCAAATTGAAAAAAAAGGGTAAATTATGTTTTTTATCGATGATTTTTGTTGTTAGTCGATAGTTTTTAAAAGTTCCAAAATATTTTGTGGGGGAGCCGTTGGTCGACCAGTCTTTATTGAGACAAAAACAAGCACAAAATCTGCAGTTGTTAACAACTCTTGAGCTTCATTGAAAATAGCACACTCAAATTCAATCTTCACTGTCGTCTGACTTTTAAAACGGGTGCGAATCGTAAGTAAATCATCATAACGAGCTGGTTTCTTATAATTTATATTCATCGAAACAATAGGAAGCGCAATTCCATTCTCCTCCATTGATTTATAGGAAACCCCTTGACTTCTAAGCCATTCCACTCGTCCAATCTCAAAATAGGGTATATAATTTCCGTGGTAAACTACACCCATTTGGTCGGTTTCAGAATACCGTACCCTGACTTCTACTAGCTGTTCTCTCATTGCTAAATACTTATATAAATTAGGCTATATTTTAATCTTCTTACAACTTTTTTTTTGAAAAAAAATGACAGTTTAATTTTTTTTTAAAAAAAATTATTCACATTTTTGTTAACGTCAAAAAAACATAAAAACTCATTGTTTTTTTACGTTTCACTCATCATTAAAGTTAAAATTATTTCGCCAAATCTATGAATAAAACTGCACAATCGGTATGGGAAAACTGTTTATCTTTCATAAAGGACAACATCCAAGAGCAAGCGTACAAAACTTGGTTCGAGCCTATCAAATCAGTTGAGCTAACCGACAATGCTTTATACATTCAAGTACCAAGTAAATTTTTCTACGAATGGTTAGAAGAGCACTATGTAAAATTATTAAAAGTGGCCCTTACCAAAGAATTGGGTAAGAACGCAAAATTGCTTTACAAAATTAAAATGGAGAATACTTATGGCAACAAACAACCTTATACAGAACAGTTGCCTAGCGCCAATCGTGTGGCTATGAAACCACAAGAAGTAGATGCTCCTATCAAAAATTTGAATCCAGAATTAAAAAATCCATTTGTGATTCCAGGCATACGCAATCTAAAAATTGAATCTCAATTGAATCCAAACTATAGCTTTGATAATTTCCTAGAAGGAGATTCTAATAGATTGGCTCGATCTGCAGGTATGGCTGTTGCCAACAAACCAGGAGGAACTTCTTTCAATCCGTTATTGATTTTTGGTGGCGTTGGATTAGGAAAAACACACTTAGCACACGCTATTGGTGTAGAGATTAAAGACAAATATCCTGAAAAAACGGTTTTATACATATCAGCCGAAATTTTCACACAACAATACATCGACTCAGTTAAGAAAAACAACCGCAACGATTTCATTCACTTCTATCAATTAATCGATGTTCTAATTATAGATGACGTTCAGTTTTTATCTGGTAAATCTGGAACTCAGGATGTATTTTTCCACATCTTCAATTATTTGCACCAAAACGGTAAGCAAGTAATTTTAACGTCGGATAAAGCTCCTGTAGACATGCAAGATATTGAGCAACGTTTGTTGTCACGTTTCAAATGGGGATTGTCTGCAGAGTTGCACCAACCCGATTACGAAACTAGAATTTCGATTCTTAAAAACATTTTATATCGTGACGGTGTTGACATTCCGGATGACATCATTGAGTATGTTGCTCGTAATATCAAGTCAAACGTTCGTGAATTAGAAGGCGCTATCATTTCGTTAATCGCACAATCTTCTTTCAACAAAAAAGAAGTAACCATTGAGTTGGCCAAAAGTGTGGTGGAGAAATTTGTCAAAAACGTCAAAAGAGAAATATCTATCGATTACATACAAAAAATTGTTTCAGATTACTTCCAACTGGATTTAGAAACCCTACAATCTAAAACTAGAAAAAGACACGTGGTTCAAGCCCGCCAATTAGCGATGTTTTTTGCCAAAAAATTCACTAAAGCCTCTCTAGCGAATATTGGTTCACAAATAGGCGACCGCGATCACGCTACAGTTTTACACGCGTGCAAAACAGTAGACAACTTAGTAGCGACAGACAAACAATTCAAAAAATTTGTTGACGATATCAACTCAAAATTAACGCTATAAACGCGGATTATGCCTGTAAAGATTTTAATGGTATGTTTAGGCAATATTTGCCGTTCGCCCTTGGCTGAAGGAATATTAGCTTCAAAACTACCTATGAATCAATTTGTAGTTGATTCTGCTGGAACGGGTTCTTGGCATATTGGACATTCTCCAGACAAGCGTTCCATTGCAGTAGCAGAGCGCCATAACCTTTCGATTGCGCATCAAAAAGGAAGGCAATTTAGCACCAAAGATTTCGATACCTTCGATTATATCTATGTAATGGATGCCTCCAATTATGATACTGTGATTGAAATGGCTAAAAACGACACCCAGAAAAACAAAGTTCAAATGATTTTGAACGAATTATTTCCAGGAGAAAATGTCGATGTACCCGATCCATACTACGGTTTAGCCAATGGTTTTGAAAATGTATATCAAATGCTAGACGAAGTTTGCGATGTGATTGCTACTAAATTAATCTCAAAACACGGTTAACACTTTCTCAAATTCCCTTTTATCACCATTAGCAAAAAGGCTATGACTACAACTTCTTCTTTCGGCAAACTGTATTTAATTCCAACCACTATGGGCGATTGCGACCCTATGGATGTTTTGCCGCAAACCATCAAAAGAAGCATCGATTTTATTGACCATTACATAGTTGAAAACGAAAAAACGGCCAGAAAATCAATCAAAATAGTACAGCCCGAAAAAAAACAATCCGAGTTGGTGCTTTTTACCCTAAACAAGCATACCGAAAACAAAGAGCATTTGGCTATGATCCAACCCTTGCTTGAGGGAAAAAACATGGGATTAATGAGCGAAGCTGGTTGCCCAGGCGTAGCCGATCCGGGAGCAGTCATTGTAAAAATAGCACACGACAAAGGCATACAAGTTGTTCCATTGGTTGGCCCTTCCTCTATTCTCTTAGCCCTTATGGCTTCTGGGATGAATGGACAAAGTTTCACCTTCAACGGCTACTTACCTATCGAAAAAGAAGAGAAAAAATCTGCCTTGAAGTTTTTAGAAAAAGTATCTTTCGACAAAAACCAATCACAAATTTTCATCGAAACCCCTTATCGCAACAACAAACTACTCGAAGATTTAATTCAAATCCTACATCCCGAGACCCATCTTTGCGTAGCCACCGATATCACCTTACCCACCGAATACATCAAAACCAAAAAAATAGCGGCGTGGAAAAAAGAAAAAGTAGACTTACACAAACGCCCTACTATTTTTATTGTGCACAAAATGTAAATACAACAACACAACTATTATTATTGTTTCCATTAGGAGCAGAAAAAATGGGCTTACCAGGAAACATCGTCCCGTGATCCGTTCTATCTTTGCTGCCGAACCCCGGCAGCAAAGGATGCCACTCCTCCCGGGGCTAAAAGCTAATATTTTGATTATTTGTGGTCATCTAAAAAACCATCCCATTTCAAAACAACTCTCACCTAATCTTTTCAGCAACAAGACTTTCAAAAATAGTCTGCAAAAACAAATCCGTATCTCTTTTAATTCTTATTTTTGTATCAAAATTTAAAAGTAACGTTAGTATGCTCATCATAGGAATTGCGGGAGGAACCGGAAGTGGAAAAACAACAGTAGTACATCAAATCATGAACGAACTACCTGATGCTGAAGTGGGTATCATCTCTCAAGATTCTTATTACAAAGAAAACAAAAATATGAGTTATGAGGAACGCTCCAACATCAACTTTGACCATCCAAGAGCGATCGATTTTGAATTACTTGTTACGCATTTAAAAGAACTAAAGCAAGGAAATAGTATTAATCAACCTGTTTACTCCTTCATCAAACACAACAGAACCAGCGATGTAGTCATTACTCACCCCAGAAAAGTAATGATTATAGAAGGAATTTTAATATTTACCAATCCTGAATTGCGTGATTTATTCGACATCAAAATTTATGTTCATGCCGATTCTGACGAACGTTTAATCCGCAGATTACGTAGAGACATTTCTGAGAGAGGGCGCGACATGGAAGAGGTATTGAGCCGCTACCAACACACCTTAAAACCGATGCACGAGCAATTTATAGAACCAACAAAAGCTTACGCCGATATTATTATTCCTAATGACAAATTCAACACCGTAGCTATCGATGTAGTTCGTGCTGTCATCAACCAACGCATTTTGTAAACCAACAATTTTTGATTCCTTAACTAGCCATGATCAATCCCTATAAAGACAAAAAATGGTTCAAATTACTCAGTAACAAATACATTTGGGTAACCTTATCATTCCTTGTTTGGATGACTTTTTTGGATACCTATTCTTATTTTGATCATAAAATTCTAGACAAAGACATACAAGAACTTGAAGAAAACAAAAAATACTACCTAGAGGAAATCAAAAAAGACAAACAACACATTCAACAATTACACAATTCTGAACAAGTTGAAAAATATGCTCGCGAAAAATACTACATGAAAAAAGATAGTGAAGATATTTATATCATAGAATTTGAAGGTGATAGCATTACAAAAAACGACCCCAACTAATACAATTACAATGGCGAACAATCTATTTGAAGATTTCAATCCTGTTTCGGCAAAACAATGGAAACAAAAAATCCAATTTGAACTCAAAGGTGCCGATTACAACGAAACAGTGATTTGGAATTCCCCAGAGGAAATAAAAGTAAAACCATTCTACGACAAAGAAGATGTAAAAGGTAGAGCTAACGTTCACACCCAAGCTACAGCCTTTAGTATTTGTCAAAATATTTTTGTTCACGACTTAGACAAAACCATCGAAAGAGCTTTAGATACGATCCAACGTGGCGCAACTAGCCTCCGATTTACGATTCCTAATGAAAACATCGCTATAGAAAAATTATTGGCAGCACTTCCTTTAGCGACAACAACCCTATATTTTCATTTCCAATTTCTTTCAATCGATTTCGTTACAAAAATCGATCAAATTGCCAAAGAAAAAGAGGCCACTATTTTTTGCTTATTGGATCCTATCGGACAATTAGCCCAAGACGGCAATTGGTTTTCATCAGCAGAAAAAGACAATTTCGAGACCCTTAAATCGCTTTTTAACAGTACCCAAAATTGCTCACTATTGAGTGTCAATATGGGCTTGTATCAAAATGCAGGAGCCACTATGGTTCAGGAATTAGCCTATGGTTTAGCGCATGCCAATGAGTATTTCAACCATATCCCGAATGGCAAGAAAAGTGTGGTGTTTCAAGTCGCCATAGGAAGTAACTACTTCTTCGAAATTGCAAAGTTAAGAGCCATACGCCAACTTTTTGAAATCGTATCCACTGCCTATGAATTGGATATCGATTGTCATATTCTAGCCACTCCAACTAAAAGAAACAAAACGATTTACGACTACAATGTCAATATGCTACGAACCACAACAGAATGCATGAGTGCTATTTTGGGAGGAGCCAATGCGGTGGCTAATTTGCCTTATGACGCCTTGTACCACAAAGACAACGAATTTGGAGATCGTATTGCTAGAAATCAATTGTTGATTTTGAAAAACGAGTCGTATTTCGACAAAGTCAACAATCCAGCGGACGGAAGTTATTATATAGAAAGCATTACACAACAGTTAGCAGAAAAAGCGCTTCAATTGTTTAAAGACATCGAAAAAAACGGTGGTTTCTTAAAACAATTGAAAGAAGGAACAGTCAAAAGAAAAATCCAAGAAAGTGCCGACAAGGAACAAGCTTTATTTGATGCTGGTAAAAAAATATTATTGGGAACCAACAAACACCCCAACCCAACCGATCGGATGAAAAACGATTTGGAATTGTTTCCTTTTGTAAAAATCAATCCACGAAAAACACTGATTACCCCGATAATTGAAAAACGTTTGGCCGAAAAAATCGAACAAGAACGACTCGCCACAGAGTAAGCTTATTCCAACCAAAACGTTTCACCATTACTATTCAGCCATGAAAAGAAAAGACCTTCAACATATTACCTTAGACCATTCCACAAAAAGTGCTAGTATCCCTAATCAAGAGCCTTTCCTAACAGCGGAAGGGATTACGATTCCGCCTACCTATTCTGAAAAAGACATCGAAACCTTAGAGCATTTGGATTTTGGTGCAGGTTTTGCGCCAAACTTGCGTGGACCATATGCGACGATGTATGTTCGTAGACCGTGGACGATTCGCCAATATGCGGGCTTTTCTACTGCAGAAGAGAGCAATGCTTTCTACCGACGCAATTTAGCCGCGGGTCAAAAAGGACTTTCAATTGCTTTTGATCTTCCAACGCACAGAGGCTATGATTCCGATCACGAACGTGTGGTTGGAGACGTTGGAAAAGCAGGTGTAGCCATTGACACCGTGGAAGATATGAAGGTCTTGTTTGATCAAATTCCACTGCAAGAAATGTCGGTATCCATGACTATGAATGGAGCTGTTTTACCTATCATGGCTTTTTATATTGTAGCAGCAGAAGAACAAGGCGTAGCTCCGGAACAACTTTCGGGAACGATACAAAATGACATTTTAAAGGAGTTCATGGTGCGAAATACCTACATCTATCCTCCTACTCCTTCTATGAAAATTATTGCTGATATTTTTGAATTTACCAGCAAAAAAATGCCAAAGTTTAACTCTATATCCATCTCTGGTTACCATATGCAAGAAGCAGGAGCTACCGCAGATATTGAGTTGGCTTACACCCTAGCCGATGGGTTAGAGTACATTCGAACGGGTTTAGCAACCGGAATGAAAATCGATGAATTTGCGCCAAGATTATCTTTTTTCTGGGCCATTGGAATGAATCATTTTATGGAAATCGCTAAAATGCGTGCGGGCAGAATGCTCTGGGCCAAATTGCTCAAAGAATTCAACCCTGCAGATGAAAAATCATTGGCCTTGCGAACGCATTGTCAAACTTCTGGCTGGAGCTTAACCGAACAAGACCCTTTTAACAACGTAGCACGAACCGTAGTAGAAGCGGCTGCCGCTGCTTTTGGAGGCACTCAATCACTACATACTAACGCACTAGATGAAGCCATTGCGTTACCCACCGATTTCTCAGCGAGAATTGCAAGAAATACCCAAATCTATTTACAAGAAGAAACCCAAATTACCAAAACCGTAGACCCTTGGGGAGGCAGTTATTATGTAGAAAGCCTTACGAATGAAATTGCCGAAAAAGCTTGGCAATTGATTCAAGAAGTGGAAGCCTTGGGCGGTATGACCAAAGCCATTGAAGCCGGTATTCCAAAGTTGAGAATTGAAGAAGCTGCCGCTAGAAAACAAGCGCGAATCGACAGCGGACAAGATATTATTGTAGGGGTCAATCAATACCGATTGGAAAAAGAAGATCCTTTGCAGATTTTGGATGTAGACAACCAAATGGTTCGCAAACAACAATTGGCGCAATTGGAAAAAATCAAAGCCAACAGAGACGCTGAAAAAGTAAAAAGTAGTCTCGAAAAATTGATTCATTGTGCCAAAACCAATGAAGGCAATTTATTAGAAATAGCCGTAGAAGCAGCGAGAAACCGAGCAACCCTTGGCGAAATAAGCGATGCCTTAGAAACGGTTTTTGGACGTTACAAAGCACAAATTAAATCCTTTAGTGGCGTGTATAGCAAAGAAATTAAAGACGACAAAAGTTTTGAAAAAGCCAAGCAACTTGCCGATGCTTTTGCCAAACAAGACGGAAGAAGACCCCGAATCATGATTGCCAAAATGGGGCAAGATGGACACGACCGTGGAGCCAAAGTAGTAGCCACTGGTTATGCCGATGTAGGTTTTGACGTAGACATTGGCCCATTATTTCAAACACCAGAAGAAGCGGCCAAACAAGCCGTAGAAAACGATGTACATGTTCTTGGTGTTTCATCCTTGGCAGCAGGTCACAAAACCTTAGTTCCTCAAGTGATTGAAGAGCTCAAAAAATACGGCCGCGAAGATATTATGGTAGTAGTAGGTGGCGTCATTCCAGTGCAAGACTACCAATTCCTTTTTGATGCTGGAGCCGTAGCCGTTTTTGGTCCTGGAACTAAAATTAGCGAGGCTGCTATTAGTATTTTGGAGATATTGATGGAGGAATAATTGGATATCAAACCTGACAGGTTTGCACTGAACAATTGCCGTTTTTAGTTCTGGAAACAAAATTAGCGAGGCTGCAATTAGTATTTTGGAGATATTGTTGAAGGAATAATTTCAAACCTGACAGGTTTTAAAAACCTGTCAGGTTTGCATTGAGCAATTGCCGTTTTTGGCTATGGAACCAAAATTAGAGAGGCTGCAATTAGATTAAACCTGACAGGTTTGCACTGAGCAGTAGCCGTTTAATGGTTCGCTGTACGATGATAACCTATGAGTATTGTCTTCCTGCTCAAAAAAAAAGCTATGAGTTGAATCATAGCTTACTTTAAAATAATTGTAAAAAATTTAAATAGAATGCACTGTTGCATTACTATTGGCCACAATAAACGAGGTGTCGTATCCTCCAAAAGCTTTTAAATAACTTCGTAATGAAGTTCCATAAGCATCACGGAAATACCTTTTGCCATTGTGTCTGAAAAATTTCTTTACTGTTCCGGCTCCTGCCAAATGTGCGGCAGCCAAAATACCAGACTCGGTAATCAAAATTCCATCAATTACGGTTCCTTCGTGTTTCTCGATAACTGATTGCAACAAGGATTTGTTTTTGGACAAAAGCGCAATAAAGGCTTTTTCTTGTAATGCTGGATTGTTTAAAAAATGATGCTGGTTTTGTACACCAATCGCTCGAAGTGTTTGCACACCAAATTGGTATTTCCCTAAGTAACCAAAAGAATTTACTTTCTGATATTTACCTCTAGATTCTTTGTGAGCTAAGGCTTCTTTGAAACCTACAAATAAATTCTTGGTAAAGGGAATGTCTCTATGAGACGTTTCGTTGGAAGGAAAAGCTAAATTTGTAGTTTCCTTTTCTACAGGTTGAACCACCGGACTGAGGCTCTTTTTTTCGTTTTTAAAACCTAAGCTTAAAAAGGTAACAATACCCATTAAACTCAAGAAAAAATACCATTTCTTTATCATAAATTGGTTTTCTTCACGCGCTGTCACCTTGTGAAATTTCTACACGCAAAGATACCACTTTAAAAAAGGAGACTGAAAAACAGTAAGTTAAAAATTGTTAAAAATACAATGAGTGTGCCTTAAAACCTCTTGTAGCGCTATATGACAAAGTGGGAGCAGGTACTTTTATGGTGTTAAAAACCGAAAAAAAGGTCTTTAAAAAGGAAGAATTAGTAGTAATTTTCGCAAGATCGACATCAAAACTGAGATAAAACTGTCTGTATCGTTGATCTGTTGGGTCAATTCCGGAGAGCATTCCATCGGCACCATATCCAAATGCTAAATTGAGCCATTTTGGAATTTTAGAACCTTTGAAAAAAGAATGCATATTGACCGATAACCAATAGGTTTGCCCATTGTAATCTTTCAGTAGTTGTTCTGAAAAAGTGCTGCCTAATTTATTGGGATTTTGAGCAGCAAATGAAGTAGTATGAAAAGAAAATTTAGGAGTAATTCGTTGTTCCTTCCAAAGTAACTCTTGCGAAACGTAAAGCCCAGTTCCAAGGGTATTGGCCAAAATATCACCAGATGACGCTCCCCATTCTGCAGAATAACCATCCATCACTTCGACAATAGACAAAAAGGCAAAACCTAAAGTAGCGCCATAAATCAGTTGATCTTGTTTTCGAACGCCGCTCCATTGTAAAGCTTCGGCACCAAAACGACCCAAATGATAAGCTGAGTACAAATGACCTATTTTATCCATCTGCAACCACTCGGCATTATCATTTATAAAATGAAAATTTGATTTGGGATAATCCGCATACCAGAGTTGATTCAGTCCGACCAAAGTAGCGCCTCCCAACACCGTTTCGGTAATGATAACAGCGTTCCGTCTTTGAATATTTAAAGAATCGGATGGGGTAAAAAAAGAGTTTGGAGCCTCTTGTGCAAATAGCCCAAAAGTGCTCCAAAAAAAAAGTAGCAATCGAAACATGATATTTCGAAAGGCGATAATTATCGTTTTACACCTTGATTGTTGATCCAATCTGAATACTTTTTGGCATTACTATTATGTTCTGGCAAAGTAGCAGCAAACTCATGGTAACCAAAACGATCTACACTAGCGCAAAAATAAATATAATTGTGTTTTTCAGGTGCCAAAACCGCTTCAAGTGCTGTGATATCAGGCATAGCAATTGGTCCTGGAGGCAAACCAATATTTTTATAGGTATTGTAGGGCGAATTCAGGAACAAATCGTTGTAAAACACGCGTTTTATAACTTGATTAAAATCATTGCTTTTCTTTTTTAAGGCAAAAATCACAGTAGGATCTGCTTGCAAAGGCATCCCTTGTTTCATTCGGTTCAAATACACTCCTGCAATTCGAGGTCTTTCGTCTTTTTTTACCGATTCTTTATGAACGATTGAAGCTAAAATCGTAGCTGTAACAGGTGATAACCCTTGTTGATCCGCTTGTTTTGTTCTTTTTTCATTCCAAAAAGTACGGTATTCTTTGATCATTTTATCACGGAATTTTTCGGCTGTAATGTTCCAATACACTTCATAAGTATTGGCAATAAACATTACAAAAACATTATCCTCTGTAAAACCGTTTTCTTTAAGGAAAGTCGAATCTTTAAAAGTAGTCAATAACGATATACTATCCGGTTCGATTTGTGAGCCCACACGTCCTGCTAAGTTTTCTAAACGCTCTTGGTTGTTGAAAGCTAATCTAACAGGATCATTGATTCGCATGGTTTTCACCAAATCATAACTATTCATTCCATTTTTTAGCAAAAATCGACCTGACTTTACATTTTCTGGATAACTGGTTTTCCCAGCAACCAATTCAAATCGTTGCATGTCTTCAACATAAGGCGAAATGAGTTTTTTGACCGCCTCATAATCAGAACCCGTAGGAACATAAACATATACTTTTTCCTCACTGAATTTAGTATTGGCACTAAAGATTTGACGAATCAAAACGAAACCGTAGATTAACAATACAGCGGCAATGACTACAGCTCCAATTGAAATGATTTTTTTTACGTTCAAAATATAAAATTTTAAAATTTATGATTAATTAACTGAAAGATAGCCTCGTCTTTATACGTACCATGTACTAAAATCCAATCTTTTTTTGTTCCAATTTTTTCGAAGCCAAATTTAGTAAAAAGAGCAATACTAGCGGTGTTTTCAACGCTGATATTTGCATAAAGCTGATGTAAATTCAAGTCATAAAAAGAATACCGAATCAAAAGTTCCAAAGCTTCAGAACCTACTTGCTGATTTCTATTCCCTTCAGCCTGAATAACGATTCCAATTCCTGCCCTATTATTTTTAGGATCAAATTCAAACAAATCAATGAGTCCAACCGCAGGAAAATCTTGGTCCTTACATATCGCTAACCGCAATTGTTTGGCTTCATAGATGTCTTGATGGGCATTTTCTAAATACTGCTTGACCAAGTAGCGACTGTAGGGAGTTTGGGTGTTGCTCACTTCCCAAATGCTTTGGTCGTTTTCCATAGCATACACAAACTCCAAGTCATTGGGCTCTAGAGCTCGCAAATAAATCGTGTTTCCTTTTAATGTATTCATCAAGATGTTAGAATAATTAGATTTCGATTTGACCTTTGAATACGAATTGAGCAGGTCCTTTTAAGAATACATTGGTATACTGACTTCCTTCTTGATCAAAGGAAACTTCAAGCTTCCCTCCTTCTACCTTCAAATGAATCGCATTAGAAGTGGTAACTCCCGTTGCATTCATAGCGATTGCAACTGCTGTAACCCCTGTACCACAAGCCAAAGTTTCATCTTCTACACCACGCTCGTAGGTACGAACTGCAAAAGTATCTTCATTTATTTGTGAAACAAAATTGATGTTGCTACCCGCCTTGCCATACAAATCACTGTATCGAATAGCTGCGCCATTCTCTTTTACATTATAATGTTCAAGGTCATCTACAATTTGCACATGATGTGGTGAACCAGTATTCAAAAAAGAAAATTCAGGAGTAATTTTGAGTTCCTTTACATCTATCATCTGCAAAGAAACTAAGCCATCAGAGGCTATCGTAGCGTGATGCAAACCATCTGTGGCAATAAAAGTTGTAGTATTATCAATAACGTTCAATTGTTTTGCAAAAGCCACCAAGCAACGGCCTCCGTTTCCGCACATCGAGCTTTCATTCCCATCAGAATTATAATAAACCATACGAAAATCGGTATCGGTATCATTTTCGAGTAATATCAAACCGTCTGCCCCAATACCAAATCGTCTATCGCATAAACGTTCAATAAGTGCTACATCTTCTTTTGGAAAAAAAAGTGAGCGATTATCGATCATTACAAAATCGTTTCCTGTTCCTTGGTATTTATAAAAATCTACAAGCATTTTTCTTAATTTTAATGTACAAAAGTACGATTAATAATGAAAAGTTAAACACTGTTAAAGTGCGTTAAACTGTTTTTTGAAAATCGTTTTATCTATTATGTTTGTAACTAAATAACTAATAAAACTAAATTGTATTATGAAAAAATTTTCATCCTTATTTTTGGTATCGTTACTTAGTGGCGTTACCACATTGGGCGCTTACAAGCTATTGTTTGAGGGCAATGGGTATTTTTCTAATGACAAAAAAGGAATCGTAACAGTAGCCTCAGAAAATTATGGAAGAAATGTTGGTATCTCAGCCGAAGCAGTTGATTTTACTGAAGCAGCTGATAAAACTGTACATTCAGTTGTTCACGTAAAAAACGTATCGCGTAGAACGGTAAGCAATCCAATAATGGAATTCTTTTATGGATATGGGGGCGGACAATTACAAGAACAAGTAGGTACAGGTTCGGGAGTAATTATCTCTGAAGACGGCTATATCGTTACGAATAATCACGTAATCAAAGACGCTTCTGAAATCGAAATCACACTGAACAACAAAAAAACCTATCCAGCCAAATTAATTGGAACCGATTCTAAAATGGATATCGCTCTGTTGAAAATCACTGCCGATGAAAAGTTGCCTTACACGGTTTTTGCTAACTCTGATAACGTAAAAGTGGGTGAATGGGTTTTGGCGGTTGGAAATCCTTACAATTTAAATTCAACAGTAACCGCAGGGATTGTTTCCGCAAAAGCTAGAAATTTAGATGCCAGAGGTATTCAATCGTTTATTCAAACGGATGCTGCTGTAAACCCAGGGAATTCTGGTGGTGCATTGGTTAATGTCAGAGGAGAATTGATCGGAATTAACACAATGATTTCATCTCCAACAGGAAGTTACACAGGTTATTCGTTTGCAGTACCTTCTAATAATGCTAGAAAAATCATTGAAGATTTAATGGAATTCGGTAACGTACAACGAGGAATTCTTGGCGTTGAAGGTGGCGAATTGAACAGTAAAACTTCAAAAGATTTGGGTGTTACCGAAACGCAAGGTTTTTACATCAATAAAGTGAGTAAAAACTCAGGAGCTGAAAAAGCTGGTTTGCAAAAAGGAGACATCATCGTAAAAATTGACAACCAAAACATAGCCACTTTTGCTGACTTGTCAGGATACATTAATACCAAACGCCCAAATGACAAAGTAGTAGTAAACTATATTCGTGAAGGCAAAAACAAATCCACAACTGTAACGTTGAGCAAAAACGAATATTTTAGTTCTGAATTCAAAGGTATTGAGGTTGAGAATATCGATGCTGCCGACAAAAAGAAATTCAAAATTGATTATGGAGTAAAAATCAAAGCCATAACCAATGAACGTTACCTTCCCTATGCTGAGGAATTACAAGGCAATATTATTTTGAGTATCGACAATGTAAAAGCTACTAATGTAGAAACCGTTTCAAAAATCATGAAAAACAAAGAAGAGCAACAAAGCATCCGAATTGAAATGATCAATCGAAATGGTGAAATTTTCAGAATAATTATCTAACACTACATAACAGAAATCCAATAGCCATCACGCTCCAAAGCATGATGGCTTTTTTTTATGAAAAAAAATTGCAAAACAGTTTACGAAATCGATTGAAATAGGGTACTTTTGCAAAAAATTTAAAAAACACAACTTTATTTTTTACAAATTTACAAGATGAGTACAACACATTTATACGAAAAAGAAGTTACGTTACAAGCCGACAGAAGACGGTCTGGAGTAGAATTAATCAAAATCATTAGCGATTTATGGTATGACAAATCCATCGAATTGGTTTTATTCAGAAACCATTTGATTGACAGAAATGTGAGCGAAATTCTAAACTTGCACGAATACGCTGGTGAATTTGTCGGAAAACCCATTTCAATTTCAGATTCTGTAGAGATAGCTAGTGAAATTCTTACTTTAGATTTACCGCCTTCCAAATTAGATATTGGAAAATTGACTTATGAATACGGTCTTTTGGACGAAAAATACCCAGATGCAAGACATTTTGTAATTGACAAATTAAAAGAAGCCAAATTCACCGAAGAAATTCAACCTAAAGATGTAGTATTGTACGGTTTTGGTAGAATTGGTCGCTTACTAGCTCGTGAGTTGATGTCCAAAACTGGAAAAGGCAATCAAATGCGTTTGAGAGCCATTGTTACTCGAGATAAAAACGATGCTATTAGCTTAGAAAAAAGAGCGTCTTTATTGCGTTACGATTCCATTCATGGTGATTTTAATGGTTCTGTTATTGCCGATCCAGCCAACAATGCTTTAATCATCAATGGAACTACCGTTCACATGATTGCCGCCAACTCTCCAGAAGAAATCGATTATACTGCTTATGATATTGACAATGCTTTAGTAATTGATAATACAGGAGCTTTCACTACAAAAGAAGCTTTGAGTCGTCACTTAACCTCAAAAGGAACCGATAAAGTATTGCTTACGGCACCAGGAAAAGGAGTGCCAAATATTGTACATGGTGTAAACCAGAACGAATACAATCCAGACGAAGTGTCTATTTTCTCAGCGGCTTCTTGTACAACCAATGCCATTACTCCAATTTTGAAAGCTATCGAAGATACTTTAGGAGTAGTAAAAGGTCATTTAGAAACCATTCATGCCTACACCAACGATCAGAATTTAGTTGACAACATGCATAAAAAATACCGTCGTGGTAGAGCTGCTGCATTAAATATGGTAATTACCGAAACAGGTGCTGGAAGTGCGGTTGCCAAAGCCTTACCATCATTAGAAGGAAAATTAACTTCAAACGCTATTCGTGTTCCTGTTCCAAATGGCTCCTTAGTGGTTTTGAATCTTGAAGTGAACAAAGCAACTACTGTCGAAGGTATTAACAACATTATGAAAAAATACGCTTTAGAAGGCGAATTGGTAGAGCAAATCAAATACTCGTTGAACAACGAATTGGTTTCTTCGGATATTGTGGGAACTACAGCACCTTCAATCTATGATAGCAATGCTACTATTGTTTCTAAAGACGGAAAAAACATAGTATTGTACATTTGGTATGACAACGAGTATGGCTACAGCCATCAAGTTATTCGTTTGGCCAAATACATTTCAAAAGTAAGACGTTATACTTACTATTAGTAGATACAACCAACGTTAATTATAATTCAACAAACCATCAAGAGGCAACTTTTGGTGGTTTTTTTTTTAAAATCATATTTTGAGAAAGTAACACTTTTACCACATGCAGCACATTTAACCGTAAGGCCCGCAAAGATTAACGCAAAGTTCTCAAAGACTTAAACAATAAACAACAAACTATAAACAACAAACATTTTTTTTAAATCGGTAACACCGTTGTGCTTTTCACTTCAGAAATAATAAAAAAACTATTGATCAAACTAACCTCAGGCAAGACCGATAACTTCTTTTGATGAAAATGGTGGTAACTTTCCATATCAGGCAATACCACTTTTAGCAAATAATCAAAGCTACCCGAAACAAAATCACATTCCACTACCTCAGGCAAATTCAGAATCGCTTCATTAAAAGCCTCCGAGATGTCAAATGTCTGTTTTACAAGAGTAACTTGACAAAAAACTGTCAAATTCTTCCCTAACTTTTTCTTATTGAGCACCGTAACATATTTATCAATAACTCCCTCTTTTTCAAGACGTTTCACTCGGTCGTGAACTGGTGTTAAAGACAAATTAATTTGGTTTGCAATGTCTTTTAGCGTCAAATGTGCGTTCGCTTGCAAAAGCCGTAAGATTTTTTTGTCGGTTTCATCTATATTCATAATGAAGGATTTTTTTTAGGGCGGTAATCTTTAGATAATTTTTCTTTTTCAATTCAAAAAAACGATTTCGCAAAGAAATATTTAAGGCTAATTTACATAAATAAATTAATTTTTTCCTATTTAATGGTACTATGTAAAAACTTTTTCTTTTTAAATTACTTTTATGCTTTCAAACAAGTAGTAACTTAAAACTCTCTCATATGATTATTGGTGTTCCAAAAGAAATCAAAAATAACGAAAACCGAGTAGCTCTTACACCAGCTGGTGTAGCCGAATTCAAAAAACAAGGGCATACCGTATATGTACAAACAAATGCTGGAATCAACAGCGGTTTTGCTGATCAATCTTATGTAGATGCAGGAGCATCCATTCTTCCAACTATAGAAGCAGTGTATGACATTGCTGAAATGATCATAAAAGTAAAAGAGCCCATCGCTTCTGAATATCCTTTGATTAAAAAAGACCAATTATTATTCACCTATTTCCACTTTGCTTCTTCTGAGCCTTTAACACACGCAATGTTAGAGCGTGGAGCCGTTTGTTTGGCTTACGAAACGGTAGAAAAAGCAGATCGTAGTTTGCCTTTATTGGTACCAATGTCTGAAGTAGCGGGACGTATGTCTATCCAAGAAGGAGCTAAATATTTAGAAAAACCTATGAATGGAAAAGGAATCCTTTTAGGTGGTGTACCAGGTGTTCCTCCAGCAAACGTAGTAGTTTTAGGTGGTGGAATCGTAGGAACTCAAGCTGCTAGAATGGCCGCTGGTTTCGGCGCTAAAGTAACCATTATGGACGTAAGCTTACCACGTTTGAGATACTTAGCAGATGTAATGCCAGCCAACGTAGTAACTCAAATGTCAAATCATTACAACATTTGCGAAGCGATCAAAACTGCCGATTTAGTTATTGGTGGTGTGTTGATTCCTGGAGCCAAAGCGCCTCACTTAATCACTCGCGATATGCTAAAATTAATGAGCCCCGGAACCGTAGTAGTAGACGTAGCCGTTGACCAAGGAGGTTGTATCGAAACTTGTAAACCAACCACTCACGAAGACCCGACTTTCATCATCGATGATATTGTTCACTACTGTGTGGCCAATATGCCGGGTGCTGTGCCTTACACTTCAACTTTGGCGTTGACCAATGCGACTTTGCCTTACGCATTACAATTAGCCAACAAAGGATGGAGAAAAGCCTGCGAAGAAAACAAAGAATTAAAATTAGGATTGAACGTAGCCAACGGAAAAGTAGTTTACCGTGGCGTTGCCGAAGCTTGGGATTTACCTTTGCACGAAGTAGAAAGCGTGCTAGCAGAAGAAGCTGTTTGCTAATTCCATCTAACAACATTTTGATTAAAACATATAAGTCACCTAAGTTTTAGTTTAAATAGATAAAGTAAAATAGTCAGTTCATTGAAGTAGTTTAGGACCAATTTACAAAACCCTTGTATCTTCTATTGTCTTTAACCATCTGAATAAACAAGCTACTTCACACAGCTTAAATGACTTATATGTTTAAAAAAAATGTTTAACATACAAAATCCGTCCAGTTGCAAAACAAGACGGATTTTTTTATGCTTATTTGGGAGCGGAAAGAATAGGCTTTTTTGTGGTCATCGTCCTGCTCTCCGCTCTATCTTTGCTTTTTAACCCAAAAAGCAAAGGATGCCGCTGCGATCAGGGCTAAAAGCTGAGAAATGGCTTTCTTGGAGGTATTGAAAAAAATTAGCTTTTATTATCTAGATACTTTACTACTTTCTTATAAAGTTTTACGACAAAATATACAATTGTAATTAGCAAAACTAAAACAAACAATTGCCATAAAAACAAACCTATACTAAAATCATTTACAATATTTTCCATTTTTTATTTTACTTTTAGATAAATAGTACTGCTTATGGTTTATAAATAATTATTGCTAAAAGCATAACCTTATTCACTATTCTTCTTTATTTCTTTTAATTTATATTGATAATATTCCGTTTTAACATCTAAATATTTTTTCACTAAAATATAAGTTCTTATCAAAAAAAGAATAAAAACAATAACAAGTAAACTTGGTATTAAACTTATCGCTACATCTATAACATTTTCCATAATTATTTATTTTTTATATTTTTTGTTGTAACACAACATATTTTACCTGTTACCTTATCTACTAATACTTCAATTAATTTTCTTTGCTTTATACCAAACTCAAGCCCTTCCATTTTAATTCCGACTAGAATATAACCTGAAATTCGAATTTTGGCATGCGTAGTCGAAAATAACACATCAGATAAATGCATTGAATTTTGAACCCAATCAAGTCCTACAACTGTATTTGATATAAAGGTTTTGGATTCCCCTTTATCAAAGGAATATGGTGTTCCTGAATTAGACACAATTTCAATTGCTAAATCAACAATAGGAGTTAATGAGATTGTCTTTGTAGCCCATGTTTGGTTTTGAAGAATACTTAAATCATTACTCTCTGAATAATCATTAACTTCAGTTTTTAACTGTTCCATTACTTCTAATAATCCCGAGAAATTACTTATTCCTATAGTATTTGATATCTCTGATTGAGCAACAATTTCAAAACTATCATTGCCAGTAAACCAATATTCAAACTGCTCTATACTTACATCAGGATTTTGCTTCAAGAAAGCATTAGCCCACTGAGGAAAACTATCATTGCCAAGAATGTAATTTAATCCTTCTAAATTGGGTATAATAGACACTCCTTCACTATCACTTATTCCTGTACCTCCCTCACCAGAACCTCCAGAACCGCCTCCTATAACACTACCTCCTGCATCAATATATACAGGATCAGGTCCAACTGGTTCTGAACCACATAATCTATAACTTTCATAACCAACACATAAATTACATTGGTCACAAGTGCCACTCGCACAATCACCTGTTCTTGTACAATGCCAAAACTCAACAAAAATTGTTGTACAATTAAGTTGGGAACTTCTAGAAGTTTTTCCTGAATTTGATAAATTGGATTGATACAAACGGCTAATAGTTCCTTCAAATTTGGAATTAACCCCTTGTTTTAAAGATAATAAATACTCCTTAGTTGGTTTTAATTCTATAAGAATACTTTGCCATCCTTGTTTATAAAACATTGTTAAGTTGTAAATATTATTTGATTTTATGTTCTTAGGATGAACTTGAAAGGTATAGGTTGTCTTCTTATCTCTTACTAACTTTTTGATCACAATAGTGTCGATAACAAATTCATTTAATACATGCTTGTTTGTATTCTCTTTTTTAAGTCCTGCATCCAATGTCCCATCGATTTTGAATTTGTTTTCGAAATCCAAAAGTCCTGATTCCTTCTTAAAACGATCAAAAGTAATGTCTTTTTCAATAAAACTACTCTGTTTTTCGAAAGAATCATAACTATCCTTACTACAATTGATAAAAAATAAAAAACAAGCCATAACCCTAAGATATAAAGTTACTTTTTTCCTAAAAGGCTGATTCCTTGTGTGTGTGTGTGTGTGTGTGTCTAATTGCATAATTATTTATGTTTGTTAATAAATTCAAAGATATTTAAATTTTATTAACAAACATATACCCACATTTAGTGATATTTCAATAAAAAATAAATCTTATAAAATTCATTTACTGACAAACTACTTTCTGAGTTTCACAAAATTTAGACAAATTACTTCGAGCAACTAATGCCTATATTCTTTTAAAAAAAACCTTAAATTACATGTTTTCACACCTGCCAATTTTCAAAAACCTATCAAATGTATAATTTAAAAGAACTATTAAAAAAATTCACTTTTCTGTAAAACGAATAAAATCCGTGACTACAAAATGTTTCGTTCCTACAGAACTTGCGCACCCCAAAAGAGTCGTAGACTCGGCATATCCTATAGGCTGGACTTCAGTTGCTACAAAATATTTCGTTCCTACGGAACTTGCACACCCCAAAAAGAGTCGTAGACTCGGCATATCTTATAGGGCTGGACTTCAGTCCAGTTAACAGCAAACCATATGAATAAAAGAGCCATAGGCTCGGTCCATTTTATTTTACAAAAAAAAGCAACGAATTACAATCCGTTGCTATAAAAAATATTCTCTCTTTGAATCTTGTCCCTCCTATGTAGAACACTACTCCTTTAACACTTTACGCTGCGTTACATAATACACTGGAATTCCTGTTAGCATAATCAGTACACCCCAACCACAAGTAGAAAATTTGGTAAACAATAACGAAATACAAATTGCCGTGGCAATTATAATATACAAACCTGGCAAAAACGGATAGCCAAACGCTTTGTAAGGACGCTCGGCATCGGGCATTTTTTTACGTAAAATAAAAATACCGTAGATGGTCAAAATATAAAAAATCAATACAATGATGATTACAAAATCCAATAAATCGCCGTACTTACCCGTCAAACACAAAGCCGAAGCCCAAAAACACTGTGCCCAAAGCGCCCATCCTGGTACACTTTTCTCATTCAGTTGTGCGGCTTGCTTGAAGAACAAACCATCTTTGGCCATCGTATAATACACTCGGGAGCCCGCCATAATCAATCCGTTGTTGCAGGCAAAAGTCGAAATCATAATCATCACCGCAATAATCACGGTACCATAATCGCCAAACGTATATTGAGAAGCAACCACCGCTACCCTATCGGATTTGGCTGTGGCAATTTCTTCTATTGGAATAACCGCCAAATACATCAAATTGGTCAACACATAAATAATCGTCACAATGAAAGTCCCCAAAAACAAACTCAAGCCCACATTGCGCTTTGGATTTTTTAATTCTGCTGCAATAAAAGTAACTCCGTTCCAAGCATCACTCGAAAACAACGACCCTACCATAGCTGCCGAAATCCCAGCTAATAATGCCGTTCCTGTAATTGGTGTCCATTGTTTTGTCACTAAATCATAGGATTTGGTTTCCCATACGTCCGTCCAGTTCACTTCCCAAACTTCGGCTTTTGCCGCAAGGATAAATCCAAAAACAATCAATCCAAAAAGCGACAAAATTTTGATAATCGTAAGCACCGTTTGCAACGTTTTGCTGTCTTTTACTCCGCGACTGTTAAGATAGGTCAAGAAAACAATCGTAATGATAGACACAATTTGAGCCGCGTTGAGTTGAAAAGCGCCCAAATCGAGCAAAATATTTTCATCACTCAACGATGGAATCAAATAGGCCGCAAACTTGGAAAAACCTACACCCACCGCAGCAATAGTTCCGGTTTGAATCACTGCAAAAAAACTCCAACCGTACAGAAACGCAATCAATTTGTTGTAGGCTTCTTTTAGATACACATATTGTCCGCCAGCATTGGGCATCATAGCACTCAATTCGCCATAACTCACCGCAGCAATCATCGTAATTAGTCCTGAGAGTAACCAAATCAAAGTAAGCCAAGCGGCGGAACCCACTTGTCGCGCAATATCGGCACTTACAATAAATATTCCTGAACCAATCATCGAACCTACTACGAGCATCGTACCATCTAAAAGTCCGAGTTCACGTTTAAAATCTTCGGGTTTGTTTTCTTTGTTCATAGTTGAAGTTATAATTCATTAAATAAAATTGGCTTTCGCCAGTTGTTAATAGCATAAAAATTGTGAGTTCACTCTTTAAAAATAAAAGCGTTATCGCAACACTTTTTCTAAGGCTTCCTCATCGAGTTGATTTTCCCAACGAGCAATGACAATTGTAGCAACGGTATTGCCAATAAAATTAGTCAATGCTCTGCATTCCGACATAAATTTATCAATACCAAGAATTAGCGTCATTCCAACTACGGGCACATCAGGAACGACGGCTAATGTCGCAGCCAATGTAATAAATCCAGCTCCCGAAACTCCCGCAGCTCCTTTTGAACTCAGCATAGCAACAAGTAACAACAAAATTTGTTGGTCAAAAGATAAATCAACATCACAGGCTTGGGCAATAAAAAGTGCTACCAAAGTCATATAAATATTCGTCCCATCCAAATTAAAAGAATAGCCTGTTGGAATTACCAATCCAACGACTTGTTTGGCACAGCCTGCTTTTTCTAACTTCTTCATCACATTTGGCAAAGCTGATTCAGAAGAGCTAGTACCTAATACCAAAACCAACTCTTCCTTAATGTATCGTAGCAATTTGAAAATATTGAATTTATTGTACCAAGCAACAGCCCCTAAAATGATAAAAATAAAAAAGGCGGAAGTCAGGTAAAAGGTAACCACCAATCCTCCTAATTTCAATAAAACAGACAAACCAAATTTACCCACTGTAAAGCCCATCGCTCCAAACGCACCAATGGGAGCCAGCTTCATCAATATTTCAACGATTTTAAAAATGGGATGCGACAATGCGTGTAAAAAATCAAGTACTGGTTTACTTTTATCGATAGTCAACGTAATCCCAATACCGAACATAATCGATACGAAAAGCACTTGCAAAATACTATCGCCAGTGAGGGAACTCATCAATGATTTTGGAATAATATCTAGCACAAAATTGGATAAATTATGCTCCTTTGTGGCATCAATATAATCTTGTATAGATTTGGGGTCTAGGGATTTTGCATCAATATGCAGGCCGGCTCCAGGTTGAATGATGTTACTCACTAACATTCCTATAACCAAAGCTAAAGTTGAGAAGATAAAAAAGTAAATAAATGCTTTACTAGTAATCCTTCCCATTGCTTTTAAGTCACCCATAGAGGCAATTCCTGTAGTAACTGTTACAAAGATTACTGGGGCAATAATCATTTTTATTAAAGCAATAAATCCGTCTCCTAAGACTTTTAAATTCATCGCTTTTTCGGGTACAAAATGACCCAATACAACTCCTGCTAGGATAGCAAGGAGCACTTGAAAATAAAGAGCTCTATACCAAGGTTTGGGGAGAGTTGGAGCGGTATGCACTTGAAATGACATAAGAAATAGGTTAGTTATAGTTGGCTAAAGATATACTTTTTTGCTAAAAATTGAATGTTATGAAAAAAGAATCCTAACAAAGGCTTAAAAAAGCTGGCCACAAATTCACAAATTCTTTTTTAAATCTTTTACTGACTAAAAAACAAAAAAAAGATTTTAGTATTTTTGAGAATGTTTACAAAAGGGTACTTTGTCTCCTTTTAGCCCCGGGAGGAGCGGCATCCTTTGTCTTTTTTCTTTAAAAAGACAAAGATATAGCGTATCACGGGACTTTGATGGCCAAAAAGCCTCTTGTTACTGCTCCTAAAATTAAACCAATTAAAATTTAAAAATGTTAGAACGCATCGACATCATCAACAATTTTAATCCCTTAAAAGGAGATTCAGACGCTGACACTTTTGTGAGGTACAGAAAGAGTAAATGGCTCTTACTTGCGAATGGAGTTTTGGCAGGAATTTGTTTTTTGTTTGTTTTCTTGGCAATTATAAATGAATACTTAGGGCTTGAACATCTGCCAAAATGGAGCAAAAGCGGAGGAATGTTTCTGATTTCATTTTCGTTTTTTATTAATTTACAAAGTGAAATTTATAAAACGCTTTTACTACAACATTTGATTAGAATAGAAAACAAAAACAGTAGCCAAATTGAAGAAATAAATTCGAAATTGGAGGCTATTCTTCGTAATATGACCAATGCCAAAAAAGGATTACCTATCATTCTACTTGCAATTTTACTGATTATCGGAAGTGTAATCCAAGTGCTTTCTGAGGGAGGCTTTCAGTATTGGAACTATTTCATACTCCCTTTAATCCTCTTATTGCTTTTAAGTATTTATAGAACGTTTTCCAATTACAAAGCCTTAAAAGAAAACATTACTGCATTTGAAAATCAAACACTTTACACCTAATTCCCTAATGAAAAAACTTCTCCTGTCCCTATTCTTTTTGGTATTTACCGTTTCTGCTGCTATTGCACAAACGCAGTTAGAGATGAACGAAAAAGCATCGCTAGATTACAAGAAAGCCGATGCTGAACTCAACAAAACCTACAAAAAATTGGTTTCGCTTTTGGACAAAAATGAAAAAGCGTTGCTCATTCAAGCGCAAAAAGACTGGATAAAATACAGAGATTCGCATTGTAAATATGAAGCCGACCCTTATACGGGTGGAAGCATAAAACCTTTAATTTTGTTGACTTGTTTGGAGGAAATCACCAAAGAAAGAACCAAGCATTTGAAAGAAAGTCTCAAAAATCAAAACCAATAAGTTATGGAAACCGTAGCCTCTTATTTCGCTAAATTCCCCGAAGCCAGTCAGAAAAGAATGCAGCAAATTAGAGCGCTCATTTTGGAAAAAGCGCCCGAGGTTCAAGAAAGTATTAGCTACGGAATGCCCGCCTACAAAACGAATGGGAAACCGTTGATTTATTATGCGGCTTTCAAAAATCATATTGGTTTGTATGCTACACCTTCTGGTCATACGCATTTTGCAGCCGCACTTTCGTCATACAAACAAGGTAAAGGCTCCGTGCAGTTTCCGAATGACCAGCCGTTTCCGCTTGATTTAATCGCAGAAATTATAGCTTTCAGGGTGGAAGAAAACAAGAAATAGCCATTTCAAAGCAACAAGTATAGTATGAAATATTCTTTTTTAGTCCTTTTTTGTATTCTTCATTTTTCTGTTCAAGGGCAAACAACTTTAAAACAAAGTACGCCTTTGACTATTGGTGAAGTGAAAACCATAGCGTCTTCAATTCTAAAGGAAGACCGAACGTTAAATATTTATTTGCCTCAAAATTATGATGCGACCAAATCTTATCCTGTAATCTATCTTCTTGATGGAAGTAGGAATGAAGATTTTCTGCATATTGTAGGTTTGGTTCAGTTTTTTAACCTTCAATTCAAAATGCCAGATTGTATTTTGGTAGGCATAGCCAACATTGATCGTAAAAAAGATTTTACTTTTTATACCGATAAAAAAGACTTTCAAAAAGAATATCCGACCACAGGACATTCGGCGGAATTTATCAATTTTATTGAAAAAGAGTTGCAGCCCTTTATTCAATTGCAATACAAAACCAACGGAACCAACTTTTTAATTGGTCAATCCTTGGGCGGACTTTTAGCTACTGAAATCGTCCTAAAACGACCCAATTTATTCTCCCATTACTTAATTGTGAGTCCAAGTTTGTGGTGGGATGACGAAAGTTTATTAAATCAAGCTCTTGAATTACTATCGAAATCAAGCCCTACATCAAAATACATTTACATCGCTGTAGGGAAAAAAGAGCATCCTGTGATGCAAAAAGATGCGGAAACATTAGTTACTATTTTGCAAAAAGCACAATTGAAAGACACCAAAATAGATTTCAAGAGTATGCCTAATGACAATCACGCTACTATTTTGCACCAAAGTATCTATGAAGCTTTTCTTTTGTTGTTTCCATTTAAAGAATAAAAAACCTCATTTCGCTATAGCAGCAGCAAAATGAGGCTTTACATAAGTAAACTACAAATGACCAATAAAAAATTATTTATTCAAGCAATCTCGCAAAGCTAAATCTAAATTTTTATACTCAAACCGGAATCCTAAAAGCAGTAACTTATCATTGGATATTCGTCTTCCGGTTAGGGCTAAAATGGCCATTTCACCCAGTGTTAATTGCAAAACAAAAGCAGGAATTTTGGGCATCCAAAGCGAATACCCATAAATGTTTGCTAGTGTTTTAGAAAAAATAGCATTTGTAGTACTATCTTCAATTGCGGCATTGAAAACACCTTCCATCTCTTCATTTTCTATGGCTAATAGATAAATCGCACACAAATCATGAATATGAATCCAAGGCATGTATTGCTTTCCATCCCCTAACACTGAGCCTAAACCTCTTCGAAATAGAGGAGCCATTTTTTTTAAGAATCCTTCGTCTTTACCTAGCACTAAACCCGTTCTGATCTTCACGGTTCGTATACCCAGTTTGGCTATGGTATCGGCGGCTTTTTCCCATTCTTGACAAACTTTACCTAAAAAGTCATGCGCTGCAGGGGTATCTTCCGTACAAATTCCTTTGCCATTTAAAGCACCATATACTCCTACACCCGAAGCCGAAATAAAGGCTTTGACTTTTTTATTATTGGACTGTAAAACACTAGCTAGCAGTGCAGTTGATTGTACCCTACTATCCAAAATTGCCTTTTTACGTGCTACAGTCCAACGCTTATCACCTATTGATTCTCCAGCCAAATGAATAATATAATCAGCATCTAAGACGGCTTTTTCTTCGATACTACCGGCAGACACATCCCAAGAATAATAAGAAATATCGTCTGTATTTTTCTTAGGCGTTCGAGTTAAAATAGATACGGAATATCCCTTGTTGAGTAACATTTGAGTCAAATATTTCCCAACAAAACCAGTACCTCCTGTCAACAATACCTTCTTTTTCATTTTATTTTTTTTTTTATTATCAAAATAATTTATGCAAACATAGGTTAAATTTTTGTTTAACATTATCAATAATAAGTTAAACAATAGTATCTTTATACTCAAATTTAAACGGAACAGCAATGGCAACTAAAAAAACTGTACTTACCAAAGATGAAATAATATCCTATTATATGGACCATGTGGTTGAACATAATGAAAAACCAAAATCAATTTATCAATTTGCTAAGCACAACGGGTTTAGCGAAGCCGAATTTTACACCTTCTTTGGAACACTCGAAGCTATCGACAAAGAAATCTTCATTCAATTCTTTGATAAAACCATCGAATTATTAGAAAAAAATCCTGCTTATTCAAGTTATGACATGCGATCCAAACTGTTGAGTTTCTACTATACTTTTTTTGAATTGCTTACTGCGAACCGAAGTTATGTTTTATATGCCTTGCAACAACATAAAAATCAGTTAAAAAACGTATTGATTTTGAGTGATATTCGTAAAAAATTCAAAAATTATATAGGTGAAATTACCACAGATGATTTCCGTATTCAAATCGAGCGTTTTCAAGAATACCAAGAGAAAGCAACAACCGAGTCATTATGGATTCAGTTTTTACTCACCTTAAAGTTTTGGATGGACGACAGTTCCGCTGGATTTGAAAAGACAGACATCTATATAGAAAAATCCTTAAAAGCAGCTTTCGAAGTAATGAACATCACTCCTATTGACAGTTTAATCGATTTTGGAAAATTCCTATTCAAAGAAAAAATACAAAAAAACTAATGAAAACCATAGACTATATTCCTACTTCAAAGATTGAACGAGCGACCAAATTGGTGCAAACGGGGGCAAAAGTAGGCGTGAATTACCTAAAATATTACGGCGAAAAAATAGTCAACTCCGACTTGTCGAGAGATAAACTCAACGAAGACAATGCCGAAGACATTTATGACGGCCTAAAAAGCTTGAAAGGAAGTGCGCTAAAAGTGGCACAAATGCTGAGTATGGACAAAAATTTTCTACCACAAGCCTATGTAGAAAAATTTTCTCTATCTCAGTTTTCTGTTCCGCCGCTTTCGGCTCCTTTGGTACTCAAAACCTTCAAATCGAATTTTGGCAAAACACCTTATGAAATTTTTGATGAATTCAATGCCGAATCGGTAAACGCAGCAAGTATTGGTCAAGTGCATTTGGCGAAGAAAAAAGGAAAAAAATTGGCTGTAAAAATTCAATATCCTGGAGTAGCTAACAGTATTTCGTCGGATTTGGCTTTGGTCAAACCAATGGCGATTCGAATGTTTAATCTACAGGGCAAAGATTCTGATAAATACTTTAAAGAAGTAGAAGACAAATTGATTGAAGAAACCAATTATACCCTTGAACTAAAACAAAGTCAAGAAGTAGTGGCTGCTTGCCAAAAAATAGAAAACTTGGTTTTTCCTACTTACTATCCAGAATTTTCATCCGAAAAAATACTGACGATGGATTGGATGACAGGGAAACATTTATCTGAGTTCACTGCCGAAAATACCCATCAAGAAACCGCCAACAAAGTGGGACAAGCACTTTGGGATTTTTATATGTACCAAATTCACGTTTTACGAAAAGTACACGCCGACCCACATCCTGGCAATTTTTTGATAGACGAAAACCAGCAATTGGTTGCCTTAGATTTTGGTTGTATGAAAAGCATTCCGAATGACTTTTATGTGCCTTACTTTGAATTAATCAACAAAGAAATCATTGGCAACAAACAACTCTTTAATGCCAAATTGTTTGAGCTTGAAATTTTAAGAAAAGAAGATACTCCAGAAGAAATCGAGTATTTCACTAGTATGTTTTATGATTTGTTGTCCTTATTCACTTTACCATTTCAACACACACAGTTTGATTTTTCAGATGAAGTCTTCTTTAACAATATTGCACAATTGGGCGAGCGATTTGCCAAAGACACCAACCTGCGTAAGATGAATGGCAATCGAGGTTCCAAGCATTTTATTTATATGAATAGGACCTTTTTTGGGTTGTATAATTTAATGTTTGATTTGAAAGCTACTATTTCCGTTAATAAGTACCAAAACTATTTGTAACATGCAACGTTTCCTTTCTGAATTTGAAATTGACCGAATTATAGAAATGGCTTGGGAAGATCGAACCACTTTCGAAGCTATTGAATTGCAATTTGGAGTAAAGGAACAAGAGGTCATCGACTTGATGCGAACCGAAATGAAACCTTCAAGTTTCAGACTTTGGCGAGCAAGAGTAAAAGGTCGGAAAACCAAACATGAAAAATTACGCATATTTACCGAAGGGAGATTCAAATGTAATTTACAACGCCAAATCACTAACAACAAGATATCAAAACGATAAATTAAATCCAGCAACAGCATGAAAAACATTGTAATCATTGGCGGTAGCAAAGGAATCGGTAGCGCGATACTCCTGCAACAGTTGCAATCGAATCAAGTATACAACATCAGTAGAACAGCGCCAGATTTGTCACATCCCAACTTAACGCACTATGCTGTTGATGTTTTACAAGATCCCCTACCGGTTATTGAAAATGTGGATACTTTGATTTATTGTCCGGGTTCCATTACTTTAAAACCTATTGGAAACCTTAGCATATCTGATTTTAAAAGCGATTTTGAAATCAATGTCATCGGCGCTGTAAAAGCCATTCAAAATTATTTACCTGCCTTGCGAAAAGGACAAGACCCCTCGATTCTATTATTTAGTTCTGTAGCGGCTAAATTAGGAATGCCATTTCACGCAAGTATCGCCACAGCCAAAGCTGGAGTAGAAGGATTGGTAAAATCATTAGGAGCGGAACTGGCTTCAGTGGTACGTGTAAATGCAATTGCGCCCACAATTACCGATACCTCATTGGCTTCAGGTATTTTAAGAAATGATCGAATGAAAGATAACATGATAGAACGGCATCCGATGAAAGGTTTTTTGAAACCTGATGAAGTGGCACACTTAGCCAATTTCTTGATTTCTAAAGAGGCACAATCCATTTCAGGGCAAGTCTTTGTAATGGATTATGGAATGGTAAGTTTTAAAGTATAATTCAACTAAAAAAAAGAGCATGATAAAAACCATTTTAACCTTAGTCACAATACTAGTAACAACTATAATTACTGTATTACGCGAAATTCTGTAAACCTTTACTAAACGCTACTTCCATATGAATATTCTTTTAACAGGCGCCACTGGATATGTTGGCAAACGATTACTTCCTTTGCTAGTCGCTAATGGACATCATGTGGTATGTTGTGTTCGAGATAAGGATCGATTTTACCTTCCTGAAAATTTAAGTCATAGTGTACAAGTACTTCAAGTAGACTTCTTGAAACAAGAAACCTTAAGTGCTATTCCCAATGAAATTGATGTCGCTTATTACTTGATTCATTCCATGTCAGGTGCAGCTAAAAATTATGATGCGTTAGAATATGCTTCCGCTATGAATTTTGTTGACCGAATGAATCTTACCCGAGTAAAACAAGTGATTTACTTGAGTGGAATAGTCAATGACACCATTTTGTCAAAGCATTTGGCCTCTCGCAAAGCGGTTGAAGACGTCCTTAAAACGGGCCTTTTTGCCATAACCACTTTAAGAGCGGGTATTATTGTTGGTTCTGGCAGTGCTTCTTTTGAAATCATCCGTGATTTGGTTAACAAACTTCCTGTAATGATTACTCCAAAATGGCTCAATACACATTGTCAACCCATAGCCATTTCGGATGTCTTGGATTTTTTGATAAAAAGTTTACACAATGCATCAACCTATGATCAAAATTTTGACATTGGAGGCCCGGATATTCTCACTTACAAAGAAATGCTTTTGGGGTATGCTGAGGCCGCAGGATTGAAACGTTATATTTATACAGTGCCAGTAATGACTCCTAAATTATCTTCCTATTGGTTGTATTTTGTTACCTCAACTTCTTATAAATTAGCCTCAGCCTTAGTGAGCAGTATGAAAGTGGAAGTCATTTGCCATGACAACCGCATCAATTCTCTGTTGCATCTTCAACCAATGACTTACAAAGATGCTGTATCTAGAGCGTTACTTAAAATAGACAAAGATGATATTCCTTCGAGTTGGAAAGATGCCTTGATAAGCGGACAATTTATAGGCAATGTTGCCGATTATCTCAAAGTGCCTAAAAAAGACTGTTACATTGATCGTCGTAAAAAAGAAATTATCAACCGTAATTTTACTATAGAACGTATTTGGTCCATTGGTGGTGAAACCGGTTGGTACTATGGAGACTGGCTCTGGGAGATTAGAGGTTTCATTGATAAGTTGGTAGGAGGCGTTGGTTTACGTCGAGGACGTACCAATAAACACGACATTCATTCGGGAGATGTTTTGGATTTTTGGCGGGTATTGTATGCCAACAAAAAAGAAGGCAAACTCATTTTGTATGCCGAAATGAAACTCCCCGGTGAAGCTTGGCTAGAATTCAAAATCATACACAATACCTTATACCAAGCCGCTACCTTCAAACCTCATGGTTTTTGGGGCAAATTGTATTGGTACTCCGTGCTCCCCTTTCATGGCTTTATCTTTGAAGGCATGATTAATAAATTGATTAAAAAATAAATTCCAAATTCCAAGGGTACTGCGACTACTTGGGATTTGGAATTTGTTTTTTTTTAAAGTTTACTTCCCTATAACTTTTTCAATTTCAATCGTAAACTATTACTTACCACACTTACACTACTCAGTGCCATAGCTGCACCCGCCAGCATTGGGTTAAGTAAAAATCCATTAAACGGAAATAAAATACCTGCCGCGATAGGAATCCCAATTACATTGTAAATAAAAGCCCAAAATAAGTTTTGGTGTATCGTAGCTACGGTAGCTTTAGACAAACGAATCGCTTGTGGAATCTTATGCAAATCCGAGGTCATTAGCGTCATATTGGCGACTTCCATCGCAATGGCGCTTCCTTTTCCCATAGCAATACTGACATCGGCTTGGGCCAATGCTGTGCTGTCGTTAATTCCATCACCCACCATAGCAACTGTTTTGCCTTGAGCCTGTAATTCCTTGATAAAATCGGCTTTTTGTTGAGGCAACACTCCGCCTTTGAAGTGAGTAATTCCCGTTTGGGCGGCCATCGCTTGCGCGGCTTTTTCAGCATCGCCGGTTAGCATATAGACCGCAATGCCCATTTCTTCCAACTCACGAATCGCAGCCACCGAAGTGGGTTTTACCGCATCCGAAATGGCCAAGAGGGCTAAAACGCTAGTTGAATTAGCAAAGCCAATTACGGTTTTGGCTTCGGCTTCCCAAGCGGTACCTTTTTGAAGGAAGTCATCGTTTATTTTGATTTTGTTGGCTTTTAAAAAAGAGGGATTCCCGATAAAGTACTCCTCACCTCCTACTTTGGCTCGAACGCCTTGCCCCGTAACACTCTCGAAATTCGCAATCGCAACCGTTGGAACTCCTTGTAAATGTTGCACCACGGCTTCCGCCAAAGGATGCTCGGATTGCGATTCAATACTCAACAAAATAGAACGCAACAAAGAATCGACAGTACTCCACAGTTCATCCGTAACTTTGGGTTTTCCTTCGGTGATGGTACCTGTTTTATCTAGGACGATGGTGTCTATTTTTTGTGCCAATTCCAAACTCAAGGCATCTTTGATGAGGATCCCGTGTTCGGCACCTTTTCCTACTCCAACCATAATGGCGGTAGGAGTTGCCAATCCCAAGGCACACGGACAAGCAATCACCAAAACAGTGACCAAAGCCATAATTCCTTGAGTAAACCCATTTTCTCCTCCTAAAATCCACCACAAAACAAAGGCTAAAACAGCAATTGCCATAACCACAGGCACAAAAATACTAGCAATAAAATCGACCTTTTTTTGGACTGGGGCTTTGCTTCCCTGAGCTTCTTGTACTGTTTTGACGATGTGTGCCAAAAGGGTTTCGGAGCCAATTTGAACTGCTTTGAATACCAAACTCCCTTTTTGATTCAACGTACCCGCCCAAACTTTTTCATTTGCCATTTTGAGTACAGGAATAGGTTCGCCACTTAACATACTTTCATCTACATAGGAATCGCCACTTATCACAACCCCATCGACCGCAATTCGCTCGCCGGGTTTTACCAACAATTTATCACCTACTTTGACTTGGGCAATAGGAATTACTTTTTGTTGCTCGTTGTCTAGCCACAAAGTGACCTCATTAGGTTGCAACGCCATTAACTTTTTTATGGCTGTGGACGTATTGGATTTGGCGTTTTCTTCCAACCATTTACCCAATAAAATAAAAGCAATCACTACTGCTGCTGCTTCAAAATAAACGTGTCCGTGTAGTCCTTTTTGATGCCAATACTCCGGAAACAATGTATTGAAAACACTAAATATATACGCAACTCCAGTACTCAGCGCCACGAGTGTGTCCATATTGGCTGTACTATGTTGAGCTTGCTTCCAAGCATTTATAAAAAAACGGCTTCCTAAACCAAAAACAACGGGAGTAGCTAACACCCACATAATTTCGTTGGCATAGGGCATTTCCATAAAAAACATACCAATAATTACAATAGGCAAAGCCAATAGCAAAGCCCAAATGGTTTTGGTTTTTAAAGCCTTAACATTTTTTTCTTGCAGCTCCTCTAGTGTTTGGGTATGATTCGTATCCTCTTCAATAAACAAATCATAGCCTGCGTCTTGCACCGCTTTTTGGACTTCGGATAGGGTAATGACATTGGGAAAAAACTCAAGAGAAAGTAGCGCAGAAGCATAATTAACTTCGGCTGAAACAATCCCATTTAAAGCTTGAACCGTAGATGCGATTCTATTGGCGCAAGACGCACATCCCATTTGTAAAACAGGAATTTGTTTCTTTATAGTGGTTTTCATAATGTACTGTTTAAATATTAGAGTACGCTTAATTTTATAAACTACAGCATTTTATCAAAAAAATTAAAACATAGGAGACATTTAAGTTTCTACTTTGAATAGCTAAAGTAAAATTAATAGATCATCTAAGTGATGTAGGATAGTTTCGAAAAGAATACTAATAACTTATATTCTCTAATACCTATCTGCATAAATAAGCTGATTTAAAAAACTTAGTTAACTTATATGTTTACAATTAAATACTGTTTATATTGTATTAAATCAATACATTACAAAATTAGACGTAATCTAATTGAGAAGTATTACACAATTATCCAAAAAAATTACAACAATTTCGGTAGATAAACAGTGAATACTTTTTCAAGCATCCGTCATCTAAAAAAGAGCCACGAATGCACCAATTGCAGCTAGAATGCTATAATAATTGTGGTGCAATTTACTTTGGTTCTTCAATTCACAAATAACATGAATTTTAGAATTTACGCCATAAAAAACACCTTATAATCAAGAAAATTTCCCCAAAAAAACAAGAATATACACTAATTTCTAACCGTTTTTTATTCCACGAATTCTTAAGGATCTATAAAATTAGTGCAATTCCATTTTAATATTTATAAAAATTAGTACCAATTTGTGCATTCGTGGCTAACTTTTTTAAGGGAAACGAACTACTTTGCTTGGACTTGGTCTAGGGGAATACGACGGTCAGAGCGAAGATTTTTGAAATAACTCGGAGTTAATCCCGTTACGCTTTTGAATTGATTGCTCAAATGTGCCACGCTGGAATACTGCAACTGAAAGGCGATTTCACTCAAAGTCAATTCGTTGTATACTAATAACTCTTTTACTTTCTCAATCTTTTGTGCGATGAAATATTTCTCGATCGTAGTGCCTTCGAGTTCAGTAAATATAGTAGTAATGGATTTATAATCACAATCCAATTGGGTGCTCAAATAATCGGAAAGAGTGTTTTTGAGTGCCGAATTTTGATTTTGAACCAAATCAATAATCAAGGTTTTCACTTTTTCAACCCCTTTCTTTTTATGATCTTCGATGATTTCAAAACCAACATTTTGAAGTGTTTTAGCTATAATTTCTTGGTCGCTTACAGCAAGTTCCTTTTCAAAAACTACTTCACCAAGAGATACGGAAAGTGGCGTAAATCCGCTCTTTTCCAACTCGGAATGCACCACCATAATGCAACGATGGCACACCATATTTTTGATATAGATTTTCATTTTTGGAGTTTTTGCAGAAAGTTAACCAAGAACGGGACGGTGTATTAAGAAGGAATGTATGATTGTCACGAAAAATTTAACGAACTAAAGGATAGTCATTAATCAATACACTAGGAGAAAGGTTCAACCGAATGACCAAATTTCGAATCATCTCAACTGTTAATTTTCTTTTACGATTTAAAATTTCGGAAACCCTACTTTTCCCACCGATAGCTTCAACTAAATCAATCTGTTTTAATTGCATTTCCTCCATTCTGATTTTAATGGCTTCTATAGGATCTGGCAGATTAATAGGAAAATGTACATTCTCATATTCATCGATTAATATTGCTAAAATTTCAGCTTCATCGCCCTCAGGAGTACCTATTGGAGCATCAAACAAAACTTCAAATCTTGCTAGTGCTTCTTTATAATCTTTATCAGTTTTGATGGGAATGATTTTCATATATGTAAAATTTATTTTTTATGGGCATAGGTGGTATGCTTCGCCAATTCGCTTCGCCCGGGTCGCCTTTTTTGTATTGGTTTTTGTTTGCTACAAACCTGTTGTTAATGGCGATTTCATAACTATTTTTTTTATATTGTATTTGCATCAATTTTGTCGTATTCAGAATGTGTTCCGATGAATCGTATAAAAATCCATTGTTTTTCAAAATTGAATTTAGCAATAAGTCTATGAGAATTTCCTTTAATGTTAAAAACTATTCTACTATCTTTTAAGATGCTTGCACTTGCGTAACTTCTTTTCACATCAGCAGGTGTTTTCCAAGTAGAATTTAGGGCGGTATCATACCAAGTCTTCAAATATTGTTCCGTATCAGGATGTTGTCCGCAATAGTCCCTCAATGTACCTTTAACAAAAATTCTAGCCATAGGATGCTGTAAACTGTAGCAAATATACAAAAATTCCCAATTTGAGAACTTTATTTGTGAAAAATTATTTCAAAATCCCTGCTTTATACGTAGCGATTGCGCGGTCTCTTGCCATAGCGTGTTCGACCATAGGTGCTCCGTAACCTAAATCAAATTCAGGTATCCATTTTCGGATGTAGTGTCCTTTGGTATCAAATTTTTGCAATTGAATATCGGGGTTGAAGACTCTAAAATAAGGAGCCGCATCGCAACCTGTACCTGCAGCCCATTGCCAATTGCCCACATTGGCAGACAAATCATAATCTAAGAGCTTTTGTGCGAAATAGGCTTCGCCCCATTGCCACGGTAATAGCAAATGTTTACACAAAAAGCTTGCTACCACCATACGCACGCGATTGTGCATATAACCCGTAGCATTAAGTTCGCGCATACCTGCATCAACCATTGGATAACCTGTGTTTCCAGAACACCAGCGTTGAAAATCGGCTTCGTCATTGCGCCATTCTATGCCGTCGTATGCCGATTTAAAATTGTGTTGGACTACTTTGGGGAAATGATACAAGATTTGCATAAAAAATTCTCTCCAAATCAATTCGCTCAAAAAAACGTCATTTTTACGAGCTGCCCAATTCACTAATTTTCGAACACTAACAGTACCAAATCGCAAATGTGGTGATAAATAAGAGGTTGTGTCTAATGCTGGAAAATCACGGGTTTCGTGATAATTTGCAATCTTAGTCAAATTGTGGGGTTTGACTTTGATGCTACTCGTTTCAAAACCAATAGCAGACAAGGAAGGAAATTCGAAGGAACTAGCCAACCAATTTTCTGAAAAAACATTCGTATCGTGCTCCGTAACGGGTGCTATCGTTTTATATTTTTCTAACCATTTGTTTTTATAGGGCGTGTAAACCGTGTAAGGCAAACCGTCGGCCTTGGTGATTTCGGCTTCTTCAAAAATGACTTGGTCTTTGAATGCCTGAACTTTTACGCCATTTTGAGCTAATAATTCGGTAATCTGTTGGTCTCTAGTTATGGCATAGGGTTCGTAATCTTTATTGAAAAAAAGCGCTTTGACCTCAAATTCGGTTATTAATTGTTGCCAAACATCTTGGGTTTTTCCTTTTTTTACCAAAAGAGAACTCCCAAATTCGGCTAATTTTTCGTTGATTTTCGAAAGTGATTCGTAGATAAAAGTAACTCTAGCATCGTCTTTGGGCAAATGTTCCAAAATGGCCTCATCAAAAATGAAAACAGGAAGTACGGGATAGCCACTTTGTAACGCCTGATACAAACCTACATTATCTTCTAACCGCAAATCGCGACGGAACCAAAAAAAAGTAATAGGCTGGGCAGTCATTATTTTGCATTAAAAAGTTGGTCTACTGCTACTCTTCTGTAGTCGAAGATTGTTTTTAGTTTATTTTTGACTACTAGGAAATTCATGATGCGACCTAAAAAACCTAGAGGTAGGGCGTAATGTACCACATCGGTCATTTTTACACCGTTTTCGGTGGCTTCAAAGAAATGTTTGTGGTGCCACAACGTATAGGGACCAAAACGCTGCTCATCTATAAAATAACTTTTGTCTTTTACGGCAGTAATGATGGTCATCCAACTTAGTTTTATTCCTGCCAAAGGCGATACTTTGTATTGTATCACTTGACCAGGATAAGCGGTTCTTCCGTCGAAATCTACGATTTGAAACCCCATATCTAGAGGTGTAATTTTTTGCAGATTTTGTGGACTGGAAAAAAAAGCCCAACACTCGTCAAGTGTTGCGTTGACGTGTTGCACGGTTTCTAATTTATATACTTTCATAATGTATGCGATAAATGGTGTTGATTTCCCCGCGTGAGGGGTAGTAATGGAGCTCTTTTTATTTTTTTTAAAGCCTAGGGTTTAAGGCTATAAAAAAAATAAAAAAGGGGGAATGGATGACACGACCCCCGATTGGAGTGTCGTTTTGTTAGTATATTCGTATTTCGGGGGGCACGCCCAAAAACTACATTTTATAATATTTGAACGGAACGAATAGCATTCCAAAACATTCGCCGTGTTCTTTGCCTAAATGTTTGTGGTGTACTTTGTGTGCTTTTCGTAGCCCAATAAGATATTTATTATTGGTGTTTTTGAACCATTTGAAGCGTTGATGAATCAAAACATCGTGAATTAGAAAGTAACACAATCCATAAAAAAAGATACCCAATCCGATAAAAAACAAATAATTAAGACCACCTTCTACACCAAAATAAAAAAAGAGAATACTAGGAATAGCAAAAATGACAAAGAAAATATCGTTGCGCTCAAAGATATGTGCATATTTTGGCTGATGGTGGTCGGCGTGAAAATACCACATAAAACCGTGCATCACGAACTTATGTGTACACCAAGTGACGCACTCCATAAAAAGAAAAACTCCTAGAAATATGAAAAAATTAAGCATTTTTGAATGAATTTGAAATGAAATATTAAACTAATCGCAACTTGTAAGTTACGAAAGATTGCGCCAATAATCCCGCTTTGGAATAATTAGAAACGCGTATTCTAGATGTGCCGATTTTGTGTGAAGGAGTACGCTCTAACTTATTCAAAAGTTTTTTGTAATAGACATAGGCTGTAAAAACACCAAATTTAGCCTCAAGCGGTAATTTCTTAATGCCTTCTCTTGCTGCTTTAAAATCTTCATCAATTTCAGCAATAATCGCTTTTTTTGCTTCATCATCGAAAGAACGAAGGTCTACTCCTGGAAAATAATTACGATTCAAAACTAGATTGTCGTCTTTTAAATCTCTCAAGAAATTCACTTTTTGAAAAGCAGAGCCCAATCTCATCGCTTCTTCTTTGAGGGCATCGTATTTTTCTTGATTTCCTTGAACAAAAACCTTAAGACACATTAAACCCACTACATCCGCTGAACCGTAGATGTAATCATCGTATTCAGCCTTGGTATTATACTCTGATTTCACCAAGTCCATTTTCATACTTTTAAGAAAAGCTTGCACCAAATCATCCGAAATATTATTCTTTTTTACAGTGATTTGAAAGGCATTCAGGATAGGATTCAAACTAATTCCTGAAGCCAATGCCTTGTAATAATCGGTTTCAAAATCTTGAATCAATTGTTCCTTTTGATATCCGTGAAAAGAGTCTACAATTTCGTCAGCAAAGCGGACAAAACCATATATATTATAGATATCATCTCGAATACTTGGCGCTAGCATTTTTACTGCCAAAGAGAATGAAGTACTATAGCTTTTGGTCACTAACTTACTACACTTAAAAGATACATCATCAAATAATTGCTTCATAATTTACGCTTCTGAAAATTTTTTATTGATTAACTCTGATACTAACTTTCCTGAAATTAATGCAGGTGGAACGCCTGGTCCTGGCACTGTTAATTGTCCAGTGAAATATAAATTGTTTACTTTTTTACTTTTCAATTTTGGTCTCAAAAAAGCCGTTTGGAGTAGCGTATTGGCCATACCATAGGCATTTCCTTTGTATGAGTTATATTCAGAAACAAAATCATTTTTACAGAATGATTGTTTAAATATAATATTATTTTTTACAGTTTGTTGCGTAAGTTGCTCAAAACGAGTAATTATTTTATCAAAATACTGTTCTCTCAACGCTTCGCTATCATTAATTCCTGGCGCTAAAGGCACCAAAAAGAAAGCAGATTCCATACCTTCTGGTGCTGCTGTCGGGTCCGTAAGAGAGGGAAAATTAGCATAAAACAAAGGTTCTTTTGGCCATTGTGGTTCATCGTAAATATCTTTTGCGTGTTGGTAAAAATCAACATCAAAAAATAAAGCGTGATGCGAAATATTTTCTATTTTTTTATCAAAACCTACATAAAACAATAATGAGGAAGGTGCAAAAACACGGCTTTCCCAATACGTTTCTGAGTAAGCTCGATGCTCTTTATCCAATAAAGTTTCTGTATGATGATAATCGGCACCGCTCAAGACTACATCAGAGGTGATGGTTTGTCCGTTGATGACAACCGCTTTGGCTGTTTTGTTTTCGACTACAATTTTTTCGATGGCTGCATTGGTAACAAACTTTACCCCTAACTCTCTGGCCAAACTTTCCATAGCTAAAACTACATCAAACATTCCTGTTTTGGGATGCCAAGTTCCTAAACCAAAATCAGCGTAATTCATAAAACTATAAAAAGAAGGAGTATCCGAAGGTTTGGCTCCAAGAAACAAGACTGGAAATTCAAGAATCTGAATCAATCTTGGATTGGTAAACTTTTTGCGAACATCTTTACTGATATTGCTAAAAAATTGACCCACTTTTTGGGCTGTTTTTATAGTAACCAATTCTAACGGAGAAACACCAGGTCGGTACACCAAATCTTTAATAGCAATATCGTAATTACTCTGAGCTTCGGCCATAAAAGCTCTAAGAACTTTACCACTTCCTTTTTCGATATTTTCAAAAGTGGTTACAATTTCGTCAAGATTATCTGCAATAGCTATAAAATCATTGATTCCGAAATATACTCTGTAAGCTGGAGAAAGTTTAATTAACTCGTAATAATCACTTGGTTTTTTATTAAAATCGGCAAAAAAACGTTCAAAAATATCGGGCATCCAGTACCAACTCGGCCCCATATCAAAAGTAAAACCAGCGGCTTTCATCTGCCTTGCTCTTCCGCCAATTGTTGCATTTTTCTCAAAAATAGTAACATCGTAGCCGCTTTTGGCTAAATAACAAGAGGCGGACAAAGCAGAAAAACCGGAACCAATAATTGTGATTTTTTTCATTGTTTTTTTAGGCTAAATTAGAAGGGCTAAAGGGCATCTACCAATTCAGTGATAGAACCAAAAACTCTAGTATCTTCTGCAATTTTTTCTTGGTTAATGTTATCTACTAAACGGCCTATAAACCATAATTTCGTTCCATCTCCTAATAACTCCGACTCCATGGTGGCCACATAATTGTCTATAGCATCACGATCGGGCTGTACCGTCATGTAGGTAATGTAGACGATGGGACCAAAATTACTTTTCAACACTTTCAAGTTGTCTATTGGCATGCTTTCTCCCAAATAAACCGTTTTATAACCTTGCAACAGAATTTCATAATGCAAATACATTAAACCTAACTCATGTATTTCATTCATTGGTAATGACAAAACAAACACTTTACTATGAAATTGTACAGGTTTAGTTTGCTGACTCTCAATATTAATCAATAATTTTTGCTTGATTAAATAGCTCACAAAATGTTCGTGAGCTGGTGTAATAGTATCGGTTTGCCATAACAATCCCAATTCATTCATCAAAGGAACAAAAACTTGCATAAAGACCTCTTTGAATGTTTTTTTAGCAATAAGCCAATCATAAGTCTTAAAAAACAAGTCTTGATCAAAATTCATCATTGCCATTTTAAAATCACTGATGGCGTGATTATTGGCATTTTTGGTGGTGATTATTTCGCGTACTAATGAAGGAATTTTTTCTTCTGAATAGGTTGCGATCTTGGATATTTTGTATCCATAATCATGAAGCAACGTAATGTTTAACAACTTTTGAAGACTATGAAGATCATATAAACGAATATTTGTATCCGTTCGCATAGGCTGCAAAACATTGTATCGTTTTTCCCAAATACGAATCGTATGTGCTTTAATCCCTGAAAGGTTTTCTAGGTCTTTGATACTGAATACATTTTTAATATTGTTCATTGTTTTGTCAAATTTATTAAACAAAAGTAAAATATTTTTTTTGATAAACAATGGAAAATAAAAATTATAATCTCACTTTTTCAAAATCATTGAGCTGATTCAAATGGATTAAGGTATGGATGTGATTAGCACTACGTTCAAACATGGGTCTAAACTTAGCTCCATAAATAACTTCAGGAAAAATATAAGAAGTTCTTGTAGCCACAGTGGTGCTGTACATATCATCAAATGTTTTGACGAAAACTAAAATTTCTCCTTGCAGATTTGCAAAATCTTGAGCGGTAAATTGGTACAAAGGGCTTTTATCGGTAATGGGATGCACTATAGTCCAACTCAACACAAGTGTATTTACTTTATTAATTTCTAAATCTAATGAGTAAAATTTATTGGTCATTACTCCATTTTCTTCTATGCTCAATCCTAAGGTAGCATTGACTTCTGTATCGAGATAATTGGTGTTTTTGTAGGGTGCCAGCCTAAACATCAAAGCTGTTCCTCCTTGATAGGGCGCAATGATGGCATTTTCGGAAAATTTTAAATAGATTCTAGGTTTACTAAAACGACCGAAAAACAATCCAGTTGCAATAGCAAAACAGAGCAAACCAATTAATGCTTCGGCAGCCGAAAGCGAGCTGGTTAAAAACCCAATAGGGCTTATATGACCGTAACCAACTGTAGTAAAAGTTTGAGCACTAAAAAAATAAGCTTGCCCAAACTGCTCCCATTGACTTTGAGTGGTCGCTATACCATTTAAATGTTCTATTCCGATGGCGAAATACAAACAAGCAAAAACAAAATTAATACCTATGTAAAACAACAATAATAAACCAAAGAACTTCCAAGAAGGCAAATCCAATAAGGTATGGTACCAACTATTTCTTTCAAAAAAAGTCAATCCTAAACGTTTCACTCTTGCACTACCTTCCTTGTCCAAAAAGCGTTTTCCGTTCACAGTAGCATTGGTCCCAAATCCAGTATTGATAATAGGTGTTAACTTGGAATTCAATCGTTGAAAAAGTGCCATAAAATTTGATGATTATATACCAAAAACAGTATTTTAGTTATTTTTAATGCAATAAAAATAACTAAATAACGCTAGAGTTTGCAATGACTCATTATGTAAACGAAAAAAAAGTTATTTTTATGTGCAAAAAGACTTTTAGATGAGATTATTATTTTTTGTTTAATTAAGTTTACTATTTCGTAATTATTCTCTCCTATAAAACAGCAACCAATTCTCCAAAAAAAAACCAACTATGAAAGAAATTACCAAAGCAGATATTAGCCAAGAAGTTTTTGATTTGTATGATGACTATGCTCATAACAAAATAGAAAGAAGGCAATTTATTGAAAAATTATCGCTTTTCGCAGTGGGAAGTTTGACTGTCCCTACCCTACTCAATTTTATGACGCCAAATTATAAAGACACTCAAACTATTGCAGCCGATGATCCAAGATTAGAATCAGCCATGATTAGCTATCCGTCCCCAAAAGGAGGCGGAACAATCAAGGGATTACTTTCTAAACCAACCGACAAAAAGAAAAAATTACCCGGTATTATTGTAGTTCATGAAAACAGAGGTCTAAATCCTTACATTGAAGACGTTGGAAGAAGAGGGGCGCTGGAAGGTTTTATCACATTAGCTCCCGATGCTTTGAGTCCTCTTGGTGGATATCCAGGAAATGATGATGCTGGTCGTGAATTACAAAAAAAACGTACCCGTGAGGAAATGCTCGAAGATTTTATTGCTGCCTATGAATTTTTAAAAGATCATAAAGATTGTAATGGACATATAGGAGTGGTAGGTTTTTGTTTTGGCGGATGGATTGCCAACATGATGGCCGTTCGCATTCCAAAATTAGGTGCAGCTGTTCCGTTTTACGGAGGACAACCTTCTGCCGAAGATGCCGCAAAAATAAAAGCACCGCTTTTGATACAATATGCAGGCTTAGATACTAGAGTAAATGAAGGTTGGCCCGCCTATGAAACCATTTTAAAACAAAACAAAGTTGATTATACTGCCTTTATCTATCCCGATGTAAATCACGGTTTTCACAACAATACTACACCAAGATATGATGAAAAAGCTGCAACATTGGCTTGGTCAAGAACCATTGACTTTTTCAAAAAAAATCTAAAATAAAAAGCATTCAGAAAGAGATACCAAAAGAGCACTATGCAATATCCTGATAAAAATCAAAAATTTCCACTCGAAAACTACACCAGATTATGCTTTTTAAAAAACATCATCACCAATCCCAACATTATCGTTGGAGATTACACCTATTATGATGATTTTGAAAATGTGGCTAATTTTGAAAAAAATGTAAAATATCATTTTGATTTTATAGGCGACAAATTGATTATTGGTAAGTTTTGCATGATTGCCTCTGACGTAACTTTTATTATGAATGGAGCTAATCATTTAACCCAAAGCATTAGCTCGTATCCCTTTGCCATCTTTGGACACGATTGGCAAAATGCTATGAAAGACAAAACCTATCCCAACAAAGGAAACACAATAGTAGGCAATGATGTTTGGATTGGTTACAATGTGACAATTTTGCCAGGAATAACAATAGGTGACGGTGCCATAATTGCGGCCAATACAACAGTAACCAAAGATGTTCCTCCATACTCAATTGCTGGTGGCAACCCCTCAAAAGTGATTAAAAAAAGATTCACTGATGAAAAAATCGAAACCCTTTTAGAACTTAAGTGGTGGGATTGGGATATTGAAAAAATTACCAAACATGTCGCTGATCTTACAGGCGATGGCATTATTAATTTGAAAGCTATTGCAAATGAAGAATAGACTCCTATTTATATTCCTTCTTTGTTACACTACTCTTGTTTATTCACAAGAAAACGTTCTAAATATTGACCCCGAAGGTATCATCATAGAAGAAGTTGCCAATGGAAGAATAGAGAACAATGTATTCATCTGTAATCTGTTTGATTGGAAAATTGCTATACCCAAAGGATTTAAAGTAACCGAACTCAAAACAACAGAAGAACTTCAAAACAAAGGGTATCCTTTTGTCAAAAACAATGTTCAAGAAGCTAACTCTATCCATTCCAAACCTCCACTTTTGATTGGTTTTGAAAGAAATAAATACAATTATTTCAGTTCAAGTTATGAAAGTCTAAAAGGCGACAAAAAAGTTACTTTGGAAGAGCATAAAAATTTTTCCGTACAATTATTAAGCAATACGTATGCTAAAATAAAAGAGCTCAAATCCGAAATTAAAGCTTCAAATTTAAACTTAGGACCTCGCCAATTCTATAAAATAACGATTAGATTGTACAATAGCAAGAATGACAGACTCGTATTAACACAAGAAATCTATAACACTTTCATCAATAATCATTTGTTTAGTGCCTCCATAAACTACACCAATGAAATTACAGGAATGTTATTGTATTATAGTTTGAAAAAATCTTTTGAAACCAACTAAAAATTGAATATGTCAATATCCCAAATTATAAATGCCACAGAGCTACTAACTATTTACAAAACCGAAAACATCCTTTTGGTTGATGCCAGCAACGGTCCAAACACTAGACTTAATTATGATAGCAAGCATTTGGAAGGAGCCATTTTTGCAGATGCTAATACACAATTGGCTACTATCGAAACTGATGTTGCTATCGGAGGAAGACATCCTTTGCCTAGCATTGAAGATTTTTCAAAAACTTTGGGCTATTTAGGGATTACTCCTCAAACTTGGGTAGTAGTTTATGACGATAAAAATGGAGCAAATGCCGCCGCTCGCTTTTGGTGGATGCTACGCGCTATTGGTCACGAAAAAGCACAAGTGCTTAACGGTGGTATTCAAGGAGCGGAAAAAATAGGTTTTCCTATAAATTCGAAACCAGTTCCTTTAGCAAAAAAAGAAAACTATCCTTGTACAACTTGGCAATGGCCTATAGCTTCAATTGATGAAGTCGAAAAAGTAGCCGAACTTCCTTCACATACCGTAATAGATGTTCGAGAAGCTTTTCGTTATAACGGAGAAAGCGAACCCATTGACTTAATTGCAGGTCATATTCCAGGTGCCATCAACTTTCCTTTTACTGAAAATCTAGATGAGAACGGTTTATTTCTGCATCCAGAAGATTTAAAAGAAAAATACAGCCCTATCCTATCCAAATCTTCTTCAGAAAATACAATTGTTCATTGTGGGTCGGGCATTACAGCTTGCCATACTTTATTAGCCATACATCATGCAGGTTTCGATATTCCTAAATTGTATGTAGGCTCTTGGAGCGAATGGAGCCGAAACGACAAACCAATAGCTAATAACAAATAACAAAAGAGTTCTTTGAAGACACAAAAAAAGCCCCTAAATGGGGCTTTTATATCTATAAATTTGAGTTTATTTGCTCAAGTACATTTTTCTTCTAGAGTACAACTCATAGAATTGATCGTCTTTCAAGTCATCAATAAACAAAATGCTCTCACCAGTAGATTTCATTTCTGGCCCTAACGCTTTGTTTACATTTTTGAACTTACTAAATGAGAAAACGGGTTGTTTGATAGCGAATCCTTTTAACTGTGGATTGAAATCAAAATCAGTCACTTTATTTACTCCAAGCATCACCTTAGTAGCGTAATTCACGTAAGGCTCTCCATAAGCTTTTGCAATAAACGGTACTGTTCTAGAAGCTCTAGGATTCGCTTCGATAATGTAAACCATATCATCTTTTATCGCAAACTGAATATTGATTAATCCTACCGTTTTCAATGCCAAGGCAATTTTCTTAGTATGATCTTTAATTTGTTGCATTACAAATTCTCCTAAATTAAAAGGAGGCAAAGTAGCATTACTGTCACCAGAGTGTACTCCACAAGGCTCAATGTGTTCCATAATTCCTATGATGTACACATTTTCACCATCACAAATTGCATCCGCTTCAGCTTCAATAGCTCCCGCTAAGTAATGATCTAAGAGTAATTTATTACCAGGAATAGACTTCAACAAGTTGATTACATGTTCTTCTAATTCTTGTTTGTTGATTACGATTTTCATTCCTTGACCGCCCAATACATAAGATGGACGAATCAACAATGGAAAATCTAATTTATCTGCTAAAGCCGAAGCTTCATCAGCGGTTTCTGCAATTCCAAACTGAGGGAAAGGAATTTCTAATTCAGTCAAAAGATCAGAGAAACGTCCTCTATCTTCTGCTAAATCCAAAGCTTCAAAACTTGTTCCGATGATTTTTATACCATATTTAGAAAGTTTTTCAGCTAATTTCAAAGCTGTTTGCCCTCCTAACTGCACGATAACACCTTCTGGTTTTTCGTGTTTGATGATATCATAAATATGTTCCCAGAAAACAGGTTCAAAATACAATTTATCCGCAGTATCAAAATCTGTAGAAACCGTTTCTGGATTACAATTGATCATAATGGTTTCGTAACCACATTCTTTGGCAGCTAAAACACCGTGAACACAAGAGTAATCAAACTCAATTCCTTGACCAATTCGGTTTGGTCCAGACCCAAGAACAACAATTTTCTTTTTATCAGTTACTATACTTTCATTATGAACATAACGCTCTCCATTGGCTTTTTCAATTTCGGCCTCAAAAGTAGAATAGTAATATGGTGTTTGCGCTTTAAACTCAGCCGCACAAGTATCAACCAATTTGAACACACGATTGATGTTCATTTTTTCTCTCAACTCGTGTACTTGACTCTCTAAGCAACCCATCATATGCGCAATTTGTCTGTCAGCAAATCCTTTTTGCTTGGCTTCAAGTAGCAATTCTCTCGATAAAGTATCTACTTTATAGTTAGAAATTTCTTTTTCCAAGATATAAAGTTCCTCATATTGTTTTAAGAACCACATATCGATTTTAGTAATTTCGTGAATACGACTCAACGGAATTCCCATTGCAATAGCATCATAAATTACGAAAACACGGTCCCAACTAGCAAAGGTTAGTTTCTCGATAATTTGCTCGTAATTAGTATATCCTTTTCCGTCAGCACCTAATCCATTACGTTTGATTTCTAATGACTGAGTGGCTTTGTGTAATGCTTCTTGAAACGAACGTCCAATTCCCATCACCTCACCTACAGATTTCATTTGAAGTCCTAATGTTCTATCAGAACCTTCGAATTTATCAAAATTCCATCGTGGTATTTTTACAATTACATAATCCAAAGTCGGCTCAAATAAAGCTGATGTAGATTTTGTAATTTGATTTTGTAATTCATCTAAGTTGTAACCCAAAGCTAGTTTTGATGCAATTTTAGCAATTGGATATCCAGTAGCCTTAGAAGCCAAAGCTGAAGAACGCGATACACGAGGGTTGATTTCGATAGCAACAATATCTTCTTTTTCATCAGGAGAAACCGCAAACTGTACGTTACAACCTCCAGCAAAATTTCCGATAGAACGCATCATTAAGATGGCCATATCACGCATTTTTTGGAAAGTCGTATCCGATAAAGTCATCGCTGGAGCAACTGTAATCGAGTCTCCTGTGTGAATTCCCATTGGATCCATATTCTCGATAGAACAAATGATTACTACGTTGTCATTTTTATCTCTTAAAAGCTCCAATTCATATTCTTTCCAACCAAGTAACGCTTTATCGATCAATACTTCGTGAATTGGTGACATTTCTAAACCATAGGTTAGTTTTTCATCAAATTCTTCTTTAGTATGAACAAAAGCTGCTCCAGTTCCTCCTAAAGTAAACGATGGACGAATTACTAACGGAAAACCAAATTCTTGCGCAATTTCTTTACCTTCAAGGAAAGAAGTTGCTGTTTTAGCAGGAGCTGTTGGAACATTAATTTTTTGAAGCAGTTGTTTGAACTGCTCTCTATCTTCAGTGATATTGATAGCATTTACATCTACCCCAATCATTTTTACCCCAAAATCATTCCAGATGCCTTTTTCATCCGCTTCTAAACATAAATTCAAAGCGGTTTGACCTCCCATGGTTGGCAAAACTGCATCGATTTGTGGATGCTCTTTTAGAATTTCAATAATCGATTTGGTTGTAAGAGGCTTAAGATAAATATGATCCGCCATAGAAGGATCCGTCATAATCGTAGCTGGATTCGAATTGATAAGAATAACTTCTATTCCTTCTTCACGAATGGATCGTGCCGATTGAGAACCTGCATAATCAAATTCGCAAGCTTGACCAATTACAATAGGGCCTGAACCTATTATTAAAACGGATTTTATCGATGTATCTTTTGGCATTTTTTATGGGATTGTGGTGTTATTGTACTTATTCCGAGGAAACTAATCAACGCCTGTCGCGTTTGGGTATAAAAAAAGGCGATACTAACAATAAGTAACGCCTTTATGATGTTTATCAAAACATTATTTTTTGTGTCTAGGTTCGCTAGAAACAGTCAATTTGTGTCTTCCTTTAGCTCTTCTACGCGCTAGAACTTTTCTTCCATTCGCAGATGCCATTCTGTCCATAAATCCGTGTTTATTTCTTCTTTTTCTTTTCGATGGTTGAAATGTTCTTTTGCTCATTGCTTTGTATCTTTAAAATAGTAATTTATATATCTTGTTTGTTTGGATTAACCCTTATTCCAAAACCGAGTGCAAATATACAAAGACTTTTTTTTCTAGCAAGTAGTTTTATAAAAATATTTTTAATTCCTTTTACTATCTTTGCAATCTAAATTTAACACCTATTATGTTTCACAAAAATATCAAACTTATCCTTGCTGCATTAATCATCATTGCAGGAATTTGGCAATTTACAGAATCAAATATTGGAAACGGAATTTTCCTTTTATTCCTTAGCGCCTTCCCTATCTTTCTTTATTATAAAAATGAATTTATTTTACTTGCCTTTTTAAAATTAAGAAAACAAGATTTTCCTGGCGCTCAAAAATGGTTAGCGTATATTAAAAATCCTGAAACAGCTTTGGTTAGAAAACAACAAGGATACTTTAATTACCTTCACGGGATTATGGTTTCTCAAACCAATATCAACCAAGCAGAAAAATTTTTTAAAAAAGCGATTGAATTAGGACTGTCAATGGATATGGATTTGGCAGTAGCCAAATTAAACCTAGCAGGAATTGCTCTTTCCAGAAGAAGAAAACTTGAAGCAACTAATTTATTGAATGAAGCCAAAAAGCTAGACAAACAAAATATGTTGAAAGAACAAATTACAATGATGAAGGATCAAATGAAAAAGATCTAAAGCATTTTAATTAAAAACTAAAGGCGATTAACTCATCAGTTAGTCGCCTTTTTTATACCATTTTGTATCAATTCGGGTAAATGCTCATTCAACCATCGGAATCGAAACAAAATCATGGCGTGATTTCCACCAGGTACTACGATTGCATTTGAGATATATTTTATTGGAAAAACATCATCTTGGTTGCCATGAATGTGAATCACTCTTGCATCAACCTCGGTTCGTTCCCACAAAATCACCTGCTCTATAGCCCAATCCAAATAAGTGATATCTCGAACCGAAAGAAATTTTTCATACAACTGTAATCGGCTTTTAATTTTTTCTCCAAATGAAAATTTTGCTAAATTTTCTACATTTAAAATCAAACTTGTTGGAATCAATTTGTAAGCTTTGGTGGCCTTAGCAACTTTCATTCGTCTAGGGAATTCCAAATTGCTCTTAACACTAGAAATGATGATTAAACGAAATGGATTCAAAAAAGCGACCATTTCTTGAACCAAAATACCTCCAAAAGAAACCCCGATGAGCACAGGGTTTTCATGAATAACTTTAGTACTCATTCGCTTAGCATACGCAGAAAGTGTTTCGTTTCCCAATGGAATTTCCCATTCTAATAAAATGACTTCAAATTCGTCCTTGGGCAAATCTATTCTCTCAAAAATAGCGGAACTTGCCGCCAAACCCGGCATAAAATAAACTGGTATTTTACTCATTATATTTCAAATCTAATACAAGCTAAATTTAGTTTTAAAATAACAAAGACCAACTATCCTTGAAAAATAATAGTCAACTTTATTCCGTTTCATTTCTTTAAAAACAAAAAAGAACCTCAAGAAACATTTTACATTCGCTATTTATTGATTATCAATTCATTACCTTTGTATTTATTCTTTTACAACTACAAAAGAATAATCCTATATTTTATCCAAATTTCAGAAAAACAGCCCCAACAATGGAAATTAAAGACAATATTTTTGCTAGACAATTTGAAACCATTGTTCCCGAAGGACTTTTAATCGTTGAATATTCCTTTCAAGAAAAAAAGATTTTTTTGACAAAATTCAATGCCCCCGATTCATTTTCTGATGAAGAAACCATTCACCAATTTTTCAAAGCAATCTTAGATACTATTAGCGAACGCAATTTGAAAGCCGTCCCAATCTTACCTAAAATAGTTCTTTTCTTTAAAAAAAATCCTTGCTACAAAGAACTTCTACCTCCTGGCATCCGTCTATAAAAAAAGCTACCTTTTCAGATAGCTTTTATAATTTAACTAATTTCTTCCTCCTCTATTAGACATATTTCCCGATGCAGTTCGTGTGGCAGGTCTTGCAGCTGGCCTTGATGCTGGAGCACTTGGACGCGTCATTGGACTACTTGGTCTCACATTAGGAGTTGTAGGTCTCGATGTTGATTGCAATCTATCAGTAGGTCTTGTAGACGGACGACTCATAGTGTTATTAGAGTTAGCAGGCCGCGTAGTTGGCCTCGTTGTTGGTCGTATCGAAGGACGATTTGTTGATGGTCTAACTGCTGGAGAAGCAGGTGTTCTATACGTTCTTCCATCATAAGTCGCTCTGTAACTGCCATTAACTCTGTTATTTCTAACCACAACCGAAGTAGTTCTTCGATTAGAGTAATACACTCTGTGACCCGGATTTCGGATGATTACCGTTCTATGATAGTAACGATTTCCATAATAATGTCTGTGATAACCCCAATAATTATGGTAAAAAACAGGGCGCCAAGGCCTCCAGTAAGGTGGATAATACCCCCAATACCAAGGAGAATGCCATGGAATAAACAAGGGAGAAAACATATAAACCACTAATGGCCAAGCGTTAATTGTTGATCCACTATCTGAATTATAATTGTTGGTCGTATTATTGTTAATAATAACCGTTCCTTCGCCCTTATAGCCTGGATTTGGCGTACCCGAAACCTTGGCCACTTCTGTAGGTTCTACGATATAATCTTTACCATATAATTCTTCGTCGCCAATGATTTGAACTAAAACCTGACCTTTCTTATCTTTGGTTACCTCAACAACAGCAACATCTTGTTTTTCGGATGAATTGACCGCTACTTGCAAAACCACAAAATAAGCCTCTCCTTTTTTCTCACTCACTACTTGAATATAATCAATAGTAGTATCGTTGTTCAAATCAAGATTATTGATTTTTCCTTCTTCATCATTTATAGCTTTCTCAAAATCCTCTAATGTCTTTGATTTTTGAAAAACATCTAAAACCGCATACAAATTCAAATTATCTCCAGGAAGCCCCAATGCCTCAGGTTCGTCATTGGATTGGGCATAAGTCGAGAGACTAAAAAAACTCATCAAAAGAAGTATCAAATAAGGCAATACATTTTTCATATTTAATTTTTTTTCCATTACTATACCTCTAAGATAAACAAAATTGCAAAAGGTTTAATAACAAACAAAAAATTGACAGCCAAATAGTTATTTTTTTGTACTTTTAAAACAACAACATTTTGAAATTTAGTTTTCAATCTATTTAGCGATTAACTATGAAAAGAAGTACCCACTATCCTATACATTGGTTTATAGTTTTTCTTTTTACAATCTCCATTTCTTGGGGACAAATAAAAATCTCAACCACTTTAGACGAAGCCATAAACAAAGCTTTAGAAAAAAGCCTTTCACAAAAAAACAAAACACTCGAAATTGAAAAATTGCATTTACAAGAAAAAGGAATCTGGAACAAATACATTCCGACGGTTGAAGCTAGCGCCATATATTCTTATTTCGACAACAAACTCACGGTAGATTTACCCACTACTCAAATACCCATTATCAATTATCCTCTTTTTGACGGAAAAACGCCTTTCGATAATTATGGTAATCTTTTCAATGGTAGCATTATGGCAAAAACAGTCTTGTTTAGTGGTATGCAAATCCCTAATGGCGCCAAAGCAATCAAAGAAAAAACCAAAGGAACACAATACCTAAAAGATTCCGAAAAAGATCAAATCATTAAGGAGGTTATTAATACTTTTGACCAATTGTCGCTTTTGAAAGCTATTGACACCTTAATCAAAGACAGTAAAAATCGTCTTCAAACCGAAGCAAAAAGAGTCCAAAAAGCCATCGAACAAGGCCTAGCAGTACCCTATGACCGAGACAAAATCAAACTTGCTGCTTTAGAGTTACAATCCAAAAAAGCAGAACTTGACGGAAAAAGAGAGCTGATTTACAAAAAAATCACCTATTTAACCGGCTACGATGCCTCACAAATTAATTTGGTCACCTACAATTTAGAACCATACCTTATCCTGAATAATCAATTAAACACTGAAAACAAACAGGAAATCAAAGCTCTCGAATCTTTTAAATCGGCTTACGAATTTTTATTAAAAAAAGAAAAAGGCACTTATCTCCCAACAGTTGGAGCCTTTGGAGGCGTTACCTATTCAAGTTTATTCGATGCTAGAGCCACTACACCAGTAATCACTGGAGTCAATCAGGCACTATATTTAGGACTCAACGAATTGACCATAAGCAACAATTGGATGGTTGGAGCTGCTGTAAAATGGGAGATTTTCACAGGTTTTGAAAGACAACACAAAATTCATGAAGCCAAAATAAACATCCATCAACTGCAAAATCAAATTGATGATACGAAAGAAAAACTAGCACTGCTACTTGAAAACAATTGGGTCAATTATACAGTTTTAAATAAAAAATTAGAAATCGCTTACCAACAAGAAAAAATTTCAAAAAACAATTTAAATCTTGCTTCGAAACAATACGCTCAAGGCCTTATCTCGGTCTCTGAACGATTAGAAGCTGAAAATGATTGTTTCAAAAGTGCCGTAAGCAAAATCAACACCCTAATTGACCAACGTTTGGCCGCTATAGAAACGATAATTGCCACTGGCGATCTTACCAAACAACTTAACAAACAATAAATCAGATTCCAATCAAAATATAGCTAAAGATGAAAAATACACTCCTATCATTCCTCACCCTACTATTATGCGCGAGTTGTAAACAATCCCAAAAAAAAGAACTCCTTCAAGGTAAAGTAGAAAAAGAACAAATTGCAATTGTTAGCAAAGTACCTGGAAAAATCATCAGTTTACTAGTTAAAGAAGGGGATTTGGTACAAAAAGGAGACACCCTTGCCATTTTGGATATTCCTGAAGTCGATGCTAAAAAAAGTCAAGCAGAAGGCGCTGTTTTTTCGGCAAAAGCCCAATACAATATGGCCGTAAAAGGAGCAACAGATAATCAAATCAAACAATTGGAAGCCAAACTAATGGCCCTAAAAGAACAATATCAATTTGCGCAAAAATCGATTAAACGTTTGAATAATATGCTGAAAGACTCTCTGATTCCACAACAAACTTACGACGAAACTTTTGCCAAATACCAAGGCGCTTTAGCCCAATACAATGCCGTTCAAGCCGAATTGGACGATGCAAAAAAAGGTGCCCGAAAAGAACAACAAGAAATGGCGCTCGGACAACAAGAACGTGCCTACGGGGCACTACAAGAAGTAGAAACTGCCAATAAAGAACGATATGTAATTGCGCCTCAAGACATGAGCATCGAAACCATAACTTTAAATCTGGGAGAATTGGCGCTTCCAGGCTATACTTTATTCAATGGATTTATAAAAAATAGTACCTATTTCAGGTTTACAATCGCAGAGAGCAAGTTAAACCAAATCAAAAAAGGTCAAGAAGTAGTAGTTACTATCCCATACAACAAACAATCCATCAAAGGAAAAATCACTACCATTAAACAATTGAGTGCCTACGGGAATATCGCAACCGCTTATCCCGACTATGAAATGCAAGAGAGTTTGTTTGAAATCAAAATTACACCAATTCAAGTACAAGACACGAAAGATTTAATCTCAAAAACATCAGCCACTTTATCTTTATAATTATGCAGCACTTCTTTTCGCTTTTAAAAAGAGAATTTCAATTGTTTTGGCAAAATAGTGTGTTGCGAATGCTTTTCATTGGCGCACCACTTTTGTATGCCATATTATTAGGATATGTATATAGCAAAGGAAAAGTAACCGACTTACCAATACTAGTAATAGATTATGATCAAACCGAAATGAGCGCCAAAGCCATCGAGATGTTTAACGATGATGAAGTTATCAATGTAGCTGCGGTTTTATACGATCAAAATGACATAGCAAAAATTACTATTGACAAAGAAGCCAATGCTGTAGTCATCATTCCAAAGGGTTTTCAAAAAATGGTGTTTACCAAGAAATATCCTGAAATAACTACCATAATTAATACGGCCAATATTCTAACTGCCAATTATGCATCAACAGCAATACAAGTTTGTTTAGGGACTTTAAAGGTTGGAATTCAAATGGAAACCCTAAGAAAACAAGGTGTTCCCGAAAAAATACTTCCCTCTCAATACGAACCTTTTAAAACAACTTTCATAAAAAAATACAATCGAAGTACCAACTATATGTATTATCTCTGGCCAGGTGTTTTATCGGCAGTTCTACAACAAGTCATGTTATTAGCCTTAGCGCTTTCCTTTGCATCTGAATTCGAAAACGGTACTTTTAGCCAATTAGTCCAAAAAAGCAATTCGATTGTACAAATGATGAGCATTAAAATCATACCTTATTTAGTCATGAGTTTTGGAGTGTGGCTTATCTATTGGTTTTTTACCTTTTATTTCCGAATTCCTTTTTTCACGAACCTTCCACAACTCACTTGTGTGGCAGGTATCTTTATCCTCTCGGTTTCTTTTATCGGAATTCTAGTAAGTATCTTGATTCCAAATCAACTCAAAGCCACCGAAATTTTAATGGTGATTGCTACTCCGAGTTTCATTTTGAGCGGTTTTAGCTGGCCGCTGAGCCAAATGCCCAATTGGGTTCAAGGCGTGGCTAATATTATTCCATTGACCCACTTTTTAAAGGCGTTTCGAATCCTAATAATTGAAGAAGGCACCTTATCACAAGTACAAAATCCAATTTACAATATGATTATAATTGGAATAGTTTGCGCTATTTTATCCTATATCGCCTTGTATTTCAAAAGCAAAAAAGCATTACAATCAACATAAAACAAAAAAGGCAAGAGAATGAACCACTTGCCTTTTTGATAATTTCAAAATAAAATAAATTATTTCTTTTCGATTTCTCGCATACTATCCATTTTCTTATGAGCAAGGAAACCTTTGATATCTTCAAAATGCTCTACTACACGTTTGTTTCCAAATTCAAAAACTTTTGTTGCCAATCCGTCAAGGAAATCCCTGTCGTGCGAAACTAGAATTAAAGTACCATCAAAATCACGCAACGCATCTTTGATAATATCTTTGGTTTTCATATCCAAGTGATTGGACGGCTCATCCAGAATTAGAAGATTTACCGGTTCTAACAATAATTTAATCATTGCTAAACGCGTTTTTTCTCCACCAGAAAGTACTTTTACTTTCTTTTGAATGTCATCTCCTTGAAACATAAAGGCACCAAGAATATTTTTTATTTGAGTTCGAACATCACCCACTGCAATTCTATCAATGGTTTCAAATATGGTTGCGTTCTCATCCAACATTGCGGCTTGATTTTGGGCAAAATAGCCAATTTGTGCATTGTGTCCAACTTCTACAGAACCTCCATTGATTTCGATTTCCTTCATGATGGCTTTAATCATGGTAGATTTACCTTCACCGTTTTTACCCACAAAAGCCACTTTTTGACCGCGCTCAATTACTAAATTGGCATCTTTAAAAATCAATTTGTCTCCATAGGATTTTTCCAAATCTTTCACAATAACAGGGTATTGCCCAGAACGAACTGATGGTGGAAATTTCAATTTCAAAGCCGAAGTATCAATTTCATCTACTTCGATAGGAACAAGTTTTTCCAACATTCTCACACGAGATTGTACGGCATCGGTTTTAGAAAAAGTACCACGAAAACGCTCAATAAACGCTTGATTATCTGCGATAAATTTTTGTTGCTCATCGTACGCTTTTTGCTGATGAACGCGTCTGTCTTTTCGCAATTCTAAATAGTGAGAATATTTGGCTTTGTAGTCATAAATTCTACCCATTGTCACTTCGATAGTTCGATTCGTAATATTATCTACAAAAGCTCTATCGTGTGAAATTACCATAACAGCTTTGGCTTGATTGATTAAAAAGTCCTCTAACCATTCGATACTATCCATATCCAAGTGATTGGTTGGCTCATCGAGTAGAATCAAATCGGGTTTTGTTAAAAGGATTTTTGCCAATTCAATTCGCATTCTCCAACCGCCAGAAAATTCTTTCGTTGGACGATTGAAATCTTCTCTTTCAAAACCTAAACCTTTTAATATTTTTTCAACTTCAGCTTCATAATTAACCTCTTCGATAGAATAATACTTCTCCGATAATTCTGAAACTCTTTCAATCAACTTCATATACTCGTCACTTTCATAATCAGTACGAATAGTCAATTGCTCATTGATTTCGTCAATTTCTTTTTTCATGTTCAAAACGCCCGCAAATGCTTTGGATGTTTCTTCCATCACAGTACAATTATCTTCCGTTAATAAATGTTGCGGCAAATAAGCAACTACGGCATCGTTTGGAGCCGAAATAACCCCGCGTGTAGGTTTGTTTACCCCTGCTACAATCTTTAACAAAGTAGATTTTCCCGCTCCATTTTTACCCATAAGGGCAATTTTATCGGTTTCATTGATAGCAAAAGTAACTTCGCTAAAAAGAGTTGTGCCACCAAATTCAACGGCAATATCGTTTACTGTAATCATTATATAAAATTAGAAATTAGAAGTTAGAGATTTGAAGCTCTTTCCTCAATAAATTAAAAAGGGCAAAGATAACTCAAATAGAATATTGCACAAATTGAGAAATAGGTTTTTAAACTTAATAATCATTTTGTAAAACTAAAATCAAACATATTGATTTATAATACATTACACGAAATAATAAAAAACATTATGTATATTTGATTTCATTAACAACCAAAAAACTAAGCAAATTATGAAAAAAAACACTTTCTTAATGCTCACTTTTGCTCTATCAACATTGATAATATCATGTGAGAACGATGTTACACTAACAGAAGAATCTGCACAAAATCAAACAGAATTAAAATTTGTTCCTGGAGAAGTGCTTATTAAATTTAAAGCAACTAGCATAACAGGCAAACCCATTAACAAGTCCAACATTTTATCATTAATCAACGCAAGTGTTGTTGAAACTATTAGCACTAATGCAATGAAAACTTCCAACACTAATAAAGGGATTAAAGATGGCGAACTTTTATTAGTTACAACTAAGTTAGGAACTATGGAAGCGATCCAAATGCTTAAAAATTCAGCAGATGTAGAATATGCTGAACCCAATTGGATTTATCAACATTTTGAAATCTCAAACGATCTCTATTATACTAATGGCTCGCTTTGGGGTATGTATGGAGACGCCACCTCACCTACAAACCAATTTGGAAGCCAAGCTGGAGAAGCTTGGGCTGCTGGAAAAACTGGTTCTAATACGGTTTATATTGGAGTAATTGATGAAGGAGCTCAATTTTCCCATGAAGACCTAGCAGCCAATTTCTGGACCAACCCTTTCGACCCAATTGATGGAATTGACAACGACGGCAACGGGTATATAGATGATGTTCGAGGTTGGGATTTTGACAAAAACGACAATAGCACTTATGACGGAACAATAGACGACCACGGGACACATGTTTCAGGAACTATTGGAGCTGTTGGTGGAAATGGCAAAGGAGTTGCTGGAGTAAACTGGAAAGTAACACTTATCTCAGCAAAATTTCTAGGAAGAAGAGGTGGAACTACAGCAAACTCTATTAAAGCTATTGACTATTTTACAGACTTAAAACTACGTCACAACTTAAACATTGTAGCTACAAATAACTCTTGGGGCGGTGGAGGATTTTCTCAAGGAGTACAAGACGCAATTGAGAGAGCAAATGCAGCAAATATCTTATTTTGTGCTGCAGCGGGTAATGGAGGTAGTGATGGGATTGGAGACAACAACGACAACGTTGCTAATTACCCTTCAAATTATCCAAATGCAAATATAATTGCAGTAGCTGCAATAACTAGTACTGGAGGAGTAAGTAGTTTTTCTAATTTTGGCGCTACTAAAGTTGACATCGGAGCTCCTGGCTCAGGTATTTTTTCTACTTTGCCAAATGCAACTGGAAATTCTTACGGCTCCTATAATGGCACCTCGATGGCTACACCACATGTAACAGGAGCTTGTGCTTTATATGCATCAACTCACCCAGGATCAAGTGCAGCTACTATAAAAGCAGCAATATTAAACAGTGCAATCCCAACTAGCTCCTTATCTGGAAAATGCGTAACTGGTGGCCGATTAAATGTTAGTGGCTTTTAAAAAACAATTATTATTAACTTAAGAACATAAAGAAGGGCTAAACAGAAATCCAATCTGGATTCTCTACTAAGCCCTTCTTAATAACTTACAGCGCTCTTATTAATAATTACTATTCTTTACGATACTTTTTAGTAATTTCAAAAACGTGCTCTAGAATTGCTGCTTCTTTTTCATCAAAAACAATATTTCTTCGAGCCATTACCAAACGTGCTGTTTCGAAAGCTTTTTTTGTTAGATAGGTAGTAAATCCAGAAGCTCCTCCCCATGAGAAACTTGGAACAAAATTTCTAGGAAACCCACTTCCAAAGATATTAGCACTCACTCCTACAACGGTTCCTGTATTAAACATTGTATTGATACCGCATTTACTATGATCTCCCATCATCAACCCACAAAACTGTAGCCCTGTTTTGGCAAAACCTTCCGTTTGATAGCTCCACAAACGAACTTCTTCATAGTTGTTTTTAAGATTTGAATTGTTGCTATCTGCACCAATATTACACCATTCTCCTAACACTGAGTCCCCTAAAAACCCATCGTGCCCTTTGTTAGAATAAGCAAAAATCACTACATTTTTAACCTCTCCTCCTACTCTAGAATACGGACCAACAGTAGTTGCTCCATAAATTTTTGAAGCCATTTTCACTTGTGCATTATCGCATAGTGCAAATGGACCACGAATCACAGAACCTTCCATAATCTCGGTATCTCTACCAATATAAATTGGACCCGAAGAAGCATTTAAGGTTACAAATTCCAGCTTAGCTCCTTCCTCAATAAATACATTCTCGGGTGCAATTACGTTTACACTTTTAGGAATAGGCTGAGAACGTCTGTCTTGCGTTAAAAGTTCAAAATCTTCTCTTATTGCGATATCATTTTTAGAAAAAATATCCCAAGTATTTTCAATTGTAATACAATCGTCGTTGTATTCAATGATTTCATAAGTATCAAAATCAACTTCTTCTTGATTTTCAGAGGTATAAAAAGCAATGATTTCATCTTTCTTGAAAATGGCTTGATTGGGCTCTAAGTTACTTACCAATTCTGCTAAAATTGCATTGGGCAAAAAAGAAGCATTAATCATAACATTGCCTTCCAATTCTACAATTGGATATTTATCAGACAAGTATTCTTCGGTTAAAGTAGTGGTAGTTGACCCAAGATGCAGTTCCCATTTTTGGCGAATGGTCATAATGCCCACCAAAATATCGGCAACGGGACGGGTAAAAGTAAACGGCAACAAAGCATTTCGAGCGGGACCGTCAAAAAGAATGTAATTCATAAAAAATTGATTTGGCTATTGTTTCTTTTTCGATTTGGTTATCACGCACAAAGTTAAATCATTTTATGGTATAAATTCTATCCAAACAAAGCCAAACAAAAAAAGCCTTTCTAAAAAGAAAGGCTTCATTGTATTTAAAAACGAGTTAAAATTATTTAACGTGTTTTGCGTATTTAGTTTTGAATTTATCAATACGTCCTGCAGTATCGATAAGTTTAGATTTACCTGTGTAAAAAGGGTGAGAAGTTCTAGAAATCTCCATTTTCACTACTGGATATTCAACACCTTCGTGAATAATTGTTTCTTTTGTTTCAGCTGTAGATTTAGTAATAAAAACATCATCATTTGACATGTCTTTAAAAGCAACTAATCTGTAATTTTCTGGGTGAATACCTTTTTTCATCTTAAATCTTTTTTTATTGGTTCAATTATAATTTGTTTTGCAGCTTTTCTTCTGAATGAAAAGGTATAAACATCTTATAACTTTTTATTTACACTATTATTTTTGAGTGTGCAAATTTACACTTATTTTTAGATATACAAACCATTGTTGCTTTTTTTTTGTATTTGGCTAAAAAACATTTTTTAATCCACTTTAAATTGGAGAATTCTTATATTTGTAGATTAATTAAAAACCGAACCTATATGATCAATGAAATTATAAAAAAGAATGGGATTACTTTTGGTATAGTAACAGGAATTATCTCTTGTTTGTTGACTTCAACAATTTATGCTGTTGACTTAAATCTTTTTATCAAACCATGGATTGGAGCAATTAGTATTGTAATATATCTAATAATTGGAATTGTTCTTTTATCGAAAACTAAAAAAGAAATCAATGGTGATTTTTCCTTTAAAGATGCTTTTACCACTTACTTTATTTCAGCAGTCGTTGGAATATTGATTTCTACTCTATTTAATATTATGCTTTTCAATTTCATCGATCCTTCTGCCAAAGAAACTTTAAATGAGATTACCATAAAATACACCATCAACATGATGCAAAAATTTGGAGCTCCTTCCTCATCTATAAATGAAGCCATTAAAGGAATGAAAGAAAGCAGCCCTTATGATATCGATTCTTTATTAAAAGGAATGGTAACAAGCCTTATTTTCAGCTCCATCTTTGGACTAATTATGGCTGCCTTTTTCAAAACTAGAAGATCTTCTCAAGAATAAAACAAGTAAATGAATTTATCTATCCTAATACCACTTCTTAACGAAGAGGAATCCTTACAAGAATTGTACACTTGGATTCTAAAAGTGATGCAATCCAATAACTACTCCTATGAAATCCTTTTTTTGGACGACGGAAGTACCGACAATTCTTGGACTATTATTGAAAATTTTGCTACAACAAATCCCAACGTGAAAGGGATTCGTTTTATGAAAAACTTCGGCAAATCACAAGCGTTACATGCTGGATTTGCTCAAGCCAAAGGTGACGTAATCATCACCATGGATGCCGATTTACAAGATAGTCCTGACGAAATTCCAGGATTATACAACATGATTACCGAACAAAAATATGACTTGGTTTCGGGTTGGAAAAAGAAACGCTACGACTCAGTTGTAGCCAAAAATCTTCCTTCCAAATTATTCAATTGGGCTGCTAGAAAAACATCAGGTGTTGAACTAAATGATTTCAACTGCGGATTAAAAGCCTATAAAAATGTAGTAGTCAAAAACATTGAAGTTTCTGGCGAAATGCACCGATATATTCCAGTTTTGGCTAAAAATGCTGGTTTTGGAAAAATTGGAGAAAAAGTTGTACAACATCAAGCTAGAAAATACGGAGAAACCAAATTTGGAATAGACCGTTTCATTAATGGCTTTTTGGATTTGATTACCATCTGGTTTTTATCTCGTTTTGGCAAAAGACCCATGCATCTTTTTGGAGCCATTGGCTCTTTAATGTTTATAATCGGTTTTATAGCTGCGGCTTACATTGGAATTTCCAAATTGTATCATATGTATAACGATATGAAATACACTTTGGTTACCAACAACCCATGGTTTTATATTGCTTTAACTACCATGGTTTTGGGAACGCAACTATTTTTAGCTGGTTTTTTGGGTGAAATTATTTTAAGGACCAAAAGCAATGAAGCGCGATACAAAATTGCGAATCAAATCAATTTATAATTAAACCTCATCAAATTCAATTACAATTTATTGTTTCATATAAAATAAGTATACAATGTACATCCCTCAAAACATCCTTGACGCACTAAATGTTTGGCTTACCCCAACATTTGATTCAGCTACACAAGATGCTGTAAAAGAGTTAATGACTTCCGCTCCAAAAGACTTAGAAGAGAGTTTTTATAAGAACTTAGAATTTGGAACTGGTGGAATGCGTGGCGTTATGGGTGTAGGTGATAACAGAATCAACAAATATACCTTAGGAAAAAGCACTCAAGGACTATCCAATTACTTAAAAAGTGTTTTTCCTGGAGAGCAAATAAAAACAGCTATTGCTTTCGACTGTCGTCACAACAGTAAAACGTTAGCAAAAGTTGTAGCTGATGTATTTTCTGCTAATGGTATCGAAGTATTTCTTTTTTCAGACTTGAGACCTACTCCCGAATTATCTTTTGCTTTAAAACATTTGAACTGCCATTGTGGAATTGTACTAACTGCATCTCACAATCCTCCAGAATATAATGGCTACAAAGTATATTGGCAAGATGGCGGACAAATCGTTCCTCCTCAAGACGGAGAAATCATCAATGTGATTGAGAATCTGAAATATGATGAAATTAATTTCACGGCCAACGAAGACTTAATTCATTTTATTGACACAGAGATTGATCAAGCTTTCATTCAATCGTCTATAGAAAATGCAAGTTTTGCTACTCCAGCAACTGCCAAAGAGAATTTAAACATTGTTTTCACCTCTTTACACGGAACTTCTATTACAATTATCCCTGAAACGCTTTCTAAAGCTGGATATCCAAATGTACATATTGTAGAGGAACAAGCTGTACCAAATGGCGATTTCCCAACCGTAAAATCACCCAATCCAGAAGAACCAGAAGCACTAACAATGGCGTTAGCATTAGCTGATAAAACAAATGCTGACATTGTGGTGGGAACTGACCCAGATTGTGACCGTTTAGGTGTAGCCGTTCGAAATAATGAGGGGAAAATGGTCTTGTTAAACGGAAATCAAACGATGATTTTGATGACCGCATTCTTATTGGAGAAATGGAAACAAGCTGGTAAAATTAACGGTAAGCAATTTGTGGGTTCTACCATAGTTTCTACACCAATGATGATGGAATTGGCAACAGCCTACGATGTAGAATGTAAAGTAGGTTTGACAGGATTCAAATGGATTGCCAAAATGATCAAAGATTTCCCTGAATTGGAATTCATTGGTGGTGGAGAAGAAAGTTTTGGTTTTATGGTAGGCGATGCCGTAAGAGATAAAGATGCCGTGGCTGCAACGCTTCTAATTTGTGAAGTGGCTGCTCAAGCAAAAGCAAGCGGCAGCTCCGTTTACAAAGAGTTAATCAACCTTTATGTAGATCACGGTTTTTACAAAGAACACTTAGTTTCGCTAACCAAAAAAGGAATGGACGGATTACAGGCCATCAACCAAATGATGATTGATTTACGCGAAAATCCAGTAAAGGAAATTGACGGTCAACGTGTAATTATGGTAGAAGACTACCAATCTTCAATTGCCAAAAATTTGTTGTCTGGCGAAGAATTGACTATGGATATTCCAAAATCTAATGTCCTTATTTACTACACAGAAGATGGTTCAAAAATTTGCGCTAGACCAAGCGGAACCGAACCTAAAATTAAATTTTACATCAGTGTAAATGCCGATTTAGAAACAGCAACTGATTTTGATGCCGTAGAACATATTTTAGATCAAAAAATAAAAAACATCATTGCTGCAATGCAATTGAATTAATATACAAAAACATCATTCTTTCTGACAGACCCGATAAGCCCAAAAACTCATCGGGTCTTGATGATAACAAACAATTCAAATGGATCCTAATATAAAAAAATTAATACCCTTTACCAAACCTTATCAATCCCATATTATTTGGAATGTGATTTACAATATATTATATGCTTTGTTTAGCACGATTTCGATGTTGACCTTGTTTCCTGTTTTACAAGTTCTTTTTGGGAAAACGGAAGATAAAAAAAATTATACTCAACCAATATACTCAGGAATAGGACATCTTAAAGATTATGTAACAGAATACATAAATTTCAAAATAACATCATTATCAGAAAACCAAAGTACAGAGGTTGTACTTTTGTTTGTTGTAGCAATGGTAATTACAACATTTTTCATCAAAAATTTATTCAACTATTTGGCTTCATACCATATCATGCATCTTAAGAACGGTGTTTTAAAGGATTTGAGACGATCCATGTATGCTAAAATTATTGAGTTGCCAATTTCTTATTATTCAGAAAAAAGAAAAGGTGACATGATGGCACGCATGCTAGGAGATGTAAACGAAGTTCAAAATTCTTTTTTTTCTATCCTAGAGCTAGTAGTTAAAGAACCTCTAACCATCGTTTTTGCCTTAGGGATGATGTTTGCTATCAGCACAAAATTAACTTTATTTGTTCTCATTTTTATGCCTATTTCGGGTTGGATCATCTCAAAATTGGCAAAAAATCTAAGAAGCAAATCAGCTGAAGCTCAAAAAGAAAGTGGATCGCTAATTTCTGTGGTTGAAGAAACATTAGGTGGATTAAAAGTAATTAAAAGTTATAATGCTGAACCGACTTTTAAAGGGACATTCAATAATTCTGTAACACGATTGTTGAATTTAAATAACAGCATAGGAAGTCGAAATAACCTCGCAACACCATTGAGCGAATTTCTGGGAGTAACCACTATAGCTATTTTGCTTTTTTATGGCGGCCTTTTAGTCCTAAATGACAAAACACTAGACGGAGCTTCTTTTATTGTTTATTTAACACTAGCATTTAACATTCTCACACCAGCTAAAGCCATTTCAAAAGCATCCTATTCCGTAAAAAATGGATTGGCCGCAGCAGAACGTGTTTTTGAAGTTTTAGATGTAGAAAACGAAATCACATCCAAAGAAAATGCCATTCAAAAAAAGGCTTTTGAATCAGACATCACCATCTCTAACATCAACTTTAAGTATGAAGACGAGAATGTTTTGAAAAATTTCTCTTTGCAGGTAAAAAAAGGACAATCTGTTGCACTTGTAGGACAATCTGGTAGCGGAAAAAGTACAATAGCCAACTTGCTCACTCGTTTTTATGATGTAAACGAAGGAAACATATCAATTGATGGAACGGATATTAAAGACATCGATTTACAATCACTTCGTGGCTTAATGGGATTGGTAACTCAAGATAGTATTTTATTTAACGACACCATTAAAGCCAATATTTCACTTGGCAAACACAACGCCACCGACGAAGAAATCACAGATGCTTTAAAAATTGCTAATGCATACGAATTTGTGAAAGACCTCCCTAATGGCATTTACACCAACATTGGAGATAGTGGTAACAAACTTTCAGGCGGGCAAAAGCAACGTTTATCTATAGCTAGAGCGGTACTTAAAAACCCTCCGATTATGATTTTGGATGAAGCTACATCAGCATTAGACACCGAAAGCGAAAAATTTGTTCAGGTTGCACTTGAAAACATGATGCAAAACAGAACCTCTATTGTTATTGCACATCGTCTTTCTACCATTCAAAAAGCAGATGTAATTGTGGTAATGAAAAAAGGAAAAATTGTTGAGCAAGGCACTCACGAAGAATTGATTGCACTAAATGGTACATACAACAAATTAGTAACCATGCAATCCCTTGAATAGTCTCAAATGATTTGTATCTTTAAACAAGATTTTTTCTTTTTTAAATTCAACAAATGTATTTAGACAACCCCAACATTAAATTACCTGAAGACCCTGAAACAATTGTCTGGAAATACCTAGACTTGTCTAAATTTTTAGATTTATTATTATCCAAAAAATTATTCATGTCTAGGTCCGACAAATTCGAAGACCAGTACGAAGGCACTTTTAGTGAGCCTACTTTTGAAGAAATCAGAAAATTATCCAAAGACAATCCTGACTTTTTAAATTATTATAAAACTCATCGGGAAAAAGTCGCAATCAGTAGTTGGCACATTAACGAATATGAATCTTTTGCAATGTGGCAAATTTTCACACAAAACAGTGAAGGACTTGCCATACAATCGACCATAGGAAGATTACAAAAAGCATTGCTTCCTGAAGATCATTTTCAACAATATATTGGTGAGGTAAATTATATTGACTACAAAAAAGAATACATCCCTTTTGATGATTTATTTTTCCCTTTTTTATACAAAAGGAAAAGTTTTCAATACGAAAGAGAAGTTCGCATTATTAGCGATGTAACCCAAAATAATTTGAAACTAAATGATGGGTTAAAAATTAATGTCGATGTGAATCAACTAATAGAAAAAATATACATTCACCCAAAGTCTGAGAATTGGTATAAAAATCTTGTAATTCAACTAGTAACCCAATTAGGTTATAATATTGCTATAGAGAAATCAGACTTAGAAAGCGATATTTTGATATAATTAAATTGGAGAATAACGAACAACTTTCCAATCGTTCTTATTCAAATCGATATAATTATAATGTACCACATCTTTTTGATCAAACTGACCATTTTTATTGGTATCCTCAATAGTCCTAAAATACAATCTATTCGAAGACTCGATTAAATTCCAATCGATAAGTTCCTCTAAATCTGTAGAAACTTTAGTAAAATTATCACCGCTAATAGTGCTCAAATACAAAGTATTGATATCATTGGTGTCTAATTTCCCATCTTTATTGGTATCCGCATCAACCAAAGTGTAGGCCATAATTTGCTTTTTGATACGATCTGAGACTGTTTTTAAATAAGTAGCAGTTTCAATCAAAATAGGTTGATCCGTTAACTGACGAATTGAATCCGAATCAATCTTTTGAAATTTTAAGTTCTGCAAAAAACCTGTTATCTCATATTGTGCTACATTGCTAATGGTAAAACTTACGTCATTTACTGCTGAAGAACCATAACGGGACTTGGAGCCTCTTTCATAAATACGCAAATCGCCTATAGGATGAATCAAATAGTCGGTTCCTTCCATTTGAACTGGTAAATCGGCAATTTCTACTTTTGTAGAATCTAGTTTTGGTGCCACTGTATTTTTGGACGAATTATCGTATATCACTTTAGGTTTTTCAACCTCTTTCTGGCAACTCACCATCAAAAAAAGTAAAAACAAACCACTGATTATTGATTGAATCTTCATGCTAAACATAATTTATTTTCAAAAGTAAACAATTCTAATAAAACCCTACACTTTATGTTTTGAAATCACAGTAAATAATCGTTAGTTGACGAATTAAAAACGCGCATTCAATTTGATGTTAAAAACTCTAGTTGTCATATAATTAGCAATTCCATATTGATTTTTGGTATACACGTCTCGTACCCAAGTGTTGGTAATAGCATTTTGATTATTAAAGATATTATAAACTTCAAGTCCAATAGCCAGTTCTTGAAAACTATCGGCCCATTTCCCATAGTGTTTTGAAGCACTTCTATCGACTAGAAGTTTTGAAAACCCAACATCGGCTCTACGGTAATCTCTGAGTCTGTTTTGATACAAATAAGGGTCTGCATACGATGGAGAACCTCCTGGTAAGCCTGTGTTGTATACCAAATTGAGATACAATTTAACACTAGGAATATTTGGCATATAATCTTGAAACAACATGGCAAACTTTAATCGTTGATCTGTGGGACGAGCTATAAATCCTTTTCCACTACTATTTTCTTCGGTTTTTAGATAGCCAAAGCTTATCCAAGATTCAGTACCCGGAACAAATTCGCCATTCCATCTCACATCAATTCCTTGCGCATATGCTTTTGCATCATTATTGGCTTGATACCGAATCCTAACATTGTCGATAGTATAGGTATTGACATCGGACAATGATTTATAGTAAAGTTCTGTTACTAATTTAAAAGGACGACTCCACAAATTAAAACTATAATCATTCCCAAGAACCATATGTATTGATTGCTGGGCTTGTACATTGGGCTGAACTACCCCATCACTATCACGAAGTTCTCTGTAAGAAGGCGGTTGATGGTACATTCCACCAGACAATCGAAACAAAAGATTCGCCTTAGTATTAGGTTTAATGGTAAACTGAGCTCTTGGGCTAAATGTTAATTGTTGATCACCAGAAACAGCACCTCCTAAAACTTGCCAACTGTGCATTCTAACTCCCAAATTATACCAAACCAAACTAGTACCTAAATTGGCCTTACGACTCCATTGCAGATAGCCCGAAAAACGATTGATAGTATTGAAATTAATTGCTCTCACATCTTGGTAGGGAGCCAAAGGGCCATTGTAAATTGTATAAGGTTCATCTTTTTTAGGCAAAAAACGAGGAGGATTTAATGCAAAACCAGCAGAATCAATCACTTCCCATTCATTAATTCTGTCTCGTATTGATTCACGAGTGTATTTTACTCCCCATTCGACAAGATTGTTTTTCCAGTCATGAATACCTTTAAACTCTGCATTAGCAATTAAGGCATCCAAATCATTTCGAGCATGATTCAATTGTGAACCAATTCCTCTTGAAAACGAAACATCTCCCAAGGTTTCAGAGCCAATATTGGTATCTATGTCTCCCAAACGGTATTCAGCTAAAATATCAAAATACTCTTGTTCAATCGCATGATACATAGAGCCAATAAACTTAAATGTGGAATATTCATTAAGTTTAAACGAAGATTTTAAAGCTCCAAAATAAGTTTGATATTGATCTCGCTCTTGGCCTTCATAAAAAATCAACAACGCTTGAGGATTATCTATCGTACCAAAATTAGTTTGACGCGTTAGAGGTTCAAAATTGTATTTGTTTTGAGAAATATTTCCTAAAAAACTCCATTGCCATTTTGAAGAAGCTTGGAAATTGATGGCTGTTTGTACATCAACAAACGATGGGGTATAATTGGTTTGTGTTTCTTGACTGTTGACCAATAAACTATTATTTCTATAACGCACACCCGTAATTGCTGTCCATCGCTTGTCTTTTGAAACCAAATCCAAAGAGGCGCTTCCACCTAAAAAACTAGCTTCTACAGTTGCACCAAATTGTGTAGGTTTTCGATAAGATATATCCAAAACAGAAGATAACTTGTCGCCAAATTTACTTTGAAAACCACCTGCAGAGAAATCCACATTTTGAATCAAATCTGTATTGGTAAAACTCAAGCCTTCTTGTTGACCTGACCTAATCAAAAAAGGCCGATAGACTTCTACTTCATTAACATAGACTAAATTTTCATCATAATTTCCTCCACGAACAGCATATTGCGAACTTAATTCGCTATTGGAATTTACTCCTGCCAAAGACTTCAATACATTTTCTATACCAGGATTGGCTCCTGGAATATTCTTTAATGTGGCTGGCTCTATGGTCAAAATCCCTTGAACGCTTTTTTTATTGTTGGCATTTACAAACACCTCCCCCATTTGTTCCTCTTTTTCGCTTAAGACCAAGTTAAAATCTACCACTTCATTTGGAGTTACCTTCAAAATCAATGTGGCTTTTTTGAACGAAATATGACTAAATACAACTGCAACTTTTTCATCTGAAGGAATCGCTATCGAATAAAATCCTTGGCTATTGCTTTGAGATGCATACCCTTGAACCGAAACATTAACATCCGAAATTGGTTTTTTGTCATTATCAACAATAAATCCTTGTAATTTCCCTTTTTGAGAAAAAACAGGTGTCCAAAGAGATAAAAGGAAGAAGAAAAAACAAATTGGATATATTTTCAAACGAAGGGCTATTTATTAATTTGACTTCTAAAAAAACGAGTTTCAAAGGTAGTAGAATTTCCCATTTGATCTACTACATTTACTTTAAGAATATTAGCTCCTTCAGCCACTATTCCATCGCTAAAATCATGTGTTAATTGCCTAGTTTTGTTGTCATATTCCATCAAAATCCATTGGCCGTTTAAGTAAGCATTATACGATTTAATTCCAGACAAAGCATCATAAATAGAAAGTTTCATCTCTTTTTGAGAAGTAATCCATTTTCCTTCAATGGGTTTACCAATACTAATTACTGGATTTACATTATCAAGAACAAGACCATATTTCCCAAGGGTTTTAACCTTAGTGGTAAAAGTATTTTCCTTTACAGTAGTTGGGTTATAAGATATTCGTCCTCCTTCAATCCTTCCCAAAAACATTTTTTCTTTATCTACTGCCGTATGCGTAGAATCCTGAACCTGAATCGTAAAATTAGAATGTACTGGAACGGTATCCTCATGCAAAGTCAACACTTTATTCGCCACTGAAAGATTCAAATCAAAATCATTATAAAAAGTATTGGCAGGAAAAGTGACCGTCCAGTTGTCCTTTTCAAAAATGTATTCTTTTTTTGCTTTAATAAAATAATTTGAAGGAGTTGTTTCTTTTGGAATTACAGTAGCTTTTGTATCATAAGCAATAGGAATTGTGATAAGTGTTGTATTATTAAAATAATCAGCAACCTCAATACGATAAATACCCGACAAATTAGGCACTACAGATAGTATACCATTATTGTCATCGGTTTTTATAATGCTCAAATCGAAAGGTGCCATTCGAAACAATCGCTGAATACGCTGTTGTGATTTCTTATACCTTGCATAATCTATTAAAACATTGATATAACGCATTTCATCAAAAGAATAAGTCCCAAATTGATAGGCATAAGTAGGCGTTCCATTATAAAAAGCTTTTACCTCAAAAACACCATTTTTATTAAAAGAAACATCATCCGTGTCTGTAGCAACAATACCAAAACCAATATTTCCATTCGCCATAACAGGGTCTGCAAGATAAGTTCCGTCTTTTTGTAGGGTCAAATTAATTGGTACTGGACGTAAAGACTGATTCACGCTAGTCTGGTTATCCAAAGGATAAGCATAAACAGCGGTAACTTGTGGTTTTTTGGTGTCTTTAAGTTGAGAGTCAAATCCAAAAAACAAAGGATTGATAATAAACTCAGTTTTAGAATCTCTAATTTCAAAATGAAGGTGTGGTCCTTCTGAAGCACCAGTATTTCCTGAAAGCGCAATAAGTTGCCCTTTGGTAACAACTAACTCATTTGGTTTTAAGAAAATCTCGACTTCAAAGGATTTTTCTTCGTACTGCCTTTTTTTTATCACTTCTTGAATGGACCCAACAGCTTTTTGCAAATGTGCATAAACGGTTGTGTATCCATTAGGATGCGTGATATAAATGGTTTTTCCATTTCCAAAAGTCGAAATCTTTATTCTAGAGACATATCCGTCGGCAGCTGCATACACTGATAATCCTTCGCGCTGAAGCGTTTTATAGTCAAAACCTGCATGAAAATGATTGGGACGCAATTCGCCAAAATTACCCGACAATTGCATCGGAATATCCAATGGTGACCTAAAATAATCTTTAGGATACTGATTTTGAGCAGTCAAAACGCAACAACAAAACAGCAAAAAACATATTAATCTCATCCGACATCTTTTTGCTAAGGTAACCAAAACTGCTAAAACATAAAAAAAGAAATAAAAACATCAAAAATCTGATTATTAGACAATTAAATATTTTAGCACAAAAAAGACAATAAAATATTGCAATAATAAAAAGGAATACTAACTTTGTAAGATTAAGAAATGAATTGGTCAAAAAATGAGTGTAATTGCAGAAATAATTGATACTCTTGAAAATAAGATTGTAAAACTTTTTTCTAAAATAAAAAATCTAGAAAAAAACAATCAAGAATTAAGAGAAAAATTATCCGATGCAACACAAATCATATCCAAGCAATCTGAAGAGATTGAAGCGCTGAAAAAGCAATATGAAATCCTCAAAATAGCCAATACATTACTAGGCAGTGACGATAATAAAAGAGATACAAAGCTTAAAATAAATTCATTAATTCGTGAAATTGATTACTGTATAGCTCAGCTATCAGATTAAAAAATGGAAGAAAAGCTTAAAATAAAGATATCAATTGCAGACAGAGTTTACCCGTTAACGGTAGATGCTTCTCAAGAAGAAGGGCTAAGAAGTGCTTCGAAAAAAATTGATATGATGATTAAGCAGTTTGAAGAAAATTATGCCGTAAGAGACAAGCAAGATGTATTAGCCATGTGTGCACTACAATTTGCTTCTCAAGTGGAACAAAAACAAATTGACAATGCAATAAATGGCAGCGAAACCATTGACAGATTGCAAAAAATCAATACTGTTTTAGATCAATATCTCGATTAACGTTCTTACAAAAGATTAAGATACTGCCTACATTAGTTCTTATTTGATAAACTCAACACTAACAATTTAGAATGAGCGAATCATCGTTTCTATAGCAAGCCAATTCAGTTTGGAAGCTTGAACAACGAGTTAGCTCAAAACTTGTCTTTTCGAGTTTATACAATCCCACTAATGTAGGTTTTTTTATATATATAATTTAAACACAAATGGATAGTACATTATTAATAATTGTTTCAGGAATCATAGGTATTGCAGCTGGTTTTGGTATTGCCAAAATCATTGAAAAAAGCAATATCTCTAATTTAATTAAGAATGCTAAAAAAGAAGCTGCTTCAATTTTAAAAGACGCCAATTTAGAAGCCGAAAACATTAAAAAAGACAAAATTCTTCAAGCAAAAGAAAAATTTATCGAACTGAAATCAGAGCACGAGCAAGTGATTTTGGCTAGAGATAAAAAAGTAGCCGAAGTTGAAAAAAGGGTACGCGATAAAGAGTCTCAAGTTTCGAGTGAACTTTCTAAAGCCAAAAAAATCAACGATGATTTTGAAGCAAAAAAAGCGGAATTCCAAGCCAAAATTGAAGTTCTAGATAAGAAACAATTAGAAGTTGAGCGCTTACACAAAAGCCAATTACAACAACTGGAGGTGATTTCTGGATTGTCTGCAGAAGAGGCTAAAGAACAATTAGTAGAAGGATTGAAGGCTGAAGCGAAATCAAAAGCCATGTCGCATATCCAAGAAACTATCGAAGAGGCAAAATTAACCGCTCAACAAGAAGCTAAGAAAATCATCATCAACACCATTCAACGTGTTGGTACGGAAGAAGCTGTAGAGAACTGCGTATCTGTTTTCAACATTGAATCTGATGATGTGAAAGGTAGAATCATTGGTCGTGAAGGTAGAAATATTAGAGCTCTTGAAGCCGCAACTGGTGTTGAAATTATCGTAGATGATACTCCCGAAGCTATCATTCTTTCTTGCTTTGACCCTGTCCGAAGAGAAATTGCTCGTCTATCCTTACACAAATTAGTTACTGACGGACGTATACACCCAGCTAGAATTGAAGAAGTTGTAGCCAAAACAACTAAACAAATTGATGACGAAATCATTGAAGTTGGTAAACGTACTGTTATCGATTTAGGAATCCACGGTTTACACCCTGAATTGATTAAAGTGGTAGGTAGAATGAAATACCGTTCTTCCTACGGACAAAACTTACTACAACACTCTCGTGAAGTATCTAAATTATGTGGTATCATGGCAGCCGAATTAGGCTTGAATGTAAAATTAGCTAAAAGAGCAGGTTTATTGCACGATATTGGAAAAGTTCCTGATGCAGAAAGTGATTTACCACACGCTTTATTAGGTATGCAATGGGCTGAAAAATACGGTGAAAAAGAAGAAGTATGCAACGCAATTGGTGCGCACCACGATGAAATCGAAATGAAATCATTATTATCCCCAATTATTCAAGTTTGTGATGCGATTTCTGGAGCTAGACCAGGCGCAAGAAGACAGGTGCTAGATTCATACATACAACGACTAAAAGACCTAGAAGAAGTAGCGTATGGCTTCAATGGGGTTAAAAATGCTTATGCTATTCAAGCTGGTAGAGAATTACGTGTAATTGTAGAAAGCGAAAAAGTTTCTGATGATAACGCAGCTTCCTTATCTTTCGAAATTTCTCAAAAAATACAAACAGAAATGACCTATCCTGGTCAAGTAAAAGTCACTGTGATTAGAGAAACAAGAGCCGTAAATATCGCTAAATAACTTACCTTAAACACATAAAAAAAGCTTCCGAGAGGAAGCTTTTTTTATGTGTAATTAAATTATCTTTTAAAATAAATCTTAAATGTTGATCCCACATCTAAAGTGCTTTCTACTTCAATTTTACCTCCCATATTTTCGATTTGATTTTTAGTAAGATACAATCCTACTCCACGTGCATCATTATTTTTATGAAACGTTTTATACAATCCAAAAATAGAATCTTTGTATTTATTCAAATCAATACCTAAGCCATTATCTTTAATGTTCAAAATAATAAAATCATCGTTCTCTTCGGAAGTAAAAATAATTTTAGGCACTTTTTTACTATCTGAATACTTAATGGCATTCGTGACAATATTCAACAAAATACTTTCCAGATAGGCAGGCAAACAATCAATGTTTACATTGCTTTGGATATAATTGAGTACAACAATTTCTTTTTGTTTAATGGAATCATGTAAAACATCTAAAACTTTATTGATATATACATTAAGATTCAATTGCTCAATTTCTTTGTCTTTTACTGTATGAATGTTGACCAAATCATTTAGATTCTCAATTGTTGAAAACAATTCATCTGATACAATTTGAATATTACTTAAGGTATCTAAATCCGAAAGCAAGGCTTCTTTATGTAAATCCAATAAAGATTTGATATTACCACTATGAGTTCGCAAATTATGAGAGACAATATGTGCAAAATTGAGCAATTTGTTGTTTTGTGTATTCAATATCTCAAGCATTTTAGCTAACTCTAACTCTTTTTCCTTCTGATCAGAAATATCGGTATGTGTCCCAACAATTCTCAGGGGCTTACCATCAGAATCGCGTTCGATTACTTTTCCTCTGTCAAGAATCCATTTATAACGACCATTACACAAAACGCGATGACAAGTTTCGTAAAAAGGTATTTTATTATCAAAATGAAGGTTTATATTGCCATAATATTCTGCTCGATCATCAGGATGCACTCGTTCATCCCATTCCTCTGGAGTAGCTACTAAATCGGATTCTGTCAGTTCCAAAATCTTCATCGATTCAGAAGAATAATAGACTTTTCCAGTAACCAAGTCCCAATCCCAAACCCCTCTATCCGAAGCTTGTACTGCAAAATGATAGCGTTCATCTGCTACTTTCAACCTAATTTCTTGTTCTTTTACATCGGTAATATCAGAGATAAGACCATAAAAAACAACCTCATCAAAGTTATTTTTCTTAGGAGTAGCTTCAATTTTTATCCATTTATAACCACTATCCGGCAATAACAATCTAAATTCTATATCCCATACCTCAACATTGGCTATAGCATTTTCATAAGAATCTATAAATCCTTTCAAATCGGGCTCATAAATGGTATAATTTGATAACTTATAGGAGTCTTCAATAAATTCATTAAATGAGAATTCATTCAAAAAATCGACAGGCTTACTCAAGAAATCAAATGCTATCTGTCGATTAGCATTGACGCGAATTTGAAAAATAATATTAGGGAGTTGTTTAATTAAACTTTCGTAGAGTTTATTTAAATCTTCTGGATTTCGACTTTTTGCAAATATCATCTGTTATGCTCTTTCATTTGGATAAAAATACTAAAAGTTTTAATTAAACTAACATTCGACAACTGTATAGTTAAAAAACATCACTCCCTATAACTTTTCCTTTCTAGGGTGATAAGACTGCATGACTTGTTTTAAAAAGGAACGATCTAAATGTACATAAATTTCGGTAGTAGTAATGGACTCATGTCCTAACATCAGTTGAATGGAACGCAAATCGGCTCCATTTTCCAACAAATGAGTAGCAAAAGAATGTCTGAACGTATGTGGACTAATTTTTTTGTTGAGTTCAATTAAATCAGCTAATCTGTTGATAATGGTAAATATCATCGCCCTTGTCAATTGTCGCCCACGTCGGTTCAGAAACAAAGTATCTTCAAAACCTTTTTGTATAGGCAAATGCACACGACAAGTTTCTTTATAAATGGTGATATACTTTTGAGCCAATTCGCCAATAGGAACAAACCGTTCTTTATTGCCTTTTCCGTGAATTTTGATAAAACCTTCCTCAAAAAAAAGATCCGAAATTTTCAAACCAACCAATTCAGAAACACGAAGACCGCAACCATATAAAGTTTCGAGCATCGCACGATTGCGTTCTCCTTCGTTTGAGGTTAAATCAATCGCTAAAATCAAGTCATCAATCTCATCCACCGATAAAGTATCAGGAAGTTTTCTTCCAAGTCTTGGTGATTCTATCAATTCCATTGGATTATCTGCTCTATAGTCTTCAAAAATCAAATACGAAAAAAAACTTTTTAGACCAGAAATAATTCTAGCTTGAGATCTCGCGTTAACTTCTTTAGCAACCTCATAAATAAATTGTTGTACTGTTTCTTCAGCTATAGCAACAGGAGTGACTGTTACATTTTTATCAGACAAAAACGAACATAGCCGCTCAATATCTAAAGTATAATTCGCAATGGTATTGGCAGACAAACCTCTTTCTATTCTAAGATACGACTGATATTGCTTGATATAATTACTCCAACTCATACTACAAAGAAAGGCAATTTTAAGGCATAAAAAAACCTCCTTTTTAAGAGGAGGTTACTATATTAAAATATATAGAATTACAATTTAAAAGCAACTCCAAGATTTAAGGAAGAAAATGTTCCTCCATCAACAGAAATCCCTTTGTAACCTAAAAACAAATCTGTTTTACCAAATGAATAACCAATTTTTGGCTGGTACAAAAATCCACCATCATTCTCACTTGGAGCAACTCCAATTGCATAGCCTAAATCTAAACCTAAAAATAATTTATCGGATAAAGAATATTGAGCAGTTCCGTACACTGGTACAAATCCTGCATCTTCAACATCTAATTCAAAACCTCCAAAGTCAATTGTTTCTCCTAAATAATGAGCGTAACCAGCTCCAAAACCGGCTTCAAACTTTTCAGAAACTTTCCATGTGTAAGCAACGTCAACACCTAAATTTAAAGAATAACTATCTTTAATATCCCCTAATGGTAATCCTAAATTAGCACCTAACTTAAAGCCTCCATCTTGTGCATTAGCAAATGCGAATCCAAAAACTGCCACTGCAATTAAAATAATTTTTTTCATTTTTTTTGTTTTTGTTTATTAAGATTATTCAGCGAAACTAACCAATCAAAAGCAAATAAAAAAATAACTACGACCTGAACGTACAAAAAAAACACTGGAATAACAAAAATCAAAATTTAAAAAGCTATGTAAAAATCTAGTTATCAATAAACTAAAAAACAACCTATCACTAAAATCAGGTATTTTTTATAAAACTTAAAAAAATAATATTTTTAACAAGTTTAATCCTTCTTAATACTTTGGAAAGCAATTAAAATTGTTGTTATTTCGCGAATCAAAACAATCAGGTTGTAGGCTATATTTTTATAAAAACAGCTTTTATTTAAAATGTAGTTGCCAACTATTTAAATCATTAAATATAAATACAATGAAAAAAACCATTCTTCTTGCTGTTTTTGCTTTATTTGGAACACTAACTTCGCAAGCACAATTATTACATTTTGGAGCTAAAGCGGGTATTAACTACGCTAACCTTACAGGTTCTGAAATCACAGTTAATTCAGAAAATTACAATTCTGATGCCATTACTGGCTACCATATTGGACTATTGGCTGAAGTAAAATTGACAGAAAAATTCGGTATACAACCCGAGCTTTTGTATTCTACTCAAGGAGCTAACTACAAAAATGCACTTACTGAAATCAAAAACGAATTGGGTTATTTATCCATTCCAGTGATGGCAAAAATTTATTTAAACAACACTTTTAGTTTAGAATTAGGACCACAAGCTTCATTCTTATTAAGCGAAAAAGACAATGTAAACTTAGAAGATTCTAATACCTTCGACTTTGCGGTTGCTGGTGGTTTGGGTGTAAAAATTACTAAAGGCATCTTTGTTCAAGCACGTTATGGTCTTGGATTAACGGAGGTTTCTACCAATGCAAAAGCAAAAAATTCAGTAGTACAAGTGTCTGCAGGATTTATGTTTTAATAAATAACAAAAACTACCTCAAAACCGTACTATTATTTAGTACGGTTTTTTTATTTTTACCAAAAACAACCATTATGCAAATTGCTATTATCAACGGACCCAATCTTAATTTACTAGGAAAACGCGAACCTGAAGTGTACGGAAGTGAAACCTTCGAAGATTATTTTGAAAGGCTTAAGGCTAAATTTCCACATATTCAATTCTCTTATTTTCAGAGCAATATCGAAGGGGAATTAATTGACAAAATCCAAGAATTAGGATTTACTTATAACGGAATCATACTTAATGCTGGTGCCTATACCCATACTTCAATTGGCATTGGCGATGCGGTAAAAGCCATTACGACCCCTGTTATCGAAGTGCATATTTCCAATACTTTTTCAAGAGAAAGTTTTAGACATCAATCCTATATTTCAGGAAATGCCAAAGGAGTTATTTTGGGTTTTGGTTTAAAAAGTTATGAACTCGCCATTCAATCTTATCTATAAACCAATGAAATTTAGTACAAAAATTTAACAAGTTTTTATGATGTAAGTTTTTTCATCTGTTTAATTTTACCAAAAAAAACAGATGAAACAATTTTACGTTTTTATTTTATTTTTATTTTCTTCGCCTTTTATCGCACAAGTAAAAGGAACTATCACTGACGAAAAAGGAAACCCATTAGCTTTTGTTTCTGTCATCATTCAAAACTCCTATTCAGGAACTACTACCAACGAGAAAGGGAAATACGAACTAAATCTCAAAAAAGAAGGTGATTACACCTTACTATTTCAGTTCCTTGGCTTTAAAACCGTAAAGAAAACTATTCACTACGAAAAAACACCACTAACAATTGACATTCAGTTATCGGAAGAAAACTACAATCTCAACGAAGTAGTCATCAATCCCAAAAATAATCCTGCTAACGCCATTATCAGAAGTGCAATTGCAGCACGTAAAGAAAACGCAGAAAAAACAGCTCGATTTACTGCCGATTTTTATTCTCGTGGATTGTTCAAAATTAAAAATCTGCCTAAAAAGATTTTAGGAATGAAATTAGATATGCCAGACGAAATGACCACTGGCTTAGATTCTACTGGAAGTGGCATTTTGTACTTATCTGAAACCGTATCAAAACTCACCTTCGAAAAACCAAACAACTATAAAGAAAGAATTATTGCCTCAAAGATATCAGGAAACGACAAAGGCTATAGTTACAATACCGCTCGCTCTTCTTTTTATGACTTATATGACAATATGGTCGGTTTTAATGTAAAAATGATTTCACCAATAGCTAGCAATGCCTTTCAATATTACAAATACAAACTCGAAAGCACATTTTTTGACGAAAGCAATCATCAAATCAACAAGATTAAAGTCATTCCAAGACGCGACAAAGAGCCCGTTTTTGAAGGTTACATTTACATTGTAGAAGATAGCTGGGCAATTTATGCCGTTGATTTAGATATGAAAGGCTATCGCATGCGTGATGAATTTGTAGAAGTTATGACTTTAAAACAAAACTTCAATTATAATGCTTCAACTAAAATTTGGAGTAAAAATTCGCAAAATTTAGCATTATCCGCAGGTATTTTAGGTATTGGTTTTAATGCAAATTTTAATTATGTGTACAGCAATTATGAGTTCTTTGATACTTTTGACAAAAAGACCTTTGGCAATGAAATTGTAAGTTTTGAAAACAATGCCAACAAAAAAGAAGATACTTTCTGGGAAAGCACCAGACCTATTCCTCTCACCGAAGAAGAAAGCAAAGATTATATCAAAAAAGACAGTATTCAAACCATACGTTCATCCAAAACCTATTTGGATTCTATCGACCAAAAACGAAATAAATTCAAACTATTAGACCCAATAACAGGTTATAATTATAGAAACACCTTCAAAAAATGGTCATTCAATTATGCTGGATTAATGGACATAAGCTCACTAGCTTTCAATACGGTTCAAGGTTTCAATCTAGACTCTGGCTTTACCTATAGAAAATGGGACGAGGATTCTGGAAAAAGCACAGCTCTTGCAACAACTTTCAATTATGGTTTTTCAGACGAACGTCTTCGCGTAGTCGGAAACTTTAGTCACCGATTTAATAATCAAAATTACGCTACAATTTGGGTTGCTGGAGGAACGGCTGTTAAACAATTCAACGAAAACAATCCTATCTCTCCATTTATCAATTCGATTAGCACACTGTTCTTCAAAAACAATTTTATGAAATTGTACAACAAAGAGTTTTTCAATGTTACGTATTCACAAAATATAGCCAACGGCATCAACTTTACGGGAAAACTTGAATACAGCCAACGCAAACCTTTATATACTACTACTAACTATACCTTTATCAAAAATGACGACCTTTATTCTTCAAACAATCCTCTGGATCCTAATGATTATTCAACTGCTGGTTTCTCAACTCATCAGTTACTAAAAGCCAATTTGAACTGGCGCATTAACTTTGGCAACCAATACATTTCGCGCCCTGACGGAAAATTCAACCTCCGAAACGACAAGTATCCAACCGTGCTTTTAGGCTACGAAAAAGCCTTTGCTGCTAGCCAAAAAAACTACGAGTACGACTTAATTAGTGCACGTGTTCTGTATGACCTTCCGTTGGCCAACAAAGGCGATTTGGGAGTAAATCTAAGAGCGGGCAAATTCTTCAATGCTGAAAATATTGCTTTTATGGATTACAAACATTTCAACGGCAACCAAACGCGAATTGGCCAAACCGAACGCTATTTAAACGTTTTCAACCTGTTACCCTATTACAGCAATAGCACAAACGATGCCTATTTTGAATTTCATTCAGAGTACAGCGACAATGGTTTTATAATGAACAAAATACCAGGACTCAACCTTTTAAAAAGCAGTTTAATGCTCGGTTTTCACAACTTAGCCATTCCAAATCGCAAACCGTATCAAGAAGTCAGCATAGGACTCGATAACTTAGGAATCGGGAAATTCAAACAGTTTAGAGTAGATTATGTCCGTTCTTACCAAAATGGTTATCAAGGTGATGGCGTAATATTTGGACTAAAACTTTTGAATATTTTAGATTAGAAGCGGTATGAATAGGCTTTCTTGTCAGCAAAGTCCCGTCATCCGCTATATCTTTTTTTATTTTACCCTGTCAGGGTTTTGAACCCTGACAGGGTAAAATAAAAAAAGGATGCCGCTACTACCGGGGCTAAAAGGAAACATCTTACCTTTTTGCTTTCGTAGTAACTCAAAATTAATTCGGTTCTACATGAATCAAAACATGTCCCAAAGAAGGAATTTTTGCTCTAAGGGTATCTTTCAAATCATGTGCAATATCATGTCCTTCTCTAACAGTAATGGTACCTTCTACCCTTGCGTGCAAATCTACATGATACTGCATTCCTGCTTTTCTAATAAAACACTTTTCAGTATCTTGAATTCCTGGAACCGTTAAGGAAACGAGTCTAATTTCCTCCACCAATTCATCATATAGATGTTCATCCATTATTTCGCTCAAAGCCGGTCTAAATATTTTATAGCTATTGTACAAAATAAAACCAGATGCAAAAAGAGCCGCCCAATCATCGGCAGATTCATACCCTTTTCCAAAATAAAGTGCGATAGAAATACCTAAAAATGCCGCTACCGAAGTAATAGCATCACTTCTATGATGCCAAGCATCAGCTTCCAAAGAAGAACTATTGGTTTCTTTACTCCTTTTCATCACTAACTGAAAGGAATATTCTTTCCAAATAATAATGGTTCCCAAAATATAAAGTGTCCATGATTTAGGTAATTCATGAGGAGTTCCTATATTCTGAATACTCTCATACGCAATAATCGTTGCCGAAGTAATCAAAAAACCAACTACCAAAAACGTAATTAAAGGTTCAGCACGACCGTGTCCGTATGGATGATTATCATCTGCAGGTTTATTCGAATATTTGATTCCAAAAAGTACCAAAAAAGACGCAAAAATATCGGTTGTTGACTCAATCGCATCGGCAATTAGCGCATAAGAATTGCCAAAAAAACCAGCCAATCCTTTTACAATAGCCAATAAAGTATTACCAATAATACTGAAATAAGTTGCTTTTATAGCTGTTTGTTCGTTAGTCATAAATTAGTCCTTAGTACTTAGTGATTAGTCCTTAGCAGTTAGTCCTTAGCAATTAGTCAATTTGGCTAATTACTAAGGACTAAGAACTAAATATTAATTGTAAGCGATTTATTAATTTAGTAAAAACTAATATTTTATTTGATTAAGATTTAGCAACTAGTCCATTGAGCTATTAACTATGGACTAATTACTAAGTACTCAAAAAAAATTAAGCTCTTACAATATTGGCTCCGATAGCTCTAAGACGCTCATCAATGCGCTCGTAACCTCTATCAATTTGTTCAATATTTTGAATAGTGCTTGTTCCTTTCGCTGACAAAGCAGCAATCAATAACGAAATACCCGCACGAATATCTGGGGAAGACATTATAGTAGCTTTTAATTGCGATTTGAAATCATGCCCAATAACTACCGCTCTATGTGGGTCACACAAAATAATTTTTGCTCCCATATCGATTAGTTTATCTACGAAAAACAAACGGCTTTCGAACATTTTTTGGTGTATCAACACATCACCTTTTGCTTGAGTCGCTACTACCAAAACAATACTTAATAAATCTGGAGTAAAACCAGGCCAAGGCGCATCAGCAATGGTTAAAATAGAACCATCAATGTCTGTTTTAACTTCGTAACCATTTACGTGTGCTGGAATAAAAATATCGTCTCCTTTTTTCTCTAGTGTAATCCCTAGTTTACGGAATACATTAGGAATAACTCCAAGATTTTCCCAACTTACATTTTTTATCGTAATCTCAGACTTAGTCATTGCTGCTAACCCTATCCAAGAACCAATCTCAATCATATCCGGAAGAATACTGTGTTCACATCCACCTAATGCTTCTACTCCTTCAATAGTCAACAAATTAGACCCAACACCAGAAATTTTAGCACCCATAGCGTTCAGCATTTTACACAATTGTTGCAAATATGGCTCACAAGCAGCGTTGTATACTGTAGTTGTACCTTTAGCCAAAACGGCAGCCATTACGATATTAGCAGTTCCTGTTACTGAGGCTTCATCCAATAACATATCTGTACCTGTAAGTCCATCTGGAGCTTCTACTCCATAGAAATGATCTTCTCTATTGTATCTAAACTTAGCGCCTAAATTGATAAATCCTTCAAAATGGGTATCCAATCTTCTTCTTCCAATTTTATCTCCCCCTGGTTTAGGAATATAGCCTTTACCGAAACGAGCTAATAATGGACCAACAATCATAATCGAACCACGTAAAGAACCACCTTCTTTTTTAAAAGCTTCGGTTTCTAAATAGCCCATATTTACCTCATCAGCCTGAAAAGTAATGGAACTATTTCCGTTTTTTTGAATTTTAACTCCTAAGTTACCCAACAAAGTGATTAATTTGTTGATATCAATAATATCTGGAATATTATTGATTGTTACTTTTTCTGGAGTAAGCAATACGGCACATAAAATTTGTAACGCTTCATTTTTTGCTCCTTGTGGGGTGATTTCTCCTTTTAATTGAATTCCACCTTCGATTTTGAAAATTCCCATTTGTTATACCAATTTATATTAATCAATAATTACCCAAATATAATTACTGCGGTTTTCTATTTTGATTTTTGTGCATCGGAGTTTTGCCCGATTTATTTTTATTATTCTGATTCTTTTGTTGATTGGTAGGTGTGATTTTATTCGACATCCTTTTGTTGGTTCGAAGTAAATCTGTAGTACCCAAAAGCTCTTCTTTGCTTTGCAACAAATTCAATTTTCCACCAGAGAGCTCATGCAAATGCTCAAAAATAACATCGTCTTTTACGGTGTCTTTGTTCCAACTCAAATACGATTTCTTCATATGATTGGCAATTACCTTAACCAATGCGCTTTTCATTTCGCCCTCTTCCCATTTATTGGCTACATCTATCATATACTTAATATTATTTCCATAATATCTGTACTTAGGATAGTTCTGAGGATATTGCAAAACCTCAGGTTTCAATTGCAAAACTTCACGAGACGGAATAGGATATGGAGAATCTACCGCCAAACGAAAGTCGGACATAATAAACAACTGATCCCATAACTTGTGCTGAAAATCAGGCACATCACGCAAATGAGGGTTCAAGCTACCCATAACTTGAATGATGTATCTAGCAGCTTTGTTTCGCTCTTCGTCATTCTCAATATCAATGGCTTGCTCGATCAATTTTTGCAAATGACGACCGTACTCAGGAATGATTAAATGTTTTCTTTCAGAATTGTATTCTAAATGATACACTACATCATTGGCGTTCTCTTTTTTATATTTTTCGATCATATTTATAGGGAAACAATACCTTCAATTGTAGATAATTCTTGGTATTTTTCAATAACTTCTTGAGAGTTTTTCATGGTTACATCAACAGAAACACTTGTAAATTTACCTGTTTTTGATTTAGTAGTTTTAATTACGGCCCCCATACAATTGAAAGCCTCTTCTACTTTTTTCACATTTCCATCTACAGATGGAACGATAAATTTAAACAAATATTCTGAAGGCCAAGTAGTACTTTTATCTAATTCTACTTGTAATCTTTCATAAAAAGCAGCGGTCTCTTTTTCTTTGTCTTTATCCATTACTAATTTAAAATAAACGCAAATATACATTTTTGAAGGCAGATTCAAGAATTTAGAACCAGGATTTAGTTTTTTTTTAGTATAACATAGCTACTAAAAGCTATCGGAAAACACAATTTATTTTCTGTCATTAAACAAAAACACACAAAACTAAATCATTAAAAACCAATACATTCATTTCTATTCAAAATAAAATAGCATTACAAAAATCAAGCAAACCTATTGCTATTGATAATCCTATCAAAAAATGTTTTGAAAACCAATTAGTTTAGGTAAATTTGCCCCCTTATTTACAAATCGTGCAAAAAGAAATCATCGTTATTATTGGAGGACCTGGTACAGGAAAATCAACTATCATCAATCAGCTTACTGTAATGGGGCATTGTTGCTATCCAGAAATCTCCCGACAAGTAACTGCCGAAGCTAAAAAGCTAGGAATTGACCAATTGTTTCTAGAGGACCCAATATTGTTTAGCCAAAAACTATTAGAAGGAAGAATTAAACAATTTAACGATGCAAAAAATGAACCTCATCCAGTAGTATTTATAGACAGAGGCGTACCTGATGTAGTTGCATATATGAATTTTATAGGGGATGCTTACCCTCCACATTTTGAGGAAGCATGTATAAATTATACTTATTCAAAAATATTCATGCTCCCACCATGGGAAGAAATATACCAAAGTGATGGCGAGCGCTATGAAAACTACGAGCAAGCTCAACAAATATACTTGCACTTGAAAGAAACCTACCAAAACTATGGTTACGAACTCATTGAAGTACCCAAAGATACCGTTGATAACAGAATTCTTTTTATCTTAGACCGAATTTCTAGCAAATAATCAAGAAATCGGGAACAGATTTCTAGTTTGAACGAAACTGAAATCCATGCAAGAAGCCTTACAAATCCTACAAAAATATTGGCAACACAATAGCTTCCGTTCACTTCAACAGGAAATTATTGAATCTGTTCACAAGGGTAAGGATACCTTGGCCATTTTGCCAACAGGTGGAGGAAAATCGATATGTTTTCAAGTTCCTGCACTAATGAAAGAAGGCATTTGTCTGGTCATATCGCCTCTTGTCGCTTTAATGAAAGACCAAGTGGCGAATCTTCAACAGCGCAACATCAAAGCTATAGCACTTACCGGCGGTATTGCAACTGAAGAAATTATTGATTTGTTAGACAATTGTCAGTTTGGCAATTACAAATTTCTATATCTCTCTCCGGAACGACTTCAAGCAGATTGGATTTTGGACAGAATCAAAAATCTACCTATCAACTTAATTGCCATAGATGAAGCGCATTGTGTATCGCAATGGGGTCATGATTTTAGACCTGCTTACTTAAAAATCAGCCAACTTAAAGAACACTTTCCTAAAATTCCTTTTTTAGCTTTGACAGCAACTGCAACGCCTAAAGTTAAAGAAGACATCATACAAGATCTCAACTTACAACAGCCTGTGGTTTTTCAAAAATCATTTGCAAGAGAAAACTTAGCGTATATGATTTTTGAAGTCGAAGACAAACTATATCGCATTCAACAAATACTGATAAAAAACCCTGCGCCGTCTATTATATATGTAAGAAACAGAAAATCTTGTTTAGACCTTGCAGCACAACTCAATACCTTGGGATTTAAAGCCACCTATTACCATGGTGGTCTATCCTATAAAGAAAAAGAGAAAAATATGCAACTATGGATGAATGAAGAGACTCAAGTTATCGTTGCTACCAATGCTTTTGGAATGGGAATTGACAAAGCAAATGTAAAAACGGTCATTCATATTCAATTACCCGAAAATTTAGAAAACTACTACCAAGAAGCAGGAAGAGCAGGAAGAGATGGCAATAAAGCGTATGCCATTTTATTAAACAGTCCATCGGATAGTCTTCAGGCGGAGTCACAATTCATCAATAATCTACCGGATCGTCCATTTTTGAATATCGTTTATGTAAAACTTTGTAATTATTTTCAAATTGCGTACGGAGAAGGAATTAACGAACAGTTTAGCTTTAATTTAAATCATTTTTGTACAAAATATAGTTTTCCTATTCTAAAAACATACCAAACGTTACAATTCCTAGATCAACAAGGAATCATTAATTTATCTCAAGAATTCTCTGAAAAAATAACTTTGCAATTTTTAATTCCGTCGAAAGAAGTCATTCGGTACATTAGCCTTAATCCAAACGACGAAGAGATTATTCTAGCTATTCTTCGAACATATCCTGGAATATACGAAATGCAAACTCCTTTTAATCTTTCGTTGATTGCAAAAAAAGCAAACGTAAAAGAAGAAGTCGTTCAATTGGTTTTAAAAAAATTAACTGAAAAAGAAATCATTGATTACCATGCCAAAAACAATGACGCAACCCTTCTTTTTAATGAAGTAAGAGAAGATGAACGAACCATCAATCGGGTAATTAAACATTTGGATCAGCAAAATCAGTTAAAAAAAGATCATCTTGCTAGTGTCATAGCATATATACAAAACAAACACCAATGTAAGAGTCAACAGCTTCTTGCTTATTTTGGAGAAAAATCAAGCCCAGAATGCGGCATCTGTTCTTATTGCATTTCCAAATCAAAGCCCACTTATCTTGATGAAGAGTTGCCCAATGTCATTCTTGATTTTTTGAAAATAGAAGATTTGAACTCGAGAGAACTCGAAAAAAAGACTCAAAAAGGCTCCGATGCTATTATCTTTGCACTGCAAACCTTGATGGAACATGACAAAATCAAAATTCTAACCAACAATAAATATACTATACAATAAAATGGAAAAATTACGAATCGTTTTTATGGGAACTCCTGAGTTTGCCGTAGGAATTCTGGATACAATAATCAAAAATAATTTTGACGTAGTTGGGGTAATTACTGCAACTGATAAGCCTGCTGGACGTGGTCAAAAAATCAAATATTCAGCAGTAAAAGAATATGCACTTGAAAAAGGATTAAAAATCCTGCAGCCTAGCAATTTAAAAGACGAAAGTTTTTTGGCAGAATTAAAAGCACTCAATGCCAATTTGCAAATTGTTGTAGCGTTTCGAATGCTTCCAAAAGTAGTTTGGGAAATGCCAGCATTGGGTACCTTTAATCTACATGCTTCCTTATTACCTGATTATCGTGGTGCTGCACCTATCAACTGGGCCATCATCAATGGGGAAACCAAAACCGGAGTCACCACTTTTTTTATAGATGACAAAATCGACACAGGAGCTATGATACTTAGTAAAGAAACAACTATCAATAAAGAAGAAAATGCCGGGCAACTGCATGATCGACTTATGCAAATAGGAAGCGAAACAGTTATAGCAACTTTACATCTAATCGAATCCAAGAAAGTAATTACTACAATTCAAGAAGATAACGAAGGAATAAAAACAGCCTACAAACTCAATAAAGAAAATTGCAAAATAGATTGGAATCAATCTGCCGAAAATATTTATAATTTGATACGTGGATTAAGCCCTTATCCCGCTGCTTGGTGTTATTTTAAAGACAACGATACAGAATACAATGTTAAGATTTATGAATCAAAAATTGTTTCTGAACCACATTCAAACCCTATAGGAAGCCTGATTTGTACCAAAAAACAAATAAAAATAGCCATACATGATGGTTATCTTGAGATTTTAAATTTACAATTCCCAGGCAAAAAAAGAATGAAAGCCTCAGAACTTTTAAATGGAATTAAATTTTCAGAAAAAGCAATAGCTTGTTAATGTCAGTAAAAACGGGAGTTCACAATCAATTCATCTTCATGCGTAAGTCTTTTATGAACAATAAAAGTAAGTTATTAACAAATTTAGCTAAAATCAACAAAAACACTTGCAAGGAACGTAAATCCTACTAAATTTGTTCTAGTAACATTTTAACCAACAATTAATAACTATTTATTATGAACAAATCAGAATTAATCGACGCTATTGCTGCTGATGCAGGAATTACAAAAGCTGCTGCAAAATTAGCATTAGAATCATTTTTAGGAAATGTAAGTGGTACCTTGAAAAAAGGCGGAAAAGTATCTTTAGTAGGTTTCGGATCATGGTCAGTTTCTTCAAGAGCGGCTAGAGATGGAAGAAATCCTCAAACTGGTAAAACTATTCAAATTGCTGCAAAAAACGTTGTTAAATTTAAAGCTGGTGCAGATTTAGAAGGTGCAGTAAACTAATCCATTCTAACAACAATACATTAAAACCTTCCGCTGGAAGGTTTTTTTTTGCATTTAAACGATTATTTTTGCACTAATAAAATTTATTTAGTTAAATTTAATAAAAAAACAAGTGCTATGATTACTGAAAAATTAAAAAAAGGACATTTGCTCGTGGCAGAGCCTTCGCTAATTGGAGATTTATCATTTAATAGATCCGTAATCTTATTAGCAGACCATAACCAGGAAGGATCCATAGGCTTTATCATTAACAAACCTTTAAAATACACTATAAACGATTTAATACCCGAGATTGAAGCTCGTTTCAAAATCTATAACGGTGGCCCTGTCGAACAAGACAATCTCTATTTTATTCACAACATCCCAGAACTCATTCCAAATAGTGTTGAAATTTCAAATGGAATCTATTGGGGTGGTGATTTCGAATCCACAAAGGAATTAATCAATTCTGGTTTAATCGGAAAAAACAACATTCGCTTCTTTTTGGGCTATACTGGATGGGAAGAAAACCAATTAGAAGAAGAAATGGAAGGCAATTCATGGATTGTTGCAAAAAACTCCTATGAAAACAAAATAATTGGAAAATCTTCTGTTCATTTCTGGAAAGAACAATTAAGAGAATTAGGGGGCGACTATTTAATTTGGTCAAATGCTCCTGAAAACCCTTATCTGAACTAATTTTTTGCCAAATGTTGATTGAGTATCTCATTCAACATTTTAGCTTTTTCGATTGTAAACTCTTTTTTTCTATATTTGGTGATAGGCTGAATACCTTGAATTACATTGGTTACAAATAATTCATCTGCTTTTTGAAGATCAAAAGGAGAAACGATTTGTTCGACAACTTCTAAATCTGTTTCTTTTTTAGCCAAACTCAAAATTTGCTTTCTCATAATACCATTCAAACATCCCTCAGAAATCGGAGGTGTAATTAATGTATTTCCGCTGCACAAGAAGATGTTCCCTTGCAAGGCTTCGACTACATTTTTACTATCATTAAGCAATATACAATTGTCTAAACCATTTTCTTTAGCAAAAACACTACCAACTACATGTATCATTTTATTGGTAGTTTTTAAAGTTGATAATAACTGCTTGGTAACATAAAAATCCTTGTACAAATCTACCTCATATTTATTTTCATTAATAGCATAAGTAGATTGCATTAATTCTGAAGCTTGAATCAAAAACGACACTGTATTATTTTTAGGCAAATAAAAACCACCATCATTTCGATAGATTGTAATTCGAACACGAGCCGAATGTTCACAATGATTATTTTTAACAAGCGTGAGGACTTGTTCTTCTAAGAATTCTAAAGTAAAACGCATCGGAATTTCCATACGAACAATTCGCATAGCGGCCATAACTCTAAAATAATGATCTTCAAAGAATAATATTTTTCCCTCAACCACTTTTAAAGTTTCAAATACAGCATCACCATATAAAAACCCACGATTTTGTTCTAACAAATTTGTATTTGAATCCTGAAGTATTCCATTAAAATTAATCATAAAAAAAGCCCTAAAGTTAATTAGGACAAAGATATAGTTAAAAAAAGACTTTTACTAAATAGAACCTATGAGATGTTTTAAATCAGAAATTTGATTTTCCCAAAGTTGCGATGCCTCGGTAATTTCACTTTTTTCAGCAAAATCGATTACTAACAAGGAAACATCTCTAGTCAATTCATCTTCAAGAATATGCAGTTCAAAAAAATATTCGGTGTCTTTATTTTTATCATCTACCCATCTAAATTTAACTTTCTCGCCTGTTTTTTTTGAAGCTAATCTCGCTTTTTCTTGTGAATCATTCCAAATGAAAGTAAAAAACTCCCCTCTTGAATTGACATCATCAGCAAACCATTCTGCCAAACCCGAAGGTGTAGATATATATTGATACAACAACTGCGGCGATGAATTTATAGGGAATTCAATTTCATATCTAACTTTTTGATCCATACTTCCTATTTTTTTTTGGAAATATAAGAATATAAAGTCAAAAAAAAAGGTTTTTAAAAAAAATTATTTTTTGACACAATAAACTTGTCATCATTAAATTTATTTCTATATTTGCACCCGCATTCAGGGGTTATTCAATTAACCAGAATATGGCGAGATAGCTCAGTTGGTTAGAGCGCAGGATTCATAACCCTGAGGTCCCGAGTTCAAATCTCGGTCTCGCTACCAAAAGCCTCAAATTTACTATTTGAGGCTTTTTTTATACCCTACATTATCCTATCGTCAACTCACTAATACAAACCCTTATCAATAAATACATTAAAGGTTTTTTGTTAATTTTTATCAAAAAGAGCGCCTCAAAAAACGCACGATTGATTTTCTTATTATATTTGATACAAGTAAAACAAAAACTAAACTTTAATACAATGAAAAAAGTAGCCGCAATTTTAGCTTTTTCATTCTTTGCTTTGTCAGTTCAAGCACAAGAAGCTCCAGCTAAAGAAAAAACAAAAAAAGAAACTACAACAACTAAAAAAGAGACAACTAAAACAAAAACCGAATGCAAAACTGAAGGAAAAAAATGTTGTTCTTCTAAAAAATCAAAATAAAAAATGCCTCAATCGAGGCATTTTTTTATTGTTTACTTAAATCTAGAACTTATTATTTTACTTTAACGCTCCATTCAAAATCCATTTCAGAAACCTGAACTCCTTTTTCATCGGTTCCAATGGATTTCATCCAAAAAGTTTGCCCCTCACCTGTAGCAATCGTCTGCTTTATTGCTTCTTCTATCAAATGCCCATCATTACAGACAAATGTAATTCTGCCTGTTGCCTTTTTGGTAAAACTCCCTTTGTTATTAGCTACTAACATAGAAATTTTTCTACCGCTTTTTTGAATTTGATACATTACTAATGCCCCTGTAGACAACTCAGCAGCCATTGCCTGAACAGCAAAGTACATAGAATTAAACGGATTTTGATTGATCCAGCGGTGCTTGACACTTACTACACATTGCATTTCGTTTATAGCTTTTACTCTTACCCCACACAAAAAAGCCGAAGGCAATTTAAAAAATAAGAATTGATTCAATTTTGATACGTTTATTTCCATTATATGTTGGTTTTTGGGTAAAAGTACAAAAAAATACTATGCATACATATAAAATTACAATATCACCCCTAAACCATAACCACATCTCCAAATAACACACTCAAAGCACTACTAATCAATAGAAAACAACTAAATAAGCAGCAATTATAAAAAACACTTTTGTTAATATTTTGTTAATATTCACTACTATGCGATACAAGATACTTTCTTTTAGACATATATTTGCATAAGAAATTACTATATACTTTAAATCATGGAAACATCATCAGAAAAAAACATTGCAACTTTTACTCACCTGAGTACACTGAGTCAGTATATAATTCCTTTTGGAAATTATATCTTCCCTATTTTGATTTGGACTTCAAAAAAAGAGCAATCAGAATTTGTAGATCATCACGGGAAACAAGCTATTAACTTTCAATTGAGTATCCTTATTTACTCACTGGTTATGGCGGCAATTGCTTTACCGATATTAATTTTTACTGTTTTTAACAATATAACCTTTGATGAATTCTATCACAATCACGGATTAGTGATAAGAGATTTTAATTTTGAAAACCACATTGGACTTATTACAGTTGGAATCATCGCTGCTCTAGCTTTGGTAGGATTCAAAATAGCAGAATTCTTTTTAATAATTATTGCAGCTGTAAAAACATCAAATGGAGAAAAATACCAATATCCATTCACTATTCCCTTTATAAAGTAATCAATTATAAAGTAGTATATAGTAGTCTAATCAACTCTATAAATCATCTCAACTATCATCTGTAATGGAAAGTAATCAAAAAACGAACAGTTCTAATCAAACAAAAAATCAAAACGAAAATTATGAACATTGAAAACACAAAAGCCCAGATGCGTAAAGGTGTTCTCGAGTTTTGCATCTTATCAGTTTTAAAAGAAAAAGATGCCTACACTTCTGAAATATTAGACACTTTAAAAGACGCTAAATTGTTAGTAGTTGAGGGAACCATTTATCCTTTGCTAACACGATTAAAAAATGACGGATTACTCAACTATCGTTGGGAAGAATCAACCTCAGGACCACCACGAAAGTATTATGGTCTTACTGAAATAGGTCAAACCTTTTTAACTGAATTAAGCGGCACTTGGAATGAATTATCCGAAGCTGTAAGTCTAATCACCAACCAAAAACAATAGTCATGAACAAAACTGTAAATATAAACTTAGGCGGAATGTTCTTCCATATTGATGAAGATGCATACCAAAAATTAACTCGTTATTTTGAAGCAATCAGACGCTCGTTATCTAAATCTTCTGGCCAAGAAGAAATCATAAAAGACATCGAAATGCGCGTTTCAGAATTGTTGAATGAAAAACAAAAAAGCGACAAACACGTTGTAGGACTGAAAGACGTAGACGAAGTTATCGCAGTAATGGGACAACCAGAAGACTATATTATTGAAGATGAATCCAACACTTCTCAAAAATTCAACGAATACAGTGGTAGAAGCACAAAAAAACTATACCGCGACAAAGAAAAAGGAATGATTGGTGGTGTAGCCACAGGTCTTGGACATTACTTCGGAATCGATGCGGTTTGGTTAAAAATTATGTTCTTAATCTTTGTTTTTGCTGGATTTGGTACTGGTATATTGGCTTATATCATTCTATGGATTGTAACTCCTGAAGCCATCACTACTTCGGAAAAACTAGAAATGACAGGTGAACCTGTAACCATCTCTAACATCGAGAAAAAAGTACGTGAAGAATTTGAAAACGTATCTGGTAAATTCAAAAATGCCGATTATGACAAAATGGGAAACCAAGTAAAATCGGGAGCCGAAAAGTTGGGAAATTCTTTAGGTGATTTTATTATGACTCTTTTCAAAGTTTTCTCTAAAGTCTTGGGTGTTATTTTAATCTTGACAGGACTTTTTACACTAGTTAGCTTATTTATTGGAGTATTCACATTAGGCTCTTCAGCATTTATCGATTTTCCTTGGCAAAACTTTGTTGAAGCAGGGAACTTTGCAGACTATCCTGTTTGGAGCTTTGGTCTATTGATGTTTTTTGCTATCGGAATCCCATTCTTTTTCCTTACTATATTAGGATTCAAGTTATTATCACCAACTATTGGATCAATTGGAAACATTGCTAAATATAGTTTGTTGGCTTTGTGGTTAATCTCTATTGCCATCTTAATCTCTATAGGAGTAAAAACAGCTACTCAAGTAGCGTATGACGGAAAAACTGTAGCCAAACAAAATATTCCTTTGAATGCAAACGATACTTTGTTCGTGAAATTCAGATATAATGATTACTATACAAAAGATATCGATGATCATACTGAATTTGAATTTGTACAAGATTCTGCGAACAACAAATTGATTTATTCTAACAATGTAAGTTTGAGAATTTTGTATACCGATGAAAAAACTCCTTACATCCAAATTGAAAGAACTGCTAAAGGAAAATCGTTTCAAGATGCAAAATTCAGAGCTGAAAAAATTCAATATGGGATAAAAGTAGAAGGAAATCATTTGTATTTAGACAATTATTTATTGACCGATGTAAAAAACAAATTCCGTGATCAAGAAGTAGAATTGTATTTGTATTTGCCAGAAGGCACTTTATTGAAACCAGACGCATCAGTACAAAACTATGATCGTTCAGATAATGATTTCTTTAATTTACACTATAGCTCAGACAATTACGTTTACAAAGTAACTAATTCTCAAATAAAATGTTTAAATTGCCCTGATGATGAGAACGAGTGGAATGATGTAGAAAACGATTCAAAATCTACTAATGTTACCATCAACGAAAATGGTATTTCTATTAAAAAAGATACTTTAATTAAATCCAATAAGGATATAAAAGAATTAAAAATCAACAAAGACGGAATAATCATCAAAACCGAATAGCTATGGTAAAAATAATCACTTTAGTAACAAAATTCATCATTGTTACGCTGACCGCTTTACTGTTTGCCTCTTGTAACTTGTCTACAAATTTCAATTCCATCACAGGAAGTGGTAATGTAACCACCGAAAAGAGAATTGTAAATGGCGATTTTAAAAGTATTGAAGTAGGTAACGCTATCGATTTGGTACTAGAACAAGCCGACAAAGTTGAGATAATAGTAGAAGCCGATGATAATTTGCAAAAAGAAATCACTACCAAAGTAGAAAATGGCAAGCTTATTATTGGATGCAAATACAGTTCATTCATAAATATTAACTCTAAAAAAGTTACTGTTCGTGCTCCTATTATAGAAGGTATCGAAGCCAATAGTGCTGCAACTGTCAATAGCAAATCAACGCTTAAAGCTACCGAATTCAAGATTGATGCATCGAGTGCGGCTTCTTTGGATTTGAACATAGAGTCTGAAAAAATAATTTGTGATTCTGGTAGCGGAAGTAGCATTGAATTGAAAGGTAAAGCTATTAGCTTAGAAACCAATTCTTCGAGCGGAAGTTCTATTAATGCTGGTGAGTTGTTGGCAAATGATATCAAATCACAGGCTTCATCAGGAAGTATTCAATCACTACATCCTTTGGTGAGTCTTGATGCCGAAGCGTCTAGTGGAGGAAATATCTCCTACAATAATAAGCCTAAAAGCCTGAAAAAAAGCGAAAATTCTGGCGGTTCGATAAGCCAAGAATAGTTTTAGTTGACACAAAAAAAGTCCTTCTTCGTGAAGGACTTTTTTTATGACTAAAATTAAAAAGGTAACCCAAAAATCTCATTGCTGCTCTTTAGCCCCGATCGCAGTGGAAATCCTTTGTTGCCGGGGTTCGGCAACAAAGATTATAACGGAGAGCGGGACTTTGCTCACAAAAAAGAACTTTGAATACTGCTCCTAAAAAGATTATTCTTTGGCAGCCAAATAACGCTCGGCATCCAATGCAGCCATACAACCTGTACCAGCAGCAGTAATGGCTTGACGGTACACGTGATCGGCGGCGTCTCCTGCTACGAAAACTCCTGCTACATTCGTTTTTGAACTTCCTGGAACGTTTACGATATAACCCGTTTCGTCTAAGGTCAAGTAATCTTTGAAAATATCGGTGTTAGGTTTATGGCCAATGGCCACGAAAAATCCGGTTGCGGGAATGTCATAGACTTCATCGGTGGTTTTGTTTTTTACTTTGATAGCCGAAACCACTTGTTCATCCCCTAAAACTTCAACCGTATCGTGGTTTAAAAGGATTTCGATGTTTTCGGTTTTGCGTACTCTTTCTTCCATAATTTTGGAGGCTCTGAATTTTTCGCTTCTAACCAACATCGTAACTTTTTTGCATAATTTAGATAAGTAGTGTGCTTCTTCGCAAGCTGAATCTCCTGCTCCAACGATTACCACTTCTTGATTTCTGTAGAAAAATCCATCGCAAACGGCACAAGCAGAAACTCCTCCACCCATTTTTAAATAATGTTGTTCCGATGGTAAACCTAAATATTTTGCGGAAGCTCCTGTAGAAATAATTACGGTTTCGCAGTGCAATTCGATAGTATCATTAATCCAAACTTTGTGGATATCGCCAGAGAAATCAACTTTGGTAGCCCAACCATCGCGCACATCGGCACCAAAGCGTTGCGCTTGTTGTTGCAACTGAATCATCATTTCTGGACCAGTTACCCCGTCTACATAACCTGGAAAATTTTCTACTTCATTGGTTGTAGTTAATTGTCCACCTGGTTGCATTCCTTGATACAAAACTGGATTCATATTAGCTCTAGCAGCATAAATGGCAGCCGTATAACCCGCAGGTCCTGAACCAATAATTAGGCATTTTATTTTTTCGATAGTATTTGACATTGTTTTTTGAGTTTTTTAAAATACACGCAAAAATAGGATTTTAAAAAATAATAACTCGCTTTGAAGTATTTGTTTTGATTATAAGGTAATAAAAAAAAACCTTTCTGAGTTTCAGAAAGGTTTTTTTGTCGGGGTGGCAGGATTCGAACCTGCGACCTTCCCGATTATCATCGGGACGCGATAACCGTTCATTGCTTTGTTAAGAGTTGAATTCTGGCTTTGCTTTTCCAACTTTTTATTTCTTTTTCTCTTTTAATAGCTTCACTCTTTTCTGGAAACTTCTCAAAATAAAACAACTCCCAATCTTTAATTCTTCCAGTAAAACCTTTATGATTACTTAAATGACGCCTTAGTCGATCATCAATTCCCATAGAAGTATAACCGACATAGTACTTGTCAGCGGATTTTGAATATAATATGTAAACTGTAAATTCCATATATACAAAAAATCCCTTCTGAAACTCAGAAAGGATTTTGTCGGGGTGGCAGCGTTTATTCCGTTTAACGGAAATTCGAACCTGCGACCTTCCCGATTATCATCGGGACGCGATAACCGCTCATTGCTTTGTTAAGAGTTGAATTCTGGCTTTGCTTTTCCAACTTTTTATTTCTTTTTCTCTTTTAATAGCTTCACTCTTTTCTGGAAACTTCTCAAAATAAAACAACTCCCAATCTTTAATTCTTCCAGTAAAACCTTTATGATTACTTAAATGACGCCTTAGTCGATCATCAATTCCCATAGAAGTATAACCGACATAGTACTTGTCAGCGGATTTTGAATATAATATGTAAACTGTAAATTCCATATATACAAAAAATCCCTTCTGAAACTCAGAAAGGATTTTGTCGGGGTGGCAGGATTCGAACCTGCGACCTCCTGCTCCCAAAGCAGGCGCGATAACCGGGCTACGCTACACCCCGTAACGCGGGTGCAAATATAGAATACTTTTTTGGCTATCACAAGTTATTTAAAAAATAATATTACTAATAAATTATTGAACTCAAATTTGATTACTCTTGGAATTCGTTTTGTTTTTAAACAAAATATTTTTCATAATACAATAATCACATTAGAATTGTAATTATTTTTTTGTAATTTTATTCTAATCAACACATTTACAGCCAATATATTCTAATGAAATCAAATTTTATATTTATTTTTATATCAATTTCAACAATAACAACGCTATTTAGTTGTCAAAAAAAACAAGAGGAAAACCGCCAACTGCCATCAAATAAAAAAGCTGATTCTTTAGTTAGTTCAAATTACACAACTAAGGAACCTCAAACAACTTTCCAAAAAAAAGTGACTTACCAAAATATTAGCTTTGTTATTACATTAAAAGACACAACATTAACTATACAGCCAAATGGCTTCACCGAAGATAACTCATTAATTAAAAAAAACGTAGACGGAATAATTAATACTATAGAAATAGAGGATGTAAATACGGATGGTTCACCTGAGTTATTGATTTATATCACAAACAGCGGAAGTGGTAGTTATGGCACGGCAATTGGATTCTCAGGAAACAACAACAAGTCTGTGAGTGAAATTTCGATTCCTAGTATAATTGAGAACCCAAAGGCTAACAAAGGATACCTTGGACATGACGAATTTAAGCTCATCGTAGGAACTTTAATTCAACGCTTCCCTATATACAAAGAAGGAGACACCAATAGTAATCCTACTGGTGGTACCCGTCAAATACAATACAAACTAAAAAATGGTGAAACTTCAAAAATTTTTGTAATCGACAAAATAATTGAATATTAAAAAAATAATAACTAATCCTTAAAATTTTTAAAAAATGAAAAATCACTTTAAAACCCTAACTGTTCTATGTTTTTTCGCACTTTGTTCCACTACAGCTGTAGTAGCCCAAAAACATGACAACAAAAAAAATGATAAAAGCAACCATTCTAATAATGGTAGGTATAACAACAACAATAATTACAATAATGACCGATATGATAATGACCGATATGATAATGATCGATATGACAATGACCGTTACAGCAAGGATAGATACAATAACGATAGATACAGTAGCAAAAGTTACAACAATAGAGATTTAGTAGGTAGACAAGCTTTAACAGCATACTCTATGTTGAGAAATCGAAACTTTTACGAACAAAAAAGTCACCAAGAAGGAGGAAATACTTACAAAGTATGGTACAATCGAAATACCAGACAATGCCTAAAAACAACAAGTAGGGACAGAAGAATTACCTCTGTTGTTTCGTCTTCAAATTGCAGATATTAATCTTAACTATTTTATTTCTTATGAAATTCAAATTAGGTTAAGTAATAAAAAAAAGGAGCTATTCTTAAAAAAATTCATTAAAAACAGGAAAAATGACATTATTTTTTCCTGTTTTTTTTCTTTTTATAATTTAGAAAAGAGAATAGAAATGGCTAAAGAGTGGTTATTTTATGAAGCTATAAAATGTATAGATGCAATTAGCATAAAAATTATGTTTTATAAAAACCATATAAAACTAAGTAATGAAACAGAAATGCAAAACATATACAAGTACCAACAAACTATTTTAAATATACTATAGTTTTGTATATTGAATTGTTCTAAATACTATTTAGAGGAAGTAAGTTCTTGGTTTTGAAGAAGAATTCGCGCGAAGTAAATATATAATTCTAGATTTGTTAAAAATCGTTACTTCAAGAAGATCACAATTGTTAGTAATTAGATTTTCAATAACCATAAAAAATTGTATTTTTACCGCTCAAAATTCAAAAAACAAATGGGCAAAATCATTGCGATTGCTAATCAAAAAGGAGGCGTTGGAAAAACTACAACTTCCGTTAATCTTGCAGCATCATTAGGTGTTTTAGAAAAAAAAGTTTTATTAATTGATGCTGATCCTCAAGCCAATGCCACTTCAGGCTTAGGAATTGATGTAGAATCTGTTGAAATTGGAACTTATCAAATCCTAGAACATAGTAACACACCACACGAAGCTATACTAAAATGCACTGCACCAAATGTAGATGTCATTCCTTCTCATATTGACCTTGTAGCTATCGAAATAGAATTAGTTGACAAAGAAAACCGCGAGTACATGCTCAAAAAATCTTTAGATAGTATCAAAGATGAATACGACTACATTTTAATTGACTGTGCACCTTCATTAGGTTTACTTACTTTGAATGCCCTCACAGCTGCAGATTCTGTAATTATCCCAATTCAGTGCGAATATTTTGCACTCGAAGGATTAGGAAAATTATTGAACACCGTAAAAAGTATTCAAAAAATTCACAATCCAGATTTAGACATCGAAGGGTTATTATTAACGATGTATGACTCAAGACTACGATTATCTAACCAAGTTTTGGAAGAAGTTCAAAAACACTTCAATGATATGGTTTTTGAAACTGTAATCCAACGAAATGTGAAATTGAGTGAAGCACCAAGTTTTGGCGAAAGTATAATCAACTATGACGCAACAAGTAAAGGAGCGGTTAACTATATTCACTTGGCTCAAGAAATAATAAAGAAAAATAGCAAATAGGTTTTATGACAAAAGCAGTAAAAAAACAAGCACTCGGTAGAGGATTATCCGCATTACTAAAAGACCCTGAAAACGATATTAAGTCGGTTGAGGACAAAAATGCAGACAAAGTTGTAGGTAATATTATTGAGCTTGAAATTGATGCTATTGAAATTAATCCGTTTCAACCAAGGACTAATTTCAATGAAGAATCACTGCGTGAATTAGCCACTTCTATTAAAGAATTAGGTGTGATTCAACCTATTACAGTTCGTAAATTAGATTTCAACAAATACCAATTAATTTCTGGAGAACGACGTTTAAGGGCTTCAATTTTAGTAGGACTGACAACCGTACCAGCATACATTCGAATTGCCAATGACAACGAATCATTGGTAATGGCGTTGGTGGAAAACATTCAGCGTCATGACTTAGATCCAATTGAGATTGCGCTTTCCTACCAACGATTAATGGATGAAATCCAATTGACTCAAGAGCAAATGAGTGAAAGAGTGGGAAAAAAACGTTCTACCATTGCCAACTATTTACGTTTATTAAAATTAGACCCTATTATTCAAACTGGGATTAGAGACGGTTTCATTAGCATGGGACATGGTCGTGCTATTATCAATGTTGAGGATTTGGATGTACAAGCCCAAATGTATCAGAAAATTGTAAGTCAAAATCTATCGGTTCGTGAAACAGAAACTTTGGTAAAAAACTACCAAGAAAGTTTGCTACCAAAATCGAATACGCCTTCAAAATCTGCTGCTTTCGAAATTGATGAGGAACAACAACAAAGTTTTAATTCTTATTTTGGAACCAAAGTAGACTTGAAAGTAGACCCTAAAGGAAAAGGAAAAATAACGATTCCCTTTCACTCTAAAGAAGATTTAAACAGAATTCTAAAATTAATCAAAGGGTAGTGACAAAATTCCTAACCATATGTATCCTCACTTTTTTTCTCGTAAATGGTTTTGTTTTTGCACAAGATAAAAAAACGGAAGGTTTAGTTGCAAAAGACACTGTCCAATCCAATGATATTGACCCACTTACACCTGCAAAAGCAGCTTTTTATTCTGCAATTTTACCAGGTTTAGGTCAGGCTTATAACAAAAAGTATTGGAAAATTCCCTTGGTTTATGCCGGTATTGGGACAAGCTTGTATTTTTATTTAGACAATAACAGAAAATACAATCAATACCGTGATGCTTACAAAAGAAGATTAGAAGGTTACACCGATGACAAATTTTCCTATTTAGACAATAGCCGACTCATTGCTGGACAAAAATTTTACCAACGCAATAGAGATTTATCGGCATTAGTAACCGTTGGTTTTTATGTACTGAATATTATTGACGCCAATGTGGATGCGGCTTTAATTCAGTTTAATGTGAATGAAAACCTATCATTAAAACCCGAAATTTACCCAAACGATGTAACGTTTCGTCCCAACGTTGGACTAACTTTCAATTATACTTTTTAAGAAGTACTTATTTTAAATCAAAAAAAATGAAGATTGCGCTTTTAGGATACGGAAAAATGGGCCAAGTAATTGAAAGAATTGCACTTGAAAGAGGTCACGAAATAGTTTTGAAAAAAGACGAATTCAACACTTATGAAGGACTAGAAAAAGCCGATGTTGCCATAGATTTCAGTGTCCCAGCAGCAGCAGTTGCCAATATTTCGGCCAGTTTTAACAATAATGTCCCTGTCGTTTCGGGTACAACTGGTTGGTTAGAACACTATGACAAAATGATTGCCTTATGTAAAGAAAAAAACGGTGGTTTTATTTCAAGTTCTAACTTTAGCTTAGGAGTAAATCTTTTTTTTGAATTGAATTCCTATTTATCAAAAATAATGGCTCCTTATGATTCTTATAAAGTGGCTATGGAAGAAATTCACCATATCCACAAATTAGACGCGCCAAGCGGTACAGCTATTACCTTAGCCGAAGGAGTTATGGAACATAGTAACTATTCTAAATGGACTATGGATGCAAGTCCAAAAGAAAACGAACTTCACATTGAAGCCATTAGAACAGGAGAAGTTCCGGGAACACATACAGTAACCTACAACTCCCCTATCGATGCCATCGAAATTAAGCATACTGCTCACAACAGAGAAGGATTTGCCTTAGGTGCTGTTATAGCTGCAGAATGGTTGGCAGGAAAACAAGGCGTTTTCACCATGAAAGATGTTTTAAATTTTAAATAATCCTAGAGCTACATAAGTTTTTAAAAAATACCGAATCCTATGACACTATATTCTTGGTTTGTATTCTTTTTAGTTATTCAAATAGTCCATTTTTTGGGTACATGGAAAATGTACGAAAGTGCCGGAAGAAAACGCTGGCAAGCCGCTGTTCCTATTTACAATGCTATTGTATTGATGAAAATCATTGGAAGACCAACTTGGTGGACGATTTTATTGTTCATTCCGGTAATCAACTTAATTATGTTTCCTGTAGTTTGGGTAGAAACCTTACGCAGTTTTGGAAAACGTTCTACAGTAGACACTATCTTGGTAATTCTAACTTTTGGTTTTTATTTGTATTACATCAATTATACACAACCTTTGAATTATATTACCGATAGAGACACCGCACCTGACCACAAAGCGGCTGATACGGTTAGTTCATTATTGTTTGCCGTTATAGTTGCTACTATTGTTCATACTTATTTTATTCAACCTTTCACCATTCCGACCTCCTCTTTAGAGAAATCATTATTGGTAGGTGACTTTTTGTTTGTGAGCAAAATGAACTATGGAGCAAGAGTACCAATGACAACTGTGGCCCTACCGATGGTTCATGACACTATTCCTTTAACTAAGAAAAAATCCTATTTGAATTGGCCACAATTACCTTATTTGAGATTTCCATCTATTGAGGATATCAAACGAAATGACATTGTAGTATTCAACTGGCCAGTGGACACAGTATATAAATTCAGAGACAATTCAGGCTTACGAGTTGACAAACCTATTGATAAAAAATCAAATTATGTAAAACGTTGTGTAGGTTTACCTGGAGACAATTTATCTATTAAATATGGCATCGTTTACATTGATGGAAAAGAACTTATCTTACCAGAAAGAGCCAAAACTCAATATTCGTACAAACTGGTTTTAGATGGTAAAACACCTATTGATTTTGAAACTTTGTTCAAAGAATTAGACATTACTGATCCTGCAGGTTTTTTAGATGATCAACGACGAGACACTTTATTTATAAGTGCTTTGACTGCAGCTGGTGCCGAACGATTTAAACAAGTGCATGGAATTACATCTGTAATTAGAATAAATTCAAAAGGAGCAGAAAAAAGCGTCTTTCCACATACCAAAGACTGGAATCAAGATAACTACGGCCCAATTTATATTCCGCAAAAAGGAAAAACAGTGGCTTTGAATCTAGAAACGCTTCCTTTTTACAAAAATATCATAACCGATTATGAAAATAAAAAATTAGAAGTAAACGGAACCGAAATCCGAATTGATGGTAAAGTAGCTACTAATTACACTTTTGATCAAAATTATTATTGGATGATGGGAGACAATCGCCATAACTCGGAAGACAGTCGTTATTGGGGTTTTGTTCCAGAAAACCATATTGTGGGTAAACCAATATTTATTTGGATGAGTTGGGACACAAATGGAAAAGGCATCAACAAAATTCGTTGGGACCGCGTTTTCACAACGGTTAGCGGAGAAGGCCAACCACAATCTTATTTCAAGTATTTCTTGTTTGCTTTAGTTGCTTTCTTTATTGGAGAATATTTTTGGAAAAAAAGAAAAGCTAAAACCGAGATTTAACCCAATGTACAACGTTTCTTCAAAAGTCATATTTTTCCTTATCGGATAGATATGACTTTTGACTTTAAAAAAAGCAGTATGAATACACTAATACACCCCTCGTATTTCCCCTCTATCAGTCAGTTTGCGGCTATGGTACAGTCGGAAGTGGTGACCTTTGAAGTTGAAGATAATTTTCAAAAACAGACGAATAGAAATAGAACTTACATTTATAGCCCGAATGGGATTCAAATGCTAAATATTCCTATTAAGCACGCCAACAAAGGACATCAAAAAACAAAAGACATTATCATTGAGAATGATTTTGATTGGCAAAAACAGCACTTTAAATCTCTTGAAGCGGGCTATAGAAGCTCTCCTTTCTTTGAGTTTTTTGAAGATGATTTTGTGCCTTTTTTTGAAAAAAAACACCACTTTTTGATGGATTTGAATTTTGAAACCATTGCTTTGATAGAAAAATGCCTTCGATATCCGCTTGAGTTTAAAAAAACAGCTGAATATTTTCACGAAGTAGCAGATGATATTTTTGATGCTAGAAGCCTTGTTAATGGCAAAAAAGATCCTACTATTTTTGAGAGTTACCCTCAAGTTTTTGATGACAAACACGGATTCATCAATAACTTAAGTGTACTGGATTTGATTTTTAATGAAGGGAAATTTGCTTTGGATTATCTGAAAAATCAAAAGATTATAACAAAATAAATAACCAATTGACGGCTCTTTAGCCCCGATAGGAGCGGCATCCTTTTTTTATTATACCCTGTCAGGGTTTTGAACCCTGACAGGGTATAATAAAAAAAGATATAGCGGAGAGCGGGAACCCATGCTTACAAAATTGCCTTTTGTTTCGCTCCAAAAACTACTTTAAAAACTCAACTTAGCCATGATGGGATAATGATCCGAGTTTTGAAATTCTGAAAAACTCTGAAATTCTTTGACTTCCATTTTATCATCGGCAAAAATATAATCAATCCTTGCAGGATAATAACGAAAGGTATAGGTTTGCCCGAAACCCTTTCCTGCTTCTTCGAACGCGTCTCTTAATTTCCCTTTTACATTGCGATATACATACGAAAAAGCGCTATTGTTTAAATCGCCACATATAATTACGGGGTAGGGTGATTCTTTTTTATGAGCAATAAAAATGGTTGCTTGTTCTTGTTGTTTTTTAAAAGCTATGCTAATGCGGTTCAATAATTTTTGTGATTTTTGTTGATTGATCACTTCAATATTTTCGGAAATTTCATGTACATCGGGTGATATTTTTATGGATTGAAAATGGATATTGTACACACGAATAATGTCTTTTCCTCTCTTAATATCGGCAAAAATGGCATTGTTGTTGGAATTAGGAAACACAATGTTTCCTTGATTGATAATTGGAAATTTTGAAAAAATAGCTTGACCCGTACGAATTTTATCCCCTTCAATAAAAATATAACGATAAGGATACACTTTCAAATCGACATTACCATGATTTGAGTACTCTTGAATACAGAGTATATCGGGATTATTTTCGTTGATAAAGGCTAAAATCTCTTGAGGAATGTCTTCTCTATCAATCCACTTAAAGACGTTAAACAAGCGAACATTATAACTCATCACCTTAAAATCTTTTGGGGAATCTTGGTAAATTTTAGGAGAGAATTTATAGAACTTATTGATAAATGTGATGCCCATAAGCAGAACCAAACCTGATAAAATCATTCTTTTTTTGAATTGCATCCCCCAATACAAAAAAAACAAGCCGTTGAGTACAAAAAAAACAGGCATAAACAAGGTAAAAACCGCAAATAATGGAAAAACTTTAGGCGATAAAAAAGGAAATATATAGGCAGTAAATGTGAATACAGTTAAAACTATATTCAAAAAAAACATTATTTTATTAAACCATGAAAGGTTCTTCATTACTTGATAATTATCGTTGGTGGATGTATGGTTTGTCGCTGAATTGAGGACAACAATTTTGTATTGAATTTAACCTAAATCTACATAAACTTTGGATTATTTCCCTGCTTTAAACAAAAACTCTTTTTCTTCGGCGGTTAAACAATCATAACCAGATTGGCTTATTTTATCTAAAATTTCATCGATTTGTTGTTGGGTTTTGTCTTTGGTTACAATTCTGGAAGAAGTTCTTGGCGTTTCTTTTTTTGAATAATTAACGTGAACTTTCTTGAAAGGTGTTTTCTTTTTGGGCTGAAACAAACCTGTTCCAAAATCGACGGTACCCGAGACCAATTTACTCAAATCCACTCCATTAACCAACAACTTTATAAATAAAAAACCAAAAAAAGCACCAGCAAAGTGAGCAATATGACCACCCATATTTTCTAAACGAAATTGAAGGACATCTAATAGAAGAATAACAGCAGTAATGTACCATAACCTAACTCTCCCGAAAAGAAATAATTGCACTTCCATTAGTGGTTGATAGGTAGTTGTCGCCATTAGAATTGCATAAATTGCAGCCGAAGCACCAACAATTAACGAAGTATATTGCAAAAAATAATAAGAAACCACAAACACTATTCCTGAAAAAATTGAGCTGAGCATATACAATCCTACGAATTGTTTTGTGGTAAAAAAGGTCAAAAACAACTGACTGCAAAAATGCAAAACAAGCATATTGAAGAACAAATGCCCAATCCCGTCGTGAAAAAAAGCATACGAAAGATACGTCCATGGGTGACGAAAGGAAACCATAGGATCTGATGACAATGCAATCCAATCAGGAAATGCAAATTGACCTAACTTAAATTGGTAAAAAAGCGGTATGGAGAGTAAAAAGAGGGCTATATTCCAGAAAATGAATTGCAATGCAACATCTCCCATACGGTAACGTGACTTTAAATCATCGAGTATATTCATAAAAAGATGCTATAATATTCCAAATATAAACAAAGCTATAAAAAAGAACGCTCTTTTTTAATTCCAACGATTGTTATTGAATTGATTTTTTTTCCAATACCACATCATCAAGAAACCTAACAAAGCACCTCCCAAATGAGCAAAGTGCGCAATTCCTGTAGAACCGCCAAAAATAGAGCCTCCAGAAACACCTGAATACAAATCAATCAACAGCAATCCTGGTACAAAATATTTTGCTTTGATTGGAATTGGGACAAACATTAACATCAATTCGGCATTAGGAAACATAAAAGCAAAGGCTACCAGTAAACCATAAATAGCACCCGATGCTCCAACTACTGTACCTGTATAGGCCCCAATAAAACTATTAAAATCAGATACCGTAAGTAATTCTTGCCATCTCGTGTCAAACTTACCTTGATTTAGAATCTGCATGATTTCCATTTTGGAAAAACCATTAGAAATCAAAGTATTCAATCCGTTTTCAAACAAATAATAATTTACTCCTGAATGCAATAAAGCAGCTCCTAAGCCACAAGAAATGTAAAAAAACAAAAACTTTTTTCCTCCCCAAAAATGTTCCAAAGCTGATCCAAAGGAATACAAGGCAAACATATTAAATAAGATATGCATAATATTTGGCAATGGAGCATGCATGAACATGTGTGTAAAAATTTGCCAACTATGGAACTCTGGACTTTCTAAATAATACATAGCCAGTAAGCGATAGGCAGGTTCGCCTACAACTATGGAACCAATATAAAACAGCACGTTAATAATCAACAATTGCTTAACAGTTGGGGTGATATTCATCATATAGCAAATTTTTTATCTATATCTTCCACACGCATGGTAATGAAAGTAGGTTTATTAAAAGGGGAAACATTGGGTTCTTTGCATGCAAAAAGACCATTTACAACATTTTCTTGTTCTTTTTCGGTTAAATAGGTTCCTGTTTTTACTGCTAAACTTTTCGCCATTGATTTGGCAATAGTATCGCTTTGACTAAAACTGTTTTCTGGAATCCCATCGTTTAAATCGGCTACTAATTGTTCGATTACCAAAGCCACTTCACTTTCAGAAATCGTGACAGGAATACCAGAAATCACTACATGATCTGTAGCCGAAGTATCAAAAACAAAGCCTGTAGCGGTCAATGTGCTTTTCAATTCTGCAATCAACGCCATTTCATCGGTAGAAAAGAACAAATTCAATGGAAACAACAATTGCTGACTAGCTGCTTTATGCATGGTCATATTGGCCAAAAATTGCTCGTACAACACTCTTTGATGCGCACGCTGTTGGTCGACAATTACCATTCCTGACTTTATAGGCGAAACAATATATTTTTTATGAATTTGATACGTTTTTTGAACCGCTTGTTCTACTTCATTATCCGAAAACAATGAGGAAGAAATCGCATCTGTTTCAAAAGCCATACTAGAAAACTGCTCGGGTTCTGGGTCACGTTCTATCTCTGGTTCTAAGCCGACATACAAGCTTTCCCAACTTGCTGTAGCTTCTGGTTTCTTATAACTTGAATAGGATTTTTGAGGTGTTGGAGTCGATTCAGCGAAAGGGTTAAAATTACCATTAACTTCAATCGTAGGAAAAGAACCTTCCAAATCTTTATAATGATAAGGCGTATCCAAATTGGCATCACGATCAAAGTCCAACACAGGAGCTACATTAAATTGCCCAAGACTGTGCTTGATTGAAGCTCTTAGAATAGCATACAAAGCGTGTTCATCGTCAAATTTAATTTCAGTCTTCGTAGGATGAATGTTGATATCAATTGTATTGGGTTCCACTGTGAGGTACAAAAAGTAACTAGGTTGCAAACCGTCTTTCAAAATACCATCAAAAGCTGCCATCACAGCGTGGTGCAAATAGCCACTTTTTATGAATCGGTCATTAACAAAGAAAAACTGTTCACCCCTACTCTTTTTGGCAAACTCGGGTTTGCTTACAAAACCTTGAATGCTCACTATCTCGGTTTCTTCGCTTACAGGTACCAATTTTTCATTGGTCTTCCCAGCAAAAATTCCAACAATACGCTGACGTAAAGTGGCTGGAGGCAAATTGAACATTTCATTTCCGTTGTGATAAAAAGTGAAATGAATTTTGGGATGCGCCATAACCACACGTTGGAACTCATCGACCACGTGACGAAACTCGACAGTATCTGATTTTAGGAAATTACGACGGGCTGGAATATTAAAGAAAAGATTTTTTACGGCAAAAGAGGTTCCTTTGGGCAAAACAGCCACTTCTTGGGAAACGAATTTGCTTCCTTCGATAACAATGTGAGTACCTAATTCGTCTTGATCTTGCTTGGTTTTCATTTCTACGTGGGCAATCGCAGCAATAGAAGCCAAAGCTTCTCCACGAAATCCTTTGGTATTTAATGAAAATAAATCTTCGGCCAAACGAATTTTGGATGTAGCATGACGTTCAAAACACAAACGCGCATCTGTCACACTCATTCCAACGCCATTATCAATGACTTGTACCAGTGATTTTCCGGCGTCTTTTATAATCAATTTAATGTCGGTGGCTTTGGCATCAACGGCATTTTCCAACAATTCTTTGACAACAGATGCAGGTCTTTGGACTACTTCTCCAGCAGCAATTTGGTTGGCTACATGATCCGGAAGCAATTGAATAATACTCGACATTAAAAAAATAAAATTTAGAGGTTAAGAATTTCTGATTGGGATTTAAAATTAAAAACCAAGGAGGACAAATTTAAGCAAAAACTATTGGGTTTTGCTAGCGTCGTACCTATAAAAAAAACAAAAAACCTATACTTGAAAATTCGAAGTATAGGTTGTATAAGTGAGAAACCAAATTGTTATTCTTCAAGTTGTAACGGCTTGTCTTCGATTTGCAAAGCGCCTGCTCCTAATAAATTTTGATGTTGAAACAGGTGGGTAAGCGTAGCTTGATGACGAATGTATGCCATTTTTATAGCAGCGATGGCGGCTTCGGTACCTTTGTTTCCGTGAATTCCTCCGCTTCTATCGATAGACTGTTGCATCGTATTATCGGTTAGTACGCAAAAAATTACAGGAATATCGGTTTGTACGTTTAGGTCTTTGATGCCTTGTGTAACGCCTTCACAAACAAAATCAAAATGTTTGGTCTCGCCTTGAATCACACAACCTATCACAATAACCGCATCTACTTTTTGGGTTTGTAGCATTTTTTTGGCTCCATAAATCAGCTCAAAACTTCCTGGAACATTCCAACGGATAATGTATTGAGCTGGTACTTGATTTTCTATCAAGGCTTGGTAGGCGCCATTAAAAAGTCCTTCTGTTATGTTCTCATTCCATTCAGCAACCACAATTCCGAAACGGAAATCTTTGGCATCTGGAACTTCGTTTTTATTATAATCCGATAAATTTTTGTTTACGGTTGCCATTGTATTATTTTATTTAAATTAAACGCATCTACATTTTGTTGCCTTTTAAAAATGTTTACAAAAAAGCGAAATCACTACTCCTAGCCCCGATGGGAGGGAATATCCTTTTGTTTATAGCTGGCAGTTCTTCAACTGCCCGCTATAAACAAAAGATAGGAAGGACAGCGGGACGATTTTGCCTGAAAAGCCTATTGTTGCTGCTCCTAAAAGACCCTATAAATATAAGTATAAAAAAAGAGGTTAGAAAATGAAAGTATTCAAAAATTAATTCGAACTCCTTTGGTTTCTAACCTCACATTATTTTGGAGAAAAGTGCTTCTTATTGCGCTAATCCTATCAATCCATCTACAACGGCTGCTTCTGGAGTTGCGTCATAATTTTCTTTGATTTCTGTGAAATATTTCAAAGCTTCTTCTTTTTTGCCTAAGCTCAAAGCCGTTTTACCCGCTTTCATCAAGAAACGTGGCGTAGTAAAATCGTTTTTGTTGGACTCAGCTGCTTTTACATAAAAACCTAAAGCTTCTTCTTGCTTATTAGTTTGAGCATAAGCATCTCCGATAGCTCCTTTTGCCAATGCCCCAAGAATGATATCGTCAGATTTGAATTTCTCTAAATACGAGATAGCTTCTGCATATTTACCAGTATTTAGATAAGCAATACCTGCATAATAATTGGCTAAATTTCCAGCATCGGTACCTGAATATTCATCAGCGATTTTGATAAAACCAAATTTACCTTCTGATCCATTCAAAGCCAATTTATACAATGAATCACTAGCCACACCATCAGTTGCTTTTTGGAAGTTTTGTTGTGCCACAAACATTTCGTTGGCTGCTTCTTCTTGTTGAGGAGTTGCAATGAATTTTTGATAGGCTAAATATCCAACTGTTACCAATGCGATACTTGTTACAAAACCTATGATGATTTTTTGATTTTTGGCAATAAAATCTTCAGTTCTATTAGCCGTTTCGTCTAACTTTGAGAAAACTTCGGCCGTAGCACTGTCTTTTTCATTTACTTGAACTTCTTCGATTGGTTCTTTTACTTCTTTCTCTTTCGGTGTTTTATATCCTCGTTTGCTGTAAGTAGCCATTTAAAATAAATTTAGTGAGCCGCAAAAATAAAATTTTTATTGAAACTGAAGTAAAAAAAATGACTTTTATATCAAAACTTAACTCTTTTTTTTATTTGGTCCCTATGGACAGCCAAAATTAACCTATAGTTACAAGCATCAACGATATTATCCCTAGACCAAAAGCAAATAATATCAATATTTTTCGATAATTTGCACCCCTTAAATAAAGGGTGTAAATAGTCCCCAATCGTATCCTTAGTAAATTATCATCAATGTATTTAAAGAAAATTTCGTTATTCAATTATAAAAATTTTGGCGAAGCTGAATTTGAATTTGACATCAAAATCAATTGCTTTGTTGGCAAAAACGGAATTGGAAAAACGAATGTTTTGGATGCCATTTATCATTTGGCTTACGGTAAAAGTTATTTTAATCCGCTGGCCATTCAAAATATCAAACACGGTGAGGATTTTTTTGTAATTGATGCTTTGTTTGAAAAAAATGAGCGCAACGAACAAATTGTTTGCAGCATCAAAAAAGGACAAAAAAAGATTTTAAAAAGAAACGGCAAAGCCTACGATAAATTTTCGGACCACATTGGTTTCATTCCACTGGTCATTATTTCGCCAGCCGACCGCGACCTTATTATAGAAGGCAGCGAAACCCGAAGAAAGTTTATAGACAGCGTGATTTCACAATTGGACGCGACCTATTTACAGCAATTGATTCAGTATCAGAAAACAATCAGTCAGCGCAATGCTTTATTGAAGTATTTTGCCTTGAACCACGTTTTTGACAAGGACACCTTATCTATTTACAACGAGCAATTGGATGGTTTTGCTGCCTTACTTTTCGAAAAAAGGAAAGCCTTTATTGCCGAATTTTTACCGATTTTTAATAAACATCATCAAGCCATTACTGGAAGCGCAGAACAAGTACAACTTGTTTATGAAAGTCATCTTTATGAAAATTCTCTTTTAAACTTACTAAATGAAAATTTAGCTAAAGACCGAGCGTTACAGTACACCAGCGTTGGCATCCATAAAGACGATTTGTCGTTTGAGATTGATTCGTTTCCTATCAAAAAGTTTGGTTCTCAAGGCCAACAAAAATCATTTTTGATTGCGCTAAAACTGGCTCAATTTGATTTCCTAAAACAACAAAGTGGCGTAAAACCGATACTGCTTTTTGATGATATTTTTGATAAGCTAGATGAATTTCGAGTAGCCAAAATTATCGAAATGGTAAAAGACGATTCGTTCGGACAACTCTTTATATCGGATACCCATCCCGAAAGAACCGAAGCCATATTGCAATCGACTTACCAAAGCTATACTGTTTTCAATTTGTAGCTACCAAAAAGAACTCGCTATAGCATTCAAGATTTGAAATGTTTTATTTTAATCAAAGCCCAAAAAATAATTACTTTTACATAAAATCATTCAATACTTATGAAGAACATTTTTATCATCGCATTGGCAATGTTTTTTAGTTTTACTTCTTGCCAAAGTCAAACTTCAAAAAACATACAACTACTAGAAGCTTCAGTTTTTGCAGAGAAAATACAAAACATCCCAAATGCACAAATCCTTGACGTAAGAACGCCTCAAGAATTTGCGGATGACCATATAGAAAATGCCCAAAATATAAACTGGCTCAATGCTGATTTTGCCACAAATGTTGCAACATTAGACAAAACAAAACCGGTTTTTGTGTACTGCAAAGCAGGTAGTCGTAGTCAAAAAGCTGCCGCAAAATTAGAAGAAATGGGATTTACCACCATTTATGATTTACAAGGTGGTATTCTAAAATGGGAAGTCGCTGGACTTTCAAAACCAAGTGACAAACTTGTTGGAATAAACCGTCAACAATTTGAAACACTTTTGAACTCAGACAAAAAAGTACTAGTCAATTTCTTCGCCCCTTGGTGCGCTCCTTGCAAAAAAATGGAACCGTACATCTCAAAAATGCAAAAAGAAAATAGCGACAAAGTTGTTATTGTTCGTTTGAATGCCGATGACAACAAAACCATTATGAAAGAATTAAAAGTAGAAGAACTTCCTACCCTGCTTTTGTACGAAAACAAAAATCTAAAATGGAAAAGTAGCGGATTTGTAAGCGAAGAAGATTTGAAAAAACAAATACTATAACTTATGGTTTCTGAAAGCACAATACAATTCTTGAAAGATTTAAAAACCAACAACAACAGAGAGTGGTTTTTAGACAACAAAAAACGATACGAAGCTGTAAAAAAAGAATACTACCAAATAACTGCTGACATCTTGGATAGTATGAAAGCTTTGGACCCAACTTTAGAGCTTTTGGAAGTAAAAAACTGTGTATTCAGAATCAATCGTGACATTCGTTTTTCAAAAGATAAATCGCCGTACAAAACCCATTTGGGCATTTGGCTTTCTACTGGAGCAAAAAATGTAGAATCGGCTGGATATTATTTACAAATCGATGCCGAAAATCCTTTTGTTGGCGGCGGAATGTATTGCCCTCAACCCGAACAAATTCAGAAAATCAGAAAAGAAATCAACTTTTTTTATGACGATTTAATAGCCATAACTAGCAACAAAGATTTCGTCTCCAATTACAAAGCACTGAATCGTGACGAAAATTCAACGCTAAAAAATCCACCAAGAGGCTACGAAAAAGACAATCCAGCCCTAGAGTTTTTAAAGTTAAAAAGCTACACCGCCACAGAAAACTTTAGTCTTGAACTTTTGACACACAAAGATTTCATTCCATTAATGGTTCAAAAAATGATTGCTTTGCGACCGCTAAACGAATTCCTCAACAGAGCTTTAGAAACAGAATAACCTGTTTGCAACAGACAAAATAATTATCCTTATGGAAATCCTTGAAAATTTTTCATTAAAAAAATACAACACTTTTGGCATTGAAGCCAAAGCCAAACAATTCGTTGCTGTTCATTCTACCGAAGAACTTCAACAAGTATTAGCACAGTATCCCAACGAAAAAAAATTCATTTTAGGAGGAGGCAGCAATATGCTGTTAACCCAAGACGTTGACGCCTTGGTCATCCACATCGATTTGAAAGGGAAAAAGATAATTGATGCCAATGACGATTTTGTTTGGGTCGAAGCTCAAGCTGGCGAAAACTGGCACGAGTTCGTGCTTTGGACCATCGAGCAAGATTTTGGTGGATTAGAAAATATGTCGCTTATTCCGGGTAATGTGGGCACTACTCCCGTTCAAAACATTGGCGCTTATGGTGCCGAAATCAAGGATACTTTTGTTTCGTGCAACGCTATGCACATAGCCTCTCAACAAAACAAAAGTTTCACTAATGCCGATTGCCATTTTGGATACCGCGAAAGCATTTTCAAAAATGAAGTAAAAGGCCAATTCATCATCACGAGCGTGATTTTCAAATTAACCAAAAGAAATCACCACATCAACACCTCTTACGGCGATATTACTGGAGAATTAGCCAAAAACGGCATTACACAACCCACGCTAAAAGACGTGAGCAACGCCGTAATTGCCATCCGAAAAAGCAAATTACCCGACCCAAAAGAGCTAGGCAACAGTGGTAGTTTCTTCAAAAACCCAATCCTTCCAAAAGCCGATTTCGAAAGCATTCATAAAAAATTCCCAGAAATGCGCTTTTTTGAGGTCTCTCCTACCGAGGTCAAAGTGCCTGCGGGTTGGCTAATCGAGCAAGCGGGTTTCAAAGGCAAACGCTTTGGCGACGCTGGAATTCACAAAAATCAGGCGCTGGTGCTTGTCAATTACGGCAACGCGACAGGGCAAGAAATCGTGGCGGTCTCCAAAAATATCCAAGAAACTATTTTTAACACCTTTGGCATCCACATCGAGGCCGAAGTGAATATCATTTAGAAGCAAAACAATAGGCTTTTCAGGAAACAAGGTTCCCGCTCTTCGTTACAATCTTTGTTGCCGAACCCCGGCAACAAAGGATTTCCACTACGATCGGGGCTAGCGAGCCACAAATAGCTTTTTTGTAAACATTCAAAAATCTAAAAAAATGTACACACCCACTATTTACCAACTAGAAAATCCTGACACCATTCGCACCTTTCTTAAAGAAAATGCTTTTGGCATACTCATCAATCAAACCAACGGAAAATTATGGGCCACGCACATCCCGATGGAATTGGATTGCAATAGCGAAGGAAAAGAAATCTTACACGGTCACCTTTCCAAAGAGAACCCTCAAGGCGCTGCTTTTGTAGATAATGCGGACGTATTGGCTGTTTTTACAGGTCCACACGCTTACATTTCGTCTTCTTGGTACGACCACGAAAACGTTCCCACTTGGAATTACACCGCCGTTCACGTATACGGAAAAGTAAAAATCATTCACGGAGAAGCGGTAATCGATTCTCTAACAAAATTGGTAGACAAATATGAACAAACCTCAGCCTGTCCGGTAAAAGTAAGTGAGTTATCCAAAGCTACGATGCAACAAGTCAAGGGTGTAATTGGCTTTGAAATTGAAATCACACAAATTGAAGCAATACAAAAAATGTCTCAAAATCGTGACGACCACAATTACAAAAACATAATTGAGGAGTTACAAAAAACACAAACTCCTTCTTCCATTGCTGTTGCAGAAGAAATGAAAAAATTAAGAAAGTAAACAACCGATTGTGTGGAAAGTTTACAATTGATAAGTAACTTTGCAGCCATCGCTATCAGAAACTAATTATTACAATGTTTTTATACCTACTATACATTTTTATCGCCTTAATTGTCATACAATTTGTATACTATATTGGCATTTTTAGCAAATTTTCCTTCACAAAACAAGAAGTAATTGTACCCAAAAACATTCCTGTTTCGGTAATTGTTTGTGCCAAAAACGAAGAAGAAAACGTTAAAGAATACATTCCGATTCTTGCACAACAAGACTATCCAACCTTCGAATTAGTACTGATAGATGACGCTTCTAGCGATGAAACATTAGAGGTTTTTGAAGCCTTTGAACAACAATTTCCCAACATTCGATTAGTAAAAGTAAAGAACAACGAAGCCTTTTGGGGCAATAAAAAATATGCTTTGACCTTAGGTATTAAAGCTGCAAAATACGAACATCTGTTGTTTACTGATGCAGATTGTTTTCCGCATACCAAAGATTGGATTACCCAAATGGTCGCTCACTTTGATACCGAAAAAAAAATAGTTTTAGGATATGGAGGATACCTCAAAACAGCTAATTCTTTTTTGAACAAAATCATCCGTTATGAAACGGTATTAACTGCGATTCAATATTTTGCGTGGGCAAAAGCAGGCCGCCCCTATATGGGAGTTGGCCGAAACCTGGCCTATAAAAAAGAAGTTTTCTTTGGTGTCAATGGATTTATAGACCACATCCAAGTGCGATCAGGTGATGATGATTTATTTATTAATCAAGCAGCCAATAGCGAGAACACCACCATTGCTTACCACCCCTCAAGCTTTACCTACTCTGAACCTAAAAAAACATTCAAAGAATGGTTCAATCAAAAAAGACGACATATAGCTACCGCTGAACATTACAAATTGGGGGATCAAATCCAACTTGGTGTTTTTTATATCTCTCAATTATTGTTTTTTTGTGCAGCCATCTTTTTACTCATTTTTCAATATGAATGGATTATTGTGGTAAGCCTGATTGGCTTTAGATACCTATTCTCTTGGATTAGTTTTGGATTTGGAGCCAAAAAATTAAATGAAAAAGATGTTATTTTTTGGTATCCTATTCTTGAATTTTGGCTTATATTCACACAAATTAATATCTTTATTACCAATATTTTTTCAAAACCTGTACATTGGAAATAAATAAAAAAATTGAAAAAGCTAAAAAAGGAGATCAAATTGCTTTTACCTTCTTGTTAGATCATTATTGGAGTGAAGTGTATGGTTTTATGCTCAAAAGAACCGAAAACGAAACCGATGCAGAAGACATTACTATCGAAACTTTTTCCAAAGCCTTCGATAAAATAAGCACCTACAATAGTGAGTTTCAATTCAACACTTGGTTAATAGCTATAGCAAAAAATGTCCACATTGATTTACTACGCAAGAAAAAATCCAATCTTTTTGTAGAAATAACCGAAGAACAAGACCGACAAGCCCAAAATATTGCAGACACAACCCCATCAGCAGAAGACGAACTGATTACAGAGCAAAATTTATCTCGTTTATTACAATTCATCAAGGAATTAAAACCACATTACCAAGAAGTCATTCAATTGCGTTATTTTCAAGAATTAAGCTACCAAGAAATCGCTACTAAAATCGACGAACCCATCAGTAATGTAAAAATTAAGCTCCTGAGAGCTAAAAAGTTACTAGCAGAAATCATCCATCAAAAACGCTAGTTGCGTCTAAATTTTCTATTTTTTATATTGTTATTTTTTTAATAAAAACCTACAAAAACCACCAATAAAACACCTGTATAGTTAAATACTTATAATTATTTTTGTATTTTAACACAATAACAAAACACTTGTTAACGTTGTTAAATACAAAGATACTGCTTATGATGCTATAGTTACTTAACCTCTAAAACTATATACCATGTCAAAATTAAGTATTTACGAAAGCCGCTGGATTGATCTTGTTTTTGAACACAAAAACAAAAATTATGGAGCCTACCAATTACGCCAAGAGAACACTAAAAACACAGTGTCTGCATTTTTTCTTGGAGTAGTATCAATTACCACTATTGCCTGTATTGCCATGGTTATTAACAAGCTAAGCCCAAATACCATTGTAACGCCTGAAATACCAAAAATTATAATCCGTCCTGTAGATTTAAATGAGATCATTCCGATAACACCTGAAGACCCTGTTAAAAAAACAGCCCTTCCAACAGTAAAAAACCCTGTTGAAAATGTGGTAACCACCCAGCAAATGTCCAATCCACAAGTTGTAAATGCACAGGTGGCTACTCCCGAAGTCCCAAAAAACAATGAGTTTTCTCAATCCAACACAACAACCGCTGTTGGTGGTGAGGCTTCAACTGGAACGGTGACTACTGCAACACTAGGCACAACATCCGAAGTAGCATTACCCAATAATTCCATAGTGAATGCCGCTGTACTAGATAAATTACCAGAATTTCCTGGTGGAATGAAAAAATTCTATACCTACGTTGGGAATAATTTTGCAAAACCAGACATCGAAGGATTAGCCACGATAAAAGTGATGATTGCCTTTGTTATAGAAAAAGATGGCAGCATGACCGATATTCGCCTTTTAAAAGACCCAGGATACGGATTAGGACAAGAAGCTATTCGAGTATTAAAATCATTAAAAACAAAATGGGTACCCGGAATCCTAAATGGTAACCCCATGCGTACAGCCTATACATTACCCATTGTCATAAAAACAGAATAATTGCAATAAGGCAGGGCATTTGATCCTGCCTTATTTTTTTTACATAAGCACTAAAAAACTGATAGATCAGATACTTTTTTTCCATGCAACTTTGCCCTATATTTGTGGCGCTGAAAATTTGAAAAAATGGAAACCTTAACAGACAACACTTTACCGATAGGCAAACCAAAATGGTTAAAAGTAAAATTGCCCATTGGACAAAAATATACCGAACTACGCGGATTGGTAGATAAATACAGCTTAAACACCATTTGTACTTCTGGAAGCTGCCCTAATATGGGAGAATGCTGGGGAGAAGGAACTGCTACCTTTATGATTTTGGGAAATATCTGTACGCGTTCTTGTGGCTTTTGTGGGGTAAAAACAGGCAGACCAGAAACCATCGATTGGGACGAACCTGAAAAAGTGGCTCGTTCTATTAAAATCATGAACATCAAACACGCTGTAATAACAAGTGTTGATAGAGATGATGTAAAAGATGGTGGATCCATTATTTGGAATGAAACCGTAAAAGCCATTCGAAGAATGAATCCAAACACTACTTTAGAAACTCTAATTCCTGATTTTCAAGGTATAGAAAGAAACATCGACCGTATTGTAGAAGCCAATCCAGAAGTGGTTTCGCACAATGTAGAAACCGTTCGAAGATTAACTCGCGAAGTACGTATACAAGCCAAATACGACCGAAGCTTAGAAGTCTTACGCTATCTAAAAGAAAAAGGCATCAACAGAACTAAATCTGGAATTATGCTTGGATTGGGTGAACAAGAAGAAGAAGTTTTTCAAACACTTAGAGATTTGCGCAATGCAAATGTGGATGTAGTCACAATTGGTCAATACTTACAACCTAGCAAAAAACACCTTCCGGTAAAGGAATTTATTACTCCTGAGCAATTTGCCAAATACGAAGAGTACGCGCTTTCCTTGGGCTTTAGACATGTTGAAAGTGGACCATTAGTTCGTTCTTCATACAAAGCACAAAAACATATTTTATAAAACACTTCCTATAACAGGATAAGTACCAGTAACAATTACTCCTATTGAAAACAAGAATTGCTATTAATGGTTTTGGACGCATTGGTCGGAATTTATTCCGACTTTTAATCAACCATCCTACAATCGAAGTGATTGCGATTAATGACATCGCCAATGTTGAAACAATGGCACATTTAATAAAATATGACAGCATACATGGTATCTTGGCTGAAAAAGTAAGTTATGACACCGATAGCTTAATAGTTGCAGATAAACATTATTGGTTTTATAATGAAAAACAACTTGCCAACTTAGATTGGAAAAAGCATGCTATTGATTATGTTATAGAAGCAACAGGTAAATACAAAACCTACGAAGAAATTGCTGCACACCTCACTGCTGGAGCAAAAAAAGTGATTTTGACAGCACCAGCCGAAGTTGAGAACATCAAAACAGTTGTTTTAGGAGTTAACGAAGACATTTTGAACGGTACCGAAACCATCATTTCTAATGCGAGCTGTACTACCAATAATGCCGCACCGATGATTCAAATCATTGATGAATTGTGTGGTATTGAACAAGCATACATTACCACTATTCATTCTTATACAACCGATCAAAGTCTACATGACCAACCGCATAAAGACCTGAGAAGAGCAAGAGGAGCCAGTCAATCCATTGTTCCCACTACTACAGGAGCTGCCAAAGCCCTCACAAAAATTTTTCCAAAATTAGAAGGTAAAATTGGAGGTTGTGGTATTCGTGTTCCAGTCCCAGATGGCTCATTAACCGATATAACTTTTAACGTAAAAAGAGCGGTTACCATCGAAGAAATCAACAAAGCCTTCAAAAATGCAGCCCAAAACAAACTCAAAGGCATATTGGATTACACAGAAGATCCTATTGTCTCGGTAGATATTATTGGCAATACTAATTCCTGTCTTTTTGATGGTAAATTGACCTCAGTCATAGATAAAATGGTGAAAGTCGTAGGCTGGTATGATAACGAAATAGGCTATTCCTCTAGAATAATTGATCTTATACTTCACACAAAATAGTACAACATACTATGAAAGCAATGTTAAAATACCTATTGATTGTACTGTTAACTAGTAGTAATTTGCTAATTGCCTCTAGAACACAAATTATTGATAGCGTATCTATTTATCAAAATCTTTCACAATACAATATCAAAATTCACAATTACGAAAAGGCAACACTTTTTGCTACCAAAGCACTACAATTCAGTCAAAAGACTAAAAATTATGAAAGCCAAATTCAACAAAATTTTGCTCTTGGCAAATTATATTTCGACCTAAACAGAATCAACGAAGCTCAAAACTATTTCGAACAAAGTCGTCTATTAAATACCAAAAGACCCGTTACTTTTTGCAAATTAAAAACACTTTACTTTCTCGCATTTTGTGCTATAGAAAAAAAAGAATGGACCAACGCAGCTTCTTACTTTGCTCAAGCTGACCAATTACCTATTGCTACTTCTATCCAAAACAAGGCAAATGTTTTACTTTTAAAGAAAGCCAAATTATATTACAGCAACAATCAATTAACGGTAGCCTCAGAAAATTTCACTAGACTCTTAGCTCAAACTAATTTTGAAAATGAAAAAAACATCATAGAAGAAGCATATTTATACAAAGGCATGATTGCATTGAGGTACACGAAATACAAAGATGCCTTAGACATGTTAGAAAAAGCTTTGAATATCAATAGAATTACTAAAAATCTAAAAAGCAAAGAAAGTATTTTGTTGCATCTTAGTAAATGTCACAAAGGATTGCGAAATTTTGACCAAGCCTATTCTTATTTAGAAGAATATCATTTGCTAAAAATGCATTTAGCGGAAATCTCCAACTCGAAACAAAATATAGAGAACTTCAAAAAATTCAAGCGAGACGAACAATACAAAGATTTCATCGATAAAAACAAACAGCAACAGAAAGAAGAGGATGCTCATAAATACTCAAAATTGATCAACATATTAGCTGTTGCCCTAATCACCATACTATCGTTATTAAGTTTTTCCTTATACAAAAACAACATCATAAGAAACGAAAGCAATAAACTTTTGAAGGAAAAAAATCAAGAATTAATTATTGCAAAAAACAATGCCGAAAAAGCATCGAAAGCTAGAGCCGAATTTCTATCAACAGTAAGTCATGAATTGAGGACACCACTCAATGCAATAAATGGAATAACACATCTTCTTTTAGAAGAAAAACCTAAAAAATCCCAACTCAATTATTTAGCTTCCTTACAATTCTCAGGAAATTACCTTGCAACATTTATCAATGAAATTCTTGAAATAAATAAGATTGAATCCAATAAAATTGAATTGGAAAGCATTTCGTTTCACTTAAAAGAGTTACTCGAAAACATCCAAAGTTCACTAAATAAGTTTGCATTGACCAATAACAATGAATTCCATCTTTTATTTGACCAAAACATTCCGGATTATCTCATTGGTGACCCTACAAAACTATCTCAAGTATTTTTAAACTTAATCAACAATGCCCTTAAGTTCACCCAAGATGGATCGGTAACGATTAAAGTTAAATTATTAAAGAAGGAGGAGGATACCGTAAAAATCAATTTTCAAATCATCGATACCGGCATAGGTATTCCCAAAGATAAACTGGAATTAGTTTTCGAAAATTTCTCTCAAGGCTCTGTGGAAATCAACAGAAAATATGGTGGAACAGGACTTGGATTAACAATTGTAAAGAAGTTAGTTAAAGTATTGGGAGGAAAAATAAAATTGGAAAGCGAGGAAGGAAAAGGCTCAACTTTTTCGTTTAGTCTTCCGTTCAAAGTAGCTGAAAGTTTGGTAGAAACTACTGAAAAAGAAACTAATTATGATGAAAATCAATTCAAAAGCAAAAAAATATTATTGGTTGAAGACAACAAAATCAACCAAATGATTACCAAAAAAATGCTTGAAAACAAAGGAATTGTTTGTATTATCATAGACAATGGTGAAAGTGCTGTTCAATTAATGCATAACCATGATTATGATTTGGTATTGATGGATGTTCATTTACCCGGAATAAATGGAACGGTTGCTACACAAGAGATTAGAACTTTTGACACCTCAACGCCTATTATTGCACTAACGGCCATTTCATTGGATGAGAATAGAGAAATGCTACTTTCCTATGGGATGAATGATGTCATTACAAAACCATTTGTACCAGAAGAGTTTTATACTATTATTTCAAAATACCTTCCTAATTAATACGTTTCGATTAGATTTCGGATTAAATGCCTCACTTTAGGCTCTGCCCCTTTGGCTGCTTCTAGGACTTCGTCATGAGAAATGGTATCAATACTATCCGCATCCCCCATGTCAGTAATTACTGAAATCCCAAAAGTTTCAAGATCCATATGACGAGCCACTATAACCTCGGGAACGGTAGACATCCCCACACAGTCAGCTCCCACTGCTTTAACCATTTTATACTCGGCCAAGGTCTCAAATGTTGGTCCTTGTAAGGCCAAATAAACACCGACATGAACTTTAATTCCTAAATCCGCAGCCAGTGAAGTAGCATGGCTGATCATTTTTCTTGAATACGGCTCACTCATATTGACAAAACGAGGGCCAAAACGTTCGTCATTTTTCCCTCTTAAAGGGTGTTCAGGCATGAAATTAATATGATCTTTTAGTATCATAATCGATCCTACTTGAAAATCCGAATTAACTCCGCCACAAGCGTTTGATACTATTAACTTACTCACCCCCAAATACTTCATAACTCTTACAGGAAACGTCACTTCTTTCATAGAATAGCCTTCGTAAAAATGGAAACGCCCTTGCATGGCTACCACCTTTTTGTCTCCAATCCTTCCAAATACCAAAGCACCTTTATGTCCTTGCACTGTGGATACTGGGAAATTTGGAATATCGGCATAAGGTAAAGTGTATTCTATTTCGATTTCCTCGGTAAAACTTCCTAATCCTGAACCTAAAATCACCCCATATTCAGGTGCAAAATTGATTTTATTTTGAATAAAACTAACGGTTTCTTGAACTTGTTCCCACATAATCTAAAATGGTTTGGTCGAATTCTTTTTCATTACTGATAAAAGAACTTCGAATTGGTAAATAATACAATTGTTCAGAAAGAATGGAATCTTTCAATCGAACATAATCTTTTTCGGTAGTGATAATTTTTCTACCCTTGGCTTGCTTTTGAATAGCTATAATCTCGCTTTCGCTAAAATGATGATGATCTGGAAATGTCAAACATTCATCATTTGCTTCTTTAAGATGCTCAAAAAAAGATGCTGGTTTTGCAATTCCTGCCAAAAGCAATTTGGATTCCTTTCCTAAATCGGCCAATTTTACTTTTAAATCTTTCGAATAAACCGAATCTTCATAGTCTATAAAGGTAAAATATAATTGCTGATTATCGGCTACCTTGAGTTGGTTTTTTATCCTTATTTGTTCCGAAGAAGAAAGGTTTTTAGGGCATTTGGTTACCACCACAATCGCTGCTCTTTGGGCTCCATTGCTACTTTCTCTTAAGTTTCCTGTTGGCAATATATAGTCATTGGCATAAATATCTCCGTAAGCCGTTAATAGAATATAAAAACCTGCTTTTACTTTGCGGTGTTGATAAGCATCATCTAACAAAATAACTTCTGGAGAAATCTTTTGTGACAACAATTGTTCGATACCATTTTTCCTATCAGCATCTACCGCTACTTGAATAGCGGGAAACTTTTGAAAAAACTGAAACGGTTCGTCTCCAAAAATTGCCGCATTGACTGATGCATCGGCTAGTAGAAAACCTTCGGATTGTCTTTTGTAACCTCTGCTCAAAGTCGCCACGCGATAGTTACTTGAAAGCAACCGAATCAAATATTCAATTTGAGGCGTTTTGCCCGTTCCGCCAACACTTAAGTTTCCTACCGCAATAATTGGCAATGGAAATGCATACGATTTTAAAAATCCAATATCAAATAGAAAATTTCGGATAGTTGTGATAAGGCCATATACAACAGCAAAAGGAAAAAGTAATTTTCGGAGTAATTTCATAATACGAAATTAGGACAAAATATTAAAACATCTCCAAACAACAATTAATTTATAGCAACACTACTGCTAATTTGAACTTGTTCTTCTTTCTAAATAGTCTTTCTGCTTTTTAAATAAAAAATCCAACAAAGTCAATTCATCTTTGTTTATAAAAACTTTTTTTGATTGAGGGTCTTCTTTACAAAAAGCCAAGAAATTATCTATTTCATTTTTTTGAAGACCAAGCTTTTGCAGATAAAAAGTCTCGCTTAAACTAACTTTAGCATAAGCTATAAAATCTTCCTCAGGTTGTTTTTTCCGTTTTGGTTTATCAGGATTTTTGAAAAGACTGATTATTTTTCTTCCAATTTCCATAAAATCCATCCCGTTGGTAATAGTACCATCATAGACAAAAGGATTTTTTGGATTAGCAGCTTGTTTATCAATTCTAGCGGCAGCCGCTTGCTCATAAGTAAACAATGGGACATTTAACTTAGTATTTGTAACAACTACTTCATCCAATTCGATAGCTGACTTAATGAGGTTAACCTTCCATTGTTTCATCTGAAAGTACTCTGGAACAACCACCACCTTTTTAAAAACATACTCTTTCGAATAAAACGCTACAAGGTCTTTACTTTTTGCGGAAATCACAAAAAAACCTCGACTATCGGTTTTGGTGCTTTGCTCTGTGCTCAAATTGATTACTTCGATTCCGCTAACTGCCAATGTATCGCACATCACTTTTCCTTTCAACAGATTAGTGGTTTGTGCCTTTCCAAAAGAGAAAAATAAAAGTCCAAAAACAATGGCCAGTTGCTTCATAATTACATAAAAATTAGACTACAAAAATACCCAATAATCGTTCTGTCTTTCAAAAACTATCCTAATTTACTGTTAATGAATCTTTAAAATATTCAATCGACCAAAAAAAGAGAAAATTGACGACTACTAAATTATTCATTAAAAAAAGCTAAAAAGTGTATATTTGTTAGGCTTTTCAAGTTCTCACAACCGAGAACTAAATCAATCCAATACTCAAAAATCTTTTGAATGAAAATAAAACAAATCCTTGCGCTACTTGAAGAAATGGCACCACTAGGCTATGCCGAAGATTTTGACAATGTAGGTTTATTAATTGGTGACCAAGATGCTGAAACAACTGGTGTTTTGGTTTGTCACGACGCTTTAGAGAATGTAATCACCGAGGCAATCAATAAAAATTGCAATTTGGTTGTTTGCTTTCACCCCATTCTTTTTTCGGGCATTAAAAAAATTACTGGCAAAAATTATGTTGAAAAAGCAATTCTAAAAGCGATTAAAAATGACATTGCCATTTATGCCGTTCACACCGCTTTAGACAATCATCCTGAAGGTGTAAATCAAATCTTCTGCGATGCCTTGGGCTTAACCAACACCAAAATATTAGTTCCCAAACAAAACTATATTCGCAAATTAGTTACCTACACGATACGAGAAAATGCTGATGCTGTTCGAAACGCTTTGTTTCAAGCGGGCGCAGGAAGTATTGGTAATTATGATAATTGCAGTTTTAATTCTGAAGGTACTTTCACCTATCAGGGCAACGAAAATAGCAATCCCGTAGTAGGACAAAAAGGCGTTTTATCAACAGGAACCGAAACCAAAATAGAAGTTGTTTTTGAAAAACATTTGCAATCAAAAGTGTTGAAAGCATTATTTACTACACATATCTACGAAGAGGTAGCCTACGAAATTTATGATTTGCAAAACAATTACCAAAAGATTGGACTAGGAATGGTGGGCGAACTAGAAGAACCGATGGAAGAAGCTTCCTTTTTGCATTTGGTGAAAGAAAAAATGCAAGCAGAAGGCATACGACATTCGGCATTTTTGGGTCGCACCATCAAAAAAGTAGCCGTTTTGGGTGGCGCTGGAAGTTTTGCCATTTCACAAGCCATACAAGCAGGAGCTGATGCCTATTTGACGGCTGATTTGAAATATCATCAGTTTTATGAAGCAGAAAATCGAATACTTTTAGCAGATATCGGACATTTTGAAAGCGAACGTTATACAAAAAATTATATTGTTGAGTATCTTCGAAAAAAAATCCTTAATTTTGCACCCGTCTCGCTACCAAGCGGAATCATTTTATCAGAAGAAAATACAAATCCAGTTAAGTACTTATAGAATATGGCCACTACGAAAGAATTAAGTGTTGAAGAAAAGTTAAGAGCAATCTACGATTTACAACTTATTGACTCAAGAATTGACGAAATTAGAAACGTAAGAGGAGAGCTTCCTTTAGAGGTAGAAGATTTAGAAGACGAAGTTGAAGGTTTAAGCACTCGTACCGAAAAATTAAAAGCAGATCTTGAGGTTATCGAAGACATGATCAAAGTAAAGAAAAATGCCATCGACGAGCACAAAGAAGCGATTAAAAAATATACCAAACAACAAGAAACAGTTCGTAATAACAGAGAATTCAACTCTTTGACCAAAGAAGTAGAGTTTCAAGAATTAGAAATTCAATTGGCTGAAAAGCAAATCAAAGAAATGAAAGCTTCTATCGAACACAAAAAAGAAGTAATTGCTAATTCTAAAGAAAAGTTAGAAGCAAAATCATCTCACTTAAAGCACAAAAAGTCAGAATTGGAAGCTATCATGGCCGAAACTCAAAAAGAAGAAGCCTTTTTGACTCAAAAATCACAAGAATTTCAAGCATCAATTGAACCCCGTTTATTAGCAGCTTATACTAGAATTAGAACTAGCGTTCGTAATGGTTTAGCGGTTGTATCTATAGAAAGAGGCGCATCAGCTGGTTCCTTCTTTACGATTCCACCACAAACACAGGTAGAGATTGCAGCAAGAAAGAAAATCATCATCGATGAGCACTCAGGAAGAATCTTAGTCGACAGTGTTCTTGCTGAGGAAGAAAGAGAAAAAATGGAACAATTGTTCTCCACAATCTAAATCTAACAAGCCTCCTTTTTAGGAGGCTTTTTTGATATGAAAAAAACCGCACTTTATCTTTATATCAAATTCTTAGGTTTAGGACTAAATCTACTAAGTTTTGCGTTCCCAAAAAAAGCGACCAAAATTGCTTATGGTTTATTTAGCGAACCAAGAGCTGGGAAACTAAACAATAAAAAACTCCCGAAGATTCTTCAAAAGGCTCAATCAGAACAAATAAATTTTGAAAACTCTTTCTTTCAAACCTATACTTGGAAAGGAAATGATACTCTAATTTTGTTAGTACATGGTTGGGAGAGCAATGCTTCTCGTTGGGAAAAATTATTACCTTTCTTAAAAAAATCTGGCAGTACCATTGTGGCTATTGATGCACCTGCCCATGGCTTATCTAGCGGCAAAGAATTTAGTATTCCACAATATGCGGAATTTATACACCTTGCGGTTCAAAAATTCAATCCTGATTACCTTATTGGTCATTCCATTGGAGGTCAAACGTGTTTGTATTACCAATCGAAGTATCAAAACAAAGCGATACAAAAAATGGTGATTTTAGGTACTCCAAGTGATTTTACCATTATACTTTCCAATTTCATCAAATTATTGCGACTCAATACTACCATTGCCAAAAATATCGAGAATCATTATTTAGATCATTTTCGCTTAGATATTCATCAATTTTCAAGTCATTTGTTTGCTAAAAAAATTGAAACTAAAGGTTTTATTGCACATGACACTGAAGATACAGTGGTCAAAATTTCCGAAGCTAAAAAAATTGCGGCCACTTGGAAAGATGCCATTTTCTATGAAACTAAAGGTTTAGGTCACAGTATGCATGATCCCCAACTGTACCATAAAGTAAGTGATTTTTTATTCGGAAAAGAAAGCTAAGAATCCTCCCAAAAGACAATTTTAATTATAAAAACAAACAATTGTATTAGTATCCTAAACTGCTATTCAATTTTGTATTTTTGCATTATGGAAGTAAATCTAAAACGACTCAATAAATTCATTGGCGAAACAGGCTATTGTTCTCGTCGTGAAGCTGATAAATTAATCGAAGAAGGCCGAGTGACCATTAATGGTGTGGTTCCTGAAATGGGGACTAAAGTATCACCCCAAGACGAAGTACGCATAGACGGAAAATTGATTACTGAAAAACACGAAAAATTAGTGTACTTGGCTTTCAACAAACCCGTAGGCATTGAGTGCACAACGAATCTAGAAGTTCGTAACAATATCGTAGATTACATTAATTACCCAAAGCGTATTTTTCCTATTGGCCGATTGGACAAAGCCAGTGAAGGCTTAATTTTTATGACCAATGACGGAGATATTGTAAACAAAATTTTGCGTGCTAGAAACAACCACGAGAAAGAATATACAGTTACCGTAAACAAACCTATAACCGACCGTTTTATTCAAAGAATGGGTAACGGTATTCCGATTTTGGAAACAGTGACTCGCAAATGCAAAGTAGAGCAAATCAGTAAATACACCTTCAAAATTATTTTAACACAAGGCTTAAATCGTCAAATACGTAGAATGTGCGAATATTTAGGCTATGAAGTAACTGCTTTGAAGCGTATTCGAATCATTAACATCTCATTGGATATTCCAGTAGGACGCTACAGAGAGTTAACCGATGCCGAAATCAAAGAGCTCAACATGCTAATAGAACCTTCTAGCAAAACAGAAGAAGCCAGCTTACCTAAAGCTGAAACTCCCAAACGAAGAGCCGAGTTCATCAAAAAAGACGATCCTCGATTTAAGAAGAGAGGAGATTATTAAATAGAAAACCCAAGATGAGAGTCTTGGGTTTTATTATTTTTTTCTTAGTCTTTTATGAACTCATAATACAAAACCTTAGATAAAAAAGATTCCTTTTTTTGTTGATGGATAAAACCTTGTCTGTAGGAATATTGCTCAGGAGTATTGATTTTGTTCGCTAAAAAATAGTTATCCCTCGATTCATCATTAAAATTCAAGCTACATAGAAAAGTAGGCTCCACTCCTTTCCCTACCGAAATATTGTAGATTGTAATTATATTTCCCCAATTGATACTAGCACACAAAAGAATGGTTCCATAAAAATACCAGACCATTTGATTAAAAATATAAGCATTGGTCTTTTGACGAATAATCTTTATAAAAGTATACCCCAAACCTATAAAAGCCAAAATCAAGAAGGCATAAACCCCCAACCTTTTGTATGTCAGACCAAAAAAAGAAACATATTCTGAATTCTTGATAAACGTACTTATGATTAACACACTATTTAAAAGAATCCAAATTTTGGCTAAGCGTTTAAGATGAACCGCTCTTTTATCAAAATTAAAACCACCTTTAAAGTAAAACAATAAAACACCAACCGCCATAATCGTTGAAAAAATAACCGCATTCACTCTTTCGTGCGTCGCTTTACTCAATGAGCTACTTGCTGTTACTTCAAAAAATTGTTCGTAGTTGTAGGTAACTATAAAAACCAAAAGTATGGTATTAAGCAACCACAAAGTGATTTCACCACTCTTCCTTTCAAAATCTAAATCCAAAAAAGAAAAAGTGGGTTGATTTACCTCCTCGGCTATTACGAAGTCATTAGCTAACTTTTCATTAAGTTCATAGGATATGTCGGGAACCCAATAATTCCAAAAACTAAAGGAAATATAAAACCCAATCAAAACGATTAAAAGCAGTTCAAAAATATCCAAATCTAAAGTGTAGTCTGTAAAAAGTGCCGAAAAATGGTCACTACCAAAAGAATATACAACAAAAAACAGCAACAAAAACACTAGTGGAATCACTACATAAGCAATCAGTTTTTTAGCAAAATCATTTTTTAATTCTCGTTTAGGCAGCCATTGTCCAAACAAAAAAGGGCGACCTAAAGAAGCAAATCCATTAACAACAATCAATGGAAACAATTGTATCAATTTTAACTCAACCAATTGTGTCCTAAATTGCAGCATAATAATAGAGAGAAAAAGCGCTAAAAAAGAAGCAAAATCGCCATACCAAGCAAACGACAAACAAGATAAGACACAAGTAAAAACTAGCCACCAATGGGATTTATTGACGAACTGATTTTTAAAAAAATAAACAATCATTACCGTCAGAAACAAACCAAAAATAGCAAGGTTTAAACCAACAGACTGATTGTAAAAAAGCAAGGTAAAAACGAAGCTTGAGGCAAAAATGAAATGGTGTTTTTTCATGATTTTAAATTTAAAAGTACTTTGTATTTCAAAGCAATTAGACAAAAAAAATAGTTATTTAGTTTTCAATAATTTTTCAAGACTTTTGAGATGTTGTTCAAAGGCAACACGCCCTTTATTCGTTACTCGATACGAAGTTTTAGGTTTCTTACCTACAAATTCTTTTTTAACTTCGATATATTCCCCCTTTTCTAAAGCACTGGAATGGCTAGCTAAATTTCCATCGGTTATATCCAATAGCGATTTCATTTCGGTAAAATCTACCCAATCGTTAACCATCAAAATAGACATAATGCCTAATCTGACGCGACTCTCGAAATCTTTATTTAGTTTATCTATAATTCCCATCGATGGTTACTTATATTTTTTGAATAATAATAAACCATAGAAAATGTGCAATATACCGAAACCGAGAATCCAAAATACCAAACCGTATCCCACAAAAAACAAAGCAATACTTCCTAAAACTACCTCTGAAAATCCTAGGTATTTAATATCTGAGTAAGTATATTTCTCTGCATTTAGCAAGGCTAAACCATAAAAAATCAAGGTGCTAGGTGCTACCAAAATAAACATCTGATGATAAACAAGTGCAAAACAAAAGACAGCACCGGCAATTAGAGGAATTGCTAAATTGAAAAGCATATTTTTTGTAGCTGAAGTCCAGATTGGCAAGTTTAATTTTTTACTTTTTCTAACTGTAAAAAAAATACCAAAAGCAAGTGCAAAGAACAAGATAACAAATGCTGTAAGGATTAATTCGGTAATTAAACTAGTAGAATACAACTGATGATTGTCTGCAAAATACTCAATACCATTGGCTTTAAACAATTGATAAACATATACACCGCCTAGTAGAGCAGACAAACCAGCAAAAACGCCAGACAAACCGCTTAAAGAAATAAAACGGGAAGAACGCTCCATCATGGAACGGATATGCACTAAATCTTCTTGATGCTTTTCAGTCATAATAAAAGTACTTTGAATTACAAAGTTAATAAAATAATTCAAACATCATAATTTATTTTAATTGATTTTTAAAAAAAAGCCACTTAAAAAAAGTGGCTCTATAAATTTTAAAAAAAGAACTATTATTTCATTCTCATTTTTCTAGCTAATAAGGTGTTTTGCAACAGCATCGCTATGGTCATTGGCCCAACACCACCAGGTACTGGAGTGATGAATGATGATTTTTTACTTACCCCATCAAAATCAACATCGCCGGTGATTACATATCCTTTTGGGTGAGAAGCGTCTTCGACTCTAGTGATTCCTACGTCGATAACAACAACGCCGTCTTTTACCATATCGGCTTTCAAATAATTTGGAACACCTAATGCGGTGATGATTATATCAGCATTTTTAGTAAATTCTTCAATGTTTTTTGTTCTACTATGGGTTAAGGTAACGGTCGAATCCCCTGGATTCCCTTTACGACTCATCAAGATACTCATTGGACGGCCTACGATATGACTTCTTCCAATTACAACCGTATGTTTTCCTACTGTATCCACTTTGTAACGCTCTAACAATTGCATGATTCCAAATGGTGTCGCTGGAATAAAAGTATCCATATCCAGTGCCATTTTGCCGAAATTAGCTGGATGGAAACCGTCTACATCTTTGTCAGGGTCAATTGCCATTAATATTTTTTGTTCATCAATATGTTTTGGCAATGGCAATTGTACGATGTAACCGTCTAAATCATCATCTTCATTCAATTCTTTTATTTTTAACAATAACTCAGCTTCAGTAATACTTTCTGGCAAACTCACCAAAGTAGATTCAAAACCAATTTGCTGACAAGAACGCACTTTACTACCAACGTAAGTTAAACTTGCGCCATCTGTACCTACAATTACTGCTGCCAAATGAGGCACTTTCTCCCCATTGTCTTTCATTTGTTGTACTTCAATGGCTATCTCTTTCTTGATATCCTCAGATGTTTTTTTTCCGTCTAGTAGTTGCATTTTTGTTTTGTTTATAAGTTTAAAAGTTTAAAAGTTTAAAGACTTAGAAAGACCTTACTTCTAAACTTTAAAAAAAAATGTATTGCTATAAAAAATGAGGTTAAAAACTTAAAACGTAATTAAACTTTTAAACCTTAAACCCATCTTATCTCATTCCGGGCATACCTGGCATTCCTTTCATGCCTCCCATCATTTTCATTAAATTTTTGCCGCCTGGACCTTGCATCATTTTCATCATTTTGCTCATTTGGTCGAATTGCTTCATCAATTGATTGACTTGCTCCACTTTTGTACCAGAACCTTTTGCGATTCTAATCTTACGTTTAGCATCAATTAATGCTGGTTTGCTTCTTTCTCCAGGTGTCATTGAATAGATAATGGCTTCAATATGTTTGAATGCATCGTCTTCAATTTCGATATCTTTCATGGCTTTGGAAGCACCTGGTATCATTCCTACCAAATCCTTCATATTACCCATTTTCTTTACTTGCTGAATTTGAGTCAAGAAATCATCAAAACCAAATTCATTTTTAGCAATTTTCTTTTGTAATTTTCTTGCTTCTTCTTCGTTGAACTGCTCTTGTGCACGCTCTACCAAAGAAACAACGTCTCCCATTCCAAGGATACGTTCTGCCATACGAATAGGATAGAATACATCAATTGCATCCATTTTCTCTCCTGTTCCTACAAACTTAATTGGTTTGTTTACAACAGTCTTGATAGACAAGGCTGCTCCACCGCGAGTATCACCATCTAATTTCGTCAAGATTACACCATCAAAATTCAAACGGTCGTTGAAAGCTTTGGCTGTATTTACTGCGTCTTGACCTGTCATAGAATCTACTACAAACAGGGTTTCTTGTGGTTGAATGGCTTTGTGAACGCGTTCGATTTCGTTCATCATTTCTTCATCCACTGCCAAACGACCTGCGGTATCGACGATTACCACATTGAATCCGTTGGATTTGGCGTGCTTAATCGCATTTTGTGCAATCTCTACAGGATTTTTGTTTTCTGGTTCAGAATAGACCTCAACGGCTATAGAATCTCCAACAACATATAATTGTTGTATCGCTGCTGGACGATAAATATCACAAGCCACTAAAAGGACCTTTTTATTTTTTTTGGTTTGAAGATAATTGGCCAATTTACCTGAAAAAGTCGTTTTACCAGAACCTTGTAAACCTGACATCAAAATTACGGATGGATTACCAGACAAATTGATTCCAGCAACATCGCCTCCCATTAATTCGGTTAATTCGTCTTTGACCAATTTCACCAAAAGCTGCCCTGGTTGCAAGGTCGTTAATACATCTTGACCAATCGCTTTTTCTTTTACTTTAGCCGTAAAATCTTTAGCAATTTTGAAATTAACATCGGCATCTAACAAAGCACGACGAACTTCTTTTAAGGTATCCGCTACATTGACTTCGGTAATTTTTCCGTGTCCTTTTAAAATATGAAACGCTTTATCTAACTTATCGCTTAAATTATCAAACATGATAGTATCTCTCTTAAATTAAGGCGCAAATTTAATGATTTGATATCGAAGTTTAAATATTAAAAACAATTTATTTGAAAGCGTTTTTCTTGAAAAGTCAAAGCTTACTAAAGTTGATAAAAAAGGAAGCAAAAAAGGGCTACACTTTACGAACTTCTTATATTTGCCCTAAAAAAAACAACATATGAAAAGTTTTACATTCCTTATACTATTGTTTTTTGGGTTCACCCATGCGCAACACCATGCCACACAACAAGACAAACCGGCTACTCATGGTATGCTTTTAATGGGTACGACTGTAATATATGCCTCGCACTTACCCATGTTTCATTCTCCTCACGATTACCAAATTATAGTAGCGCTCGAACTTGATGCCAAAACCAAGCAATTATTTATTGAGGACCAAGTACAACATCCCCACTATAGCTGCTATACCCTGGAACCTGAAAAATTTGTTTTGCCTGAAATGATGGCACAACCAAGACCATTTAAAGCCAATCTTTATCGAGGACATTTTGAAAGAGGTGGAACCAAAATAGCTACTGATGTAGTGGTTTCAATACAAAAAGTTTTGTACTCTTCTAAATTTGACCCCAAAGCAACCCCAACAGAAAACGGTGATTTTATCCTATTTGGCAATGAAAAAGAGCAGTTCTTAGCACATAAAATCACTAAAAGTCCAGCCTTTGATCAAGTAATTCAGGTTACCACTAGTCTCCCTTGGAAAAATAATAGTCATTATGTTGTAAGTGGTTTTTCGAATGAAAAAAAACCATTAGGAGTAAGTTCAAATACCATTGAAGCGAAAATGGATCAAAACACCATTTCGCTTGTTTTGCTCCGACAATTGTACTTAGAATTTGAAGATTTAAAATAATAACTTATGAGAATTCATTGTTTCCAACATGTCGCTTTTGAAAATTTAGGTGCCATTGCTTCATGGGCTGCCCAAAATAACCACAGCGTCACGTATACTCGCTTTTATGAAAATGAGCCCGAATTTCCTAAACTAACCTCATTTGATTTTTTAATTGTATTGGGTGGTTACATGAATGTAGACGAAGAAACGCAATTTCCTTGGCTCAAAGAGGAAAAAGCTTGTATTAAAAATGCAATTGAAGCCCAAAAAAAAGTACTCGGTATTTGTCTCGGTTCTCAGTTGATTGCTTCTGCATTGGGTAGCAAAGTAATGCAAAATAGTGAACCCGAAATTGGCTTTTTTCCACTTCACTTTAGCGATAAAGCTTTAGCTAATGGTCTTTTCGATCATTTTAAAAACCCATGTGAAGTTTTTCAATGGCATGGAGATACTTTTGAAATTCCTGAAAATGCCCTAATTTTAGCGAGCAGTGCCGCCTGCAAAAATCAAGGTTTTTGGATTGAAAACCAAGTTTTAGCACTACAATTTCACCTCGAAATGACGGAGGAGTTACTACATGAAATGCTAAAACACGATGGACATGAGCTAATAGAAAATCGAAACTACATACAAACCAAAGCTGAAATCATTGCTAAGCTTTCAACCTTACAATCGAATACAGAAGACTTATTCGAATTACTAGATAAATTTATTGCCTCATGAATTATAACGACATCATTGGAGCCATTGGTGTAGGAATCATCTTGATTGCCTATTTTCTTAACATCTTTTCACTAATCCCAAAAGAAGGCAAACTATACTTTCTTTTGAACATCTTAGGCGCGACTATTGCTTGCTATGCCTCTTTGCTTATCAACTACTTCCCGTTTGTGATTTTAGAGGGTACTTGGGCTTTAGTAAGTGGCTATGCCCTTTTTCAATTGTACAACAAAAAGCGTTAAAAAGAAACAGTGTTTTTAGATTTGAACTAAATTACACAATGATTTACCGTTAAAAGTGTTGCAAAAAAAAGGGAATAAAAGATACCCATTTACTCGAAACCTCGGCAATGAACTAGCAGAAGGAAAGTGCACTATTTATTAATGGTTTGAAAAGTAATCAATCATGAATAGAAACGCTTTCAAAAAAAGAAATGAAAACAAGTCTTATAGATTTACTAAAAATTACCTAAGATATTCTTAAATAGCCAACCACATTAAGTAATTCGTATATATTTGCAGCTCATAATGGAAAAAAGATTTCTTCATATGCGCTCAGTATTGATATGGCTTATTACGCTACTACTCTTTGTTGACACTACTGTACTTGCCAATACAGGAGCATCTTTCTCTTTTTCATTAAGCGATAAAAAGAGCCAACAATCTGTTTTGAACTATTTGTCGGCTACCTCTAAAGATTCGAACTCAAACGCTCCTTTTGAAACAACAAAGGATAGCGATCAAATCTCTGTTAACGAAATAGAAGATAGTTTCGAGACTTCTTTATTTCCAATTACTTTTCTTTATCAATTACCGTTGACTTTCAATTATAGAAAAATATCTGATTATATCCATATAGAGCCACATCAGTGTCACCAAGATATTGTCCCTCCTCCTCCAAAAAATTAAATAATTATTAGACTAAGTTGCTGTTGTATTGTGCATCCTAAGCAAAAGGATTGTCGATAAAGCAGAAATACACTGTACTTTCTATTATTTAATTTTCATAAAAATGAACAAAATTATTTTGATTTTTGTCCTAGTTCTTGCTATTGGGACCACTTTCTCTTGCAACTCCAACAAAAGCGAAAAAATCGCTTTAGAAAAATACCCTACCACTAGTCCTATTTTGGTAGACACTACTTTTACAATAGATCACGTAGCAGAAATACAATCTTTACAAAATGTTGAGATCAGAACAAAAATTAATGGCTACATCGAAAAAATATATGTTGATGAAGGTAAACCTGTAAAAGCAGGCCAATTACTTTTCACTATAAGTAGCCAAACTTTACAAAAAGATGTTCTTAAAGCGAAAGCAATGGTCAAAAATGCTTTAGCGGAGGCAAAAACTGCAGAACTTGATTTGCAAAACATTAAAATACTAGCCAACAAAAACATTGTATCCAAAACTGAATTAGAGAAAGCACAAGCAGCTTATACTGCTTCTTTAGCTCGCATTGATGAATACCGAGCGAATCAATCTAGTGCAGAAATTCAAGTTTCGTTGACTAAAATAAGAGCTCCTTTTGACGGTGTCATCAATCGAATTCCTTTCAAAATTGGGAGTTTAATCAATGAGGGAACGCTCCTTACTACAATATCCAACAACAGCTCTGTCTATGCTTATTTTAATGTATCCGAAAAGGAATACCTGCAATTTAAAGAGCAAAAAAAAGAGAATAACGCAGCAGATATTACTTTACTCTTAGCCAATAACAAAGCACATGCTTACAAAGGAAGCATTGAAACGATTGAAGGAGAATTTGACAAAACAACTGGAAATATAGCTTTTAGAGCCAAATTCCCAAACCCAGATTTACTATTAAAACATGGGTCAAGTGGAAAAATTCAGCTGACCAATACTATAAAAAAGGCTTTACTTATTCCTCAAAAAGCATCCTTTGAAATACAAGACAAAGTATACGTTTATGTTGTAGATGACAACAACATAGTACGCGCAAGAAATATTGAAATCAAACAACGCATTCAACACTTGTATGTAATCGAGTCGGGATTAAAAACAACGGACAGAATTATATATGAAGGCATTCAGAACTTGAAAGAAGGAGATAAAATATTCCCTGAAACCAAACGAATGCAAGAATTAATTTCAAAACTATAAAGTCTGTGGACTTTAAAAAAACAAAACAATGTACTCAAAATTTATACATAGACCTGTATTATCAATAGTTATCTCCTTAATTATTGTTCTTTTAGGGGTATTGTCATTGACGCAATTACCCATGACCCAATTCCCAGATATTGCTCCACCAGAAGTGACGGTTACCACTAAATATACTGGAGCAAATGCTGAAGCCTGCGTAAAAGCAGTGGTAACTACTTTGGAACGTGCTGTGAATGGTGTACCTGGAATGGCTTATATGTCGTCTGTATCAGGAAACGACGGAACCAGTGTCATCAACATCATCTTTAAAGCAGGGACAGACCCAGAAATTGCCGCTGTCAACGTGCAAAATAGAGTTTCTTCTGTTCTGGATGAATTGCCCGAAGAAGTAATTAAGTCTGGAGTAATTGTTGAAAAGGTACAAAACAGTATGCTTTTGTATCTTAACATATTAAGTTCAGACACCAATCTTGATGAAAAATTCCTATTCAATTTTGCTGATATCAATATCATACCAGAACTAAAGCGAATTGAAGGAGTGGGTTATGCCGATATAATGGGGCAACGAGAATATGCAATGCGTGTTTGGCTCAACCCAGTAAAAATGGCTGCTTACAATATTTCGACAGAAGAAGTCATTCAAAATCTTAAGCAGCAAAACATAGAAGCAGCCCCTGGAAAAGTGGGCGAAAGCTCTGGAAAAATAGAACAATCCCTACAATATGTAGTAAAATATACAGGAAAATACAATACCAAAGAACAATATGAAAATGTAATCATAAAGCGTGATTTTCAAGGAGAACTGTTGCGTTTGAAAGACATTGCTGATATAGAATTTGGCTCACTAGATTATGATGTTTTATCCAAAGAAAACGGAAAACCATCTGCGGCAATTGTTTTAAAACAACGTCCCGGGAGTAATGCAAGTGATGTAATTGAAAACATCAAAAATAAAATGGACGAGTTAAAGTCTTCTTTTCCCGCAGGAATATCATATACTTATAGTTATGATGTTTCCAATTTCTTAAACGCCTCTGTTGAGGGTGTCCTTTATACGCTGATAGAAGCTTTTCTATTGGTTGCTTTAGTCGTTTTTATTTTCTTGGGAGACTTTAGGTCTACTTTGATTCCTGCTATTGCAGTTCCTGTATCGCTAATAGGTACATTTTTCTTTATGCAACTCTTTGGATTTAGTATCAATCTTATCACACTTTTTGCATTGGTTTTAGCCATTGGAATTGTGGTAGACAATGCCATTGTTGTTGTAGAAGCGGTACACGCCAAAATGGAAGAAGAACATCTCAATCCAAAAGAAGCTACAGAAAGTGCTATGAAAGAAATTGGTGGAGCCATTATAGCGATTACTTTGGTAATGTCTGCTGTGTTTATTCCAGTAGCCTTTTTACCAGGACCTTCAGGGGTATTTTTCAAACAGTTCTCTGTGACAATGGCCATCGCAATTGTACTTTCAGGTGTTATCGCACTAACATTGACACCCGCTTTGTGTGCTCTTATGCTAAAGAACACTCATGGTCAAGAACGCAAAAACACCCTTATCAATCGCTTTATTGATGCGTTCAACGCTCGCTATACTACCATAGCAGCAAAGTATCGAAAAATACTAGAATACATTGTAAACAGACGTGTGGTAACGGCTTTAGCGCTTGGTCTATTTTGCATAGGAACTTTTGGAATTGGACAATTTTTGCCAACGGGTTTTATCCCAAATGAAGACCAAGGAACCATTTATGCAAGTATCACAACTCCTTCAGGCGCCACATTAGAACGCTCTGAAAAAGTAGTAGATGCGATACAAGAAGCTGCTTTAAAAATAGAGGGTGTTGCCTCTGTTTCTACCTTAGCAGGCTACAATTTCCTTACTGACGGAACTGGTGCGTCATTCGGGATGAACTTAATTAGCTTAAAAAGCTGGAAAGAAAGAAAAGGAACGACAGACCAAGAAATAATCCAAAAGCTAAAACAAGACACTAAAAACATCAAAGATGGTAAAATTGAGTTTTTTACCCCTCCTCCTGTTCCTGGATATGGTAATTCAAGCGGATTTGAATTGCGAATTCTAGATAAAACTGGTAAAAGTGATTTGAAAAAACTAGAAGAAGTAGCACGAAATTTTGCATTAGAATTGAACAAAAATGAAGCAATAAAAAACACCTTTTCCTCTTTTGATGCAAGCTTCCCTCAATTCCTTGTAAACATTGACAATACCAAAGCTGCGCAAAAAGGGGTGGTAATAAGCGAAATTCTGAATACACTACAAACCTACTTAGGAAGTGAATATGCCACCAATTTTATCAGATTTAATCAAATGTATAAAGTTATGGTGCAGTCTTCTCCTGAATTCAGAACAAAGCCCGAAGATATTTTAAAGCTTTATACCAAGAACTCTCAAGGTGAAATGGTTGCGATGTCCTCCTTTTTATCCATTGAAAAAGTATATGGCCCGGAACAAATTACTCGTTACAATATGTATCCCGCAGCAATGTTAAACGGTGAACCAAAAGAGGGCTTCAGTAGTGGGCAAGCCATTGCTGCTGTCAAAGCTGTGGCTAGCGAAAAACTTCCAAAGGGATACGGTTTTGACTGGGGTGGTTCTTCGCGAGAACAAGCCAATGCAGGAAATGAAGCTATTTACATATTCCTTATTTGTTTACTATTTATTTATTTTTTGTTAGCGGCACAATACGAAAGCTTTCTTTTACCACTGCCGGTGATTTTATCTTTGCCAACGGGAGTATTTGGAGCCTTTTTCCTCTTGGTTGCCTTGGGTTTAGAAAACAATATTTATGCTCAAGTAGCGATGGTAATGCTTATTGGACTACTAGGAAAGAATGCCGTATTAATTATTGAGTTTGCCATTCTCAAGCAAAAAGAAGGGTTAACTCCATTTCAAGCCGCCATAGAAGGAGCCTTAGCACGTTTGCGTCCTATTCTAATGACTTCGTTTGCATTTATTGCAGGTTTGCTCCCACTTATGCTCGCTACGGGTGCTGGTGCCATCGGGAATAGAACTATTGGTACAGCAGCTGCCGGAGGAATGTTGTTTGGTACCATTTTCGGGATTCTAATTATTCCTGGACTTTACTACATTTTTGCGAGTTTGACCTATAAAAAAACAGAAGCAAAATAAATTTTATTCATTAAAGAATCAACTTCAACAATTATGTTACAATTCAAAAGAATCGTTTTTTTCCTCATTATAACCCTTGTTCTATTTGGATGCAAGTCAACAAATAATGTAGCGGAACAACAACTTACACCTTTACCCGCTACCTACTTGGAGTCAAAAGACACGCTTAACAGTGCGAGGGTAAAATGGGAGCTATTTTACAAAGATGATAATCTAAAGAAACTGATTACCACAGCCATCAACAACAATTATGATTTGCAGATTGCGATTCAAAAAATTGAAATTGCCCGTGCAGGAGTACAATTCACTAAAGGAGCACAGCTTCCTGTTTTAAGTGCAGGATTGTCTGCCGCACAACGCAAATTTGGATTATTTACAATGGATGGCGCTGGAAACGCCAGTACAGATATTCAACCTGGAAGAGTCGTTCCAGAAAACCTACCGGACTACTTTGCGGGCTTCAATGCGAGCTGGGAAGTGGATGTTTGGGGGAAACTTCGCTCTAATAAAAAAGCCGCAGTTGCCCGCTTTAGTAGTTCTATAGAAGGTAGAAATGCCATTCAAACCGCATTAATTGCAGAAGTTGCAACGACCTACTTTGACCTACTTGCTTTAGACAATGAACTTGATATCGTAAGGGAAACCATTGCGCTGCAACAAGCTGCACTTGACATCATTAGAGTAAAAAAACAAACGGGTATACTCAATGAATTGGCCGTAAAACAATTTGAAGGACAAGTCAACAATTCCAAAGGATTTGAGTTTAAAATATTGCAACAAATTACAGTAGTAGAAAATAAACTTAACTTCCTCTGTGGTCAATTTCCGCAAACTATAATTCGAGACAAAACTAAATTCAACACCTTAGACCCCAGTATTGTTAACTTAGGTATTCCCTCGCAATTACTAACCAATAGACCCGATATCAGACAAGCAGAACTTACGTTACTTGCTACTAAATGTGATGTAAAAGCGGCAAAAGCAGCGTTTTATCCTAGCTTCACCATCACTGGAGCAGCGGGGTTCCAAGCCTTTACTACTGGTTTGCTTTTTCAATCTCCACAGTCTATAGCATACACTATTCTTGGAGGAATGACAGCAACTCTCTTAAATAGAAGTGCTATTAAATCACAATTTAATACAACCAAGGCAAACCAAACCGAAGCATTACTCAATTACCAAAAGACAATTTTAAACGGTTATATCGAAGTATCCAATGAAGTGTCCAATGTAAAAAACTTGAAAGAACTTTATGAACTAAAAAACAAAGAGGTTGCTTCGTATACACAGTCAACCGAAATTGCCAATGATTTGTTTAAATCCGGAAGAGCCACTTACTTAGAAGTATTGTTGGCACAAAGGACAGCTTTAGACTCAAAAATCGAACTTATCATTACCAAAAAACTGCAACACCAAGCCATTATCAATTTATACAAAGCTTTAGGTGGTGGAGTAAACTAGTAAAACTTTTGAAGCTAGTCATCACTATTTTGTTTAGCACTTATAACTACAAGGGCATAAAGCCCTTGTAGTATTTTATGCTTATCCCATTGGGTATCTGTTATGTTGCAAAGAGATTCAACTTCTAAACTAAAAATAACATTAAAGTGAACGAAGTGTACTTTCAGAGAGCTTTCATAAAAAAATCTCCCTTAGAAATCTGCATTGTTTTTCTAGTTACTAGGAAAATTAAAACTGAAAATAAATAAAAGGTACCAATTCACTCGAAGCCATGGCAGCAACCAACCAAAAAACGAATGCCAATACTAATGATTTAAAAAGTACCGGTAAATGGTCATACGATTTTTTCAAAGACGAGGTGGTTTTACTAGGGATAAAATGCAATACATAACCAATAAGAATCATTAGAAATACATTTTGATAACCTGCAATTACCGTACTCCACTGCTCCCAATTCAATCGTAAACTTGCAATTGATTTCAGTACATCTAAAGCGACTGTGAAATCTTTGGCTCTAAAAAATATCCAACAAAATGCTACAAAATGAAAAGTGAATAGCACTGAAACAATTTTGATGATAAAGCTCCAAAAAGTGGGTTTAGCGTCTTTGGGTGAAGGAAAAAAATCAGAAAACATTTTATTGACTGCCAAAGCCACACCATGTAACGCACCCCAAATAATAAATTTTAAACTGGCTCCATGCCAAAACCCACCTAAAAGCATCGTGGTCATCAAATTCACATTGGTATACAAGGTTCGTTTTTTGTCTTTGGCTACTAAAAACGTCAAGCAAAACACGAATAATGCGCTCAACGAAACTATCAAAGGAATGGCACTTATCGGATAATACCAAGTTGCCCAAGCTATCAATCCTACAAAAAACAGGACTGGAAACAAGAACCCTCCAAAACTACCCTTGCGGTTTCCTCCTACAGAAATATACAGATAATCTCTTAACCATGTAGACAACGAAATATGCCATCTTCTCCAAAACTCAGTAATTGAAGCTGACTGGTAGGGGTTTCTAAAATTGACCGATAAACGAAAACCCATCAATAAAGCAATTCCAATAGCCATATCAGAATACCCTGAAAAATCACAATATATTTGGATGGTATAACCATATGAGGCCATTAAATTTTCGAATGCAGTATAACTCCTTGGCGAATCAAAAACACGATCCACAAAATTGAGTGAAATATAATCGGATATCACCGTTTTCTTTATCAATCCTCCCATGATCAAAAAAACAGCAGAATCAAAATCCTTACGTGTCAAATGGATCTTACTATAAATTTGTGGGATAAACTCTGAGGCACGAACTATGGGTCCGGCTACCAATTGAGGAAAAAAAGACACAAAAAACATATAATCCAGTAAGTTTTTTGTTGGTTCTAATTCTCGTCTATAAATATCTATGATGTAACTCATGGATTGAAAGGTGTAGAACGAGATCCCAACCGGTAAAATAACATCTATAAAATGAATTTGTCCCTCGAATAATTGATTGTAATTGTCAATTAAAAAATTGGAATACTTAAAATACCCTAAAAAAGACAAATTGAAAATAATGCTTACAACTAAGAAAAACTTTCGATACCCTTCCTTGGTTTCTTGATACAAGAATTTGGCCAAGGTATAATCGACTAGACCAGAAAATAATAATAAACAAAAATAAATACCACTGGATTTGTAATAAAAAAACAAGGAGAAAGCAAATACATAAATATGGCGATATACTCTGGTTTTGGCTTTTGTTGTAACAATATAAATAGGATAAAACAACAAAAACAACCCAAGAAAAAAGGCAGTATTAAATAATATTGGCTCCTTTGGATTAAACGTTATCCATTCGCTAACTCTTTGTGCGTCTATGCTTCCGAAAGTAGTAGTAAGCCAGTTGGTTATATCAGTAAGTGTAATCACAATCTAATTTTTAGTAAATTCTTTATATGCGTCCAACAAGACTTTGGTCAGCATTTTTCCTTGCCATTGATAGCCTGCTGTTGTATAATGCACCCGATCAGGATTCATTAACCCACTTTGATAATTGGCCTTGACACCTGTCATCCCTCCGAATACTTGAAACATATCCCATACGGCATAGTGTCCTAACTGCGCATAATTAATCAAACTAGAAGAATATTCATCGACAAAAATATTTTGCTTGTGGTGCGGTAAATAAGATGGCGGAGGTGTAATGATCAAAATAGCAGCTTTTGGACATTGATTACGAGTATGTAGTAAAAACGCTTGTACTTCTTTCAAATAGTGCAAGGAAGAAATTTTACCATAGGATTCATTGGTTCCCAAAGAAACGATGACCAAATCAGGTTGTAACGCTTTAAGCTGTTCAAAAAACATCGGATATTTATTATAATCCGAAAATTTAGCACCGTTAACCCCTATATTATGATATAAAAGACCAGGAGTAGCCTTTTCTAAAACCACGCCATTGAGGGTAAAAACATCGGCCTCTTGATTGGGTAATAATTCAAAACGATCCAACTCCTTTTCAGATTCATAAAAATGAAACTCATCATTTTGCTCAAGCGGAATGGAATGGTATTTTGTTTGGACAACTGTTTTATCTTGTGTTTGAGCCGTTGGAATTTTTAGTGATTTGCCCGCTGTAATTTTGTTAGTTGTGAGCTTATTCGCCTTCTTCAGTTGGGATACACTCACGTTGTACCGTTCGGCAATGGTAGATAGTGCCTCCCCTTTCTTAATAGTATGGAAGATTTTCTTTGGCACTACTTTTACCACCTGACTTTTCTCAACCTCTCCAACCCTTTCAAAAAGTGGAACATTGTTTGGGGTTATTACTTTTATTGAATTAAAAAAATAATCTTTGTTTTTTACAAGTAAAGAAAGTCGCATACTTCTGGATTTGGTTGACAATGCGATGCCACTTACTCCTACTGCACTCCCATTAATTGGTAAAATATTTTTATGATTGTTCCATTTTACATTTGAAGCAAAACGAACATCGGGCGAACCATTGGTATGTGCCAAAGTAAAAGGAAAAACCAATCCTCTACCACCATTCCCAAAAGTTTTCTGAAGATTTTGACGACAAACCGCAGTCATAACATCGCCTTGGATATGAGAATCTCCAATGTGAACCACATTCACTTTTCCTTGTTTAGTGCTTTGCAACGCTTTCAATTTGTTAAAAAAAGTGGTCAGTTCAGCCGTGTTTTGAATCCCTCTTGGATAAAACTCAGGCTCTTTTAAGGTGCTATCATCAGGTAAAGTCATAACAGAAAGAATAAAATCAGTTCTATAAAATAGTGTACAAAATACCACTAAAGAAAAAAGAAAAAGTTTAGTTTTCATTAGAATCTTCGGTATTTACTTCTACTGTGGGGGTAACTGTGGTGTCTTTGATGGGAACGGCTTTTGGAAGCAATGCTTTGGCACGTAATCTTTTATACTCTTGGTAACCAACCATAATTTGATTGTATATAATTCCAGCCACTTTTTTGGAGCCACGCATGTTAAAATGTGTATAATCCTTATTGGCTTGTACCGGTTCTTGCTCTACCCATTTGATCATTGATCCATCTCCTCCCATGAGTGTATATAAGTTTATAAAACCAGACTGTGTTTTGAGTGCATAATTACGTTGTGCTTTGGTTAATGGCACTACAGCCGAATCGGTTTTCATTTCGGTTTTATACTTCGTGGCTTTATCTGCAGTAGACACTATTAAAATAGAAGCCCCTGGAAATCCTTCTCGTAATCGGTTGACTGTTTTGGTCATACTCCTAGCATACCAAGCATAATCTTTGGTGCCATAGTTCAACACATTGGTTCCGTAGTGCAATACGATCAAAGCATAATTCAATTTTTTTTGAAAAGCTTGCATCAAAGCGGGGTCAAATTTAGAAATCGGTATACCTGAGTTGCCACGTTGTGAAAAATTATCTACATGTACCCCTTTGCCATCGTCAAAATTTACTCCATAAATAGGAATCGCATTGGTTTTCTTAAAATTGAGTTGTAACGTTTTTAGGCTTCCTTCTTTTAAAACTAAAGTATTGAGTAAATTACTACTCGTCAAATTTTTTCGAATAGTATCACTGCCAATGGTATAAAAAACTTGCCCAGCACTGGAATTAGAACTACCATAAAACAAGACTGGACGATCTAAGCTGGAGGTGTTTTTATGGCGTCCAGCTATAAATTTTACCCAATTAGCATTCGTATCACTATTGGCAAAAAACACATGGCCGTTGACCCCAAATGGGCGTATAGGCTTTTTTACATTTAAATAGGATTGCATTTTCCAATTATCAGAAAAGCTATGTTGAATAGAACTACGAGAAGCTGCAGATTCTGAAGTTATAGACACAAAACCCACACCTTTTCCTCCGAAATCATTTTGAAATGCGGCACGAACATCTTGAACGATCATGTCACCATCGGTCATCGAATCTCCAAAGTAAGCGATACGAACCTTACCTGTTTGTTGGTTTTCTAATTGAAACAAACGCTCATAAAAGGGAATCAAATATTGATATCCTTTAAATTCATTCAGTGTTTCTTCAGGAAAAGTAACACCATTAAATGCTTCAAAAGTGATTGTCTCATCCGGTAGGGTATCATTTTGAGAAGTCACCTCATCCTCCGATTCGGATTCAAAAGCATCAATCAACATACTATCTATCAAAACGTTTTTTGAAGGTCCTTTGGCAGCTGCAAATATTTTTTTTGGCAATACTTCCTTCAATCCTAAGAAGAAAACACTGGCCATGAGGATGATCAAAAAAGACTCAAGAAAATAGGATTTTTGTGAACTCACAGGGATTATTTTTTGATTGAATTAAAAGTGTACCACTACATTCGCTCAGGCACATTGATTCCCAATAAACTAAAGGCCGAAGCAATCGTATCGGCTACTTTTTTGGACAATTGCACTCTGAAAATTTTCGTATTTTGATGGGTTTCACCTAAAATTGAAACCGCTTGATAGAAAGAATTATATTCACGTACCAACTCATAAGTGAAATTTGCAATCAATGCAGGACTATGATTTTGGGCTGCATTTTGAATCACTTCTGGGAACAGTTCTAATTGTTTGATGAGTTCTTTTTCTTTTTCGTTCAATACTGTTACAGCACTATTTTGTGAAAAATCGAAAGTTGCTTTACGAATAATTGACTGAATTCTGGCATAGGTATATTGAATAAAAGGCCCTGTATTTCCAGCAAAATCAACCGATTCTTCGGGATTAAACAAGATGCGTTTTTTGGGATCCACTTTTAGAATATAGTATTTCAAAGCTCCTAAACCAATCGTTTTGTAAAGAGCTGCTTTTTCTTCGGTTGAATACTCGTCTAATTTCCCTAAATCCTCTGCAATTTTTTGAGCGGTATCCGTCATTTCTTGCATCAAGTCATCGGCATCTACAACAGTTCCTTCACGACTTTTCATTTTCCCTGAGGGCAAATCTACCATGCCATAAGAAAGGTGATACAAGCTAGAAGCCCAGTCAAAACCTAGTTTTTTCAATATCAAAAACAATACTTTGAAATGGTAATCTTGTTCGTTTCCTACGGTGTACACCATTCCACCCACATCTGGCATATCTTTGACACGCTGTATTGCCGTTCCAATGTCTTGTGTCATATAAACCGCTGTCCCGTCTGAACGCAAAACAATCTTACGATCCAAACCTTCATCGGTCAAGTCAATCCAAACGGAACCATCAGGATCTCTTTCGAAAATACCTTTATCTAATCCTACTTGTACGACATCTTTTCCTAGCAAATAAGTATTGCTTTCGTAATAATAACTATCAAAGTCAACGCCCAAATTTTTGTAGGTAGTCGCAAAACCGTCATACACCCATTGGTTCATCATCTTCCAAAGAGCGATGACTTCTTCGTCTCCTGCTTCCCATTTCAACAGCATTTCTTGGGCTTCTAAAAGAATAGGCGCTTGTTTTTTCGCTTCTTCTTCCGTTTTACCTTCAGCCATTAATTGGTTGATTTCTTCTTTATAGGCTTTATCAAAGGCAACATAATAATTTCCCACCAATTTATCTCCTTTCAAGCCTGTGCTTTCTGGAGTGGCTCCGTTTCCGAATTTTTGCCAAGCCAACATCGACTTGCAAATATGGATTCCTCTATCGTTGATGATTTGTGTTTTGTATACTTTTTTACCAGAAGCTTTGATAATTTCGGCAACGGAATACCCCAAAAGATTGTTTCGAACGTGCCCTAAATGCAAAGGTTTGTTGGTGTTGGGAGAAGAATATTCTACCATTACCGCTTTCGCATCTGGACTTGGCGTTACAAAACCATAACGGGTGTCGTCTTTGATTCTGTTGAAGAAATTCATATAGTAGGCATCGGCAATGACAATATTCAAAAAACCAGATACTACGTTAAAACGAGCCACTTCAGCTACGTTTTCTACCAAATAAGTTCCTATTTTGTTTCCTAACTCTACCGGATTACTTTTGATTACTTTCAATAGAGGAAAAATAACTAAGGTAATATCACCTTCGAATTCTTTTCGAGTCGCTTGAAATTCAACTTTATCAAGAGATATATCAAACAAGGTTTGAACGGCTTTGTGAATTGACGGAGTAAGTATCTGTTGTAATGACATGTAGACTATGATTTTAAAAGTGCGCAAAGATACTGCTTATTTAGCAATTAGAAAACCGCTTGTCTAACGAAAATGTTTGATTTTTCCTTAAATTATCTCTTTAAAGAATCGTTTTTCTATTTTTTATGTTCCAAGAAAAATCAATTGCTCCTATTTCTTTTTACAAATAATACTCTATTGAATAAAAAAGAGCTGAGTGAACGTGCAGCATTACAAATCAAGAAGATACAAATATCCTAAAGAACTTAATAGTAGTCGTTTCAAACATTTGTTAATTTTTTTTGTAACACAAGACATACTTTATCGTCTAAAACTATCATCAATCAAAATCAATCAAAATCAATCCATCATGAAAATCAAAATCATCACCTTCCTACTGCTAGGCTTAGTCGGAATGGCAAACGCTCAAAATTCCGGAAAGATCTCTGGAACCATTTCTGAAAAATCCACCAACAAACCCATTTCTTACGCTATCGTTTCTATCAAAGACAACGGAAAAGTTATCTCTGGCGCAAATACTGATGACAAAGGTGAATTCACCATCAAGAATTTGGCTTTAAAAAACTATACTATCGAAATTCAATACATCGGATTTAGAAAATACATCGGTTCAGCCATTTTAAGCGAAAACAAAAAAGAAGCCACTTTCAAAGTTAGTTTAGAAGAAGAAGCTACACAATTGAAAGGCGTCAACATCGTAAGCGAACGCTCTACTATTGAACAAAAAATCGACCGAAAAGTAATTACTGTCGGAAAAGATTTGACCACGGCAGGTGCTTCGGCTTCAGACATTATGAACAATATTCCTTCTGTAAATGTGGACCAAGACGGAAAACTATCGTTGCGAGGCAATGAAAATGTTCGTGTCTTAATTGACGGTAGACCAACAAACATTGACCCAGCGCAATTGCTAAAACAAATTCCATCGACTTCTATCAAAAAAATAGAATTGATCACCAATCCGAGTGCCAAATACAATCCTGAAGGAATGTCGGGTATCATCAATATCATCTTGCACAAAAATGCCAATACGGGTTTTAACGGAAGTTTTAGCGGTGGAATTACCTTTGGTGAAACTGCCAAATACAACCAATCTTTGGATATGAATTACAAAGTTGGCAAAGTGAATTTCTTTGGCAACGGAGGGCGCAACTTTGGTACTTATTTCAACGATGGAAAAATCGCGAGATTGGACCAAGACCTAGTGCAACGATTAGATATCTCGAATGAAAACGATTCATTTTTATACAAAGTAGGAATGGACTATTTGATCAACGACCACAACACCTTGTCATTTTACACCACCCAAAACAAAGCGGATGGAACTGGAAATGTAAACACCAATATTGATTATAATAACGGCAGCTCAATTGACAAAATTCTGCAAAAATCCACTTACGAAGGACCTAATCAAACCGGAACTTACAACTTGGCATACAAACATATTTTCAAAAAAGAAGGCCACACACTAGATGTAGAAGCCAACTTTAACGACTATAAAGAAACCCAAAGAGCGAGTTTTGATACCGAAACGACTACGACTAACAATTCCAACAGCACTGTTTTTTTCAAAGACAATATCCAAGATGCTCAAAAACTGAGTACGTTCAATATTGATTACGTTAATCCAATCGACGAAAAATCAACACTTGAAGCAGGTGCCGAAGCCAGAATTACCAGAACCGAGAACAACTACAGCACCGGAAATCCATTGGTAGCTCCAGCCGATCAGCAATCGAATTATACTTACGATATTGACATCTATTCTGCCTATGCCACTTTTGGGCAAAAATTCAAAAAGATTAGTTACCAAATAGGTGCTCGATTTGAAAGTTATAAAGTTGCTGCAAACCTAAACAGAGGAAAAACCACCTTTGACGACGATTACATTACTGTTTATCCTTCTGCGTATTTGACGTATAATTTGAATGAGAAAAATACGTTGCAATTCAGCTATAGCCGTCGTGTGGATCGCCCAGGTTTAGAGCAAACCAAACCTATTCGTGAATTTGCAACTCCATTGGTTACTTCTTTTGGAAATCCAGAATTATTGCCTCAATTCACCAATTCGATTGAAGTGAATTACACCAAAGTTTTAACAAAAGGAAGCATTACCGCCGGGGTGTTCGTGAGAAGCATCAACGACCAAATCAGCCGAATCTTATACCCTGATGAAAATGACCCGAGTGGCCAAAGACAGATTTTGACCTACACCAACTTCGATAACAATACGGCTTCTGGATTTGAAGTGTCTGCCAATTATAAAATTACCAAATGGTGGGACATACAACCAGCTATTGATTTTTCGAGCATCAAACAACAAGGTGTGGTTTTCCAATTCGACCCAACTAGCAACAGCAGCAAACCTTTGGAAAGAAATGTGACCGTATCTGCTTTCAACGGACGATTGAACTCTAACTTCAAAGCCAACAAGCGCTTAAGCTTCTTACTTTTCGGATTCTACAGAGGGAGTGTAGATGGATTGCAAAACAACAGCAAAGAAATGTACAAAATTGATAGTGGTGCGCGCTATACTTTGCTAGACAACAAAATGAACATTAGTGTGCGTTTCAATGATATGTTCAACACGATGCGTTATGCTTTTGATGCAGCCTATCCTTTCCCTCAAAAAGGAGAATTCACTTGGGAAAGTCAAACGGTTTATCTGGGTGTGACCTACGGTTTTGGAGGCGGAAAAAACAAAAGTTTACAACGCAAACAAAGAGACGACAATACGAATAAAGGAGGCGGAGGTATGTTTTAACCTAGAATCCGTTCCTTATTTTTTATTTTTCTTGTAGAAAAAGAACCCCTAGAGACTGCCAACTCTAGGGGTTCTTTGTTTTTTTTTAAACAGTAGATTTCAACTAGGTAATTTCAACTAAAAATCAAAAAAAGAGCAATGAAAACCACCTAAACGCAATAGGAGACAATAGGGCAAACACACCATTTATTTTTTCGCCACGAATTTAAAGAAAGTGGAAAAACTTTGAGGGCAGCTTGGCTAATTTTTTTTACCGCTGATTCGCTGATTTTCAAAGATTAAAAAAAGTGTTAGTTAGAATGACACTAAAACGCACTAATTTTTGTGATCCAAAATTTGAATGACTCGAATTGTATCTTCCATTGGCAAATTTGTGCTGTTTATGATATCCTAAGCAATTAGAATAAAATAGTGTTATACTTTATAGTAATTTCTCGCAAAGCCGCAAAGAAAGCTCTGTGAATACTGCACCTTTGTGTAGTAGCGAGAATATTGATTGGTAAATTACTAGCGAAATAGTGTAAGTCGAAATCGGAATGAAATACGACTATTATTATTGCCAACAACTTAACTTTTTGACTGGTACATTTTCAATCACAATGTTCACTCCTACATTGCCATAGCATTACAACAAATAAAAGACCCGTTTTCACGAGTCTTTCAGTTGTTTATCCTTGGAATTCCATTTCGCCTTCGTTCATGTTTTTCTTAGGACGTTCTCTTTCATTTTTGGCTTTATTAAAGCGATAGGTGAAAGAAAGCGTTACTTGTCTTACTCTGAACTGCATTTCTGAATAGGACTCAACTGCAGGCAGTGTGGTCTCTGAAAGCATTTTTCTGCTATTGAAAACATCGCTGATGTTAAAAGCAACGGTTCCTTTATCTTTTAAAACATCTTTACTAAAAGCTAAATTCATTGCAAAAACGCCTAAACGTCGTCCTTGTGCATTGTCTTGAGGGCCATTGTAATTCATGTTGGTTTGCCAATCAATTTTACCCGGTAAAGTAATTTTTGAGGTAAGGCGAGCATTCCATGAAGTAGCATCAAAATCAAAATTTTGAGTTATTTTTTGACCTGCCGAATTAATATACTCAAAATCGCCACGGGTTTGCACTGCAAATAAATTGAAGTTACTGTTCAATTTCCACCATTTGTAAGGAGAATAATTTAAGGTAAATTCAAAACCACTACGTAGTTCAGTACCAAGGTTTATGGGCGAAGCTACAATTACCGGAACACCGTTAACAAAATCTCCCGATTCTCTTCTTGCAAATTGAAAGGCATCAGTAGTTCTATTTACGTATAAGGAAGAACTTAAGGTTACTTTTTCCCATCGTTTAATATACCCAAAATCAATCGCATCCGTCAAAGCAGGATCCAAATCCGGATTTCCTAGAAAAATATTAATATTACTAGACAAACCATTAAATGGATTCAAGAATCGGCCTCTTGGTCTTTGAATTCTTTTACTGTAGCTTACTGAAGCACTACTTTGGTCTGATAATTCATAGGTAAAAAAGGCACTTGGAAATAAATTACCATACTTTTTTGTATTGAAATCATTCGTTTGAAGAAAATTAATATCAATATTGGAGTCTTCATATCGCAAACCAAAAAGCATAGAAAGTTTATTCACTTTAAGACCATATTGCGAATACACCGCGTTTACTCTCTCTTTGTATTCTAATTCATTTGTAAAGGTACTAACAGAAGTTCCAGCAGTATTTACAGCATAGTCGGTGTTCAAATTGGTAAAATCACCACGGTATCCTGCTTCAAATTGTTGGCCTTTCCCAAGAGGCAATACATAATCTACTACAAACAAATTTCGTTTTTGATCTTGATTGTTTTTGGTATCATCAGTAGTTACAAGTGATGTGTTGGTAGCACTATCCGTAATCAAAGCCGTATTGATATCTTTATTGCTTGAGATGGAAACATCAACGCTCAATTTATGGCCTTCTTTTTTAAAGTTCTTGATAAAATTAGAAGCGTATTCAAAATTTTCACTGTCACTATTTTCATCATTCAAACGGTTACGGGTGTAGGTATATATAAAATCCTTATCATAATTGTTTTGAAATACATCATCCCTATTGTTACCATTACTTTTTCTATAATTGATGCTATTGCTCCAAGAAGTAGATTTGTCCAAAAACAATTCGATCCCCAACGTTCCATTATAAGCATTATTGAACCGATCGTTTTCTCTAGTTTCATAAACGTAATTTCTCGTAGATCCATCAGGATTAAAATACTTTGAATTATTCAAACCTCTACCAGGATTGTTTCGGTTACTGAATCCTTGCGTGGTAAAAAGATTGTATTTTTTGGTTTTATAATTTAATGTTCCGCTTACTCCGTTATTGTCAGGATAACCAATATTACCAATAAAGGTTCCATTTAAACCTTGATTTTTTCCCTTTTTTAAGATAATATTCAAAAGTCCACCTCCACCTTCGGCATCATATCTAGCCGATGGATTCGTTACCACTTCTACTTTATCGATAGCATCAGCTGGTATTAATCGAAGTGCTTCGGTGATATTAATTGCGTTTGATGGTCTTCCATCAATTAGAATTCGTACATTTTCGTTACCTCTCAAACTCACATTTCCTTGAGCATCTACTGCAACCGATGGAATATTATCCAAAACATCACTTACGGTACCTCCTTTGACCATTAAATCAGCACCTACATTGTATACTTTTTTATCCAATTTAATTTCTACCGAAGTTTTTTCGGCACGAACGAGCACCTCATTCAATTGGGCAGCATCTTCCGTCAAATCTATAGTTCCTAATGAAAGGTTAGCGGTGATATTTTTCTGTTTGATCTCTTTTGATTTAAAAGAAATAAATTCAACAACAATGTCATAAGTTCCAGATGCTACATCAATGGTAAACTCACCTTTGTTATTGGTTACCCCTCCAGCAATAATTTTTGGATTTGAGGTGTTTTTTAGCGTAATGGTTGCGTATTCGAGAGGTTGTTTAGAATTCTTTTCGATTACTTTTCCGGTAACTTTTAGTTTGGATTTGTTGGGTTGAGCGTAGCTAAATAAGCTAAAGCATAGTAAGAAAAGGGTAATGTAATGGGTAAAGTTTTTCATTTTGGTTTTTTTGTTTGCCAGCATAAGACTCGCTAATAGAAAATAGGTTTCATTGACAAATGATAAATATTTGTTAAAAAAAAACGTTCTTATTTTAAGAACTCTAGTATTTTTGACTCCTCGCGTGCTATAATTGCTTTTGTATCAGAAACTAAAAGGGGTCTTTCTATGAGTATGGGATGAACTACTAGGATATTCAGTAAGGCTTCATCGGTCAAGTCTTGTCCTTTGTACTGTTCCATCCAAATTTTCTCTTTCTGACGAATCAAATCAATTGGAGCAAGGTTTAATTTTTGAAGCACCACTCGAAGTGCTTCTTTGGTGGGTGGGGTAATTAAATAGGATACTATTTCGAATTCTTTTCCTGAAGCTTCTAGTAATGCTAGGCAATTTCTAGACTTACCACAGCGATTGTTATGAAAAATTTGTAACATCTTTTAGTTTTCTTTATACTTATGGTGCAAAATAAATAGGTACTTTTAAGGACTGCAAATGTATAAGAACCAAATCACAAATCCATAAACAAATTGTTAATACTATGTTTTTAGAACAAGGAGTAACTCCACAAAATCATTTTTTAAAATACATACTGGGATCTATATTAATTATTGTTGCGAGTTTGGTGGGACAACTACCTATGATGGCTGCTATATTTTTCAAAGCCACCGCAGAAGACAAACCGTTTCCAGTGACAAACAATGCCATAATGCGCTTCTTTGAACCTAATATGACTTTGTTTTTGATGTTGCTCTCATTTGTTTTTGCTTTAGCGGTCGTTTTTTTTGTCATTAAAACGATTCATAAACAAACCCTACGATCCGTAACAACCGCTCGGCCAAAAATAGATTGGAGTCGAGTGTTTTTTTCCTTTATGCTTTGGTCTTTTATAGGAATAGCAACAACTATGATAGATTGGTGGATGAATCCAAGCGATTATGAAATCACCTTTCAACCGATTCCTTTTTTCATATTACTAGCAATTGGCGCTATTATGATTCCGATTCAAACCACAACCGAGGAGTATGTTTTTAGAGGCTATCTCATGCAGGGCTTTGCTAATTTAGCACACAACAAGTGGTTCCCATTACTGATGACCTCGCTACTATTTGGAGGAATGCATTGGTTCAATCCCGAGGTGAGCAAAATAGGAAATAGCATTATGATTTACTATATAGGTACAGGCTTTTTTCTCGGAATAATCACTTTAATGGATGAAGGAATGGAACTTGCCTTAGGCTTTCATGCTGCTAATAATTTAATTGGAGCTTTATTAGTAACTTCGGATTGGACGGTTTTTCAAACCAATTCCATTTTGAAAAATACAGCTGAGCCTAACCTTGGCATCGATGTTATCCTTCCTGTTATACTAATATACCCAATACTTTTGCTTATATTTGGGAGGAAATTCCATTGGGAAAATTGGAAAGAAAAACTTACAGGCACTATAGCTTGATATATATTCACAAAATAAAACACTACTACTATGAAAACAGTAACCTATAAAAATGTACACAATCGTTTTAAATTTAATGGAGTACACTTAGATCGTGATGAACTTTGTATGGTGGCGTATTCTTTTATTAAAGAAGGAGCCGATTTTCAAAAAGCACTTGGTGATTTTCTAATTGATTGGTTTGACAATAGGTCCTTTATCGAAATGAACACCTCTGGAACTACGGGAGCCCCCAAACTAATTCGTGTTGAGAAAGAAGCCATGGTAAATTCAGCACTTTCTACAGGAGATTTCTTTGATTTGCAGCCAGGAAACAAAGTATTGCATTGCTTACCGGTTGATTATGTTGCAGGTAAAATGATGTTTGTACGTGCTTTTATTTTAGGTTTGGAATTGGATTTTGTAGAACCTAGTTCGCATCCCTTAGAATACAATGATGAGAAATATGATTTTGCGGCTATGGTGCCTTTGCAAGCAATGAATTCTTTGTCAAAATTGACCCAAATCAAAAAAATTATTATCGGAGGGGTAAAAATTCACAAATCCTTGGAAGAGAAATTAGTAAAATTACCGATCAAGATTTATGAAACCTATGGTATGACCGAGACTATTTCTCATATAGCGGCCAAACGAGTGGGCGAAAAAGCGTTTACTGTACTAACCAATGTTACGGTATCTGAAAATGAAAACCATTGCTTAGTCGTTCATGCCAAAAACATCAATCCAGAACCCATAGTCACCAACGATATTGTAGAAATTGTCTCCGACACACAATTTATTTGGCTAGGCCGTTTTGATAACATTATCAACAGCGGTGGGATAAAACTAATGCCAGAAAAAATTGAAGAAAAACTATCAACGCACATCCCAAGACGCTATTTTGTTTACGGACAAGCAGACGATGTTTTAGGGGAAAAAGTGGTTTTGTGTGTTGAAGGCGAACCAATGACGATAGACGAAACGGTGTTTGGTGTGTTGGACAAATATGAAAAACCCAAAAACATAGTTTTTGTACCAAAATTTATAGTCACGGCTACAGGTAAAATTATGAGAAAAGAAAGCCGTGCGTTGGCCAAACTATAACTGGAACTAAATAGTCAAAAAGAGAGGCAGTGATGCCTCTCTTTTAGGTTAGGATTCATAGAAAACAGTAGCAACTATTGCTGCATTTTAAAATAATAATCCGCAGAATGTTTCCCACTACCATAAATAAGAAAACCAATGCAAACGACCAAAGTAAGCAAAGCTAAAAATAAATTTTGCTCCTGCATTTGCCCTGCAAAGTTGATGACTATAGCACCCAGTAAAATGGGTAATTGAGCAAAAATTGCCCAACGAGTAAGTAAGCCAAAGAAAATCATTACTCCCCCAACCAAATGTGCTGGCGCTATATAATGTAGCAAAAACATTCCTCCTCCAATGTGATCAATTGGCGAAAGTAAATCCACCAAATACTGAATATTGGAAAGAAAATACACTCCTTTCAAAAAAAGAAAAACACCCAATGACATCCTTACAATATCTATAGGCAAATAAGTGTGCGCATTGGCCCACTTATTCAAGGTTTTTACATTATTCATCTTTTCTAGATTTAAATTTACCCTCTAAGTTACTAATAATTAGGATGTTATTTAAATAATTTAACTATTCATACCGCTATAATTCTAATTCTAACTTAAAAGGTGGCACACACTATGAAAATGGCACACTGATGACGCGAATCTAAACAGATAAAAACAGATTGAAGTAATTAGAATAAAATAGTGTCATACTTTATAGTAATTTCTCGCAAAGCCGCAAACAAAGCGCTGTGAAAACTGCGCCTTAGCGGGAATATTGATTGGTAAATTACTAGCAAAATAGTATAAGTAAAATCGGAATTAAAAACGACAATTTATACTGCCAACAACTTAATTTGAAAACTGCGAAAATCAGTACCATCCTTGGCATTCGTGGCATCGGCGTTCTAGTTTGAATGGTTAGTCACTTAGCGAAAAAACATAAAATATAAAGTGTGTAGACTCGGAAAGCAAGCCAAACTCTTACTGCTTTTTCCGTTTGAGTATTCGCCCACGCGGTTCATCCGATTCATAAAGTACGATATCCGAATGCAGAAATTCAGCGGCGGCGGCGGAGTCTTTGACTTTTATAGCACTTCGGGCAATCATTTCCGCTTCAAATGGGAGTAAAACACTTTGTCGCAATCCTGCTGTTCTCCATTGAGACGAGGGTTTACAGCCTTTGGTAATAGCTCGAGCCAATGCCAAAGCATCCAACAGGGCTTGATTGGCTCCTTGTCCTTTGAACGGACTCATAGGATGCGCGGCATCGCCAATCAAAGTACTATTTCCGGCCTTTTCAAACTGAGCGGTGGTTAATAAAGTTCGGTCATATACTGGATAACCCGAAACCTGAGCAGCCGCAGTGGCATCGACGATTTGCGGAATAGGAGCATGCCATTGCGTTCTTCGAGAAGCTTCTTCCTTCAAGGCTTGTGCGCCTTGTGCACTTAGTTTTATGGCTTCGGATTCTTCCATCGGGAAACTCAATTGCCACATCACCGAATCTTGTGTAAAAGGCATAATATAGATCCGTTCGTGACCATTGGCCGTCTGAAAAACCGTAGCCGAATCCAACAACTCTGATGCTAAAGTTGGCAAGGCATTCAAAGGACAAATTCCTAAAATCACCAGACAACCCAAATAGCGCAAAGGGGTATGCGCCTCTCCAATCAATTGTTGACGGACGACACTTCGAATCCCATCGGCACCTACCACCAAATCGGTTGCAATTGTTTTGATTTGCGCACCTATTTGAAACCGCAACTGGATTTTACCCGAAGCTTCCTCCTGAAAATCGAGCAATTGATGTCCCCATTGCATTTTGTCCCTGCCTCCGAGTTGCTCCACAAGTGCCAAACGCAACGCTTGTCGCGCAATATGAATATTAGAGCGTTTGGTATATTTTTTATCGGTGGGCTGCACCCATTTTCTCATCCCCCACTCGCCTACTACGGTTCCGTCTGTTTTGTGGACCAAATGCCGTGTAGAAACCACGCCTTCGGTCAAAGAAAAAATCCCAAAACCTTCTATGGCTTTGCTCGCTTGCTGCAAAGTCAGTCCATAGCCTTGTGAACGGGCCTCAAAGTGGGTGTCGCGTTCAAAAAGCGTGAACGGAATGCCGCGATGCAAACAAGCGACGGCCAAGGCCACGCCCCCAATGCCACCACCAATAATGGCGATATGGGGATAGTTTTCATGATCCACTACAGGAAAATTTTCTGAAGAAAGCAAACCCGATCCACCGCATAAGGAACAAGACACCAAAGGCGCTTTGGGCGCTTCAGGCAAAGCAACTGCACCAGCAGCCGTGAGGTTCGCTACCAACTGCTGGTACTGCAACCGCACTTTTTTTCGTAGTCTTTGACTTTTCTTGCCTTGCCCCATACACTCTGGACAAGGGCTCCAGCAAGGCGTATTCTTTGTATCCATATCCGATGTTCTACCCAAAACTATTGGGTGCAAAAATAGCGATAAAAAACGAGTCGGTTTTTGAAGTTGGTGTACGAAGCGAGGGTTAGAGACATTGGAGCAGTATATATAATAAATTTGTTTAGAAGAAAGAATAGTGTGGAAACGGCTTTGAATAGAGCCTTTGCGAGTACAAAACCAACTTTAAATTATTCCTAAACCCGCCATATTACCAAACGGCGGTTCAAGTACTTTATTCTTTATTATTCACCAAGTAATTCTTCGACTTCTTTTTGTAAAATAGGTAAATTTTTAATTACAATTCCCCAAATTACATCATCCGAAACAGAATCATATCCGTGAATAATTCTATTTCTAACATCAACAATTTTTCTCGAGTTTGAAATTACAATTTCACTATCAAGTTTCAAAATACGGTTCATCGCTTCACCAATAATTTCAATATTTCGCTCAACCGCTCTTTTTGTCTTTAAGTCATTTTGATAAATCTCAAATATTTTTGGAGTATCAATATAATAACTTTCTATTTCATTGATTGAACTTAAAATATCATAAAGCCAAGTTTTACTATTATTGTCCATAAATCAATTGTTTTTTTTGATTTATAGTTTTTCTAAAAAAAGGATTTTTTATTGCTTTTTCTTCAAGTAAATCAACACTTCGGTTAAAAATGTTTTCTAAGGAAAATTTCAAATCATAATAATTATCTCCATAATCAAGAACATCCAATTCTTGGAAATCAACGATTAAATCAATGTCGCTTTCTGAATTAAATTTATCAGTTAAAACTGAACCAAAAGCATATAATGATTTCACTTTATGCGATTTACATAAATTTAAAATATCTTTACTATGACTTTCAATTACATTCATTTTTTCAATTTTTCAATTTTTTATAAAAGTAATAAAAACAAATTTAGATGTATACTATATTCTGAATTTTCACAATTTTGGGCGTATTTCTATTAACACCCCACGCTACAATCAGTTCGTTACTAAATTAATCCAAATTATATAAAAACAAAAAACTACAAAATAACCCAACGGTAATTTTTGTAGTTTTCTTTTACCTTTTGAAGAGGTAGTCATTCTAAAAATAGTTATAAAAGTCGTGAGACTTTTAACGAATTTACGGATGGCAACATAATTTGAAATAGCCCGAAGTCAGAGACGTTCGAGCAGCATATGCAGCAATTTAGTTTGTATTAAGAATATTGTTGGGAAAGAGCATCGTTATTTTAAAAACTCATAAATAAGTTCAATTTTTTGGTCAATGTATTCCACAATTTCGGTTGGTTTCATTTCTGATTCTTTAAATCCAAAAATATCATTTTTGCAACTTCCGCAGTATTCTCCAATTTCAACATATTTATTTCCACATTCACAATTCCAAACTTCTCTTTCTTTTGATGATAAAAGTTGTTTTTTTGTTGATATTTCGCCTCTTTCATCAAAAGTTTCAGAAATAAAAACTTTAGTCTGATTTAAGCTTTCAATATCTTTTTTGTCATAAAATGATTTGTCATAGGTCGCTATTCTTAAACCAATTTTTTGTTTTTTGAAATCTGCATTTTTAAGTAAACTCATATTTTTTTCATAATCAAATAAGTTCAATTCTTTGATTACTTTAGATAAATATAAAGCAACTTGATGATTAGTTTCGGTTTCAATTTTGTCATAAAGTAAACTTACCTTTTTGCTTTCTTCTAGAGCATCAATATAGCTTATGAAATTTTTATTGAAAACATTATAAGCATCTTGCATTTGATCAAAGTTTTCAATTACGTTGGTATATCTCCTTAATAGCGCTGAAAAAACTTCTTGAACTTGATTTGATGTTATAAAACTCCAAGTTTCATCATCATAATGTAGCTCTCGTTTTTCAGCTCTTTCAATAATATTTTTTCTTTGTCTTAAATTGTTTATTCTTTCAACTCCAACATTTTCAAACTTTTCATTTGTGTTTGATAATGAATTTAATTTTTCATCTTTTTCAATAATTACCGCTGTTCCGATAGCAGTTAACATAAACATTGATTTTCCCTTTCCTGAAATTTCGTCCATATCAATATTCAAACCTATAACACAATTCCCACCAATTTCATATGTGTTGTATTTTATCCTCTCAATTGCTTCATTATAAAGAGAGGATAACTGTTTTTGATAGGAACTTGAACGACCTCCAAATACATCTGTTAATCCTCCTAAAAAATCGCTAAATAAATTGGTTCCTGCTACAATATGAGCAGAAACTGGTTTTAGATGTTTTTTAATATTTAAACCCTCAGCGGAAGAAGTTGTTATTACTAAAATGTCTTTAGGATTTGCCATAGTTCGTTTTTATTTCTTATTTAGTCAACCTATTTCATGATTTGTCATTAGTTATTATGTTGCCCAACGGTTTCGGTCTTGGCAATGTGGTGGATTAATATATCCTAAACTCGCCAAATTGCTAAAAAGCAACCATGAGCTGGATTTTCTCTATTTGCCACCTGTATTCCCTTGTTCCCATTGCCTTTTCCTATCCGCTTCTTCTTTCTTTTTGTTAGCACGACTTATTAAAAAAGCGCCTAAAACTATTAATGTCACTCCCGAAAAATTAGGTTGTCCTCCTACAATTGCACCCAAAATTCCGCCTAGTGTCGAAAGACAACCAAGTGCAAGTATTACTATTCCTGTTGTTTTCATAGTATGTTAGTTTTGTTCGTTTTCTCTCTTTACATCAACAAATTCAAAGTCATTTTTCTTGGAACAAAGAGTTATAATTAGTCCAATTATTGGTGATAAAAATATGCACAGTGCAAAGCTCCAACCAAAGCCAATTTTTCTGTTTTTTCCTAATTGACCTACTAAAGCTGCAAGTCCGACTGCTATTAATAAAATGAATACTTGTTCCATAATAAAATAATTTAAAAGTTAATATTTAATTTTTGTTTTGCCTCTTCTTTTAGTTCAAGTAAACGCTTGACATTATTTTTATTTTTAGAAATCTCTTGAAAGATATTTTCTGCTATTGTGTTCTTTTCCTTGTCTGTTGGAAAGCGGTCTGGATGGCACTTTACTTTAAGTTCGTCATAAAGCTGAATTGAATTGAAAGAACTGTTAATTATATTACCAAAATCAATGTCTTGCTTTAATGATTCATTCTTGAAACGTTGTTTTTCTGTGTCTTTTAGTTTCAGTTGTTCCTTTAAGATAAAAAAAGCAATAATTCCAATTTCGGCTATTGCTAACCACATCCACCAATTTGTTTGTTCTCCAGTTTCTGCTGTTTTTGAGATAGCTTGTCCAGCTACTTTGATGCTATCTTTTATTAATGTATCATTCATTTTTGTTGAAATTAGGAAGTGGTATATAATCTTTTAATTGCCATCTGCAACCGTATATTCCGGCATCACCGTGTATTTCTAAAGTGTCCCACCCGAGAACAATTAGTCTGCGAACCAAAACATCATCGTCAAGAATAACTTTTCCTACATGAATTAATTCGTCTTTTGTCAAAGCCCTGCCAGTAAAAGCTTGAATTCTAAATCCAGTATTTAGCCAATTAGAAAATTGATGTTTATATGAACTTTCTCCTTTTGAAATACTTGATTTCAATAATGTAGGTGCGATTCCTGCAACAAATGATGCCCTTGCGGATTCATTAAAACTGCGTAACAGTTTTGCTCTTTCGCTTCTGTCACGAAACCAATCGAGTATATTATTCCAAGTGTTATCTAACATTTTATGTTTATTTTTTAAAGTTCTTTGAATGAATAAATTATTCGGTTCATCTTGTCCTTATATTCGTATTCTTTGTTCTGTAAAGTCCAAGCCATAATTTGATAATACCTTTCCTTACCTTGAATATATGCTAATGAATAATAAGCATCAATACCTTCAGCTCGTCCCCTTATTGTTATAAGTTTTGCAGGCATATTATTAATTGTAGTGTCAATAATTTCAGACTTATGAGATACAGATATGGCCATTTCAATTCCGTTTATAAGTAGACCTGAATAACCTTTAATGTCGTTAGTATAAGTTTCGGTGAGATTATTGTCGTCCAAAGCTTTTTGAAATTCAGCTTTTGATTCGTCAATAACTATTACATAAAATTCTTTCCAAGCGTGTTGATATTGCAATGAAGCATCATCATTTAGTCTGCTTGTTTTCGTCAAAAATGAAGGTATGACTACTGAATATTTATTTTCAATTGTCACGATTTGTTGCTCGTCACCTAATTGGCAAGAGTACAATGACAAAATTGTCAAAAATAGAATTGTGATTTTTTTCATTGTCTGTCTGTCGTTAAGCTTGCCCATAACTAAAATTATTATCATACTTTTCTAGCAATTTCCATGGTAATTCATCGGAGGTCATCGAATTCCAAATTTCTTCGAAAGGAACTGTTTCAAAGTTTTCTTTATTGTACTTTCTAGCATAAATACTTTTTATTTCTTTCTTGATTTCTTCAACTTGTTCATCTTCATCCCAATCTTCATAGTCAACATGTATTTTCGAAATGCCTTTATTCCATATTGCACTTACATACCTTGATGGAAATTTAATCCAATCGTAACCATAAACATTACCTTTATGATATTCAACCACTACATCACTTCCACCAGGTGCGTGTGACAAAGCGTTTGTTCTATATTGTCTTGAAACCCATAATACCGAATTAGCTAACGACTTTGGTAAACCTAAGAACACTCTTTTAATATTATCCATATTCAATTAAATTTAGTTTTGTTTTTTTGCTTGCACCAAACTAATTTTATAAGTCTTAACAACTAGCCCCATTTATCCTAAATTAAAGCCATTTATCTGTCATCCAAAAAATAGTTTGTCGAATGTATGGCTTCAAACTAAAGAAGACTATTACTACCAGTAAATTTGCAAACAAATAGAAAGTAAGGCAGGCTTTATTTTTCATTTTTTAAAACAGCTACAAATTTATTGCATACTGTAGTCTTAAGACCTGATTTATATCATGTTAGGGTGTTAATTTTTTATTAAATATTTTTTTATTAGGACATTAATTGTGATCGATGTGTATTTCCTTTTTTAGTCGGTTAGTTAGAGAATTGTTGCGGGGTGTTGTTTGCAAAGAATGATACTATTTGACGAAAGTTTCAGAGGGAGTATTTTTAATATCCCACAAGTAGTACGCTCTCTGATATATAGCATTTGGAAATTATCACGATAGTTATGGGATTGGAATTTGGGATTTAGCAGTTGGGATTTAGCATTTGGAATTTATCACGATAGCTATCGGATTGGAATTTGGGATTTAGCATTTGGAATTTATAACGATAGTTATCGGATTGGAATTTGGGATTTTGCAGTTGGAATTTATCACGATAGCTATCGGAATGGAATTTGGGATTTAGCATTTGGAATTTATCCCGATAACAATTGGGAATTGAATGAAAAAATGATTTAATTTGAGTACTACTTTGGCGCACCCAAGGAAAGAAAAAGGAAGTTTAATTGTAACAATAGCCCCATGAAATCGCCATTAACAACAGGTTTGTTGCAAACAAACACCAATAAGAAAAGGCGACTCGAGAGAAGCGAATTGGCGAAGCATACCATATATGACCTATAAAAAACAAAATTTACATATATGAAATGAGCATGACCGAAAATTGGTCGTAAAAACCAATGATGATATGCGAATTACATATGACCGATAAAAAACAATAAATATCAACATATGAAAAAGAAGTTAGTGGTATTAACAGGAGCCGGAATAAGCGCTGAAAGCGGCATCAAAACCTTTAGAGACAGCGACGGATTGTGGGAAGGACACGATGTTATGGAAGTGGCATCACCTGAAGGGTGGGCAAAAAACCCTGCTTTGGTCTTGGATTTTTACAACCAAAGAAGAAGACAATTACACGAAGTAGCTCCTAATTTGGCGCATCAGATTTTAGCGGACTTAGAGCAGGATTTCGAGGTTCAAATTGTTACACAAAACGTGGATGATTTGCATGAACGCGCGGGTAGTCAAAACATTTTACACTTGCACGGTGAGTTGCTAAAAGTACGAAGCACAGGAGATGCGTCCTTTGTTTTGGATTGGTCTGGCGACTTGCTACTTGGCGATTGTGACTTCAACGGCAATCAACTGCGCCCGCATATCGTATGGTTTGGCGAAGCAGTACCGGCGCTAGAAGCCGCGATTGATTGGGTGGAACAAGCGGATTATATCGCCATTATTGGGACTTCGTTGCAAGTGTATCCTGCGGCAGGACTGACGGATTTTGCGCCAAAAAATGTTCCTATTTTTTATATTGACCCCAAAGCGACCTCGATTTCGAATAGGAGAAATCCGCTAACTTGCATCGCTATGAAGGCTACTGAAGGAATTCTTGTGTTGCAACAAAAGTTATTGGAATTAGAGAAAAAAAACTAAGCCCTGCAAACTGAATACTGAACTCTAATGCTTATTTTTGTGCCTTTCGAACAAAAAACACAACAATGACTATTTTAAACGAATTAAATGCCATTTCTCCTATTGATGGAAGATACAGAAATAAAACAATTGCCTTAGCACCTTTTTTCTCAGAAGAAGCGTTGATTAAATACCGTGTTTTGGTTGAAATCGAGTATTTCATTGCTTTATGCGAACAACCTTTACCACAATTGACTGGAATAAACCCAAATGTATTTGAGAGTTTACGCAACATCTACAAAAACTTTAGTACCGAAGATGCGCTTTGGATTAAGGAAACTGAAAAAGTGACCAATCACGACGTAAAAGCGGTAGAATATTTTATAAAAGACGCTTTTGAAAAATTAGGTCTTTCAGCTCACAAAGAATTTATTCATTTTGGATTAACGTCTCAAGACATCAACAACACGGCTATTCCGCTTTCTACAAAAGAAGCGTTTGAAAAAGTATATATGCCCTCGTTGATTACTTTAATTGCCAAATTGAAAGAGTTAAGTCAAGAATGGGCACACGTTCCTATGTTGGCTCGTACGCACGGACAGCCCGCCTCTCCTACTCGTTTAGGAAAAGAACTTGGGGTTTTCGTTGAGCGTTTGGAAGAGCAAATGCGTTTGTTGTTCAATATTCCTTTTGCGGCTAAATTTGGTGGTGCTACTGGAAATTATAATGCACACCACGTTGCCTATCCACAAATTGACTGGAGACAATTTGGTAAAAAATTCGTAGAAGATATTTTGGGATTGCACCATTCTTTCCCAACGACTCAAATTGAACATTACGACCATTTTGCTGCATTTTTCGATGCTTTAAAAAGAATCAACACCATCATCATCGATTTGGACCGTGATATTTGGACGTATGTTTCGATGGAGTATTTCAAACAAAAAATCAAAGCGGGCGAAATTGGTTCATCGGCTATGCCACATAAAGTAAACCCTATTGATTTTGAAAACTCAGAAGGAAATTTAGGTATTGCCAATGCAATTTTTGAGCATTTGTCTGCCAAATTACCGATTTCAAGACTACAACGCGATTTGACCGACAGTACAGTTTTGAGAAACATTGGAGTGCCCATGGGACATACACTTATTGCCTTTGAAGCAACTTTGAAAGGATTGAACAAATTGCTATTGAACGAAAGTAAATTCCACGAAGACTTAGAAAACAATTGGGCGGTAGTTGCAGAAGCTATTCAAACGATTTTGCGTCGCGAAGCTTATCCAAATCCTTACGAAGCACTCAAAGGATTGACAAGAACCAACGAGGCGATTACTAAAGATTCTATGCATGCATTTATAGCTACGCTTGAAGTTTCTGATGCCATAAAAGCAGAATTACTTCAAATCACACCAAGTAATTTTATTGGGATTTAATCGACCAAAAAATATTTACCAAAAAAAGCTATCCTAACCGATAGCTTTTTTTGGTTTTTAGCGCTTAGTTTTAGCTCAAAAACAGGATTTGAAAAACGATTTTTGTAAATTAGCCAAAATCGAGATTGTATACTATTCAAAACCAATAATAATGAGTGCAGTTGCAGAAGCATCAACCCATCTTGAACCCTTAATAATTGATTTGGGCTTAATACTCATGACCGCAGGAATTGCGGTACTATTATTTAAGAAACTCAAGCAGCCTTTAGTTTTGGGTTATTTGATTGCAGGTTTTTTGGCTGGAAATAATTTTAGTTTTTTTCCAACTATTCGCGACACTAAAAGTGTTGAAGTATGGGCAGAGATTGGTGTTATTTTTTTGCTTTTCAGTTTGGGTTTGGAATTTAGTTTCAAAAAACTGATTAAAGTAGGAGGAACCGCATCAATTACAGCAATTACCCAAATTGGCATGATGGTCTTTTTGGGCTTTACTGCAGGACAATTACTCGATTGGTCGTCTATGGATAGTATTTTTCTTGGGGTTATTTTATCCATTTCTTCGACCACAATTATTTTAAAAAGTTTTGAAGAGCTCGGGGTTAAAGCACAACGTTTTGCTGGAAACGTTATTGGCTCCTTAATTGTGCAGGACATTATAGCCATCTTGATGATGGTGCTGTTGTCCACGATAGCAGTAAGTGAAAACTTTTCCGGTAGTGAGTTGCTTCAATCGATTTTAAAATTGGTCTTCTTTTTAGTGCTTTGGTTTTTGAGTGGGATTTTTATCATTCCAACGGTTTTGAAAAAAGCCAAGCATTTATTAACCGACGAAATGTTGCTTATCATATCTATTGCGCTTTGTTTGTTAATGGTAATTTTGGCAGCTAAAGTTGGTTTCTCCCCTGCCTTGGGAGCTTTTATCATGGGTTCTATCATTGCCGAAACCACTCAGGCAGAACACATTGAACACTTGGTAAAACCTGTAAAAGATCTCTTTGGAGCCGTATTTTTTGTATCCGTTGGAATGCTTATCGATCCTCAGGCTTTGACAGAACATGCCCTTCCGGTTTTGATTTTGTCCTTAGTAACCATCCTTGGACAATCCGTTAGCTCAACCATTGGATCGCTTTTATCCGGACAACCACTCAAAGAATCAGTACAAACAGGAATGAGTTTGTCGCAAATTGGGGAGTTTTCTTTTATCATCGCTACTTTAGGCATTACCCTGCAAGTAACTAGTTCCTTTTTGTATCCAATAGTGGTCGCGGTATCAGCAGTAACGACCTTCAGCACACCCTATATGATAAAACTATCAGGACCATTTTCAGACTTATTGAGTCGAAAACTGCCAAGGAAATGGCTGAAAAAAATCGAACGTTATAGTGCCAGTACTCAAGCGATTAAAACAGTAAGTTATTGGAAAAAAGTATTGAATGCTTATTTAATGCAAGTAATTATTCATTCGATAATCATTGTTGCTGTAATTATTCTTTCGTCAAGATTCATACTTCCTATCGTCAAAGTGTATTCCTTTGGCTCAGGTTTGGGTGCGTTGATTACTCTGGTTTTTCTCTCACCTTTTCTTTGGGCTTTATCTTTGAGAAGAGTAGCTGTAGAAGAAGTAAACATTTTGTTGGAAGATAGAAAATCTAGAGGTCCGATGGCGATGTTATTTCTGTTTCGCATTCTAATAGCGGTAGTTTACATAGGTTTTTTATTGAATATTTTCTTTTCACCCAAAACAGCATTTGGAGTTTTTGTTGTTGCTATTGTGCTTTATTTTTCATTTCAGTCAAAATTAAACAAGCAATACCACAAAATAGAGAATCATTTTTTATCCAATTTAAATGACAGAGAAATCACAAAAGCCAAAAGAAGCCGCAGTGATTTATCGCCTTGGGATGGCCACATGGCCGTTTTTGATATTGCAGCCGAATCGAATATTGCTGGTGAGACTTTAAAAAAATTGCAACTAAGGGAACAACTCGGAATCAATATTGCTTCGATCAAAAGAGGAGAAATTACCATTCATATTCCCGACGCCAATGAGCGTATTTTTCCTGGAGATGAAGTATTTGTAATTGGAACTGATGCCCAAGTACAAGAATTCAAAAAATATTTGGATCAACACGAAATTGAAGCCACTCCAGAAGTAAGAGAACCCGATATTGTCTTGAGACAAATCGAATTGAAAAATCATGCTTTTATTGGTAAAAGTATCAAGGAATCTAAACTTCGAGAAAAAACAAATGGACTGGTAGTGGGAATAGAAAAAAGAGGACAGCGGTTTATGAATCCCGAATCGAACGTCTTACTAGAAAAAGATGATATACTCTGGATTGTAGGCGATAAAAAACTACTCGCGGATTTGGTGCATGAATAAACAACTATGAACTTATTGGTTAGCAATCTTAAGTCGCACGTTTGAAAACATAAAAAACCGCAAATTCGCAAATTACAAACTTAAATACAGACCATAATTTGTGAATTTGCGGTTATCATTTTTAGAAACTGAAAGGAAAATGCACTAAAGCATATAGTTTTAACTGAAATTTGAGACCATAAAAAAAGTGCAAAATCGAAACTTTGCACTTTTTAAAATTTATTGATAAAATTAGAACTACCTAGAATAATTAGGAGCTTCTTTAGTAATCGTTACATTGTGTGGATGGCTTTCGTTAATTCCACTAGCTGTGATTCTAACAAAACGACCGGTTTCTTTAAGAGTTGGAATGTCTTTTGCACCGCAATACCCCATACCGGCACGAAGTCCACCAATAAATTGTTGCATACTTTCGTTCAACTCTCCTTTGTAAGGTACACGTCCAACAATTCCTTCGGGTACCAATTTCTTCACATCGTCTTCTACGTCTTGGAAATAACGATCTTTCGATCCTTCTTGCATGGCTTCAACAGAACCCATTCCTCTATAAGACTTGAATTTTCTTCCTTCAAAAATAATAGTCTCACCTGGTGATTCTTTAGTACCTGCCAACAATGAACCTAGCATCACACAATCCGCTCCAGCTGCAATGGCTTTAGGAATATCTCCTGTATAACGAATTCCTCCATCTGCAATAACAGGAACACCAGAACCTTTGATAGCCGCAGCAACTTCGAGAACAGCAGAAAATTGAGGAAAACCAACTCCGGCAACAACTCTTGTAGTACAAATAGAACCTGGTCCAATTCCTACTTTTACGCCATCAGCTCCACTTTCAACCAAGTATTGTGCGGCTTCTGGTGTAGCAATATTTCCCACAATTACATCAATCTGAGGGAATTTAGATTTTACTTCTTTTAAAACATTAACTACACCTTGGGTATGACCGTGAGCTGTATCGATAATAATAGCGTCTACTCCTGCGTGAACTAAAGCTTCGGCTCTTTGCACTGCATCTCCAGTAACGCCAATAGCTGCAGCTACACGCAAACGACCATAAATATCTTTATTAGCAATTGGTTTTTGAGTCAATTTAGTAATATCTCTAAAAGTAATCAAACCAACCAACTCGTATTTATCATTTACAACAGGTAACTTTTCGATTTTATGTCCTTGCAAAACTACCTCAGCTTGTTCTAAAGAAGTTCCTTCTGCAACTGTAATCAAATTGTCTTTAGTCATTACTTCAACAATAGCCCTTGAACTATTTTTCTCAAAACGCAAGTCTCTATTGGTAACAATTCCTTTCAATATTTTGTTTTCATCAACAATTGGAATACCACCAATACCATATTCTTTCATTGCCATCTTAGCATCTGAAACTGTTGATGTTAAAGGCAGCGTGACTGGATCGATAATCATTCCTGATTCCGCTCTTTTCACTTTTCTTACTTTGGCGGCTTGCTGCTCAATAGTCATATTTTTGTGCAACACTCCAATACCACCTTCTTGAGCCATAGCAATAGCCATAGCGCTTTCAGTCACTGTATCCATAGCGGCAGATACAATAGGTACATTTAAAGTTATGTTTCTTGAAAATTTGGATTGAATACTCACTTCGCGAGGCAAAACGCTAGAGTAATTGGGAACTAATAATACATCATCGTAAGTTAAACCTTCGCCGATAATCTTGGAATTGTGTGCTTTCATGGTGCAATTTCTAGTTGAATTGCGTGCAAATATAGACAATCTTAAGCAAAAAAACACCTATACTTTACATTTATTGCCTAAATTGCAGGAATTGAAACTTTTCCCGTACTTATTTTACAGACACATTTCAACCCAAAACTTTAATTATCATGTCTGAAATCAATACTACGACTATTCAAGGACTTTCATCAGAAGAAGTCATAGCCTCTAGAACAAAAAACGGTACCAATACAACCGAACATCAACAAAAAAACAACTTTTTGCAGGCTGTCTTAGAATTGATTAAGGACCCCATGTTTTTGCTATTACTCACCGCTTCAAGTATCTATTTTATAACCGCAGATTACAACAATGGAATCTTTATGCTTTTGGCTATTATTCTGGTCGTATCAATTTCTTTATACCAAGAATCGAAAAGTAGAAATGCCATCGAAGCCTTATCTAAATTAACACAACCCAAAAGCAAGGTCATTCGAAATGGGGTAGTCGTTGAAATTCCTAGTGAAGAAATTGTTTTGGGCGACTTGATACAAACAGAAGAAGGAACATTTATCCCAGCCGATGGAATCATCCTCCAATCCAATGACTTTTCGGTTAATGAATCCATACTAACAGGCGAATCTTTATCGGTTTCAAAAAATAAACAATCCGAAAACAAACAAGTGTATCAAGGAACTATAGTCGCAAGCGGATTAGCAATTTGCCAAGTTACAGCTATTGGTAATCAAACACAATTGGGTAAAATTGGAAAAAGCCTAGATAACATAACGGAAGAAAAAACACCCTTACAAATTCAAATCAACAACTTTGTCTCTTACATTTCTTTGATTGGTTTGGTTGCTTTTATCATTGTCTGGGGAATCAACTATTGGAATTCTAAACTCATTTTAGACAGCTTACTAAAAGCATTAACCCTCGCTATGAGTATTATCCCCGAAGAAATTCCGGTAGCTTTTACCACTTTTATGGCACTTGGCGCTTGGCGATTACTTCGAATGGGAATTATTGTAAAGCAGACTAAAACCGTAGAAACTTTAGGAAGTGCCACCGTAATTTGTACCGACAAAACAGGTACCATCACCGAAAACAAAATGAGTCTTGCCGAATGGTTTACTCTTGATGCAACAACAGTTACAGTATGTCATTCCAATTTAAACCCCAAAGAACAAGAACTTATTAAAGCCGCAATGTGGGCAAGTGAGCCCATCCCTTTTGATGCTATGGAAATGGCATTGCATGACGCCTACACCAACTCCATCGCAACAGATGAACGTCCTCAATATAAAATGATACACGAATATCCTTTGAGTGGAAAACCACCCATGATGACACATCTATTCGAAAACAAAGAAGGAAATCGAATTATTGCAGCCAAGGGAGCTCCAGAGGCTATAATTGCCTGTGCTAAACTATCGGAATCTGAAAAAGAAAAAATCAACAATGCTTTTCTCACTATGACAAAAAAGGGGTTTCGTGTGTTGGGCGTTGGGACTTCTGATTTTGCTGGAACCAATTTTCCTAAAACACAACAAGAATTTGAACTAGATTTCAAAGGGCTAGTTGCTTTTTATGACCCTCCAAAAAAGAACATCAAAGCTGTTTTAGAAACTTTTTATAAAGCTGGAATTGCTGTAAAAATAATTACAGGCGACAATGCCGAAACCACCGCAACAATTGCTCAACAAATTAGTTTTAAAAACCCTGAAAAAATACTCAATGGAGACGAATTAATGCAAATGAGTCCTGCTACATTGAAAGAAAAAGTAATGGAAACTACTATTTTTACTAGAATGTTTCCAGAGGCAAAACTCAAAATCATTCAAGCGCTAAAAGACAATAATCAAATTGTAGCCATGACTGGTGATGGCGTAAACGATGGACCTGCACTAAAATCAGCACACATCGGAATTGCTATGGGCAAAAAAGGAACTGAAATTGCCAAACAAGCCGCCAATTTAATTTTGGTTGACGATGATTTTTCGAAAATGACAGACGCCATTGCGATGGGAAGAAAAATCTATATGAATCTTAAAAAAGCCATTCGCTACATCATCTCTATCCATATTCCCATCATTTTAATCGTAATTATTCCATTAGCTTTAGGATGGATGTATCCCAATATTTTTTCTCCAGTCCACATCATTTTCTTAGAAATGATTATGGGCACCACCTGCTCTATCATTTATGAAAATGAACCGATGGAAGACAATCTGATGAAACAAAAACCAAGACCATTGCGTACCACTTTTTTCAGTTGGAAAGAAATCACCATTAGTCTCATTCAAGGACTATGGATAACTGCAGGATTATTGGTTGTTTACCAATTTGCTGTAATCCATCAGTATAGCGAAAACAGTACACGAACGATGGTGTTTTTGACCTTGATTCTCTCGAATGTATTCTTGACACTAACCAATCGTTCGTTTTATTATTCGGTTTTAACCACTTGGAAATACAAGAATAATCTAGTGGGATTAATCATCGGAATCACGCTTTTCATCACCGCTTTACTACTTTTTATTCCACCATTATCTAAATTTTTCTTATTCGAAAAAATCACATTCCTACAAATAGGATGGTGCACTCTAGTAGCTGCAATTGCGGTTTTTTGGATTGAAATTTATAAATTCTTCAAAAGAAGAAAGAGCTAAAAGTTTAAATTACAAGAATAAAAAAAAATCCCAAATTCCAATTCATATAGCTATCGGGATTTGGAATTTGGAATTTGGAATTTGGGATTTGGGATTGGTAATTTGTTTATTCCATTCTTATTCCCCCTCTTTTTTATCAGCAAAAATAAGATTAAGTCCTAATTGAAAAGAAGCACTTTGCGCCTTGGCTACATCATAAAGCTCTAATAAATTATCGGCCATCAAATAAAAATTGACAGGACCTATTTGGGTTGACAAACCCAATCCAACATTACTACTCGAAAAAGAATCAACCGTATAGGTGGCTTTCATTTCCAAACCTGAGAAAATGGTCTTTCTATAATAAGCAGTCAACGCCATCATTGGAAGTCGTGGCGTAGACATAGCGAAATAGTGCAATCCAACGGAATTAGTGTACTTTTCAGAGCCAACATTGGATTTACAATTACATTCTTCCTCTTCCATTTGCCCGAAAGAATATTGTGCAGAGGCATTAAATTTAACAGGTCTCCAAGAGGTGTAGCCTCCTTTTAAAGTATCTCTAGGAAAAGCTTCTTGAAACTCTTCTGTGATGTTATTGCCTCCCGTTCCATTGAAAAAATCAGGAAGAATCCCTTCATATTTGTAGGTTCCTCTAGCTCGATAACTTTCCACTTCTTTTGTGTGATGAATAAAACCTACATCAAGAACACTAGCTGTAATTTGAATGTCTTTTTTGGGATAATAAGTAATTCCCGCATCAAAACCTAGACCTAAATTTCCTCCTAAAAACGCTCTTTTTTGTATGTCTTTGGCAATATCAGAATCGTCTCCTTGATCGTCATATTTTGCAATTCCTGAGGTATTCAACAACATATCAGCCGAAATAACCTGTTCATACATAGTGTTTCCATTTGAAGGAATAGTGTACAAATAGCCTGAGTTTTTGGTTGATCGAGCGTCGAAAATACTAGAATATATTTTTCCTCTCACGCCCCAAATCAATTTTTCATTTTCTCGCTTATTGTACCCTACATGAAAAACGCTCAACATTTCGGCACGGGCACTCATGTCACTGAGATTAAAATACTTTCCTAAATAATTTTGATTTCCGTCTAAAGCTAAAATGGCTAAATCCTTCGGAACATAACTCATTACATCAAATTCCTCATACATTCCAAAAGAGATATAAGCAGTGTTATTCCAATCGCCTACTTTAAATCCTCCTTGAAAAACCTCCAATTGCTGATTGAGACTTACTTTGTCATTTCTTGAAGTTGAAAAAATAACTTTACGCAATTTGGTATTAAAATTTACGCCATCATTCGCAAATAAATCATAAGCAGAAAAACCAGTCGAACCAACATTTGCAGAAATTCCTGACAGTAAAGGAACACCAGCGTACCATCTATAGGTTACATCAGCCCCGGGATTTAAAGATAAAGATTGTGGAATTGCCGTAAAATTATACAAAACGGCTTTATTTTGAGCCAAAAGTACACTTCCTAAAAATAGTAGTGCACAGGTAGTAATTTTTCTCATTTAATATCAAAATAGGCGGTGACACTAGAACGTAATTTCAAATTCCCAACACTTGTTGAAGTTAATGGTGGCCCAGGTAATAAGGCAACTATAAAAGCAATTCTTTTGGTTTGCTTTAATAAAATAAGATCGGTGCCTTGAAAGGTTTTTGTAAAAGGGGTTAAATTAGGGGTTCCGGCATAAGCAGGAATATCCATTTGAATCGTTGTTAGTGGTGCATTGTTTACATCAAGAAACACCATTTGCAAAGTAAAAGCCCGATTGATAGTGTTGTTAACTTCAAAAAACAATTCGGCTTTGCTTACATTATCTCTTAAAAAAGAATCATTAAATACCCCCACTTCAGGAGTGGCTATTGCAACCGTTTGTTCTATGCCATTATTGACAAACTGATTCGCCGCAGCATCAAAACTTGCAACATTAGCGACGACTACAGGTTGTAATTCAAGGTCGTTTACTTGATCAAAATCGAGGTCGCTACTACATCCTAATACAAAGAGCAGTACAAAAAATCCGAGTAGGGTTTGTGTGACTTTCATTCTTTCCTATTTATTGATACTATTCTGAACGAATAGAAAATTACTTTAGTACATTATTTAATGAAACGCTCCGAACAATTTTGAGGCTTCATTATAAGCACTTTCAAAGCTCATAGCGCTCAAATTCGTATTTTCTTTTTTTGCGGTAAAATAAGAAAGCAATTTTTCAGTTGGCATATTTCCCGTTAAACGATCCGTAGCCATTGGGCATCCGCCAAAACCCTGAATCGCTCCATCAAATCGACGACAGCCGGCATGATAAGCTGCATCAATCTTTTCAAACCATTTATCTGGGGTAGTATGCAAATGAGCCCCAAATTCTATCTCGGGGTATTTCGGGATTAAATTAGAGAACAAATGGGTAATCACTTCAGGAGTCGAACTGCCAACTGTATCCGACAAGGAGAGAATCTTCACGCCCATTTGCGCCAAGCGTTCGGTCCATTCGCCTACAATTTCTTCATTCCAAGGATCACCGTAAGGATTGCCGAATCCCATAGATAGATAGGCTATCACTTCTTTATTGTGTTGGTCTGCAATTTCAAGAATTTCTTGTAAGATAACCAAAGATTCTGCAATGGTTTTGTGCGTGTTTCGCATTTGAAAATTCTCGGATATAGAAAAAGGAAAACCCAAATAGTGAATCGGTTGATGAGAAGCGGCATCTCTGGCTCCTTGCACATTAGCGATTATAGCTAATAGTTTGCTCTGTGTTTTGGATAAATCCAGTTGTTCTAAAACCGCAGCCGTATCTTGCATTTGTGGTATTGCCTTTGGAGAAACAAAACTTCCAAAATCGATACTATCAAAACCTACCCGCAATAATGCTTGAATATACGATACTTTTCTAGCGGTAGGAATAAATGTTTTTATTCCTTGCATAGCATCACGTGGGCATTCGATAATTTTTATTGGCTCCATAGCTTTCAAAGATAGCAAAAGGAATTAAAGTTCAAAATCGAAAAGTAAGAAAGTAATTAGTGATTAGTGAATAGTGATTATTAACTAGTCCTTAATTACTAGCTTTTAGTTCTTAGGATTAGCTATTTTTTAAATTCAGAAAAAACACTATTTCTTTTGTTTCAAAATAGCTTTATTGATGGCTTTTACCAAGGCAGGACCCTCATAAATAAAACCAGTATACAATTGAATCAAACTGGCGCCAGCTTCTAATTTTTCAATAGCATCTTCGGCAGAATGAATACCTCCCACTCCAATAATTGGGAAAGCGCGATTGCTTTTTTCGGCCAAAAATCGAATCACTTCTGTAGATCGCTTAGTTAATGGTTTTCCAGACAATCCGCCTGTTTCATTTTTAGCTTCAGAGACTAATCCTTCTCTAGAAAGCGTGGTATTCGTAGCAATCAAACCTGCAATTTTAGTTACTGCCATAATATCAATAATATCTACTAACTGCTCCTCTGTTAAATCAGGTGCAATTTTTAGCAATATCGGTTTAGGGTTAACTTTTGCACTATTTTTATTTTGTAGAGTTTGCAGCAATTGCGTTAACGGTTCTTTATCTTGTAATGCTCTTAAATTTGGAGTATTGGGCGAACTTACATTGACCACAAAATAGTCGACATAATCGAATAACGCATCAAAACAAATTTCATAATCAGAAGTAGCTTCTTCGTTGGGAGTTAGTTTGTTTTTACCAATATTACCTCCAATAAGCACATTGGTATTTGACTTCAATCGCTCAACCGCATCTAGGACACCTCCATTATTAAACCCCATTCGATTAATAATGGCTTGATCTGAGATTAATCTAAAAATTCGCTTTTTAGGATTACCCTCTTGTCCTTTTGGAGTTAAGGTACCTATTTCGATAAATCCGAATCCAAAGTTTGAAAATTCTTTGTACAAACGGGCTTCTTTGTCAAATCCTGCCGCTAAACCTACTGGATTTTTAAATTTTAACCCAAAAACCTCCCGTTCCAAACGTGGGTCTTCAACACAATAAAGCATTCTAAAAATTGCCGAAAAACCTGGGATTTTTGAAATAAATTTGATGAAAGCAAAAGTAAAATGATGTACCTTTTCAGGGTCAAAACAAAAAAAGATCGGACGAATCAATAATTTATACATAGTAGCGAAGTTGTGTGCCACAAAAGTAAAGAATTGAATTCAAAAACCAGCAAAAAAGTGACTCCAACACTTGCCTTCAGCATAAAAAAACAGCACAAAAATGTTTACCTTTGTTTATAAAAAATAAAAAAAACACCATGCAACACATTATTGATCGCTTTATAAGTTATGTCACAGTTGATACCGAATCCGATCCAAATTCTGACACCACCCCTAGTAGCGCTAAGCAATGGGATCTTGCCCATAAATTGGTAGAAGAACTCCAACAAATTGGGCTTCAAGATGTGACTATTGATGACAAAGCATACATTATGGCTACTTTGCCTAGTAATGTTGACAAAAAAGTCCCAACCATTGGTTTTATTGCTCATTTTGATACCACTCCCGATTTTACTGGTGCCAATGTAAAACCACAAATAGTCCCTAATTACGATGGGAAAGACATAGTGCTCAACGAAGCCGAAAACATCGTACTTTCACCAAAATATTTCAAAGATTTGTTGCAATACAAAGGTCAAACCCTAATCACTACCGACGGAACTACGCTTCTTGGTGCCGATGATAAAGCCGGAATTACCGAAATTGTTTCTGCTATGGAATTTTTGATTCAAAATCCAGACATCCAACACGGAACCATTAAAGTTGGTTTTACTCCCGATGAAGAAATTGGTCGCGGCGCTCATCATTTTGACGTAGAAAAATTTGGAGCCGATTGGGCTTACACTATGGACGGTAGCCAAGTTGGCGAATTAGAATATGAAAATTTTAATGCTGCTGGAGCTAAAATTACCTTCAAAGGAAAAAGTGTACATCCTGGTTATGCAAAGGGAAAAATGATCAATTCAATGCTTATAGCCACTGATTTTATTAGTGATTTGCCAAAAGGAGAAACACCACAAGAGACTAAGGGTTACGAAGGATTTTTTCACGTTCATCACTTAAAAGGCAGCATTGAAGAAACTGTTTTAGAACTCATCATCAGAGATCACTCGAAGAAAAAGTTTGAAAAAAGAAAAGAGTTGATTGAGAAAATGGTTCAGAAAATCAATAAAAAATTTGCCAAACAATTTGGAGAACCCATAGCCATAGCCGAAATCAAAGATCAATACTACAATATGAAGGAAAAAGTGTTGCCTGTAAAACACATCGTAGATATTGCAGAAGAAGCTATGAAACAAGTCGGAGTCAAACCGATTATCAAACCTATTCGTGGAGGAACAGATGGCTGCCAATTGTCCTACAAAGGATTGCCTTGCCCCAATATTTTTGCAGGTGGTCATAACTTTCACGGCAAATACGAATACGTTCCTGTAGAAAGCATGCAAAAAGCCGTACATGTGATAGTAAAAATAGCCGAATTAACCGCAAGTATTGATTTTGATGCCCCTAAATTAAATCAAAAACGAAAAAAAAATAAATAAGAATAAATCCAAAAAAAAATCCCAAATTCCTAATCAATTGGAATTTGGGATTTTTTAATGAGTAGTAAACTACTATTTTTTATTCAAAGCAGCGCTCAACTCCATTGAGATAGCAGAACGCTCCATTTTCAATTTACCTGACATCGTTTCGATAATAACTGTGGTCTCTGCCAACTCAGCAACTTTACCGTGTAATCCGCTTTTAGTTACTATCTTATCTCCTACTTTTAAATTGCTTTCAAATTCTTTTTCGTTTTTAGCACGTTTTTGTTGTGGTCGAATCATGAAGAAATAAATCACCACAAACATCAATAAAAACGGTAAAAACTGTTGTAATTGTCCCATAATAAAAATCTTAATTTGTTATTTTTTTTGTTAAATTTAAATGTTACACACTATTGACTACATCAAGCCGCGACCCACTTTTACCAACTTCTTACTTTCGGTTAATTCTTTTACAAGGTTATCTAAAATTCCGTTGATAAAAATACTACTTTTAGGCGTAGAATATTCTTTTGCAATTTCTAAATATTCATTCAAAGTTACCTTCACAGGAATTGATGGGAATTTCAAAAACTCACAAATAGCCATTTTTAATATAATGGTATCTACTTCAGCAATACGATCACTGTCCCAATTTGGCGTTTTATCGACATATGTTTTGGCCAATTCCCTTTCATTCAAAACGGTCTTGCGGAACAAATCCCTTACAAAATCCTTATCTTCAGTGTCTTTGTATAATTTTGGCACTCTAAAATTATCTTGTTCAATCGGTTTCAATGCTTTTAACTGCTTCAAAATCTGAGTATTCACCATTGGAATATCATCAATCCAAGTTAACTTATCGTCCTCAAGATACTCGTATAACTTTTCATTAGGCACAATAATTTCTTCAAAGATTGCCGCAATAAACGCTTTATCTTCTTCAAAAGTATTCACTGTATTGCTCATATATGTAGCATACAACTTGCTTTCTTTTATCGCATTCAATAAAATAATAATGTAATCATCATTCAATGACCAAGTATTGATTTTACGATTTTCCATCGCGATACTCAAAGAATTGTTTTCAGCCAAAATCTGAAAAACAGCATTTTTTATAAATTTTTCGTTGGGTGTGCGTTCTTGAGGAGTTGCAAGGTGTTTTTGACTGGATAAGTGTAAAAAAACTTGTTCTTTTTTACAAATTTCTAATAAGGATGACACCATTGTTAGGTATAAATCTAGAATATGATCGATACTATTAAAGAGAAATTTTTCTTCTTTTTCTAGATTGTCAGCACCATTTTGATGCATAGCATAAATGGATTGCATGACTTTAACGCGGATGTGTCTTCTGTTTACCACCTTGTAAGAACTTTTAAAAATTAGTCTGCAAAATTAAGGATTTCATCGCTTAAATGAAAATTTGAAGAGTAATTTATTTAATAAATAAAAAAGTGTCCCAATTCATAAAAGATTCGAAAAACCTTTCTGTAATTGGGACACAAAAATCTATAAAGCTATTATTTACTATTTGCTAGTTTTCTTTCAGCAATACGCTGTTGCGCAATAGTCAAAGCTGCTTGATGTGTAGTCATTTTGTTTGCAATGGCAAAATCAAAAATCTCCAAAGTAGTATTGTAGATATTTTCGGTTTTAGCCATAATCTCTGCTTTACCATAATGTGCTAATTCTGCATATACATTAATGATTCCTCCTGCATTAATCAAGAAATCTGGCGCATATAAAATCCCTCTTTCTTGCAAAATGGCACCGTGAACCACTTCATTAGCCAACTGATTATTAGCGGCTCCTGCAATTACTTTTGCTTTAATTTTATGGATTGTTGCATCATTAATAGTAGCTCCCATTGCACAAGGCGCATAAATATCTACTTCTTCCGCATAGACATCTGCACCTGTGTATATAGTCGCGTTGTATTTTTTACCAACTTCAAACAAACGTTCTTCATTAATATCTGAAATAGTAACCAAAGCACCTTCTTTAGTCAAATAGTCTACCAAAGCCTCACCAACATGTCCAATTCCTTGCACTAAAACCTTTTTCCCGGTTAAAACATCTGATCCAAATTGTTGCTTAGCAGCAGCTTTCATTCCCATATACACTCCAAAAGCTGTTACGGGAGACGGATTTCCTGCTCCTCCTCTTTCTTCTGAAATTCCAGTAACATACGGAGTAACATCTCTTACGATGTCCATATCGGCTGTTTCCATACCAACATCTTCTGCAGTAATATATCGTCCACTTAATGAATGTACAAATTCACCAAACTTACGCATCAATTCTGGTGTTTTTTGTGTTTTAGCATCACCAATAATTACTGCTTTTCCTCCTCCAATATTCAAACCTGTTATAGCTGATTTAAAAGTCATGCCTCTAGACAAACGCAAAACGTCATTCAAAGCTTCCCATTCATTGCTATAATTAAACATTCTTGTACCACCCAAAGCTGGCCCCATTACAGAATTATGAATACCAATTATTGCTTTTAATCCTGTATCTTTGTCGTTGCAAAATACAATTTGTTCGTGGTCATCAAATGACATTTGACCAAAAACAGGATCCATTTTTTGAATTTCCTTAGCAGTTGCTAGTGTTGCATTCATGAGCATGTTGATTTTATTATTTTACAAATTTGATAAAATTTCAAGTCAAAAATATAAAATAATTAAATACAACCTATTTAAAATTGATTTTTTTGATTATATCGCAAAACACACTTAAGTATTACAACCCAAGCGACTTATTTATTTTAACAAAAAAGTAATAATAGAAAAAGAAACAAGTCCGAATCTCAAAAAAAATGAAAGAATTACGTTATTTAGATAAATACTTTATAAAATACAAATACAGTTTCTCTCTTGGTATTTTAATCACAATTATCGCACAAATATTTTCTTTATTTACTCCAAAATTAATTAGTAGTTCACTTGAAGCTATCGAAAAGTTCGACAAACTTTCTAGTGTAGAAAAATCATCTACAATGATCATTGGTCAATATCGCGAGGAACTTATACACAACGTTTTATTGATTATTGCCACAACTATTATTGCTGGATTTTTAACCTTCTTGATGCGACAAACACTGATTGTAATGTCCCGTCATATCGAATTTGATTTGAAAAATGAAGTGTTTCGTCAATACGAAAACTTGTCTCAAAATTTCTACAAACAAAACCGCACTGGAGATTTAATGAACCGCATTAGCGAAGATGTTTCCAAAGTGCGAATGTATGTGGGACCTGCTGTGATGTATACCATCAACACCTTTATTCGATTTGCGATTGTTATAGCTTATATGTACAATGTCTCGCCAAGATTAACCCTTTACACTTTGCTTCCTCTGCCAATTTTGTCGTATGCCATTTTCAAATTAAGCTCTGAAATCAATATCCGCAGTACGGTTTTCCAACAATACTTATCCAAAGTGTCTAGTTTTACTCAGGAAATATTCTCAGGAATTCGGGTCATCAAAGCCTATTCTTTAGAAAACCAACAACAAAACAACCTCATCAGTCTCGCCCAAGAAAGCAAAAGCAAAAGCTTAAGTCTTGCTAGAGTTCAGTCGTTATTTGGCCCATTGATGTTGGCTTTAATTGGGATTAGCAACTTAGTGGTTATCTATTTTGGTGGTGTATTGTACATTAATGGTACTATAAAAAGCATTGGTACGATTGCAGAATTTATTTTGTATGTCAATATGCTAACTTGGCCTGTAGCCTCTTTGGGCTGGGTTTCGTCAATGGTACAAGAGGCTGAAGCTTCTCAAAAACGATTGAATGAATTCCTGAAAATTGTTCCCGATATTCAAAACAACAATCCTTCATCAAGCACTGTAGATGGAACCATTAGTTTCGAAAACGTAAGCTACACTTACGAAGACACCAATATCGAAGCACTTAAAAAGGTTTCTTTTACGGTGAAAAAAGGAGAAACATTGGCTATTCTTGGCAAAACGGGTTCGGGAAAATCAACACTTTTATCGCTCATTTCCAGAATGTATGATGTAACGGAAGGACAAGTAAAAATTGACGGAAAAGAAATCAGTCAATTGAATTTATTCGACTTAAGAAACAGTATCGGAATCGTACCTCAAGATGCCTTTCTTTTCTCGGATAGCATCAAAAACAATATCAAATTTGGCAAAGAAAACGCCACTGATGAAGAGGTAATCGCAGCTGCCAAAAGCGCTGTAGTCCACGAAAATATTGAAGGCTTCAATAAAGGTTACGACACCATTTTAGGGGAACGCGGCATCACTTTGTCTGGTGGACAAAAACAACGTGTTTCAATTGCCAGAGCCATCATCAAAAAACCTGAAATTTTACTTTTTGACGACTGTTTATCAGCGGTAGACACCGAGACCGAAGAAGCAATTTTAAACAATCTATTCGAAATTTGTAAAGACAAAACTACTATAATTGTAAGTCATAGAGTTTCTTCTGCAAAAAATGCTGACAAAATCATTATCCTTGAAAACGGAAAAATTATTCAGCAAGGGTCTCATAATCAATTAATAAATCAAGAAGGCTATTATGCAGCGCTTTATTTAAAACAACTTTCAGAAAAAGAATTGCTTTAAATGTTGTTTTATCAATAATTTTTTATGATTTTTGGTTGCTATTTATAAAAGGATCGAAAGAATTATGAGAGAAAATGACATGTTAGAAAAAGAAGAAATTTACTCTAAAGTGCTTCGCGCAGGAAGAAGAACCTATTTCTTTGATGTAAGAGCCACAAAGGCTGATGATTATTACATTACCATTACAGAAAGTAAAAAATTCACTGAAGAAGATGGCTCTTTCCACTTTAAAAAGCACAAAATCTACTTATACAAAGAAGATTTTGCAGCTTTCGAAGAGATATTAAGCGATATGACTTCTTATATTTTAAACCACAAAGGAGAAGAAGTAATTTCGGAAAGACATCAAAAAGATTTCAAAAGAGAATTTTCTAATGAATCTTCTCAAGATGAAACCACTCCAAAAGTATCTAGTTTTACGGATATCGATTTTGATGACATTTAAATTCCTAAACATTTAAGATAAGCCCAAAAATCATAAGATTTTTGGGCTTTTTTTTACCCTATTATTACAACTGCTTAAAAAATCCAAAAAACAACTCAGGTTTTGTAAAAAGAACAAACAAGGTTGCAACTATTAATTAAGCAATTCTTAATCCGTTTTCAATTTTGAAATCTGGCGACAATAAAACTACATCGCCTTGTTCACCTACAGCTCCAAGAACCAAACATTCACTATTGAATTTTCCTATTTGCTTCTTTGGAAAATTCACCACTGCTACAATTTGTCGGTTTACTAATGCTTCTTTAGTATATCGACGAGTAATTTGGGCTGAAGATTTTCGAATACCTAGGTGCGCCCCAAAATCAATAGTGAGTTGATACGCAGGTTTTCTGGCTTCAGGAAAATCATTGACTTCTAAAATGGTCCCTACTCGCATCTCTACTCTTTCAAATTCTTCCCAACTCAAAAGAACCTCATTTTTTATATTCATAGAATTTTTATTTAGTTGCTATTCAATACTACAAAAAAAATCCCAAAACAGCTAATTAGACTGCTTTGGGATTCTATTTATTGAGTAACGTTTTTTTTATTTCACGTCCATTAATTCAACATCAAAAATCAAAGTGGCGTGTGGTGGAATTACGCCTCCTGCACCACTTGGACCATAAGCCAAATCAGATGGGATTACAAAACGGGCTTTGTCTCCCACTTGCAACAAAGCAATACCTTCGTCCCAACCTTCAATCACTTGACCTTGCCCTAAACGAAATTCGATTGGTTTTTTTCTTGGGTAAGAAGAATCAAATACTTTACCGTTTTCAAGAGAACCTTCATAATGTACTGCAACCGTTTTTCCGTTTTCTGCTTTTTTACCCGAACCTCTTTGAATAAATTGGTAACGCAATCCGCTTGCTGTTCTTTCAAAACCAGCAGCTAATTGTTCCATTTTTGCTTCTGCTTCAGCTTTCAAAGCGGCTTCTCTTTTCATTCTAGCCCCTCTCAAGCTTATAAAAGCTTCAATAGCATTCCAGTTTTGCGCTTCTTCACCAACACGAATAATTTCTAAAGTCTCCAATTGGTCTCCTTGCGCAACAGCATCTACAACCTCTTGCCCTTCGATTACGTGACCGAAAACAGTGTGTTTGTTATCCAACCAGCTAGTTGGAACGTGAGTGATGAAAAACTGTGATCCGTTGGTTCCAGGTCCAGCATTAGCCATAGATAATACTCCTGGACGATCGTGTTTCAAAGAAGGATGAAACTCATCATCAAATTTGTATCCTGGATCTCCGGTTCCTGTTCCTTTAGGACATCCACCTTGAATCATAAAATCAGGAATTACTCTGTGAAAAGATAAACCATCATAGTATTTTACACCTTGAGGTTTCACTTTGTTTTCCATATTTCCTTCTGCCAAAGCCACGAAATTCCCAACAGTTCCTGGAGTCAAATCGTGCGTCAATTTTACCAAAATCGAACCTTTTGAGGTATTGAATTTAGCGTATATTCCGTTTTCCATGATAAATTATTTTTATTGAGGCGCAAATTTACAAAAATAAATGCGATATCGATTTTTGCTTATAATTAAATTTATTGGCCCATAAAAAGTCTTGCATCGAACTAGAACAAACGATGAATTTCTAATCTATATTTTTAAGTTGATGCTTTTTGCTAATAAAAAATTTACTATTATATTTCAATTTTGTGTTCTTGCTTTTCCATCGGCAGAAATTGCAAAACTAGATCTACGAGTAAGCGCTTTAATATAGGTCGTTTTTCTGAATCGTAAAGCACTCCAATCTTCATCAACAGCGACCATCCGAACAGGTTCAAAGCCTAAATTTCCTAGCACTGCCCAGCCATTATCACGATTGAACTCGCATTTGTATTTTTTGGAGGTCCCTTTTGGATAACAAAACCAAAGAACTGCATCACCATTCAACTTGGAATCAATTGCATTCATTGCGTTTTCAATTTCTTTCAATTTTGTTACAAAAACCAAAACAAAATCAATTTTACTGAGTTCCTTATGGGAGCTAAAAAAAGTGGTCTCATTGGACATCGCATTTTTTTCTGATGCAAATGATGTTGGAGCATTTAGGATCAAAATGGCTTCTTGGTTTTTAAAATTTAATTTTTTGAATAATGGTGTCATATTTTAGGTATTCTTTTAGAACTCAATTAACGTATTGAATGAAAACCGATAGTATTGCCTTCGGTATCTGAAGCTAAACCGCAAAAGCCATGTTCACCAATTGCAAATTTAGGCGCAATAACTTTCCCTCCAGCCCCCTCTACTCTAGCCAATTGTTCTGCACAATCAGAACAAGCGAAATATACTAAAGTACCCGTTGCACTTGGTTTGCCCATTTCATGTTTAACTAGTGCTCCTGATGAATTTGGTGCTCCCTCTACCCATGGAAAGGCAACCATTTGGCCAAATTTCTCATCAGGCATCGGCATGGGAATCATTTCGTATCCTAAAACTGTTTCATAAAATCTTTGCGCTCTTTCCATAGAATCCACATAGATCTCGAACCATGTTACTGCGTTTGTTGTTATCATACCTTTTAAAATTAAAATTATACATACAAAAACTTACATTTTACAAATACTTGATATACAAAGTATTACTACTCTAATTTACACAAATAAATATAAAAAAGACAATTTTTTAATTACTTTTACGATTAACTTCGCATTCGTTTAGGACCATACCATAGCCAAAAACCTGTTATGGTAAAAACTAAAAGAGCCAAACCCATTACAGTAGTATAAATCAATTTAAAAACCCCATTGCCCGTTTCAAAATATACATCTAGATAGGAACCATCATGAATGTTTTCGACAAAATCAGCATTTCGTCTTTCTAGGTGAAGCATTTCTCCAGTAGCCCCATCCAATTGAACACCCCAATAGTCTTCTTCAAAAACAAACTTCACCATTCCTTTATCGGGACGAATGTCAATTCGGTTCAAAGCTAAAGAAACATTTGGTGAAACTTCTTTTTGCAAATAATAACAGGCTTTTTGTTGTAAACTATCCACAGGAAGCCATTGCCTCAAATCGGTTGTGGTTCCTTTGCGAGAATCAGCCAATAGTAAACCACCGCTATTCTTTTTCCACCCTAAAAGCAATCCAGTGATGGATATAATAAAAAAGAAAACAAATAAAAAAGCGCCCGTGGTCCGATGCACTTTTCTAAAAACTCTCAATGTTTTAGCCTGACTTTTTCTTTTGTTACTTTCGATCATATGACAATTCGTAGTAATGCATTAAAAATATTGTCTGACAATATAGTTATTTCAACAAGTGTAAACAAAAAAATTCTGCAACTAATAAAAAAAATGACATCCATTCGAATGTCATTTTTAAGTTATAATTAAGGATATCAATCAATTATTTAGTCAATCCCGCATTTTTTAGATAGGGCTCAATCTTCATATCGTGACCGATGAATTCTTTGAAAGCTTTATTCAAATCTACACTGTTCCCTACAGACAAAATGTATTTCACAAAACGATCACAATTTTTTCGGGTCATTCCACCATTAGCCTCAAACCAATCGTAAGCGTTATAATCTAAGGTTTTAGACCAAGTGTAAGCATAATATCCTGCAGAATAACCACCTCCCCAAATGTGAGCAAAGTAAGGAGAATGATAACGAGTAGGCACTTCATTCACTAACAAACCATATTTTTGCAAAGCCTCTTTTTCAAAATCTAAAGTAGGTTTAAAATCCGACTCTTTTTCTACAGTATGCCAAGCCATATCTAACGTTGCGGCAGCCAATAATTCCGTTATTACATACCCTTTATTGAAGGTATCCGCTTTTTTAATTTTATCGATTAACTCTTGCGGAATGGCTTGTTTGGTTTGGTAATGCACCGCGTAATTTTTCAAAACCGTTGGATCTAAAGCAGCGTGTTCGTTGATTTGCGAAGGAAACTCTACATAATCTCTTGGCACAGCCGTTCCAGAAAGTGTTACATATTTTTGGTTGGCAAACAATCCGTGTAAGGTGTGTCCAAACTCGTGAAATAATGTCGTTACATCATCAAAACTAATTAAAGATGGATTACCATTAACTGGTTTTGCAAAATTGTACACATTGACAATGACTGGTTTTTGGTTTAAATAATGCGATTGATTCACCAAATTACTCATCCAAGCGCCTCCGTTTTTATTGTCTCTAGCATAAAAATCCAAATAGTAAATCGCGATTGAAGTTCCTTTATCATTGAAAACTTCATACACTTTTACATCAGGATTGTACACCGGCAAATCGGTTCTTTCTTTGAAAGTAAGCCCGTACATTTGTTTAGCTGCAAAAAAGACTCCTTTTTCCAGCACCGATCCAATTTCAAAATACGGTTTGATTTGACTTTCGTCCAAATCGTATTTGGCTTTACGCACTTGCTCAGAATAGAAATCCCAATCCCAAGGTTCTAATTTAAAACCACCATTTTGCGCATCAATTAAAGCTTGAATATCTTTGGCTTCTTCATTGGCTTTGGCTACTGCTGGTTTTGCAATTTTGGCTAATAAATCCATTGCAGGTGCTGGCGTTTGTGCCATTTGGTCTTGCAATTTCCACTCGGCGAAACTCTTTTTACCCATCAATTTGGCTTTTTGCAAACGCAATTTGGCCATTTTTTCAAGGGTTTCGCGAGTATCGCCTTCATCTCCTTTTTCGGCACGATACCAAGAAGCTTTGAAAACCTTCTCTCTTGAGGCACGATTGGTCAAACTCATCAAAACAGGTTGCTGTGTGGTATTGATAATCGCAATCATGTATTTTCCGTCTTGTCCTGCTGCGGTAGCATTGGCTTTGGCAGCTGCAATTTCATCAGGAGTTAAACCTGCCAAATCTGAAGCTGAATCAAAAAACACAGCAGCATTTTTACGAGCAGTTAATAATTTATTGCTGTATAAAGTACTCAAGGTAGCCAACTCTTCGTTGATCTTTTTCATTTTTTCTTTATCGGCTTCTGAAAGATTAGCCCCTGCTAATTCGAATTGTTGCAAGTAGTATTCGGTTAGTTTTCTATCTTCTCCCTTCAAACTCGACAATGGAATGCTTTTGATGCGGTTATACAATTTACTGTTCAAGTAAATTTTGTCGTTATGCGCCGAAAAAATGGGTGCATATTCTGCTTCAATTGCCTGAAGTGTTGGATTGGTGTTCGACCCCGAAAGATTATAAAAAACTCCAGTTGCTCTACCTAAATCTACACCACAAGTTTCTAGCGCTAAAACGGTATTCTCGAACGTAGGTTTTGCGGTAGTATTCGTGATTTTCTCGATTTCTTCGTCGTGTACTTTTAAACCATAGTCAAAAGCTGGTTTAAAATGTTCATCTTTAATTTTATCAAAAGGTGGCGTTTGGTACTGTAAAGTACTGCGTTGCAAAAGAGGATTGTTCATAGGAGCAGTAGTGTTTTGGGCATTCACGTTCTCGACTAGCAGCGTACTGAACAACAAAAGACAGCCCGCACTAGCTATTTTTGAAAAAGAATTCATATTGAAAAATTTACAAATTATTAGGTTTTAAAAGTACTAAAAAAAACAGTATTGCAGACAAATGTTATCTTTATTGAGAAACCAATAATAGTAAAAAGATTTACAATTAATGAGCTAAACGTTTGGCTAAACTTAAGTAGGCGCTCATTTTGAATTGTTAAAATTCAGCATCTTTTTCAAAAGAAGTTTAAATAATTCTTTAGCTGGCTTTACGATGTGTTGGATTAAAGGAGCACAGACTTAGTTTTATGACTGCACCCCAAGAATAAAATCATCTTTAAATTAAGCTTAAATGAGCCAAGTTGAGAAACGGCTGTTGTATGAAGTAACATTAGATTTTTTTAATGTCGCCTAATGTTTTGATATTCTCTATTAAAATTCCGTTTTTATCATAAGCTTTGATTACGGGAAAGCTGAATGAAATACCTAAAGCAAAGTCTGATGGGAAGTTGTCCTCTTTGTCTAGTAATAAATATCCTCTAAAATTTGACATTTTATTCGTATCTATAAAATCAATAAGCTTTTTTGAATCATTTCCTTTTGCAACTAAAACAAAATTTACACTATCATTCTTTGACTTAAAATATTCTAAATAATCATTAATCATTTTACAGTCATTACATTCTGTCGAAAAGTATACAAATATAGTATGTTTATTTTTAGGCAAATTGTCTTTAGAAAATGTCGCATTATTTGCAAAAAAATATTTAAAAGAAGGAACGTTATTTGTTGAATAGTATCTATTAAATAAAAAAAACGCAACTAACAACATTACTAAAAATGGTATTGTTTTAATAATTTTTTTTCATGATTATAATTTGTTTTGTAAGTTATGACGTCAAAAGGCACCATGCTCGATGTGTCAAAATATGGAGTCAGTTCTTTTCTACATTTGTTGATGAAAATTCTATCTTTAAAAAAACCATTTAATACTTTTAACTCACTGTCGTAAGCATATTTAATCAATTCATAATTTCCATTTATATCTTTTTTATATTTTATATAACTAGTTTCAGTTAATATTTGAAAATTCAAAATTTTATTCTCTAAAACTAAATTTCTTTTATTCTTTTTTATACTTACCTCAGCCTTAAATTCGTATACACCAAAATCACTTTTATCTACGATTATATATCCTGAATATGGATATTCATTATTAGTTACCTTAGGTTCAAATTTTATTTGATAAAAGTCTTCTTCTTCAAATATTGAAAATAAAAATTTATCCTTTAATTTAGTCACAATCATTAATTCAAAACTATTAATAGGGCTATTTGAGTGTGTGAAATTTTTATTAAAAATAATATTATGGTTGCTTAAAGAAAAAACAGGGTTACTATTTTTTTGGGTGAAATTCGAAATTATTTTGTTTTCTCTTTCAATAAAACAACCTCTGCCTTTAATAAAAGCAACTCTATTATTGGCGAAAAGTAATGTATCGCTTTGAGTTGTTAAAACATTAAAAAAATGTAAATATTTGGTAGGATTTATTTTTTTTAAAGTAATTGAATTTGAATAAACACTGTCCAAAATACTTTCAATATTTTTTTTACGAACAATAACTTCTTTAAGTTCTATAACATCTATTTTTTTTAAGTAGATTTCATCACTTTGTAATAGTTCAAGATTAATTATGGTATCATAATAGTCTTCTTTAACAATAAATAAATTGCCATAGTTTTTATTGTCAAGTTTTATAACTCCATACTTATTTGATTTTGCAATAACTTTATCATTAGAATAAAACAATACATCATTTAATGGATTTTTATCCTTTTTGTCTAAAACTTTAAATTGTTTGTTTTGTGAATAAGTATTACTAAATATTGAGCAAGTAATAAGAAATATTAATTTATACATTCTATAATTAATTAGTTGTTTTGATATAAAGAGACCGGAGTTGTTAAGCTCCAGTCTTTGTAAACGGTCTATTCCCAAAACCATTGCCACCTATTACTCTCGTTGCATTTAAAAGTTTGCACCTCTGTAATAGGCTGAAGATTTTGATCATAACCTATTTGAACTACTTCTTGGTATGTACCTGAAATAATTGTAACAAATCCAAGGCTAAGCGAGCGGCATTCAGCAAAAACTGTCGAAGATAGCATTAAAGTTGCTAAAACTGTAAAAACTACTTTTTTCATAAAAATAATAATTTTAGTGTTAATAATAATTGTTTCTAACAAACTCTAGTTACGTGCACTTAACTTTGATTTGTAAGACTTTTCAAAACTATAGAATCTGTTTAATATGATTTTACGGTTTTTATGTTAAAAAAGCACGGTTTTTCGTTAAAATTTAAAGCAAGCCTATTCTTTTAGCTGATGCCACTATTTCTTTGCTGCCGCCCGTGCCCATTAGGAGTACGTTTTTAATATGTAGTTTTCTTTTCTCTATAGCGCTTAAAGAAAGATTAAGATGCATTGGTATGTCTTTGGTTTTTACTTTTTGTGCCAATAGTCCCAAAATTCGGTAATCTATAGCATCCAAATCGAGTTTTTCGGTAAGGAATTCGTTTCTTACTTTCTGGATAGTTGCAGTGTAAAACGTTTCTCCATTCATAATAACTTGTAGGCTTCTTTAAATGAATTGGAATCAATGTCATTTTTTAAAATAAATCCTTCTGGATTAATCTCCTGTATAGTATTATTGACTATCACAGACTTACTATGCATGGTTAATAGAATAATTTTGCATAAAGGAAAATGGTTTCGAATCAATTTTGCTAAGTCTACCCCAGATTTTATTTTCTTGGCGGCATAAGGAGGCAAACTAATGTCCAGGAAAGCCGCATCAAATGTTTTTTGCGACACATAACGTTCTGTGATTTTCAGATAGGCGTCATGACAGGAATTAGCTGTAGTAAAATCAATTGCAGCATCGTGATTAGAAAGAATGTTACTATAGCTATCAATTATTATAGGATGGTCATCAATTAATAGTAGTCTTGGAGTTCCCATTAATTCAGTTATTTAATTCGTAATGTTTGGGTAGTTTTTGAAAGATTTTACTCTATTCTATTGCAAATCTATAGAAATAGTTGCGTTTTTCCTACAATAAATTTTGTTGGCAATTCTATTTTTAAATTATTGCTAATTCAAACTTATAAGCTCTTAAACCTGATAAAATCAATCCTAAAAGCAATTGGATAGCTGTAAAACAATTTAAAACTTTAAGCAAAAGAATTATATTTGTTCAACCTAATACCTAAGTACTTATGCCTTCTATTTACACTGCTTCCGACAATGCGATTTTGGTTGAGAGAATTCAGAATTTAAACACCAATTCTACTCCGCTTTGGGGCAAGATGAGTGTTGATCAAATGTGTGAACACTGTATTGCTGCCATAAATGTAGCGTTTGGAAAACAAGATTTAACAATTAGTTTCCCTATGCGATTATTGGGTCGCCTCCTAAAAAACAAAGCTTTTAACAGTGACTTTGGAAAAAATAGTCCCACGGCAAAAGAATTCCGTATTACTGGCCATTCAGATTTTGAAAAAAGCCAAACACAACTTATAGCTTGTGTTCAAGAATTTGCCAAAGGAACTTCGGTCATTAAGGTAATGCAGCATCCGTTTTGGGGAAAGATGAGTTATGAAGACTGGGACAAACTGATGTACAGACACTTGGACCATCATTTGAGACAGTTTGGGGTGTAACCGAAAAGTGTATTGATTTGCAGGGATTGCGTGAGGGCAATGTCATTAAGTTAAGGGTTAAATGATAAAATGATTGCTGATTTTTGATTAACGATTTTTGATTGCTGATGTTTAAGATCCTGAAAATCATTTAATTTTTACTCACTTGCTCCAAAATCTAAAATCAAGAATCGTTAATCTTCAATCTAAAATCTCTTAACTTAATGACAATGGGGTCACGTCCAAATAACTATAAGATATAAAGGGCATTCGCATTTAAAAAAAGTTAGACACTAATTACACCAATTGACACTAATTGTCATCGAAATTGAATGTCACGAATTCCAGCAACATAAATAATTCGTGTCATTAAAACAGATTTTAATTCGTGATTCATTAGTGAATTGCTTCGCCTATTCGCTATCGCTCGGGTCGTGGTGGATATTTTTAAAAGCGAATACCCTGTAAGGTTACATTACTTGATTCGTGTCCTTTGATTTAATTTGTACCTTTGCGCGATATAAAATACTACAATGAGAATTGATATTATTACCGTTTTACCTGAATTATTGAGAAGCCCTTTTGAGGCTTCGATTATGAAACGTGCTATCGACAAGGGGTTGGTGGAAGTGCATTTTCACAACTTGAGAGACTATACGACCAACAAACAAAAAAGTGTAGACGACTATCCTTTTGGCGGAGGCGCGGGTATGGTGATGACTGTGCAACCGATTGATGCTTGTATCACGCATTTGAAGAGCGAGAGAACTTACGACGAAATCATTTATATGTCGCCCGACGGAGAGACTTTGAATCAGAAAATGGCCAATACGATGTCGATGTATGAAAACATTATCATTTTGTGCGGCCATTATAAAGGAGTGGATCAGCGCGTACGCGACCATTTTATCACCAAAGAAATTTCTATTGGCGATTATGTTTTGTCTGGAGGCGAATTGGGTGCTTTGGTTTTGTGTGATGCCTTAATTCGATTGATTCCAGGAGTTTTGAGTGACGAAACCTCAGCTTTGACCGATAGTTTTCAGGATGGATTGTTGTCGGGTCCAATTTATACGCGACCTGCCGACTACAAAGGCTGGAAAGTACCTGATGTTTTGTTGAGTGGGCATTTTGCAAAAATTGACAAATGGAGAGAAGACATGGCTTATGAACACACCAAAAATAGGAGACCCGATTTGTTGGAGGAATAAAACTCTAATAATCAACATTTAAATTCCAAATCCCAAAAATAAAAATCAATTTTATTTACCCATAAAAAAAATTGGAATTTGGATTTTAAATATTCTTTTTTTGTTTACATTTGCACCCACATTAGACCAACCTCTGGCGAGAACCGTGAATGTTGCTCTATTTTAAACCATAATTAAACATTTATCATGGCAGATTTATTGAAATTCGTTCAAGACGAGTTTGTAACAAGAAAAGATTTCCCTGAATTCGGAGCTGGAGACACTATCACTGTGTACTACGAAATTAAAGAGGGTGAAAAAACAAGAACTCAGTTTTTTAAAGGAGTAGTGATTCAAAGAAGAGGTTCAGGAAACACTGAAACTTTTACTATTCGTAAAATGTCAGGAGCTATTGGAGTTGAGCGTATCTTCCCAGTTAACTTACCTGCTTTACAAAAAATTGAAATCAACAAAAAAGGTCACGTTCGTAGAGCTAGAATTTTCTACTTTAGAGAACTTACTGGTAAAAAAGCAAAAATCAAAGACAAAAGAAGATAATCTTTTTTCTTTCACACATAAAAGTCCCGACCTGTCGGGACTTTTTTTTGGTAGTATAGTACCAAAATTTTTACCATTTTTAAAATTTACCCCCGTCAAAAATAACGATTTCGTAATATCTCAAATAGCCCAAGAATTATGATATTTTTATAGCAAAATCAAGGAGTAATTACATCTGATTTCCATATATTTGTCCGCCTTGTTTTTTTGCACTTTTCGCAAAGTAAGGCACGCAACTAAGTGATTTCGATTAAAAAAAATAGAAAAATGACACAAAAATCAAAAATTTTTTACACCCTTACAGATGAAGCGCCATTGTTGGCTACTTACTCTTTTTTACCCATTGTTCAAGCATTTACTGCCACATCGGATATAGAAATTGAAACAAGAGATATTTCGCTGGCTGGAAGAATTTTAGCCAATTTTCCTGAATTTTTAAAAGACGATCAAAAGACGAGTGATGCCTTATTAGAATTAGGAAAACTAGCCACTACTCCAGAGGCCAATATTATTAAATTACCGAACGTTTCTGCTTCTGTTCCACAACTCAAAGCGGCTATTGCTGAATTACAAGCACACGGTTATGCCGTACCAAATTTTCCAGAAGACCCACAAACAGAAGAAGAAAAAAACATCAAGTCTAAATATGCCAAAGTATTAGGATCTGCGGTGAATCCAGTATTGCGTGAAGGCAACTCTGATCGTAGAGCTCCAAAAGCGGTAAAAAATTACGCTAAAGCCAATCCACATTCAATGGGCGCTTGGTCTTCTGAGTCTAAAACGCACGTTGCCTCTATGGAACAAGGTGATTTTTACGGAAGTGAGCAATCAGTTACCGTTGGCCAAGAAACTGATGTAAAAATTGAATTCGTAGGAGCAGACGGAACTACAACAGTTCTTAAAGCAAGTACTCCTTTGAAAGCAGGTGAAATCATCGACAGTTCTGTAATGAATATTGCTGCTTTAAAAAGCTTTGTAGCCAAAACAATTGAAGAAGCAAAAGCACAAAACATCTTACTATCCGTTCACTTAAAAGCTACAATGATGAAGGTGTCTGACCCTATCATTTTTGGAGCTATTGTTGAAGTTTATTTTGCTGATGTTTTTGAAAAATATGCAACACTTTTCAATGAATTAAATATTGATACTCGTAACGGTTTAGGAGACGTTTACGCAAAAATAGCCGGACATCCTCAACAAGCAGAAGTAGAAGCTGCTATTGATGCTGCTATTGCTAATGGTCCTGCTTTGGCAATGGTGAATTCAGACAAAGGAATCACCAACCTACACGTACCATCAGATGTAATTGTAGATGCTTCTATGCCTGCTATGATTCGTACTTCGGGTCAAATGTGGAATAAAGAAGGAAAGCCACAAGATACTGTAGCTATCATTCCGGACCGTTGTTACGCTGGAGTGTATACCGCAACCATTGATTTTTGTAAAAAACACGGTGCTTTTGTACCAACTACTATGGGAAGCGTACCTAACGTAGGTCTTATGGCTCAAAAAGCAGAAGAATATGGTTCACACGATAAAACCTTCCAAATTCAAGGAGAAGGTGTAGTTCGCGTGGTAACTACTGAAGGAACTGTTTTGATGGAACAAAAAGTGGCTAAAAATGACATTTTCAGAATGTGCCAAGCTAAAGATGCTCCAATTCAAGACTGGGTAAAACTAGCCGTAAACAGAGCGCGCCTATCCGCTACTCCAGCGGTATTTTGGTTGGATAAGAACAGAGCACACGACAACCAATTAATTCAAAAAGTAGAAAAATATTTAAAAGACCACGATACAACAGGATTAGATATTCGTATTTTAAGCCCTATCGAAGCGACTAATTTCACTCTAGAACGCATCATCAAAGGATTAGACACCATTTCGGTAACCGGAAATGTATTACGTGATTACTTAACCGATTTATTCCCAATCTTAGAAGTTGGAACTTCAGCCAAAATGCTTTCTATCGTTCCATTGATGAATGGTGGTGGTTTATTTGAAACTGGTGCTGGCGGATCTGCTCCAAAACACGTAGAGCAATTTATCGAAGAAGGCTATTTACGTTGGGATTCTCTTGGTGAATTCTTGGCTTTGGGCGCTTCCTTAGAACATTTAGGACAAACGCTAAACAATGCTAAGGCAATTGTTTTAGCAGAAACCTTGGATGTGGCTACCGAAAAATTCTTAGCAAAAGATAAATCACCTTCTAGAAAAGTAGGCGGAATTGACAATAGAGGTTCGCATTTCTACTTAGCAATGTACTGGGCCGAAGCATTAGCTGCTCAAGATAAAAATGCTGATTTAAAAGCAATTTTCTCCCCTATCGCTGCTGAATTTATCGCAAATGAAACACAAATTAACAGTGAACTAATTGGTGCTCAAGGAAAATCGCAAACTATCGGCGGATACTATCAACCCAATCCGGAGTTAACAAGTAAAGCCATGCGTCCAAGTACCACTTTCAATACAATCTTGGCAAAAATCGCCTAGTTTGACCAAAACTATAGGAGTAAAAAGACAACTGGAAACGGTTGTCTTTTTTTGTTAACCATACATTAACAATTGTAGACTAGTATTTAACTCAAAAATTCTTCTTCTTTGTAGTATTAAAATCAATCTATGAAAAATCAATTTAGTTTAGTTTGTATATTCTTTATACTATTTGCTTCAACATTTTTCTATGGTCAAGAAAATACCCAGTCTAATTCAAATAAAGAAAAATTTACGTTAAGCGGCACTATCACTGATCAAAACAGTAATGAAACATTAATTGGAGTCAATATTATTTTTCCTGAATTAAAAACGGGTGTCACTACCAACGAGTATGGTTTTTATTCCATTACACTGCCCAAAGGAAATTATAAAATTCAAATTTCGTATTTGGGATACAAAACAATAAATGAAACCATTGTATTAACGCAAAACACGAAACACAATTGGCCTTTGTCTAGTGATGACAATGTGCTCAAAGAAGTGGTTATCACTGACGACAGAACCAAAACCGACATTAAGAACCCTGAAATGAGTGTGAATAGACTCTCGATTTCGGCTATAAAAAAAATGCCTGTCGTTCTTGGTGAAGTTGATGTTTTAAAATCTATTTTACTACTCCCAGGAGTAACCAATGCTGGGGAAGGTGCTTCTGGATTTAACGTTCGTGGTGGTGGAGCGGATCAAAACTTGATTCTTTTAGATGAAGCTACCATTTTTAACTCATCGCATGTTTTTGGTTTTTTCTCTGTTTTTAATCCCGATGCTATCAAAGATATTCGACTTTACAAAGGCGGAATTCCATCTCGATTTGGGGGGAGAGCTTCCTCAGTTTTAGATATTTATCAAAAAGATGGAAGTAGTAAAAAATTCCACATGAATGGAGGAATTGGTTTAATCTCCAGTCGGCTTCTTGCAGAAGGCCCATTGGTAAAAGACAAAGGTTCCTTCCTGATTGGTGGTCGTGGTTCCTATGCTCATTTGTTTTTGAAATTATCTCCTGAACAAAAAGACAATGCTGCCTATTTTTATGATCTAAATGCAAAATTCAGTTATAAATTAACCGAAAACGACAATTTATACCTTTCTGGATATTTTGGCCGAGACGTTTTTAGCCTCAATGATAGTTTCACCAATATCTATGGGAATTCAACCCTGAACTTGCGTTGGAATCATTTGTACTCTGACAAGCTATTCTCTAATCTTTCCTTAATTTACAGTGATTACTATTATGGTTTAGACCTCGATTTTGTGGGATTCAAATGGGATTCGGGTATTAAAAACTACAATATTAAATACGATTTCAAGAATTACTTAACAGACTCATTCAAATTAAATTACGGGCTGAACGCGATTTATTACGACTTCAATCCTGGTACCATAGTCCCTTCTAATAACACTTCTGGGATCAATCCTGATCAATTGGATAAGAAATATGCTTTTGAACCCGCACTCTACATCAGTGCCGATCACGATTTGAGTAAAAAAGTAAGTATTTCTTATGGTTTACGCTACAGTTTATTTTATCGCTTAGGACAATCTACAGTAAATATTTATGCAAATGACAATCCAGTCCTTTTCAATACCGACTTACAATTGTATGAAAAAGCTACGCCAATCGACACAAAATTTTATGGCAAAAACGATGTCATTCAAAGTTTTGACAATTTTGAACCTCGATTTTCTGCTGCATATCAATTCAATGATACCCAATCGGTAAAAGCAAGTTATAACCGAATGGTGCAGTATTTGCAATTGGTCTCGAATACCTCATCACCTACTCCACTCGATGTTTGGACGCCAAGTGACAACTACATTAAACCTCAAATTGCGGATCAAGTGGCATTGGGATATTTCAAAAACTTCAATGATGGGATGTATTCTCTAGAAGTAGAAACCTATTATAAAAAAATCAAAAACCGTATCGATTACATTGATGGCGCCGAATTAATTGCCAACAAAGCTTTGGAACAAGTCATTTTGAATGGTCAAATGAGAGCCTACGGATTAGAAATTTTATTGAAGAAAAACGAAGGCAAACTCAATGGTTGGGTTTCTTACACTTTATCAAGATCTGAACAACAAACCCCAGGCAGAAACCCACTAGAAACAGGAATTAATAATGGTCAATGGTATAAATCGCTTTACGACAAATTGCATAATTTAGCCGTGACTAGTTCCTACACTTTGAACGAGAAATGGAGTTTTGGTGCCAATTTTGCTTTTCAAACCGGACAACCTGTTACTTATCCCGAAGGGAAATATGAGTATGAAAATATTTTGGTTCCTAGCTATGGATTGCGCAACGAAAATCGTTTACCTGCTTACCATCACTTAGATATTGCAGCTACCCTAACTCCAAGAAAAAACTACAATCGCAATTACAAAACCGAATGGGTTTTTAGCATTTACAATCTGTACAACAGAAGAAATGCGGCGTCAATGAGTTTTAGACAAAATGCAAACACCGGGAACAACGAAGCAGTAAGGACTTCAATATTTGGTATTGTTCCGGCTGTGAGTTATAATTTTAAATTTTAATCATCATGCAAAAGATCCCTTTCTTTTTCGTTTTTATACTAGCTACCTTATTCGTAGGATGTGAAGATGTAGTAGATGTTGACCTAAATACGGCACCACCAAAATTGGTAATTGAAGCGGCTATCAAATGGCAAAAAGGAACTTCTGGAAATCTGCAGCGCATCAGATTAACAACTACAACAGACTATTTCAGCAATTCAATCCCAAAAGTTTCGGGAGCAATAGTGACCATTACCAACAGCACCAATACTGTTTTTAATTTTGTAGAAGCACCCAATACAGGCGAATATTTTTGCTCGAATTTTGTCCCTAAAATTAATGAAACATACACTTTAACTGTTGTCAGTAAAGGACAAACCTATACTGCTACAGAAAGCTTACAAGCTGTGGCTCCCATTACCAAATTAGAACAAAAAAATGATGGTGGCTTTACTGGAGACCAGATTGAAGTCAAAACTTTTTACAATGATCCTGCTGGTACCCCCAATTATTATTTGTATAAATTCACTTATTCCAATCAGGTAAAATCCAATCTCTATGTAGACAGAGATGAGTTTTTTGATGGCAATGATTTTTTTAGTATTTCGCAAAATGACGAACTGAAAAAAGGAGACAAAATCGAAATCGCCCACTACGGCATCTCCAAAGCTTATTACAATTATATGAGCATTTTGGCAAATATTTCAGGTAATAATGGCGGAGGTCCATTTCAATCTCCACCTGCTACGGTTCGTGGAAACATCCTCAACACTACAGACAAAGCCAATTATCCGTTGGGGTATTTTTCGTTGAGCGAAATTGACCAAAGAAGTTATACTATTCAATAATACTCTTTTCAAGTAACTTTTTATGCTAATTCAGACCTTACAAATACTTTTCAAAAGGGATTTGACTTCCTTAAAAAGAGAAATAAATGCCTATCAAAACGAGGCTGCAATCTGGTCAACTGACCAACAAATCAACAATTCGGCAGGTAATTTGTGCTTGCATCTTATTGGTAATCTCAATACTTACATTGGAGCTGAAATAGGGAAAACAAATTATGTTAGAAATAGAGACTTAGAATTTTCTGCGAAAAATAGTTCCAAATCAGAATTGATTCAAAAAATCGACGAAACAATAACAGTTGTTCATCAAGCGCTTAATCAACTAACAGAAGAAGATTTAGAAACAGAATATCCCTTACTAGTTTTGGACAAAAAGACCTCTTATGGTTTTTTCTTGGTCCATATTGCTTCGCATCTAGCCTATCATTTGGGACAAATTACCTACCACCGCAGACTACTTGATGCATAAGAAATGAACTAGCTCAATAACTTTTGTACATTTGTTTCGAATAAACTTAAATTTAAATCGAAAAAATGTCTTCACATCACATCGTTCGCGACGACCAAGAACCCGCTTTAATTATCGCCAATGGCGCTTCTTGTCAGCCCGAATTATTGGGTCAATTATTAGAATGGTCACCTTTGGTTGTTGTGCTTGACTCAGCCATAGAACGCGTGATGCATCTTGACATTAAAATCGATGTGCTCTTGGGTGACTTTGATCGTGATTTTGACCCTGAGGTTTACAAAACCAAACAATATCCGCTGGAAATTGTGCACACTCCCGATCAAAACAAAACCGATTTAGAAAAAGCATTAGACTATTTAATCGAGCGAAAAATGCCAGCTGTCAATATTGTTTGGGCTACTGGAAAAAGAGCCGACCACACCATAACCAATCTCACAAATATCGTACGTTATCGTGATTTAATCAAAATTGTGATTTTGGACGATCATTCCAAAATATTTCTTTTACCCAACAAATTCGAAAAGTGGTACACGGCAGGCACACCTATTTCGCTAATCCCAATTGGCGTGGTAAAAGGCATTCATTCTCAAAACTTAGTGTATCCTTTAGCCAATGACACCTTGACGATTGGGTACAGAACTGGCAGTAGCAATGCTGTCGCAACAGATGGTTTGGTTACTATTGAACATGCTGAAGGGGATTTATTACTGATGGAGTGCATGGATTAAATTACAAAAAAGGAATACCTATCTTTGCACCGAAATTTAGAAAATGAAACGTACAAAGCAGCCCGAGAAAAAAAACCTACATCCAAGAAATCAGCATCGTTTAGGATACGACTTCGATTCCTTAATTCAGATATTGCCTGAACTCAAAAATTTTGTAGGCATTAATGAACATCAAATTCAAACGCTAGATTTTAGTAATCCAGATGCTGTAAAAGCATTGAACAAAGCGTTATTACTAGCGTACTACGATATTCAATTTTGGGAGATTCCTTCTACTTTTCTTTGCCCACCCATCCCAGGCAGAGTAGATTACATTCATTACTTAGCCGATTTGTTGGCCCAAAGTAATAATGGTATTATCCCAAAAGGAGAAACTGTTCAGGGCTTAGACATTGGCGTAGGTGCGAATTGTATTTATCCTATTCTAGGAAATGCGGTTTACGGTTGGAGTTTTGTAGGCACAGATATCGATGAAAAGGCGATTCAAAATTGCAAAAAAATTATCGAAAAGAATCCAAAACTAATCGATGCTATTAGCTTACAGTTACAGACAGAACCTCGTTTTATTTTCAAAAACATAATGGAACCCGAAGATAAATTCGCATTTACTATCTGTAATCCTCCGTTTCATAATTCAAAAGAAGAAGCCACAAAAGTAGCTTTACGAAAAGTCAATAATTTAAATAACGACAAAGCAACTTCACCAGTATTAAATTTTGGTGGACAAAATGCTGAGTTATGGTGTCCGGGTGGTGAATTGGGTTTTATTACCCAAATGATTTACGAAAGCGCCAAATATCCTATGCACTGTCTTTGGTATACTACTTTGGTCTCAAAACAAGCGCATTTGAATAGCTTGTACAAGACCTTAAACAAAGTAAATGCTGCCAACATCACCACCATTGATATGGCACAAGGCCAAAAAACCAGTCGCATCTTAGCGTGGACTTTTTTGACCGAAAAGCAACAAAAGGAATGGAAGTTCCAATAGGAATAATCACTTTTTGATCTTACTTTTTTATTCTTACTTGCATAGCATAGTCATAGGTATCTAAATCTTCAAAAGAAATTTGATGTGGGGCTATAAAAGGCAAATAGGCATACAGCTTTTCTTTCGTAAAACGTTGAGACCAAAAACGTTCTTGAGTCGCTGTAAAACTGTCTTGAGGAGAAGTAATTATGGTCATCCCCATTTTTTGATAACTGAATTCTTGTTTTAATCTAGTGGCCTCGTTGTCTTTGTAACAAGCGCCCAAAACAATTTCACCTTGTGGGGCTAATAAACTGTATGCCTGAGAAAAAATACTGGTAAACTTAACATTGATGGTTAAATCTAATTTTGATGTAGCCCTTGAATAGTTTTCAAAATCAAAATCATCGGGATAAAAATTACCCGGAGTAAACCAAGTGCAAATAATCAAATCATACATCCCCGTTAGTTGGTGTAAGGCTACGGCATCTAAATTCAAAAGTGTCACTTTATCATTTATGTCTAAATCATTTACCATTTTTGAGGCTAATTCCAAACATAAGTCTGCATTGTCTGTACCAGTATAATGCCCTATAAACTGCCATATTTCGGGAATATCGTGAAGGTTTTGTATGATTCTACCGCTTCCTACTCCAATATCTAAAATACGAATGGGTCTTTGAAAGCGTTGTGATAGCTCGTATATTACCTTTTTTAAAGACACAAATTCAGCCCATTGCGCTTGAATCAAATAAGGGGAAAGATAGTTTTCATCAAAAGAATGGGCTACTGTATCTGGGTTATCGTACATATTCATAGTCAAAAAGGTTGATTTTAATTACGATGTAATTTAATAAAAAACAATTAAAAAAGGGTTAAGCAAACACGAACTATTGATTCCAGAGAAACGATAATTCCAATCCTATAATTAGTAGTTCAACGGCAAATGACAACAAAAATGCAAATTGTGGCTCCCTAACCCCGATAGTAGCGGCATCCTTGCTTGCCGGGGTTCGGCAAGCAAGATATAGCGGATAGCGGGACTTTGCTGGGTAAAATGCCTTTTGCCGCGGTTCCTAAAAATAACCATAGAATGAAGACTCATAAATTAAGGATTAGCTGTATTTTTGTGCTCTATCCTTCTTCTCACAATCAAGTTAGCTCAGTAAAAAATGAAATTTCAAATTGTATCGGATTACCAACCTACCGGAGACCAACCTCAAGCTATTGAAAAATTAGCGCAAGGCATTATTGCTGGCGATCCTTTTCAAACACTTATGGGAGTTACTGGGTCAGGCAAAACATTTACCGTTGCAAACGTCATTCAAGAAGTACAAAGACCTACCCTAATTCTTGCTCACAACAAAACATTGGCTGCGCAGTTGTACTCGGAATTCAAACAGTTTTTCCCTAACAACGCGGTGGAATATTTTGTTTCGTATTATGATTATTACCAACCCGAGGCGTTTATGCCTGTTACCGGAGTTTTTATAGAAAAAGATTTGTCGATCAATGAAGAGTTAGAAAAAATGCGTTTGAGCACGACTTCCTCTTTATTGTCTGGACGAAGAGATATTATAGTGGTCGCTTCGGTTTCTTGCATTTATGGTATTGGAAATCCAGTGGAATTTCAAAAAAACGTAATTGCCATCGAAGTCAACCAAATGATTTCAAGAACTAAATTGCTTCATAGTTTAGTACAAAGTTTGTATTCTAGAACCGAGGCCGAATTTGCCCCAGGAAATTTTAGAATTAAAGGTGATACGGTTGAAGTCTATCCAAGTTATGCGGATGATGCATTTCGAATTCATTTTTTTGGTGATGAAATCGAAGAAATAGAAAGCTTTGATACTAAAACCGCTCAAGTCATTGAACGCTTTGAAAAATTGACGATTTATCCCGCCAATATGTTTGTGACTTCGCCAGATGTGCTACAAAATGCCATTTGGGAAATCCAGCAAGATTTAGTAAAACAAGTGGATTACTTCAAAGAAATAGGCAAACATTTAGAAGCCAAGCGCCTCGAAGAACGCACCAACTTCGATTTAGAAATGATTCGGGAATTGGGCTATTGCTCTGGAATTGAAAATTATTCTCGTTACCTTGACGGAAGAGAAGCGGGCTCAAGGCCTTTCTGTTTATTGGATTATTTTCCGAATGATTTTTTATTGGTAGTCGATGAAAGCCACGTGACTTTGTCGCAAGTACAAGCTATGTATGGTGGCGACCGTTCTAGAAAAGAAAACTTGGTAGAATATGGCTTCCGCCTTCCCGCTGCAATGGACAACCGACCTTTGAAATTCGAAGAGTTTGAAGCTATGCAAAATCAAGTCATTTATGTGTCGGCAACACCTGCGGATTATGAATTGCAAAAATGTGATGGCGTTTATGTAGAGCAAATCATTCGTCCAACTGGCTTGTTAGACCCGATTATCGAAATTCGTCCAAGTTTAAATCAAATTGATGATTTAATCGAAGAAATACAAGTGCGTTGTGAGTTAGACGAGCGTGTTTTGGTCACGACTCTAACCAAAAGAATGGCAGAAGAATTGGCAAAATATTTGGCAAAAGTTTCCATTCGTTGTCGCTATATTCACTCAGATGTGGATACATTGGAGCGTATTGAAATTATGCAAGATTTACGAAAAGGCTTATTTGACGTGCTGATTGGAGTCAATCTATTGAGAGAAGGATTGGATTTACCTGAAGTGTCTTTGGTTGCCATTTTGGATGCAGACAAAGAAGGCTTTCTTAGAAGTCATCGTTCCCTTACTCAAACCATTGGTCGTGCAGCAAGAAACTTAAACGGAAAAGCGATTATGTATGCCGATAAAATCACAGCAAGTATGCAAAAAACGATTGATGAAACCAATTATCGCCGTACCAAACAAATCAATTACAACACCCAACACAATAAAGTCCCACAAGCTTTGGATAAAAAAATAGACAGTGCTTTTACTAAAAATCCACTGGTGGAATACGAATTAGGACATACTATTGCAAAAGCAGCTGAACCAGACACCACTTATCTTTCGAAACCAGAATTGGAAAAATTAATTCGTGAAAAACGAAAAGCGATGGAAAAAGCTGCAAAAGATTTGGATTTTATGCAGGCGGCCAAGTTTAGAGATGAAATTAAAGCACTACAAGAAAAACTTACTTAATTGTGTTGTTCTTGAAACATTGCTAACAATACTTTAGCATCAATCATAGCGTTAGGAGAATCCTGCATCATTTGCAACACTCGTTTGGTAGCCCCGGGATTTAATCCCATATCAATAGCAATCTGATGAATCGCTACTGCTTCTTTCTGATGCAAAATCCCATCACAATGCATAATTAGCGCTAATCTATAGAACTGCTGAATACGTTGGAATTCTGATTTAATCGGTAATTGAGGTAACTCTTGATGAAATAAATCTGCAAATTGTTCTTTAGAAAAACCCAATTGCTTTCCTATTGCAGATATAAAATTAAATTCTCTTTCGTGCAGTTTACCATCAATTACAGAAAAACTGATCATTTCTAAAAGTAAACTTCTTTTTTCTTCAAAACTATTCATCAATTTATTATTTTTAGCTAATTTATTGCTTTTAAATATATCCACAAAATTCAATTATGTCTAAAAAAACAATCCTACTTTTTTGCTTCTTTTCCCTTGTAGTGAAAGGATGGACACAGGAAACCACTGCTTCCGCTCAAGTAAGTACTTTTAGTATTGTATCTCCTGAGTTGCAAACTACAAAAAAAATCTGGCTGTATTTACCCAAAAACTATAGCGCTTCCAAGAAGAAATATTCCGTGATTTATATGCCCGATGCCCAAAATTTATTCGATGCTAAAACTTCCTATAGTGGCGAATGGAATATTGATGAAAAACTAGACAGTCTAAGCGCACAAGTAATCGTAGTGGGAATTGAACACGGAAACGAAAAACGACTTGAGGAACTCACTCCCTATCCTCACGAAAAATACGGCGGCGGCAAGGCGAATCAATACCTAGATTTTATTGTCAACACTTTAAAACCGAGCATCGACAAAAAATACCGTACTAAAACCGACAAAACACATACGCTTATTATAGGTAGTTCCTTGGGTGGATTGACCGCTTTTTACGCTACGCTAAAGTATCCCGATGTTTTCGGCAAAGCAGGCGTTTTTTCGCCTGCCTTTTGGATTAACAGAAAGGACATTATCACACTAACAGAACAAACCCAAAAGATAAAGGCAAAGTACTATTTTCTTTGTGGAGACCAAGAAGGCGATGATAACAGTATGGTCAACGACTTGAATACAATGGAAAACATTATCAATACCAAGCGTTGTTCCTGTAAACATTTAAACAAAAAAACCATCATAAAAGGCGGTAAACACAACGAAAAATTATGGCGAGATGGTTTTGTAAAAGCCCTTCTTTGGTTGGGATACTAATCCTTTTTTAGAACAGTAAATTTTTATATTATGCAATTAATCCTTCGCGAATACAACCTAAAACTAAAACACACCTTCACCATTTCAAGAGAATCTATCGATTTTCAACCTTCACTTATTGTAGAATTGCAAAGCGAAGGCTACTCAGGATTTGGCGAAGCAACTTCCAACCCTTATTATCACACCACGGTTCCGATGATGCAAGCGGATTTGGAAAACATTCGTTCATTGATAGAAAACACAACAACAGAAACTCCCGAAGAATTTTGGAACAAAGTACATCCTTATTTAAAAGACGATATGTTTGCGCTTTGTGCTTTAGACTTGGCTTATAATGATTTATATGCTCGCAAAAAAGGTAAAAAATTATACGAACTTTGGAATTTTACTACCGATAAAAATCCATTAACAGATTACACCATCGGCATCGCTCCTATCGAAAAAATGGTCGCCAAAATGAAAGAACTCCCTTGGCCTATCTATAAAATTAAATTAGGAACTCAAGAAGACATTGAAATCGTAACCGAATTACGAAAACACACAGACGCCATCTTCAGAATCGATGCGAACTGTGGTTGGGGTATTGAAGAAACCATTGCTAATTCCATAGCTTTAAAAAAACTCGGGGTGGAATTCTTAGAACAACCTATGAAAGCCGATAATTGGGAAGCACATAAAGAAGTATACAAACACTCCGCTTTGCCCATCATTGCTGACGAGAGTTGCATCATCGAATCCGATGTAGCCAAATGCCACAACCATTTTCACGGCGTAAATGTCAAATTAGTAAAATGTGGCGGTCTTACTCCTGGCAAACGTATGCTGGAAGAAGCCAAAAAACTAGGACTAAAAACTATGGTAGGTTGTATGACAGAATCTACAGTAGGTATCTCAGCTATAGCCCATCTACTACCACTACTGGATTACGTAGATATGGACGGAGCGCTACTACTAGATAAAGATATTGCCACAGGAGTAACCATTACTTACGGCAAAATTGATTACCCTGATGGAAACGGAACTGGAGTGACACTTTTATAATTCGTATGAAAGTCCATCAATTCCCCAATCGTACAATCGAAATTAACCAAGAAACGTTCCTTTATTTTGGAGGAACGGCTTATCTTGGTTTACCAACTTTACCCGAATTTCAAGAAATCATTTTCAAAAATATCCAGCGTTGGGGCACCGCATACGGAAGTTCAAGAAACGCAAACGTCCAATTGAGCGCCTACGACACTGGCGAAACTCACCTTGCACAATTCATTCAGGCCGATGCTGCAGTTACCGTTTCATCAGGAATGCTAGCAGGCAAACTAACTATAGATTTTTTAAGCACAAGCACCGATGTTTTTTACCATTTTCCAAATGCTCATCCCGCCATTCAAAGAAAAGACAGCATCCCTTTGTTGGCAGAAAACGAGTTGAATCCAAGGATTTTAGACAATAAAAAAGAAAAAATCACCATCGTTACAGATGCGGTGCCTTCGTTTCAAACACAAGCCATAGACCTAAAAATTCTCGATAGCATTCCCTCCCACAAAGAAATCACTTTGGTTGTAGATGAATCACATTCTATCGGAATCCTAGGCAAAAACGGGTCAGGAATTTATTCGAGTATCACCAATCCTAACATCAAACGCAAAATTTTGGTCGCCTCACTTGGCAAAGCTTTTGGATTAACAGGCGGGGTAATTGCTAGTGACTCCAATTTTATTCAGCAAATCAAAAATTATGACACCTTTGTCGCGGCCGCTGGAATGAATCCTGCCTATGTACAAACCCTTGCCGAAACTGGGCACTTAGTACAACAGCAACTTCAAAAATTACAGGACAACTTAAACTATCTCGCCCAAGATTTACAACCCAGCCCCAAAATCAATTTCACCGCAAACTACCCTTCCATTTACTTACATTGGGACAAGAGCTACGAGATATTATTACAAAACAAAATCGTAATTACCCATTTTGATTATCCCTCAGACCAAAAAACCTTGAACCGAATCGTCATTTCGGCCAATCATCAAAAAGAAGACCTTGACCAACTAGTTCAAGTTTTAAATTCCTTTTCATAGGTTTTAGGAGCAGAAAAAAAGGCTTTTATGCCATCATAGAACCCGTCATCCGCTATATCTTTGCTTTTTTAAAGAAAAAAAGCAAAGGATGCCGCTACTACCGGGGCTAAAAGGAAACATCTTGCCTTCTTGTAAACATCAAATTCATAGCTTTAGTCTGAAACACTTAAAGACTCCAACCTTAAGACTTTTCAAATTAAAAAATTCATACCGATTCACCTGTGTTCCTTATATGCCCTTCTATTTTACTCCTATAAAACACTCCAAAAATTATAGAAACTTATATGCCTCAAATGTTTAAAAAAAGCAGTCAATTAATGATAATTATAGCGATTCATCTTCATTTTTTTGACATAGTCCTTTGAATTCAGACTCGAATATAACGTCTCTCTATTTTTAAACTGTACCTTTGTAAAAAATTAAAAGAATATGACCAACAACGATATTTTCAAAAAATTACGCGTAGCCTTAATGTTGCGCGATGACCAAATCGTCCAAATCCTAGAATTAGTAGATTTCAGAATATCAAAATCAGAATTGGGTGCCTTTTTCCGCGACGAAAAACATCCCAACTATATGGAATGTGGCGACCAAGTATTACGTAATTTCCTTAACGGATTAGTAATTCACTTACGTGGCACCAAAGAAAACCCAAAAGTACCTACTGAAGTTTTAGCCAAACACAGAGCTGAAATCCCAACAAAAGACGGAGCCGCAAAACGACCAGAGTTCAAAGCCAAACCAAAAGATGCAGAACAAAGCCGCGGAGACAAAAAGCCAGCAAGCAAAAAACCTTTCAAAAAAAGTAATAAAGCAGCTGCTCCAAAAATTCAAGTGGTAGAAAAAGTAAAATTCAACAACGGAAAGAATAAAAAATCATAATGAAAACGGCTCTAGTTATTGGCAGTACGGGACTTATTGGTTCGCAACTAGTAGATCTACTTTTAGAAAGTGAACACTATCAAAAAGTTGTCATTTTTGTAAAAAGAGAATCTGGAAAATCACATCCCAAACTAGAGCAACATAGCATCAACTTTGATGCTCCCGAAACCTATCAGCATCTGGTAAAAGGCGATGATTTATTTTGCACCATTGGAACGACCATCAAAAAAGCAGGAAGCCAATCCGCCTTTCGAAAAGTAGATTACGAATATCCAATTGCATTTTCAAACATTGCAAAGACGAATAACATAAAGCAATTCCTAATTGTTTCTTCTTTGGGCGCCAACAAAGACTCGAACAACTTCTATTTAAAAACCAAAGGAGAAATGGAAGCGGAACTAGCTAAAGCTAATTTTGAAACCACAGTCATTGTTAGACCTTCATTATTACTAGGTCAACGCTCAGAGTTTAGATTAGGAGAAAAAATAGGCGCTTTTTTCATGAAAGGATTTTCTTTCCTACTATTTGGAAGTTTAAAAAAATACCGCCCTATCGAAAGTTCTACTGTCGCCAGAGCATTATATTTTTTGGCACAATCCAACAAAAAAGGCTACACCATTTACGAATCAGATACCCTTCAAGACATAGGAAAACAAACCACAATAAACTGAAATTCAGTAAAGCTGAACTCAAAATTTTCACCGCAAATTCGCAAATTACTCCAATTATGACTATTTTAAAATTTTCGAATTTGCGGTAATACAACTTTTAGATTCTAAAGGAAAATGTATTTTCATAATTTTGAGTCAAATTAAAACCAATAAAAAAGCCTGTTCATAACGAACAGGCTTTTGAATATATAACTAGTTTGTAAATTAAGACAATGCCGCTTTTACTTGATCGGCAGCTTCTTGAAACTCAACTGCAGAAAGAATTGGCATTCCAGAATTATCAATTAATTCTTTTGCAATAGCAGCATTCGTTCCTTGTAAACGTACAATGATTGGCACTTTTATAGCGTCACCCATATTTTTGTAAGCATCTACAACACCTTGTGCTACACGGTCACAACGAACAATTCCACCAAAAATATTGATTAAAATTGCTTTTACGTTTGGATCTTTTAAGATAATACGGAAGGCCGTTTCTACACGTTTTGCATCAGCTGTCCCTCCTACGTCTAAGAAGTTTGCAGGCTCAAATCCAGCATACTTAATCAAATCCATAGTTGCCATAGCCAAACCAGCTCCGTTTACCATACATCCAACAGTTCCGTCAAGATCTACATAATTCAAACCTACTTCTTTTGCTTCAACTTCGATTGGGTTCTCCTCACGAATGTCACGCATATCAGCATATTTAGGTTGTCTGTACAAAGCATTATCATCGATATTTACTTTAGCATCAACCGCCATAATTTTGTTGTCAGATGTTTTTAACACAGGGTTAATTTCGAACATCGAAGCATCTGAACCAATGTAGGCATTATATAAAGAATCGATGAATTTCACCATTTCTTTGAAAGCATTTCCAGAAAGTCCTAAGTTAAAAGCAATTCTTCTTGCTTGAAAACCTTGTAAACCTACAGCTGGATCTACTTCTTCTGTAAAAATTAAATGAGGAGTATGCTCAGCCACTTCTTCGATATCCATTCCACCTTCAGTAGAATACATAATCATATTACGTCCAGTAGCTCTGTTCAATAAAACAGAAACATAAAACTCAGAAGTTTGGCTTTCACCTGGATAATATACATCTTCAGCGATTAACACTTTGTGTACTTTTTTACCTTCAGCAGAAGTTTGAGGAGTAATCAATTGCATCCCGATGATTTCGCTAGCAATTCCTTCTACTTTGTCTAAGCCTTTAGCAAGTTTCACACCACCGCCTTTTCCACGTCCACCGGCGTGAATTTGAGCTTTAACAACATACCAACTTGTACCTGTTTCGGCAGTTAATTGTTTTGCAGCAGCAACCGCTTCTACAGGGCTATTCGCTACAATTCCGCGTTGAATTCGTACGCCGTAGCTTGCTAAAATTTCTTTTCCTTGATATTCGTGTATGTTCATAGTATATAATATTTGACCGAATCCTGAAAACGTTCCAGAATAAAGTGCGACAAAAATAGAAAATTAAACTCAAATAGAATTATTTTTTTTTCTTAAAAAAGAGGCATTTATTTTACAGAAAAGACCAATAAAACCTTTCACTTTAAAAAAAAATAAAGGATGAACAAAAATTTGTGATATTTTTTTAGGACTGCGCCATTATCAGTCAAAAAACGGCTTTTTTCCCCACTTCTGAGGACTTTTAAATTTTGAAATTATGAAAATGACAATTAGTTAGGGAGGAAATTTTGCAATTATCATTTTTGCAAACAAAAATTGATTTTATAACAAAAATCATAGTCATTATCTGTATTCAAGTAGTTTATTTCATGAAATATATAATTTTGTAAAAAAAAATGCAAGCATGAAAATTGAAGAACAAGGCCTTTACTTGCCCGAATTTGAACACGACAATTGTGGCGCAGGATTTATTTGTAATTTGAACGGAATCAAATCTAATGACATCATTCATAAAGCATTAGACATTTTAATTAAATTAGAGCATCGTGGCGCTGTTAGCTCTGATGGTAGAACTGGTGATGGAGCAGGAATCCTTTTTGATATTCCGCACACATTTTTTAAGAAAGTATGTGAATTTTCTATTCCTGAGCCTAGAGAATATGCTGTTGGTATGGTATTCATGCCTAAAAGTAGCAATCAAGTTGATTTTTGTAAAACTACTTTTGAAAAAGCAATTTCAGATCAAAAATTAGAAATCCTCGGATGGAGAGATGTTCCTGTTGATGTTAGCAATCTAGGCCAAATCGCTGCCGAAAAAGAACCTACGGTAAAACAAGTTTTTGTTGGCAAAAATGGTTTGGACTTAACAGAACAACAATTTAACGCCAAAATGTTTGCCGCTAGAAAGATAGCAGAACATGCAGTTAGAGGCTCAAAAACTTCTGAGAGTCATATGTTTTATTTCTCAAGTTTTTCTACAACAACTATTATATATAAAGGACTGCTAATGCCAGAAGACATTAGCCGTTATTACACCGACTTATTAGACAGCGATTTAGTTACTCGATTGGCATTAGTGCACCAGCGATTCTCTACAAATACTTTCCCATCATGGGATTTAGCACAACCTTTCCGCTATATGTGTCACAATGGTGAAATTAACACATTAAGAGGAAACGTGAGCCGAATGAGAGCTCGTGAAGAACTGATGAAAAGTGATGTTTTTGGTGAAGATTTAAAAAAATTATTCCCAATCATTTTAGAAGGCAAATCCGACTCTGCCTCTATGGATATGGTTGTTGAGCTACTACTAATGACAGGACGAACACTTCCTGAAGTCATGATGATGGTAGTTCCAGAAGCATGGGAAAAACATCAAACGATGAGTGCTGAGAAAAAAGCATTCTATGAGTACAATTCTTGTATTATGGAACCTTGGGATGGCCCAGCTTCTATACCATTTACTGACGGAAACGTTATTGGAGCGTTATTGGATAGAAATGGTCTGCGCCCTTCAAGATACACTTTGACTAAGAGTGGTTTTGTAATTATGTCGTCAGAAATTGGTGTACTTGACATCAACCCAGAAGATGTAATTCAACATGGTCGATTAGAACCAGGAAAAATGTTCTTGGTTGATATGAACGAAGGAAGAATAATCGAGGATGACGAAGTAAAACATTCCATAGTTACTAAACGTCCTTACCAAAAATGGTTGGATGAAAATCTTTTACAATTGGCTTGTATTCCTTACACAGACAACCCTATTCCTGTTGAGAATCTTGATTTCGAAACCAGACAACGTATGTTTGGCTATACAATCGAAGATTTAAAAACCATAATCAACCCAATGGGTGGTAGCGGAAATGAGGCTATTAGCTCTATGGGTAATGATACCCCATTAGCTGTTTTATCAGATCAACCACAATTATTGTATAACTATTTCAAACAATTATTTGCTCAAGTTACCAATCCTCCTTTGGATGGAATTCGTGAAGAAATTATCACAGATATTAGTTTAGCTATTGGTGGAGATTACAATATATTTGACATTGAAGCAAAACAATGCAAAAAATTAAAAATCCAAAACCCTATCATTTCTAATGAAGATTTGGATAAAATAAGAAACATTCAGCACGAGGATTTCAAATCAGTTACTATTGCTACGTTGTACAAAATAGAAAAAGGAGCTAATGGTTTAGAGCGTGCCTTAGAGAAATGCGTACAAGCCACTTTCAAAGCTGTTTCTGAAGGAAGCAATATTGTCATCCTCTCAGATCGTGGAGTAAGCGAAACCCTAGCGCCTATCCCGATGCTTTTGGCTTGTTCTTATATTCACCACACTTTAAACCAACTTAAAGTACGCTCTAAGTTTGGAATTGTTATTGAATCTGCTGAGCCTCGTGAGCCTCATCATTTTGCTCTTTTATTTGGATATGGTGCTAGCGCAATTAATCCATATATGGTAAATGAAATAATTCATAATCAAGTTAAAGAAGGCCACATCGCTGGAATAACTGCAGAATATGCAATTAAAAACTACAACAAAGCAATCGGAAAAGGGATTTTGAAAATTATGAATAAAATCGGAATCTCTACGCTACACTCGTATAGAGCTGCTCAAATTTTTGAAATTTTAGGTTTAAACAAATCATTCTCAACCAAATATTTCCCATACACTCCCTCTAGAATTGAAGGTATTGGATTAATGGAAGTAGAAAAAGAAGTGAAAAAGCGTTTCCAAAAAGCATTCCCAAATTCAAAAGTAGCCAACTTGCTACCGCTCGAAATTGGTGGTATTTACAGATGGAGACGAAATGGTGAAAAACACATGTTTAATCCAACAACCATTTCAAAACTACAACAAGCCGTTCGTTTGAATAGCCCTGAAAGTTATGCCGAATATTCTAAAATGGTCAATGAGCAAAGCGCTAATTTGATGACTATTCGTGGATTATTTGAATTCAATAATTTGGATCCAATTTCAATTGACGAAGTAGAACCTTGGACTGAAATTGTAAAAAAATTCAAGACAGGTGCCATGTCATACGGTTCTATAAGTCAAGAAGCACACGAAAATCTAGCGATTGCTATGAACAGAATTGGTGGTAAAAGTAATTCTGGAGAAGGTGGTGAAGATGCGAGACGTTTCCAAAAAGAATTGAATGGTGACTCAAGAAATAGTGCTATCAAGCAAGTTGCTTCAGGTCGATTCGGAGTGTCCATCAATTATTTGACTAATGCCAAAGAGATTCAAATAAAAATGGCTCAAGGAGCTAAACCAGGTGAAGGTGGACAATTACCAGGTGAAAAAGTAGTGCCTTGGATTGCTGCAACCAGAAATTCTACACCTTATGTTGGGCTAATTTCTCCACCTCCACATCACGATATTTATTCTATTGAAGATTTATCACAATTAATTTTCGATTTAAAAAATGCCAACCGTGAAGCTAGAGTAAATGTAAAATTAGTATCAGAAGTTGGAGTTGGAACCATCGCTGCAGGTGTTGCTAAGGCAAAAGCTGATGTCATACTAATTTCAGGTTACGATGGAGGAACAGGAGCTGCACCATTAACTTCCTTAACTCATACCGGAATTCCATGGGAATTAGGTTTGGCTGAAGCACAGCAAACTTTAATATTAAATGATTTAAGAAGCCGTGTGGTTTTAGAGTGTGATGGACAGTTAAAAACGGGTCGCGACGTTGCTATTGCCGCTTTACTTGGAGCTGAAGAGTTTGGCTTTGCCACTGCTCCATTAGTAGCTTCAGGTTGTATTATGATGCGTGCTTGTCATTTAAATACGTGCCCAGTAGGTATTGCAACGCAAGATCCTGAGTTGCGTAAAAACTTCAAAGGTACTCCAGAACATGTTATTAATTTCATGTACTTCATTGCTGAGGAATTAAGACAAATCATGGCGCAACTTGGCTTTAGAACTTTAAAAGAAATGGTGGGCCAATCTCAAAAATTGAACGTAAATAAAGCGATTCAACATTACAAAGCTATGGGATTAGATTTATCTACCATTTTATACAAACCAGAAAAAGCAAAAACAGTTCCTAACCACAATACCATGTCTCAAGATCATGAATTAGAACATGTATTGGATTTTGATATTATCAAAGCTGCGATTCCTTCTATTTATAGAAAAGAAAGAACAAGAGTAACCTTTGACATCAAAAATACAGATCGTTCAGTTGGAGCAATTTTGAGTAACGAAATTTCAAAAATATACGGTGCACAAGGACTACCAGAAGACACTATTCTAGTTGACTTTACGGGTTCTGCTGGGCAAAGTTTCGGAGCTTTTGCTACCAATGGATTATCATTTAAAATCCACGGAAACTGTAACGATTATCTAGGTAAAGGACTCTCTGGAGGTAAATTAATTATTAAAGTACCACCAACAGCAACTTTCAAACCAGAGGAAAATATAATTATTGGTAACGTAGCACTTTATGGAGCCATTACTGGTGAAGCATATATTAATGGGATGGCTGGAGAACGTTTCTGTGTTAGAAACTCAGGAGCAACTGCAGTGGTTGAAGGTATTGGAGACCATGGTTGTGAATACATGACCGGAGGGACTGTAGTTGTACTGGGCAAAACCGGACGAAACTTCGCTGCAGGTATGAGTGGAGGTATCGCTTATGTTTATGACCCAAATAAGAAATTCGACCAAACACTTTGCAATATGGAAATGGTAGCTTTTGACCCATTAGAAGCAGAAGATATCGTAAAAATGAAACGTTTGATAAAAAATCATTCCTTATACACAAGTAGCCCATTAGCTAAAAGAATTTTAGCAGATTGGGACAACCAAGTCAAGCATTTTGTAAAAGTAATGCCTACAGATTACAAAAAAGCATTACAACGTATTGCAGCAGAAAAGGAAGTTGAAGAATTAATAGCACAATAGTCATGGGAAAAATAGGAGGATTTAAAGAATTTAATAGAGCCGACGAAGGTAACATAGCTGTTGTTGAACGCGTTGCCAATTATAATGAATTCACAATTGCATTACCAAAAGATAAAATAAAAGAACAAGGTTCAAGATGTATGGATTGTGGCATCCCATTTTGCCATAGCTCATGTCCATTGGGGAATTTAATTCCAGATTTCAATGATATGGTACATCAAGAAGAATGGCAAAGTGCCTTAGAAATATTGCAATCAACGAATAATTTCCCTGAATTTACAGGAAGATTATGCCCTGCACCATGTGAAAAATCATGTGTTCTCGGTATTATTAAAGAACCTGTTGCCATCGAAAATATCGAGAAAAATATTATCGAAAGAGGTTTTGCCGAAGGTTGGATTAAACCACAACCACCTGCTGTTAGAACTGGCAAAAAAGTTGCTGTAGTAGGTTCTGGACCTGCTGGTTTAGCGGCCGCACAACAACTCAATCGTGCAGGACATACTGTAACTGTTTTTGAAAGGGACAACGCAATTGGAGGATTGTTACGTTACGGAATTCCAAATTTCAAATTAGAGAAAGGAATAATAGATCGTCGTGTTGCTATTTTAGAAGCTGAAGGTATCGTTTTTAAAACCAATGTAAATGTTGGTGTCAACTTTTCAGTAGAGGAATTAAATGAATTTGATTCAATCGTTCTTTGTGGTGGAGCCACAGAAAGAAGAGGTTTACCTACCAAAGGAGCCGATAGCAAAGGCGTAGTGCAAGCTATGGATTTCCTAACACAACAAACTAAAGTTTTATACGGTGAAGAAGTTCCTAATCAAATCAAAGCTACAGGAAAAGATGTTATCGTAATAGGTGGAGGAGATACAGGATCTGACTGTATTGGAACTTCAAATAGACAAGGCGCAAAATCAGTTACCAATTTTGAGATTATGCCAAAACCTCCAGTGGGTCGAAGCGAATCTACTCCTTGGCCTTTTTGGCCACTACAACTAAAAACCTCTTCTTCACACGAAGAAGGTTGTAATAGAAATTGGTTAATCAATACCAAAGAATTTATTGCTAATGAAAAAGGAGAACTAACTGCGCTAAAGACAGTAGAAGTTGCTTGGAAAATTGTTCCTGGACAGCGTCCTGAACTAATTGAAAAGGAAGGTTCAGAGAAAATATGGCCGTGTGATTTAGCATTACTAGCTCTCGGATTTACAGGACCTGAAAAAACTTTAGCAGAACAACTTGGTCTAGAATTGGATATGAGAAGTAATTTCAAAGCAAACAACTACCAGACTAATGTTCCTCATATTTTTACCGCTGGTGATATGAGAAGAGGACAATCATTGATTGTTTGGGCCATTTCAGAAGGTCGTGAGGCTGCAAGAGAAGTTGATTTATTCTTAATGGGATACACCAACTTACCAACTAAAGGTAAAGGCGATTTGCCTTCACTATAAGAAACCATTTTTTTTAAATCCCTTGGCTATAAGTATTTAAGTCAAGGGATTTTTTATTGTTATAAAACTTAGATTTAGAAAACAAAATGTTTGAATTAAAACTTTTTGTTATATTTTGTTATATTTTGTTTTTTATTTGGTCGACGGTGTAAACTGTAATAAATTTGTAAAAAAATAAATCACAATGCAAGGAAAAGACTTACTTCAATTAGCAGAACAATTTGGCACGCCATTATATGTTTATGATGCTGAAAAAATTCAATCGCAATTTAACAGATTAACAAAAGCTTTTTCTAAGGTTGAAAAACTTCGCATTAATTATGCGATGAAAGCATTATCAAATATTTCAATCCTTCAACTCCTAAAAGATATGGGGTCTGGTTTAGATACTGTTTCTATTCAAGAAGTGCTACTTGGATTGCATGCAGGTTATGCACCAGAAAAGATTTTTTATACTCCAAATGGTGTTTCTCTAGAAGAAATAGAAGAAGTAAATGCTTTAGGAGTTCAAATAAACATTGATAATTTATCCATTCTAGAACAATTCGGTACTAAACACCCAAATGTTCCTGTATGCATACGTATTAATCCACATGTAATGGCTGGTGGAAACACTAACATTTCTGTAGGTCATATTGATAGCAAGTTTGGAATATCAATACACCAATTACCACATTTAGTTAGAATAGTAGAAAACACCAAAATGAACATCGTAGGAATCCATATGCATACGGGTTCGGATATTTTAGATATCGAAGTATTTTTATACGCAGCAGAAATTTTATTTGATGCAGCCAAAAATTTCAAAAACCTTGAGTTTTTAGATTTTGGAAGTGGTTTCAAAGTACCTTATAAGAAAGACGATGTACAAACAGATATTGAGGAATTGGGCAAAAAATTATCTAAGCGATTTAATGCTTTTTGCAATGAATATGGTAAGGCATTAACGCTTATTTTTGAACCTGGAAAATTCTTAGTGAGTGAAGCGGGTTACTTTTTAACCAAAGTAAATGTAGTAAAACAAACTACATCAACTGTTTTTGCCGGAATTGATAGCGGTTTTAACCATTTAATTCGACCAATGCTTTATGGTTCTCAACATCATATCGAAAATATTTCTAATCCAAAAGGAAAAGAACGTTTCTATTCTGTTGTAGGTTACATCTGTGAAACCGATACTTTTGCAAATAATAGAAGAATAGCTGAAATAAAAGAGGGAGATATCCTTTCTTTCCACAACGCCGGTGCTTATTGCTTCTCTATGTCGTCAAATTATAATTCTAGATATAAACCCGCTGAAGTTTTGTGGTTAAATGGCAAAGGGCATTTGATTCGTGCTCACGAAAAATTCGAAGATTTACTTCAAAATCAGATTCCTCTACAAATAGAAACAACAGTATAATATTTAAATCCCATTTGAAAAAATGGGATTTTTTCATTTATGTTTTATATATTTAAAAAAATCTTAACCTCAATCAAACGTAAGCTTTCTTAAATTTGATTTATAATAAAAACAATATATGAACAGACGGAATTTCTTCAAAAACGGTTCCCTTTTCGCTCTTGGAACAACTCTACTAAATCCATTCGAAAGCCCTGCAAACGAATTAGATTTATCCAATTATCACAAAAATAAAAAAGCAAAAAACATTATAGTTATCGTAAGTGATGGGATGAGCATTGGCACACTTAATATGGCTGATCTTTATTTAACCCGAAAAACTGGTAAAGGCAGTAACTGGATGCAATTGTATAAAGACAAAAAAGTTAGTCGTGCATTAATGGATATGGCCTCTGCTTCTTCAATCGTTACAGACTCAGCAGCTGCAAGTTCATCTTGGGGTTGTGGGTTTCGAGTTAAAAATGGATCCCTAAATATAGGTACAAATGGCGAAGAGTATTTACCAATTTGGCAAAAGTTTCGAAAAGCTGGAAAAATGGCTGGCTGTGTCACTACTGTTCCCGTTACACACGCAACACCAGCAGGATTTTGTATTTCCTCTAAAAGCAGAAATAGTCAAGAAGGAATTGCTGAACTTTACTTGGACTTAAAATTTGATGTCATGTTGGGGGGTGGAGACAACTACTTTTCTGCTGCTGTGCGAAAAGACAAAAGAGATCTCTATAAAGATTTTAAAGATAAAGGTTTTACTGTAGTCAAAAACAAAACTGAAATGTGGTCTAGCGACAATAGCAAACCAATATTAGGCGTTTTTGACAAAGAAGGACTTCCTTACTCCAAAGACAGAGAAAGCAGCAAAGAACTAACCAATAGCATCCCTACTCTTGCAGAAATGACACAAAGAGCTATTGATAAAATGAAAAATCATCCAAAAGGATTCGTTTTACAAGTCGAAGCTGGAAAGGTGGATTGGGCTGCTCATGGAAATGACGTAGCAGGCTTAATTTACGATCAAGTAGCCCATGATGAAGCTATAAAAGTAGCGATAGATTTTGCTGAAAAAGATCAAAATACTTTAGTAATCATAACTTCTGATCATGGGAATGCCAATCCTGGGATAGTATATGGAAAAGATGCCAATGATAACTTTGATAGTATTCAAAAATATACACAAACCAATGATTGGATTTTAAATGGTATCGGAAAAGAAACTAGTGTAGCGCAAGTAATAGAAAGAATTGAATATGCCAATAAGATAATTTTAAAAGAAGAGGAAGCTAAGGAAATTTTAAGCTACTATACTAATATAAAACTTGAAGATGGACTTTACAATCCAAGACATTTACCTCTTAAAGTATTGGGAGATATTCAGAAAAAGCGCAATTCGGTAGGTTGGATCAGTACTGACCATTCGGCTGATTATACTGAACTAGCTATGTTTGGACCAGGAAGCCAACTTTTATCTCCATTTATAAAAAATACTGACCTTCATTATTTGATGCTTCAAGCTGCAGAAATAGAAAATAAATTTTAATCAAAAAGACTCCTGAAATTCAGGAGTCTTTTTTTTACTTTCTTGAGAAATCATTTATTTAGAAATTAAAAGTTCTTCTAAAACTTCAGCTTCAGTTCCATTCGGAAATGCAATTTTTAGCATTTTAGACAAAGTTGGTGCTATTGATGTTATGTAAACTTTTTTATAAGATTCTCCTTTTGGAACATGCCAACCATAAAACAATAATGGTACATTAGTATCATAACTATTAGGTGTTCCGTGTGTTGTTCCTGTTTCGTTATATTCCATATAACCCGTTTTTTGAACTAAAACTAAATCTCCATTCTGTTTAGGATCAAATCCTTTAAAAATAAAATTTAAATAATAATCACCTCCTGATGATGCCAAAATTTCTTCATCGGTATATACTCTTTTTATATGAGGTAGTTCCAAAATGAAAGTTTTGAAAGCCTGTTTTACAGCGCTTAATTCTAATCCTTTGGTTTTAACTAAATCTCTATTCAAATAAATATTATAATTAGAATAATTCGATACTAAGTTAACTCCATAAGTTGCGATTGAAAACTTTTCAAGAGATTTAAAAGTCTCTTTTGATGGCACATTCGTGACATCATATTTACGATCTCTTAAAAAAATAGGATTCTCAGCAGCTGCATGATCTGCAGTTAAAAAAAGTAGATAATTATCTTTACCAACATTTTTATCAAGGTAGTCTAATATTCTAGCTAAAGTTACATCCAAACGCAAATAAGTATCTTGAATTTCCATCGATCTTGGGCCAAAAGTATGCCCTACATAGTCCGTTGAAGAAAAACTAACAGCTAAAAAGTCGGTATCATTATCTTTTCCTAAATTTTCACTTTCAATAGCCTGCAAAGCGATATCTGCTAACAAATCATTTCCAAAGGGTGTTGTTCTAAGAATATCAGCACCAGATTCTTTGTATAATTTATTTAAGTCATAAGGAAAAATAGGAGCCTTTGATTTATCTATTTTCCCTTCGTATGGATTATCATCAGGAAGGCTCTCATTATAATCAACAGCAGGTTTTAACAAGCTCCAACCTTTCTGAATGTAATTCAAATAACGTTTTTCACTATTGAATTTGGTAATCCAATCAGGCATCTTATCACCATAAAAAGAACTTGATATAAAGTCACCAGATTTACTAAACCAAAATGCCCAATTTGCAAAATGCCCTGCAGGCAAAATAGCTCCCCTATCCTTAATGCTCAAACCTATAACTTTTCCTTTAAAATTAGTTGCCAATCGCAACTCATCGGTAACAGTAGTTCCAAAAAGATTTTTGGGAGACATCATTCCTTCTTTTTCGGTTCCCACAACTAATGAATATACAGAGTCATCATCTGTACAATACCTGTTTTTACCAGTTTCACGAATATACCAATCATTACCAATTATGCCGTGAGTTGCAGGAGTAGTTCCTGTATAAATTGAAGCATGTCCAGGAGCTGTATAAGTAGGCACATAATTATAATTCATATTATAAAATGAGTACCCATTATTCATCAATCGTTTAAAACCATCTTGAGAATAATCATCATAGAATCTATCTAGATATTCAGCTTTCATTTGATCCACTACTATTCCAATGACAAGTTTTGGCCTTTGCTGACCAAAAGAAAACAAGAAAACAAACAAAAACGATAATGCAAAAACTTTTTTCATAAATAAATATTTTCAACAAATTTAATTGATATTATCAAGAAATTTAAAAAAAAGGAACTTTAGTCGATATATTTCCGTCATGATAGAAACAAGAACGCACAAAAAAACCCTTCATTTTGGATGAAGGGTTTTTTAAAAGAAAGGCGGCGACATACTCTCCCACAAATTGCAGTACCATCTGCGCTGGC
>NZ_JBPTTN010000006.1:0-298701 GCF_051547125.1 Flavobacterium sp. RSSA_27
TGATACTGGCTCTTGGGAAGCGGTACCAAATACAGCAGAAAACATTGCCAAAGCCATTGAAGAGCAAATCAATGACTCCCAGTTAGACCCTTGTCCAAAAGGAGTTATGGAAAGACTCAAAAATACGACAAACCCAACTATAGTAGATGTTTTGGCAAAACTAGGAGCGAATAGTATATACACTGTAAATATGGTGATGAAACCTGCAGGCACTTATGCTGAAACACAGAGGATTTCTAAGTACAATTATGAAATTAGGGTAGACCGTGATAGATATACAGATGGCACAAAGTTGTTTAAAGCTACAGCATTGATACACGAAACAATACACGCTTATTTTTTAAGTATTGTGGATGATTATAACTATACACCTTCAACTGCATTACCCTCTTTTCCAGAATTATTTGAAGCCTATGTTAAAAAAACACACCCAACCAGTACCGACAAGCAGGACGCACAACATTTAGCAATGGCCAATAAATATGTAGATGCAATGGCATCGGCATTACAAGAATATGATGCAAATTATACGATAGATTACCAAGTTTATAAAGATTTGGCTTGGGGAGGATTATCGAAAACACCAATCTTTGAGAAAACGTTTCCTTCAGGAAGTGCTGATAATATAAGAATTATAAATAGATATAAAGCTGAATCTTCTGGTCATGCTGTTGAACAAGGCACTCCAAATGTACAAACACCTGTGGGAAAACCATGTAATTAAAACTTTGAGAAGATGAGAAACTATATTTTTTACACGGTCATTCTTTTATTATCTATAACAAATTTTTCAAATGTTTTATTTGCACAATCAACAAATGAAAAATATAACGCACTCAACGACTATTTTGGAACAATTATAAAAGATACAACCCGAGCTTTTTTTGTTGCTAAAGAAAAAATCAACTCTAATGAAACATTAAATATATTTGGATTAAACGATATAATGATTATCGATTCTGCTGGAAATGGCAAAGGAGATGCTACATTATACAAAAAGAAAGACTTCGAAAAGATGAAGAACGAATATAAAGACAAATGCCTGCCAGGTAAGAGGATTTGGTGTAACGAGGATTTTTGGTCGAAAGATAACTTTAGATATAAAAAAGTTATTTTAGAAAGCATGAATACTAATAAAGAAATAGAAATTATTCTAGACAAATATAATAGAGCAGACATTGAAGTTTATGGATTTTCTGAACCTATTTATTATCAAAACAAAAAATATTTAGTATTTACAGTCATTAAATCTCATTTAGCAGGTTATAGTTGGTTTATAATAATAATGAAAAAGATTAAAGGTAAATGGATTGTGACACATAAAGGAGAAAATCCTAATTTAATTAATTAAATAAATAATTTGTAACAAAAAAATTTCGCGAACGTTGTTGACCAATTCATAATGTAAAGAATATAACACAACAGAAGAAACCGTCTCCAAAAGTATCTTGGAGACGGTTTTTTTATGCTATTTTTGTCAATCTAATACAAAAATCGTTGGGTTCAAAATTCACGCTTATGAAGCAATTGAGTTGGTTGTTGCTACTTTTTACGTTCTCACTGCAGGCACAATTCCAATGGAATGGTTTGGTGAAAGACGCGAAGACCAATCAACCCTTGCCCTTTGCGAGCATTACGAGCAACTCGGGTGTACAAACCATCTCGGATGTAGATGGGAAATTCCAGCTTTTGAGTCCCAATCCTATTTCGGATTTTACGGTTTCTTATTTAGGTTACACACCCTTCCAACAAATCATTACGCCCCACAAAACGTTTTATGTGGTGGCCTTACAAGAAAAGTCCAATGATTTGAATGAAGTCTTGATTCCCAAAGAAAATGTGGCTTTACAAATTATTCGAAAAGCTATAGCGGCCAAATCAGTCAATAATCCGCAACAAAAAAACAATAGTTTTTCGTTTACATCCTATAACAAACTCCTAGTTACCGCCAATCCCGACTCGATTAACGGAAAAATTGATTCGGTTTTTGTAGACAAAACGTATGGTAGAGAACTGGTAAAAGTAGATTCTTCTAACTACAAGTTTAAAGAAATCATCAGCAAACAGCATTTGTTTCAAACGGAGAAAGTATCGCTTTTTCAGTACCAAAATACCCACTTAAAAGAAGTCATTTTAGGAACCAAAATGTCTGGATTCAAGCAACCGATTTATGAAATCATCGCGTTCAATTTGCAATCTTTCTCAATTTACGAACCCAAATATGAGTTGTTCGAAACCAAATACAATAGTCCCATAGCCGATGACGCGACAGCACATTACAACTACAAACTATTGGATTCGGTAGCCATTGACGGCAGGACTACCTTTATGATTTATTTCAAAAACAAGAAAAAGAAAAATGCCGCGGGGCTCGAAGGGGTTTTATATATAGACACGAATTCCTATGCGATTGCCAAAGCCATTATGCGCATAAAAGGCGTGTTAGACATCAGCGGAACTCACGATTTTGTATATTTACCTACCGAAAAAATTTGGTTCCCCTCGGCCAAGACGTTCAAAATTGTAAAAGGAAAAAGCGACGATGACATTAAGATTCTTGGCGGAACCATACAGTTTGATGGAGACTTTGAACAAGGATTTAAACCACGAAAAAAAGAAGCTACCGATATTAGTTATTTAATTTCTAAAAGCTACAATTTTGATATAGCCTACAACAAAGCTATCAAAATCAAACAGCCAACGATAGCCATCGAAATTCAAGATGAGGCGATAGCTCAAGAGGAACAATTTTGGATAAAAAACCGTAAAGAACCTCTAGATTTACGCAGTCAAAAAACCTACATGGCAGCAGATAGTATCTCTATTAAAAACGGCATTGAAAGCAAATTACTTTTTGGCCGAAAAATCATCAATGGATATGTACCCTTTAGTGTGATAGATTTTGATTTAAGGAAGTTTGTGAGTTTCAACAACTACGAAGGTTTTCGTTTAGGAATGGGTGGCATAACTAATGACATTTTTTTAAAAAATTGGAAAATTGAAGGCTATACGGCCTATGGCACAAAAGATGGCACTTTCAAATATAGCTTGGGAATTGGTACCCGAATTAATAAATTTTCGAACACCTGGTGGGGCGTTTCATTTACCGATGATGTGCGGGAAATAGCCAGCACCACTTGGACTGTAGACCGTAGGGCTTTTAAAATTTATGATCCAAGACCCATCAATATTAGTACTTTTTACCATTATCAAACGTTGAAAACGGGCGTTGAAACGAAGTTCATTCCAAAAACAGAAAGTATTTGGGAAATTTCAAACACTTTTGTAGAACCAAAATTTAATTATGTTTACAACTTAAATGGTAATTTATTTACCAAATACAATATCACTACCGCAATGGTTTCGCTGCGTTGGAATCCATTTAGCGATTACATGCAAACGCCAACGGGACGAATTGAAACCGAAAAAAGATACCCAAAATTGACCTTTCAGTTTACCAAGTCTTTACCCAAAATTGGCAATAATGATTTCGAATTTAGCAAAATAGACTTTAGAACGGAGTACCAAAAAAACTATTTGGATGGTCAAAAAACCAGTTTACTCTTTGAGGCGGGGTATGTAGTGGGCGATTTGCCCCTGACCCATTTGTACAATACTTCTCCCAATAACTTGAATAAAGAAACGATTATTCAGCGCATCACTTTTGCGGGAAAAAACAGTTTTGAAACCATGTTTTTTAATGAATTTTTCTCTAGTAAATTTGTTTATTTTCAACTCAAACACAGTCTTTCTAGGCTTCATTTATTGAAAAAAATAAAGCCAGTACCAGTTTTTGTTACAAGAATGGGTTGGGGCAATATGGAAAAACCGGAACAGCATATTGGAATTGAGTACAAAACCTTAAGGGACGGTTATTTTGAATCGGGAATTGAATTGAACCAAATAGTTAACGGATTGGGATTGAGTGGTTTTTATCGATATGGACCGAATCAATTGGCAAAATTCCAAGATAATATTGCGGTGAAAATTAGCTTTATTTTGAATTTGGGATTCTAACTCAGATTTCAAGAAAGTGGTACTTTGACAATTCTCACCTAACTAATATTTTGCTATTAGTTTTAATCGCAAAGTTCGCAAAGTGAAAAACGCAAGGTTCGCAAGTTTTGCATGAGGAATGGAAGCGGCATCCCGACAGCATAAAACAAAGAGAGCCACTCAATAGTACGTTGAATGGCTCTCTTTGTTTTATGGTGGCACGCGCTAAAAAACTAAGGCTTGATGATTAGCACAGAAGGCACACCGCTTAACCATATACTTCTAGAATCGACAAGTGATTTCCAACTTTCAAGGCTGATCATCATCAAATCTTGCTCTGCAAGGAATTCTTTTTTGATGATTTTTTCGCCATATAAGGTGATGTTGTTTGGGAATTTATGCTCCAATGAACTAATGGCGCTACCGATTACAAAATTCGATTTGATGTGTCCGTTGACATCCAAGACAAAGACTTTAGACTTATTATTATGAATGAGTTTTTGAGCGTAATCAATCAAGAAGGCGTCTTCGGAGCTGAAGATAGGGATAAAGATGGTGTTTACTTTTTGCAAATCTTTGTCGATTAAGATTCCCACAGGCATTTTGGCTTTGAGCAAAATTTGACGGGTTCTTTCGTCAAAAGGAGAATTGGCAAACAAGCCTTCTTTTCCGGTGAATTTATCCATTAACCGCTCTGGATTGATGATTCTAGTGGTAAAACCAATTACTTTTCCGAGTAATGTTCCTTCAAAAATTGATTTCCCGAGGCCAACTAATAAGAGGTCGTATTCGCCTTGATTAGCGATATCGGTGATTTCTGTTTCGATGTCGACCGTTGCTTTGAAGATGGTGGTTATTTCTTGTTTTAAGATTCTTGATTCCTCTTGAATCGGTAAAAATGCCGCTGTTTCTTTGTCTTCTAAAGCAAAAGGATGCATTTCATTACTAACGGATAAATGCATAGCCGTTACCGAAGCGTCTTTTTGTTTACGCACTAAACTATTGGCCAAACGCAGAAGGGACCTCCCTTTTTCGTTGTTACCAAAAGAAATCAAAACACGATATACTTTGGATTGTTCTAGTTCTTCTACCTCAACATCATCTTTGGTCTTGAAAATGAAATTGATTAAGTTAAGGGCTGGTCCTGTCATAAAAGTAGTGACCAATGCCATAATTACCATCATCGTAAACACCGCTGGCGTCAACACTCCCAACTCTAAACCAATGTTTAGCACGATTAATTCCATCAAGCCGCGCGTGTTCATCAATGCGCCAATGGTTAAGCTATCTCTCCAATTTTGCCCCACAAATTTGGCAGCCAAAGCACTACCAAAAAACTTACCTACTACAGCTACCAAGATGATAAAACCTGTTACCTCCCATAAATAAGGGTCGTTGATTAAACCGATTTCGGTTCGTAAACCTGTAAATACAAAGAACAAAGGCAAAAGTAAGATCACAGATACATCTTCTACTTTTTCTATAAAAACAATTCTGAATTTAGCCACATCTGGCATAATTACTCCGGTCATAAAAGCACCAAAAAGGGCGTGAATTCCGATTACTTCTGTAGCATAAGAAGCCATGATAAGCGTGACAAAAAAGATAGCTACAACGGGTTTGCTGATGGCTTCTTTGGTGGCATAGAGATCCCCAATCCTTTTAAGAAAAGGCTTAACCATTAATAGCATTGTTAACACAAAACCAACCGATAAAGAAATCACATACAAGGAACTTACAAAAGAACCTGCTTTTACAATGGCTATTACGGCAGCTAATAAACACCAAGCTGTAATATCATCGGCGGCGGCACAAGTGATTACTATGGCGCCTAATTTGGTTTTATGAATACCGCGTTCTTGAACAATACGTGCCAAAACAGGAAATGCTGTGATACTCATGGCAATTCCCATAAATAAACTAAACGAAAGGAATTTTACGCCATCTGGAGCAAATTGATCGTATACAAAATACGCCAAACCAATACCGAGAGCAAATGGAATTACAATACTTGCATGACTAATAACCACTGCATCGTTTGCCTTGTTTTTTAAAACTTTCAGATCCAATTCCATCCCAATAACAAACATGAATAGAATTAATCCGATTTGGCTTAAAAATTTTAAATTTCCGAGAGATGCTACAGGAAACAAAACTTCGGAAAACTCAGGAAAATAAGCTCCCAGTAACGAGGGACCTAATGCAATACCGGCAATGATTTCACCTATAACGGAAGGCTGGCCAATTTTTTTAAAAATCCAACCAAAGATTCTTGCCACTATAATAATGGTTATTATTTGGGCCAAAAGAATGGCTAAGGGTTCTTTAAAACTGTGTTGCATAGATGCAATAAAATCCACCCAAGCGTCTTTTGTCCCTATTGTTGTTTTCTTTACATCTGTGCCTTCCAATACTTTTCCGTTTTGAATGATCCAGAATATCATAGCGGTAAAACCACCAGTCACCGTTAAATAAAATAGGGTATTTTTATAATTCTTCATTTAATTTTTTTTGTAAATAATGAAAAGCTCAAGTAACAAAGATGAGAAAATCAAATATAACAATAATAACAGGAATAAGAATATTAACCAAAATTTAAAGAATTCATGTAAACTTTCAAAAAAATCACCCCAAATAAAGGATTTGCCGCTTTTTTAATTGCAGTTTCGCTACCTTTGCAGCCTTTTAAATCCAAAAAATGATTAAATGGTTTAGTTTGGGATTTTGGGAGCTTATTGCCCGTATTGTCCTTAGAAATAGAATTTTACTGATTTCCATTATTGCAGCAATTACCGTATTCTTGTCGCTTCAATGGAAAAACATTCACTTTACGTTTACCGAAGCGAATATGTTGCCCGATGACAACATTGCCAATATAGAATACAATGCCTTTTTGGAAAAATTTGGAGAAGAAGGCAATTTGATTATCATTGGTGTTAAAGATTCCACTTTATTTACACCAAAAGCCTACGCCGCTTGGAGTAAATTGATGAATACCATCAAACAAAATCAGGAGGTAGACTTGGTGGTTTCGCTCAATGATTTGAAAAAACTACAAAAAAACGAAGCTTTAGAAAAATTCGAATTGGTTCCTTTTGTAGATGAATCGAAAACGGTGGATCCAAAATACCTGCAAACCATCAAAAAAGAATTGTTCAATGAGCTTCCTTTTTACGAAGGATTATTGTTCAACAAACGATCTGGTAGTGTTCGTTCAGCGATTTATATGGACAAAAAAATCGTGAATACTAAGGCTCGTAAAACCTTTGTTTTAGAAAAATTAATCCCAGCAATAACCACTTTTGAAAAGGAAACCCAAATTGATCTACGGGTTTCGGGTATGCCTTACATTCGAACCTTGAATGCCAAAACAATCACCGACGAAATTAGTATTTTTATTGGTGCTTCGTTATTGATTACTTCTTTATTGTTTTTCTTCTTCTTTAGAAGTTTTAAAGCCACATTAATTTCTATCGTAATTGTAGTGATTGGCGTAATGTGGTCGTTTGGTTTTTTGGGTTTATTCAATTATGAGATAACTATTTTAACGGCTTTAGTTCCTTCATTGATTATTGTTATTGGGATTCCGAATTGTATTTTTTTGACCAACAAATACCATCAAGAATACAAAGTACACCGCAACAAAGCCAAAGCCTTGCAAAGGGTCACTACCAAAATTGGAATGGCTACTCTGATGACCAACTTGACCACCGCAATTGGTTTCGCCACTTTTGTTGCTTCAAACAATAACTTACTAATTGAATTTGGCGTAGTGACTTCAATCAATATCATGGCGCTTTTTTTCTTGAGTTTGATCTTGATTCCTATTTTTCACAGTTATTTGTATCCTCCAAAAGATAGACATCTTGAGCATCTAGACAGAGGCTCTGTTAAAAAGTTCATGGATTGGATTTTAAAAACAATCAAAACCAATCGTTTCTCCATTTATGTGGCATCCATTGCCTTATTAATTTTTAGCATCATAGGCATTTATGAAATGCGCATTTCGGGGAGCCTCATTGAAGACATGCCGAAAAAAGAAGCTTTCTTTCAGGATATCATTTTCTTTGAAAAAGAATTTGATGGAGTCATGCCACTCGAAATCATGATTGATACCAAACGTAAAAAGGGAGTCATGAAATTATCGACACTCAAACGAATGGATGAATTGGAGCAAGCAATTGAAGAAATTCCTGGATTATCCAAACCAATATCGATTGTCAATTTAGTAAAATACTCCAAACAAGCTTATTATAATGGCAACCCTGATTATTATGAATTACCAACTTCACAAGAGCAGGCTTTTATTCTTACGTATGCCAAGCATGCCGCTGGAAATGGTAAAGAAAATGTAATGAAGAGCTATGTAGATCCCACAGGTCAATACGCGAGAATAACCACTTTTATGCGTGATGAAAACGGCGCCCAAATTGCTGAAATTGAAAAAAGAATCAAAGAAAAAACCACAAAACTGTTTCCAAAGGAACGTTTCAATGTAACCGTAACAGGAAAAGCGTTGGTTTTCCAAAAAGGAACAGGCTATTTGCTTAGTAATCTTCTAAGTTCTTTGTTATTTGCACTGTTCCTAACCGCAGTTTTAATTGCATTTATGTTCCGTTCATTCAAAATGGTGATTGTAGCTATAATTCCAAACTTATTGCCTTTATTCTTAACGGCAGGTTTAATGGGCTTTTTGGATATCCCATTAAAACCTTCAACTATCTTGGTTTTCGGAATTGCCTTTGGATTATCGGTTGATGATACCTTACGATTTTTATCCCAATACCGAGAAGAATTGAAGAAGAACAATTGGAAAATCAAAAAATCTGTGTATGCTACGTTTAACGAATCGGGATTGAGCATGTTTTATACGTCGATTGTGTTGTTTTTTGGATTTTCGGTATTTATGTTATCCAGTTTTGGGGGCACGATTGCTTTGGGTGGCTTGATTTCGTTGACTTTATTATTTGGAATGTTATCCAATTTGATGCTGCTTCCGGCTTTGGTGCTGACCTTAAATAAAACTTTGGCCAATAAGCAAGAATTAATGGAGCCTCTGATTGATATTTCGGAACATTCTGACGAAGAAATTGATATTTTAACCAGCAACAAAAAATAAGTTTTTCTATGAAATCGCCATTAACAAAGAGTTTGCTGCAAGCAAACACCAATAAATAAAAAGCGATTCCATATTTGACCACTAAAAATAAATTTTACATATATGAAAAAATGGCTTTTTCTTATAGTAATCCTTGGCTTCTTTCAGAGTAGTATTGGCCAAACCACCTCTATATATTTGATTCGCCACGCCGAAAAAGTTGACAATTCGAAAAATCCTGACTTATCAAAAGTAGGTTTGGAACGCGCCGAACATTGGAAAACGATTCTAGCACAAGTTCCTCTAAAGGCTGTGTACAGTACTGATTTTTTGAGAACGGTTCAAACTGCTACTCCAACTGCTATAAGCAAAAATTTGGAAATCATAAAATATGACCCAAAAACTCTCGACCTTGAACAACTCAAAAAGGAACACAAGGGTCAAGCTATTTTGATTGTAGGTCATAGCAATACGACGCCTGATTTGGTCAACAAAATCATCAATCAAAAGGTGTATGCGCCAATTGATGATACAGTTTTTGGAAATTTATACATCATTACGATTAGCGGGAATGAGCTAAGTCATCAATTATTGCAAGGGTTGTAAACCAAGAAACGACTGGTTTCCCTACTGCCCTAGCCCCGATTGAAGTGGAAATCCTTGTGAAAATAAAGACTAATTTTTCTTGATGAAAAAGAGCGACCAGCGGAACAAGGCATTCGCATTTAAAAAAAAGTTAGCCACCAATTGCACCAATCAACACTAATTGTTATCGAAAATAAAATTGAATCTAACGAATTTCTGCAATTGTAATAATGCTATCTAACACTTTTTTAATCTTTGAAAATCAGCGAATCAGCGGTAAAAAAAAGTTAGCCAAACTGCCGTCAAAGTTTTTCCACTTTCTTGAAATTCGTGGAATAAAAAAAAGTTACAAATTAGTGTTTATTGGTGTAATTTGTGGCGGTAATTTTAAAAGCGAATGTCCTGAAATAGCTCCTAAAAAATAAACACAAAACAAGTATATTTGCAATACGTTTAAAACACCAATTTTTGTTTTGAATGGGTATTAAATTAAATCTAAAATTAAGATGAAACACACAAAAATTAAAGACTTATTAAACAGTACAACGATACTTCAGGAAGTTAATGCAAAAGGATGGGTGAGAACGTTTAGAAATAATCAGTTTATTGCGCTGAATGACGGTTCTACTATTAATACGATTCAGTGTGTGGTTGATTTTGAAAATACACCCGATGAGACATTAAAACGCATTACGACTGGCGCTGCCGTTTCGGTTATTGGCTCGTTGGTAGAAAGCCAGGGTGCAGGTCAAAAATATGAAATTCAAGTAAGACAATTGGAAATTTTGGGCGACTCAGATGCGGAGAAATTCCCAATGCAACCTAAGAAACACTCCTTGGAATTCTTGCGTGAGAATGCGCATTTGAGAGTAAGAACGAATGCTTTTGGCGCAATTATGCGCGTGCGTTCGGTTTTGGCTCACGCCGTACATACGTATTTTCAGGAAAAAGGGTTTGTGTATGTGAATACGCCAATCATTACTGGTTCGGATGCAGAAGGTGCGGGTGAAATGTTTAAAGTGACCGCTTTGCCTTTTGACAACACGCCAAGAACGGAGGAAGGAAAAGTAGATTACAAAAAAGATTTCTTTGGTAAAGAGACCAACTTGACGGTTTCTGGACAATTAGAAGGTGAAACGTTCGCCATGGCGTTGGGTCAGATTTATACTTTTGGTCCTACATTTAGAGCTGAAAACTCGAATACATCTCGTCACTTAGCAGAATTTTGGATGATTGAGCCAGAGGTGGCTTTCAATGATTTGGATGACAATATGGATTTGGCTGAGGATTTCATTCAATTTGTGATTAAATATGTAATGGATAAATGTCCAGAGGATTTGAAATTCCTTGAAGGACGTTTGTTGGAAGAAGAAAAATCAAAACCGCAAGCCGAAAGAAGCGAAATGACATTGTTAGAAAAATTGAACTTTGTGTTGGAAAACAATTTCAAACGCGTTTCGTATACTGAGGCTATCGATATTTTGAAAAATTCAACTCCTAACAAAAAGAAAAAATTCCAATATATCATCAACGAATGGGGCGCTGATTTACAATCAGAACACGAGCGTTACTTGGTGGAAAAGCACTTTAAATGTCCAGTGATTTTGTTTGATTATCCAGCCAACATCAAAGCATTTTATATGCGTTTGAATGATAACACAGAACCTGGAAAAGAAACGGTTCGAGCCATGGATATTCTTTTCCCAGGCATTGGAGAAATTGTAGGAGGTTCACAAAGAGAAGAACGCTACGATGTTTTGGTAGAAAAAATGAAAAAATTAGGAATAGATGAAGAAGAATTATGGTGGTACCTAGACACCAGACGTTTTGGTTCGGCAGTACACTCTGGTTTTGGTCTTGGATTCGAAAGATTGGTATTGTTTGTAACTGGAATGACCAATATTCGTGACGTAATTCCTTTCCCAAGAACACCAATGAATGCAGAATTTTAAAAAAAAGTTTAATCGGTTAATCGTTCTACGGTTAACCGATTTTAATAAATAACCGATTAACCAAATAAACGATTAAACTGTATCAATGCTAAAGCAATTTTTAAATTTAAAATTATCTCAGAAATTATCTCCACAGCAAATTCAGTTGATGAAGTTAATTCAATTGCCTACGCAAGCATTTGAACAACGTTTGTTAGAAGAAATGAACGAAAATCCGGCTCTAGAAGCAGGCAAAGAAGACGACTACGAGAAAGACGAATTTGAATCTGAAGACTACGACGATTATGATGATGCAGAAGCCGATAGAATAGAAGCTGATGATATCAATATCGATGACTATTTAGGTAGTGACGATATCCCAGATTACAAAACGCAAGTCAATAATTATAGCGATGACGATGAAGACCGCGATACTCCTTTTGCGGCACCCATTAGTTTTCATCAAGATTTAATCAACCAACTCAACACTTTTATTCTTAATGACGAAGATCGTGAAATAGCAGAATTCTTGGTAGGAAGTATTGATGATATGGGTTACATTCGAAGAAGTATTCCTGATATTGTAGATGATTTAGCTTTTACACAAGGAATCTATACCGATGAAAAAAATGTAGAACGCTTGCTTCACGTTATTCACGAATTGGAACCCACAGGAGTTGGCGCTAGAGATTTACAAGAATGCTTGCTTTTGCAACTCAAACATAAAACACCAACTGAATTCGTTGAATTAGCCATTGATATTATCGAAAATCAATTTGATGCTTTTACCAAAAAGCATTATGAAAAATTGATGCAAAAATACAGTGTCTCTAACGAACAATTAAAAAAAGCGATATACGAAATTGAGCGATTGAACCCAAAACCAGGAGGTTCTTTTGCAGGCAATAGTAAAGTTACCGAAAATATCGTTCCTGATTTTGCCATCAGAATTGTGGATGGTGAATTGGAATTAACATTGAATGGGCGAAATGCTCCGTCATTGCACGTTTCGAAAGACTATCAAGAAATGATGCAGACGTATAAAGAATCAAAAGACAAATCGACGCAGCAAAAAGAAGCGGTTCAGTTTATCAAACAAAAATTAGATTCGGCCAAATGGTTTATTGATGCCATTCGTCAGCGTCAAGAAACCCTTTTTGTAACGATGAACGCCATCATGCATTACCAAGAAGAATTTTTCTTAGATGGCGATGAAACCAAGCTAAAACCAATGATTCTAAAAGACATTGCAGACTTAGTTGGTCTTGATATTTCGACCATTTCTAGGGTAGCCAATAGCAAATATGTAGAAACACCCTACGGCACCAAATTGATTAAAGAATTTTTCTCAGAAGCGATGATGAACGACCAAGGCGAAGAAGTTTCAACGTTAGAAATCAAAAAAATTCTAAAAAACACCATCGAAGAAGAAGACAAACACAAACCACTTCCCGATGACCAATTAGCCGAAATTTTAAAAGAAAAAGGCTATCCAATTGCTAGAAGAACCATAGCCAAATACCGTGAACAACTCGACATTCCGGTGGCAAGAATGAGAAAGAAAATGTAATAAAAAAATCCCAACGAGTTGTTGGGATTTTTATAGTGCTATATTATTTTTTGTCTTTTTCCTCGTGCATCGCATGATAAAAAGCGGCCCGACTCAAAGGCTCATATTCTTCGGTTTCTCCAAGCATTACAAGTTTATCATTGTCTGTTTTTCGGAAACTGTAATTCGCTAAATTCCCTGTTCGAGTGCACACTGCGTGTACTTTGGTCACATACTCCGCAGTAGCCATTAAAGCAGGCATCGGACCAAAAGGATTCCCTTTAAAATCCATATCCAACCCAGCCACAATTACGCGAATTCCTTGATTGGCTAAATCATTACAGACCGTGACAATTTCATCATCAAAAAATTGCGCTTCGTCAATGCCAATAACGTCACATCCTTGCGCCAAAAGTGCAATATTAGCTGCTGCAGGAACGGGTGTAGAACGGATTTCATTCTCATCGTGCGACACCACCATTTCCTCGTGATAACGGGTATCGATAGAAGGTTTGAAAATTTCAATTCGTTGTTTGGCAAACTGAGCTCGCTTGAGCCTGCGAATGAGTTCTTCTGTTTTACCCGAAAACATGGAGCCACATATGACTTCTATCCAACCAAATTGTTCTTTATGATTTACTGTATTTTCGAGAAACATTTTGTATTTTTCTACCTTTAAAATGAATAGTTTTTATTACTTTGTAATGGCAACAAATTTATTAAAAAAGACACACCCTACTCACTATAATACCAAAAGTTATGAAAAAAAGATTGGAGGCTGATTTAGTTAGCATTGCGCACAGAATTCTACAACTTAAAAACAAATCGGATGTGAATGTGCTGTTCTTAGAAACCCAAAAACTATACGAAAAACTGGCGATTTTAAAGTTTGTCGAAGAAAACCTAGGGGATGTCAAACCAACCATAGGTCAGGCAGCAATAGAAGCAGAAATAGAGAAAGCCTTTGATTTACCTGAAAGCAACCACCCAACAATTGCAATACAAGAAATTACCAACCCTATCGATATAAACGAAAAGGAAAGTAGTGAAACTGCTGCTTCAATGGACCAATTTCTAGATAGTATCGCCCCTGAAGATAGTGTTTTGGAAGCACTGACAAGCGAAACAGAACCATTTGAAAAAGAAGAAACAACATCCACAGCCTTTGTTCCCGTTTTTGAAGAAACCACAACTGCTACAGAAAATTTCACTCCAACAGTTGAAGAAGTAAGCCCAATAAAAGATGCAGTACAAATTTCTTTTGAAGATTTATTAGGAAGCTATTATACTGAACCTCAATTTGTCAAAGCCGATACTATTCAAACTAGCAACCAAAACCCAATAGCTCCAAACCTTGCTATGGATTTTGATAAAGCCGAGACCCTTACTGAAGAAAAAGAAGACAAAGCAAAATCCTTGAACGATAAATTAAGTAAAGTAATTGCCATTGACTTAAATGACCGCATAGGCTTTGTAAAACATCTTTTTGGCAATAGTAATGAAGACTATAATCGTGTGTTGAGTCAGTTGAATAGTTTTAATAATTTTTTTGAAGCCAAGACATTTATAGATGAAATGATTAAACCTGAATACAACAATTGGGAGGGAAAAGACGACTACATGCATCGATTCATGGAAATTGTTGAGAAGAAATTCTTGTAAACATCCCTTTCGCTATAAAAATCTATACCTTATCCTCAAACACGAACTTCGTTTTATAACGGATTTCGTGTTTTAACTTTTAAAAATATGTCAAAACTATATATCGTACCCACTCCAATTGGTAACCTCGAAGACATGACGTTTCGAGCGATTCGTATTCTTAAAGAAGCCGATTTGATTTTGGCCGAGGATACCCGAACCAGTGGCAAATTGCTCAAGTATTTTGAGATTAGCACCCACATGCACAGCCATCATATGCATAATGAACACAAAACCATCGAAAACATAATTAGTCGATTGCAAGGAGGTGAAACCATCGCTTTGATTTCGGATGCTGGAACGCCAGCCATCTCAGACCCTGGTTTTTTGATCACTAGAGCTTGTATTGAAAATGGTATTGCGGTAGAATGTCTGCCAGGCGCAACTGCATTTGTCCCTGCTTTAGTCAATAGTGGTTTGCCCAATGACAAATTTGTATTTGAAGGTTTTTTGCCGGATAAAAAAGGAAGGCAAACCCGTTATTTGGCTTTGGCCGAAGAAACCAGAACGATGATTCTTTATGTTTCTCCTCACAAATTAGTAAAGACTTTAAGTGAATTTGTTACTTATTTTGGTGAAGACCGTCCTGTTTGTGTATCGAGAGAATTATCTAAAATGCATGAAGAAAACGTACGCGGAACGGTAAAAGAAGTACTAACTCACTTTGAAAAAACCGCACCTAGAGGCGAAATTGTAGTGGTGGTTGGAGGAAAACCCATAACGAAAGAAACCAAAAAAAGTAAATTTTCTGAAGAACAATAAAATCGAAAATATGAGCCTAACTGCCTTTTTAGAAAAAGTAAAAAACACCCCAAACGAGATTACCTTTCAAGAAACTATCGCTGTTATTGAAGCCAATTACGATTTTGAACCAACAGCCTTTGAGAACGGATTGCAACACAATATGGCTAACGAAAATAATGGCTCATGCAAAGTATTTGCCTTTGCGCAACTCCACAACTTAACCGCGGAAACAACACTGGCTTGTTTTGGAGCTTATTATACGGAAGATGTCTTAAAAAATCCAGATGGCACAGACCATCAAAATATCCGTAATTTTATGAAAACGGGTTGGGATGGCATTGCTTTTTATGGAGAGCCTTTGACATTGAAACAACAGTAATTGTTGTTTACAGCCAACAAAACTAATCCTAAATATAGTCTAAAGACCATTTTAAAATGCCAACAAAAAGGCAAATTGTAGCTCTTTAACCCCGACAGCAGCGGCATCCTTTGTTTTTTTTCTTTAAAAAACAAAGATATAGCGGATGGCGGGACCCGTGTTTCCTGAAAAGCCTTTTGCTTTGGTTCCTAAAAAATTATACGCCTAATTAAAAATTATAAAACCTAAAACAGCATGCGTTGGACACTCAAACCCAAACCCGAAGAAGAAAAAATAAATGAATTAGCCGATGCCTTACAAGTTTCAAAAACAATTGCTACTTTATTACTACAAAGAGGCATCACTTCATTTGAGGAAGCCCGACAATTTTTTCGTCCCTCATTAAACGATTTGCATGATCCGTATTTGATGAAAGATATGGACAAAGCGGTGGCAAGGCTTGAAAAAGCGATAGCAAACGAGGAAAATATTTTGGTTTTTGGGGATTATGATGTGGATGGAACTACGGCTGTTTCTTTGGTTTCGGGCTATTTGAAAAGTTTTTACCCCAATGTTGCCACGTATATTCCGGATCGGTATGACGAAGGCTATGGCGTGTCGTTTAAAGGAATTGATTTTGCCGATGACAATGGTTTTTCGCTAATTATAGCGCTAGATTGTGGGATAAAATCTATTGACCACTTGGCGTATGCCAAAGAAAAGAATATCGATTTTATTATTGGCGACCACCACCGTCCTGGAGAGCAATTACCTGATGCTGTAGCAATTTTAGACCCAAAACGAGAAGATTGTGACTATCCGTACGACGAATTGTGTGGTTGTGGCATTGGTTTTAAACTCATTCAAGCGTTGGCAGCTAACCGTAACCAAACCATAGATGATTTGATTCCGTATCTAGACTTGGTGGCTACCGCCATTGCTGCTGATATTGTTCCGATGACTGGAGAGAATAGGGTTTTGGCATATTTTGGACTGCAAGTAATTAATAGCAATCCGCGTCCTGGAATTAAGGCGATGACGCATCAACTCAAGAAAAAAACACTCGATATTACGGATGTGGTTTTTATTATTGCGCCGAGAATCAACGCTGCGGGTCGCATCAAACACGGGAATCATGCCGTAGAATTGTTGACCGAATTTGATTTTGAACAAGCCCAGCAATTTGCATTAGAAATTGAAGCCTATAATGCCGAACGCAAAGGCTTAGACCAACAAATTACAAAAGAAGCGTTGAACCAAATTGAAGAAAATGGCGAGCAAAACCGATTTACTTCGGTAGTTTTTCAAGAAAAATGGCACAAAGGTGTGATAGGTATTGTGGCTTCTCGATTGACAGAAATCTATTATCGTCCTACCTTGGTGTTTACCAAAAGTGGCGACAAATATGCCGCATCAGCACGTTCGGTAAGAGGATTTGATGTATACAATGCGCTTGAGGCTTGCGCCGAACATTTAGAACAATTTGGAGGACACATGTATGCTGCTGGTATGACTTTAAAGCCAGAAAATTATGCTGCTTTTAAGGAAGCCTTTGAGAAAGTAGTGCAAGAAACGATTAGCCCGGAATTGCTACAACCCGAACTTTCTATCGACGCAGTTGTCAGTTTTGAAGAAATTACGCCTAAATTTACCCGTATTTTGAAACAATTTGAACCTTGTGGCCCACAAAACATGACTCCAGTTTTTGTGTCTAAAAATATTTTTGATACTGGTTACGGGAAACCTATGGGGAAAGAAGAAGAACATTTGAAGTTATTTGTGCGTCAAAATAATTCGGAAGGAATTCCTGCCATTGGTTTTGGATTAGGAAACAAATACGAAATAGTGAAAAACAAACAACCCTTCGAAGCGGCGTATTGCATAGACGAAAACGAATGGAATGACAAAATAGAAGTACAATTGCGATTAAAAGACCTAAAAATGTAACTAATGAAAGTAAAAAACGATCCTTACGCAGCCTTACGCTTTAAAGAATTTAACATTTTCTTACTCATCCGTTTTGCCATGGTTTTTGCCTGGTCTATGCAATTTATCATTATTGAATGGGAAGTGTATCGGATCACAAAAAGTGCCTTGTCTTTGGGAATAATTGGCCTTATGGAAATCATTCCTGCTATCGGGATGGCACTATTTGCGGGGCATATCGTAGACCAAAAAGAAAAAAAAGCCATGTTGATCAAATGTATTATAGGATTTTTATTCATCAGTACTGGACTGTTTTTTTTGACTTATCCCGAATTTTCCTCTCATTTCACTAAAAACACCATCTTATACCTTATTTACTTCTTTGTGTTTGTTGGCGGAATTGTTCGCTCTTTTTTGGGGCCAACGATTTTTTCATTATTAGCTTTAATTGTTCCTAAAAAGGCCTATTCAAATGCCGCCACATGGAGCAGTTCGATTTGGCAGGTGGGCACTGTTATTGGACCTGCAGTTGCTGGTTTTGCTATCCATCTCATTGGAGTACATTGGTCTATGGCTATTGTAATTGCGTTTGCTATTATAGGTTTGATAGGCCTTAATTTTATTGACCAAAAACCTATTTTGAATCCAAAAATAGGGGAACCCGTTTTTGATAGTTTAAAAGAAGGCGTCAAATTTGTGTTTCATAACAAAACGATTCTTGGTGCTTTAACCTTAGATATGGCAGCGGTGTTATTTGGAGGCGCTGTAGCCTTATTACCGATTTTTGCTTTAGATATTTTAAAGGTAGGACCAGAAGGTTTTGGAATCTTAAGAGCCGCTCCTGCAGTAGGAGCCATACTCACTATGTTGTTTACAGCCTATGTACCCGTTACTAAAAATGCTGGAATGAAATTATTAGTCTCTATTTTCTTGTTTGGCATTTGTATTATTGTTTTTGGGCTCTCCACCGTTTTTTGGATTTCCTTGCTAGCATTATTCTTTAGTGGTGTGGTTGATGGTGTTTCGATGGTAATACGTTCTACCATTTTACAATTAAAAACACCCGACTCCATGAGAGGACGAGTAGCTTCGGTAAATTCTATTTTTGTAGGTTCGTCGAATGAATTGGGCGCCTTCGAAAGTGGGCTAACCGCTAAGTTAATGGGAACGGTTCCTGCTGTAGTTTTTGGAGGCTGCATGACCCTAATCATTGTTCTTGGGATGGGAACCTTTATGCCTTCTTTCCGAAAATTGGATTTAGAAAAAGACATTGACGCACATCAAAATTCCTAAAAAAACATCAAGATAAAGGTTATTATTTTTTGACCAAATGCCAAATACTCATTTCTTTTCGTGTGGTAAATCCTAAGGATTCGTATACCTGAATGGCTCGACTGTTATGATTTGCCACATGCAAAAAGGGTATTTTGTTTTGATCAAAAATCGCGTTTGAAGTATGTGTGACCAATTGTTTGGCATAGCCTTTTCCAGTATGATCTGGATGAGTAATGACGGCACTTACTTCGATAAAATCATTCATTTGCATGCGCTCACCCGTTACAGCAACTAATTGATCTTGCATATAAATCCCATAATAGCTTCCCATAGACGCGGTTTGTACCTTAAAATATTCTGGATACACCAATTGTACCAAACCCAATAAATCAGCTAATTTTTCAGGACCTAATTTGACAATCGTTTCAGTTATAGGATACTCAATTCTAGACGTTAAGATCATTTGTCGACAAAGTAATTCGCCTTTGTTTTCTATACTTGGAGGAACTTCAGGTAAAGCGCCAAAAATATAAAATGAAGGCGAAATTTGGGCATACTGTTCTAAAATAGAAGTTGCATTCTCAAAAGAAAAAAAGTCCCCAAAAGGACAATAATCTGGAAGATAAAAATGCCCGTTTTCAAAATGTAAACCATACTGACTATGCCATTCCTTGACAGAATTGCCAATAGGAAAATTTAGTTTTTCATAATCAATAGGTTTCATATCCCCTAATTTAGTTGAATTTTTGAATTTCAAAACGGTCTCCATCAAAAACGCCGTACGTAAAATAAGTAATCCAATCGCCCAGATTGACATAATCTGCGTTTTCACCAACGGTGTATTTCATGGGTAAATGGCGGTGTCCAAAAACCAAATAATTGTAATGCTTGGTGGCTAGTTTTCGTTTGGCATATTGAATCAACCATTCGTTGTCTTCCCCTAAAAAAGTAACATCTTCGGCTCCAGAGATCAATTTGTTTTTTACCGAAAGGTATTGCGCCAATCTTACCCCTAAATCAGGATGCAACCAACGAAACAACCATTTCGAGAACGGATTCGTAAACACTTTTTTCATGCGTTTGTAACCCAAATCTCCAGGGCCTTTTCCATCACCGTGTCCGATCAAAAAGGTTTTTCCATGAAAAGTAAATTCTTGATTGTCGTGAAAAACGGGAATATTCAGTTCTTTTTCAAAGTAATCGTTCATCCATAAATCATGATTCCCAACGAAGAAATAAATTGGAATACCACTATCGCGAATCTCTGCCAATTTCCCTAAAATACGGACAAACCCTTTGGGTATCACCGTTTTGTATTCGAACCAAAAATCGAATAAATCACCCAATAAAAAAATGGCTTCTGCATCTTTCTTTACTTCGTCTAGCCAAGCTACAAATTTTTGTTCTCTAGGAAAACTTAACTCAGGCGTAGGCGCACCAAAATGCTGATCGGAAGCGAAATATATTTTTTTGGAGATTGAAGTCATGCAATTTAATTTGGAATTTGGTCCAGAAACTTTGGGATGAAACTTGAAAGGTAGTTATTCCTATACATTATCGCTGGCAAACCATTCTGCGAAAGAGGATTCGGTTTCCTGTAATTTCAATGAAAATAGGCTAATCCCTTCTGGCAATCGGCTTTTGATTCTTGCAGCAAAATCAACAATCATGTTCTCGCTGGTAGGCTGATAATCGACTAAAATCACATGATGTCCTCGATCTTTTAATTCTTTGGCCAATTCAACATGAGGAGTCGTTTGGTTGAAAACGGTAGCATGGTCAAATTGATCTACTACTTCTTCTTTGACAATTTTTTTCAGATCGGTAAAATCAATCACCATTCCTAATTTTACGTTCGATCGATCGGTTATAGGAGCGCCAATAACAGTTACTGATAATTTGTAACTGTGTCCGTGTACATTTTTGCATTTCCCATCATAACCATACAACGCATGACCGGTTTCGAAACTGAATTTTTTGGTGATTCTGATATTACTCATCTGAATTGAATTTAAGGGGCAAATTTAAGGAATATTAACGGTTTTCGTCTCTTTTTTTTGCTCGGTAATACATCCAATACGCAAATCCAACCAAAACAACGAAGGGCAAATACGAGCCAATTACCACTCCTATTTCGTAACTCTTGTCAGGAGCTTGGGCTATTTTTTTGGCTACATCTACTTTTTGAAGTAAAGAAAAAGAACGCATTGTTATTATTTTTTAAATTGAAGTAAAGCGTTTTTGGTAAAATCAGAAAGTACCAATTGTCCAGAAATTGCAGCACGTTCTACCAACAAAGTTGCCCAATGATCAGTGCCTTCCCAAAATACTTTCTTGATTTCGAGTAAAGCTTGCGGATGGTAGCCGGCTAGTTGTGTGGCCATTTGGTGTACGGCTTCGTCTAATTCCGAAAGCGTTTCATAAGTAGCGGCATACAAACCTTGTTGTTGGGCCCACTCGGCCGATTTCCATTCATGAGCCGCCAAGGTCATTTGGGACATTGCCATTTTGCCTATTTTTCGACTCACCGCAGGTTCAATCACAAAAGGGCCAATTCCGATGGCGAGTTCTGATAATTTGATACTTGCCTGACGAGTAGCCAAAGTATAATCACAAGCCGCAGCAATGCCTACACCACCGCCAATGGCTTTTCCTTGAATGCGACCAATGATCACTTTTGGACAAGCTCGCATCGCATTGATAACATGGGCAAACCCTGAAAAAAATATCGTTCCTTCAGCTTCAGTGCGCACTGCCAAAAGCTCATCAAAAGAGGCGCCTGCACAAAAAACACCTGTACCTTCGCTCTGAAGCACCACGACCTGAACCGCATCATTTGTACTTACTTCCTGAATCGCTGCTGTGAGTTGCTGCAAAAGGGCTTTAGGAAAAGAATTGCTGGCGGGGTGACCAAAGGTAAGTGTGGCAATACCATTGGCAATCGTAGTAGCTAGTGTACCTGAGGCAATCATTTGTGACATACTTTTTATTTTAGCGTAAAGTTAAAATTATTTCCATAACCCGCTTCTTTTTTTAGGATGAAAGCATTTTTGTACGGTATAAATTTGTGTAGTCACTAATTAAAATACTATATTTGCGCCATAGTCATGGGGATGTAGCTCAGTTGGCTAGAGTGCTTGACTGGCAGTCAAGAGGTCGTGGGTTCGAGCCCCATCTTCTCCACAAAAAAGCCTTAAAAACGAATGTTTTTAAGGCTTTTTTATTTTGTTTGAAAGAAGTGGCGTTCCGTTTTGGATCACTTTTTAATTTACCAATCACTTTTTGTTTTGTTATTAGATTTAATGTAATCTAATAATAAGTTATTTAATTGATTGAAATAATCGCCAGATTTAGTTATTGTTTCGTATTGTTTTTTAATTGTACCATCTTTTTTGAATAAAATTTTTGACAAACTTTCTTCAGTTATATTTTTTGAAAAAATAGGAACTTCTTTCCATCCTCCACTTCTGTATTGTGCTGGAGATTCATACCGAGTAAGAGATATTATTTCAAATTTGTATTTACCGTCTTTAAATGAAATTTCAATTTCGTATTTTACTTTATAACAGTCAGTTGTGATGTTATTAGGTTTTAAAGAATCATAACAAATATAATCCGCTAAAGCATTAAATCTAATGTATTCATTCTCAATATTGCTCAAAATTACTTGGCTTGGATCTGAATAATTAATTTTTATCCAATTTAAAGTTTTTGCATATATCTCAGAAGCTGTTTTTCCTTCTACTGGCGTTACAATATAGTCATTTAAGCCTGTTTTATAATCAAAAACAAATTTTGATTCTTGTGCATTTGAAAATAATGTAAAACATATTAACATGATGAATGTAAAAAATGATTTTTTTCATATATAACAAATTGGTTTTCAATTTTTAAAGCTGCAAAATTAATTCATTTTTTACTGTAATGAATTAAAATTAAGTTAATACTTAAAAAACCATCTAAAAAAACTAAAAGTCCAATCCATCCCTAATCACAGCAGAATTCCTTTGCTTTTTTTTCCATTCAAAAAGCAAAGATATAGCATAGAGCAGGACGAGGCATAGTGAGGAAAAGGAAATGGTATGTTCTTAGAAAAGTGTGAATTACTTATACTCAAGAGCTCCTACATGATTCATCACACGAACAATTTTCGCTTTGCGATTGTTGATGTAAGAAGAGGAACTTGTGGCTTTGTATTTTCGGGGGTTGGGCAAAATAGCGGCAATTCCTGCGGCTTGCATTTTGGTCAAACTCGAGGCGTCTTTTCGGTACCAATATTGGGTGGCGGCATGGGCTCCATAGATGCCATCGCCCATTTCGATGCTGTTCAAATAGACTTCCATGATGCGTTTTTTACCCCAAATGATTTCAATTAAAACGGTAAAATAAGCTTCTAAGCCTTTGCGTAAATAGCTTCTCCCTTGCCATAAAAAGACATTTTTGGCGGTTTGCTGCGAAATGGTGCTTCCACCTTTAATTTTTCGGCCTCTTTCGTTGTCTTTATACGCTTTTTGCATCGCCAAAAAATCAAATCCATTGTGGGTCAAAAAGGTACCATCTTCGCTAGCAATTACGGCTTTTTGCAAATTCATAGAAATGTTTTCGATGGGTTCCCAATCGTGACTAAAATGATTCTCTTTTCCGTCGGCTACATTTTCAAAAAAACGAATCACCATAAGCGGTGTAAAAGGAACGGGGACGAATTTAAACACTACCACACTAAAGATAGAAAGCCCAAAAAACCAAAGCATAGCTTTGAAAAGAAAGCGTTTCACTTTACTTCCAAAACTAGCATCCTGCTTCTTGACTGGTTTTTTTGAAGTTGTCTTTTTTGGGGTAATTTTGGTTGCCATTACACTAAATCTGCTAATTCGGTTCCTATTAAACTGCCAATTGCCACGCCCATTCCGCCCATGCGAACCCCACAATATACATTTTGGGACAGATTCGTTACTATAGGATTCTTGCTAGCGCCTATGCCCATAATACCGCTCCAACGGTGTGCAATTTCAATTTCTTGATTCGGCAAAATTACTTCTTTTAATAACTGTTCCAATTTTTTTTGAATAATTTCGGTTTGGCCCATTTCGGTTGTAGTTTCTTCTTCAAAAGCCAAGTTGCGCCCTCCACCTAATAAAATTCGGTCACCAATATTTCTGAAATAATAATAGCCACGGTCCAAATGAAAAGTCCCTTTGATGTCCAAATTCGGAATAGGTTCTGTAATCAGCACCTGAGCACGTGCAGGTTTTACTTGTCCTTGTGTCAATTCTGCTGCAAAACCATTGGTAGCAAACAATAGCTTTTGGCTCACAAAACTAAAATCACCCAAAGCTACCTCAACACTTGAACCCTTATCTTCAAACCCCGTAACTGTTTGCTGATTCAGAATCAAAATATTGGCCGTTACGGCTTGACGCAACAATTCTTGCATCATATTTCCGGTATCAATTTGTCCTTCAAATGGATTAAAAATCAAATACTCTTTGGTTCCTTTAAATCCAAAACGATCCAATTCCTTAGTAAAAACACCACCTCTAAAAATAGGATTCAGAATTTCATTGACAAAAGGCATTTTGTTGACACATTCAGCATACAAACTTTCCTCCTCTTCCAAAAACAATTCGTAACCACCAAAAGGTTTGTAATCCAAAACCGCATCAGGAATCCGCTTGCGCAATAATTGCAAACCCGACCAACGCTTTTGCACCAACGCAATTACTTCTTCTTCGGTATGGTTTTTTAAATCTTCCACAATCTCCGAAAGACTCCCAAAACAGGCAAATCCAGCATTTTTGGTACTCGCACCTTGTGGCAACATTCCTTTCTCAAGCACCAATATTTTGGCAGTAGGAAAGCGCTCTCTCAAACGCAATGCGGCGTGCAGTCCCACAATACCACTTCCCACAATCGTATAATCTACCTCAGTAAACCAATTTTTTATTTCCCAATAACTCAAATGCATCTGTCAAAAATTTTTATAAAAATACTATTTTTTAGGAGCTATTTCCAGCTGTCCACTGTATCTTTTCTATTTTAAAGAAAAATAGAAAAGGATGCCGTTCCCATCTGGGCTAAAACTAAGTGCACCACAAGATATTTACTTTTGAAATATTTCGACACGTATTCACGAATAAATGCAAATTTGATTTTTATCCTTAATTTCAAAAAACTACTCAGTTTGCCTTGCTTTCAATTGACTCCAGCTTTGGCTGGAGTCATAGAAATTAATTGTATTGGCTTTAGCCAAATAAAAGTAGCTAATTTTGGATAAAGCCTTTAAAATTTTCAAATTTCACCCCTCTAAAGTTGGAGGCAATTAATGTCAAAAAAAAAACTGAATAGTTACATTTTCACGAATCCATTAATAACAATAGATATACTTTGAATAATGTCATTCTATCTAACTCTTTTTTAATCTTTGAAAATCAGCGAATCAGCGGTAAAAAAAGTTAGCCAAGCTGTGGTCAAAGTTTTCCACTTTCTTGAAATTCGTGGCAACTTTCTTTTAAAGCGAACACTCAGCAATCCAAAACAAGTCGATTTAAATGATTATTTTTACCTTTTAAAATTGAAAACAATGAAAAAGATTCTTTTATTAACCCTATCCCTGATGAGTTTGACAACAATGGCTCAAAACACACTGACTCCCGAACTGCTCTGGAAACTAGGTCGCGTAACACCTCTAGGCCTTTCAAAAGACGGAAAAAACGTCATTTATAAAGTTAGCACACCCTCTGTAGCCGAGAACAAATCCAGTTCCAAACTGTATTCACTACCCATCGAAGGCGGAAATGCCATCGAAATTAAAGACACTAAAGGTCACCTAACCGACAAAAACACCTCGGCTGATGGTAAATATATTGTCTACCACGAGGAAGTAAAAATCGACAAAGTACACGGAAAAGATTTCTATCCCGAACTAGAAAAATCAAATGTACAAATCTACAACGGACTGGATTACCGCCACTGGGACACTTGGAATGAAGGCAAATTCAACCACGTGTTTTACAAAGAAAATAAAGAAGGCGCCACAGGAATCGATATCCTAAAAGGAGAAAATTTCGATAGCCCACAAAAACCTTTTGGTGGAGACGAAGATTATATTTGGTCACCAGACAGCAAAAGTATTTTGTATGTATGCAAGAAAAAAGCAGGCACGCAATATGCCATTTCTACAAACACAGATATTTATGAATACCAACTCGAATCCGGAAAAACCATCAACCGAACTGAAGGCAATTTAGGATACGACACAGCACCTCAATTTTCGCCTACAGGCCACTTGACTTGGCTACAAATGAAACGTGATGGTTATGAAGCCGATAAAAACGACATCATTGTAGATTTCAAAGGCATCAAAATGAACCTTACCGCCAATTGGGACGGAAGTGTAGACCAATTTATGTGGAGTCCAGACGGAAAAAATGTCTATTTTGTAGCTGCGGTCGACGGTACCAAACAATTGTTTGCAGTTAACTTCCCCGGAATGACTAGAATTGCGGTAACCGTTCGCCAAATTACCAAAGGTGATTTTGATGTAAGTGATATTATTGGTTTTTCGGGCGACCAAGTTTTGGTCACAAGAACTGATATGAATCATGCCGCTGAAATTTTTTCTTATCATCTAAAGAAAAACACGTGGAAACAATTGTCTAATGTCAACACCGCAACGTACAATACATTAGCGTTAAGTAAAACCGAACGTCGCTATGTCACCACAACCGATGGTAAAAAAATGTTGGTTTGGGTAATTTTGCCTCCGAATTTTGATGCATCTAAAAAATACCCGACGTTGTTATACTGCCAAGGTGGACCACAATCGCCTTTAACACAAAGCTATTCTTTCCGTTGGAATTTCTCTTTGATGGCGGCTCAAGGCTATGTAGTAGTAGCTCCAAACCGCAGAGGAATGTACGGCCACGGCCAAGAATGGAATGAAAAAATATCAGGTGACTGGGGAGGTCAAGTGATGGACGATTATTTAGCAGCCATTGATGACGTCTCCAAGGAATCGTATGTAGACAAATCACGTCTGGGATGCGTAGGCGCTAGTTATGGGGGCTATTCAGTGTTTTATTTGGCTGGAATTCATAACAATCGTTTCAAAACATTTATTGCTCACGACGGGGTTTTCAATACACAAAGTATGTTTGGTACCACGGAAGAAGTCTTTTTTAACAACTGGGATTTTGGAGGAGCGTATTGGGAAAAAGACAACAAAGTGGCGCAAAAAGCCTATACTACTTTTAACCCAATCACCTTGGTAGACAAATGGAACACCCCTATTTTGATTATACAAGGAGGTATTGATTTTAGAGTCCCGATTGGACAATCGCAAGAAGCCTTTCAGGCGGCACAATTAAGAGGTATCAAAAGTCGCTTTTTGTACTTTCCTGAAGAAAACCACTGGGTATTGCAACCACAAAATGCCCAAGTTTGGCAAAAAGAATTCTACAAATGGTTGAAAGAGACCTTATAGTAACCCACAAAAAAACCTCGCAAATTGCGAGGTTTTTTTATAGTACTTATTTCCCATCTATTCTGGATCATTCATTTTGAAAGTATCCATAAAGGCTGTAGTGTAATCTCCTGCTATATAACGAGGATCATCCATTAACTGTCTGTGGAAAGGAATAGTAGTTTTGATTCCTTCAATTACGAATTCATCCAAAGCTCTACGCATTTTGCTAATCGCTTCTTCACGAGTTTGCGCAGTAGTAATCAACTTGGCAATCATCGAATCGTAATTTGGTGGAATAGTATATCCAGAATACACGTGAGTATCTAAACGAACTCCGTGTCCGCCTGGCATATGTAAGGTGGTAATTTTCCCTGGAGAAGGACGGAAATCATTGTATGGATCTTCCGCATTGATACGACATTCGATAGCGTGTAAATTTGGGAAATAATTTTTTCCTGAAATTGGCACACCTGCCGCAACTAATATTTGCTCACGAATCAAGTCATAATCTACTACTTGTTCTGTGATTGGGTGTTCTACTTGGATACGAGTATTCATTTCCATAAAGTAGAAATTACGGTGTTTGTCTACTAAAAATTCAACAGTTCCAGCGCCTTCGTATTTAATGTATTCTGCAGCTTTTACTGCAGCTTCACCCATTTTAGCACGCAACTCATCTGTCATAAACGGAGATGGCGTCTCTTCTGTTAATTTTTGGTGACGACGTTGTACAGAACAATCTCTTTCAGAAAGGTGACACGCTTTACCGTATGCATCACCTACTACTTGAATTTCGATATGACGCGGCTCTTCGATTAATTTCTCTAAGTACATTCCGTCATTACCAAAAGCGGCTGCCGATTCTTGACGAGCACCTTCCCAAGCTTTCAATAAATCTTCTTCTTTCCAAACGGCACGCATTCCTTTTCCTCCACCACCAGCAGTTGCTTTCAACATCACTGGATATCCAAATTCTTTAGCTAATGCGGCAGCTTGTTCGTATGATTCAAGAATTCCAACAGAACCTGGTACACAAGGTACTCCTGCCTCAATCATAGTAGCTTTTGCAGAAGCTTTATCTCCCATACGATCAATCATTTCAGGAGCTGCACCAATAAATTTAATACCGTGTTCTTGGCAAATTTTTGAAAACTTAGCGTTTTCAGAAAGGAATCCATATCCTGGGTGAATGGCATCGGCATTAGTAATTTCTGCTGCTGCAATAATATTTGACATTTTAAGGTATGACAAATTACTTGGTGCAGGTCCGATACAAACGGCTTCGTCAGCAAATTTTACGTGTAAACTTTCAGCATCTGCAGTAGAGTAAACCGCTACTGTTTTGATTCCCATTTCTCTACACGTTCTAATAACCCTAAGAGCAATCTCTCCTCTATTTGCTATTAATATTTTTTTAAACATCTTGTTTTTTTTAAAATTACAAATTCCAATCTTCAAATTCCAACGTATTGGATTTTGTGATTTGTCTATTGGAATTTTTAAAAATTATGATGGATCTACTAAAAATAAAGGTTGGTCAAACTCTACAGGAGACATATCGTCTACTAAGATTTTCACTATTTTTCCAGAAACTTCTGATTCAATTTCGTTGAAAAGTTTCATTGCTTCAATTACACAAAGAACATCACCTTTAGCAATTGTACTTCCAACTTCAGCAAAAACTGGTTTATCTGGAGCAGGTTTTCTATAGAAAGTACCAATAATTGGTGATTTGATTGTAATAAATTTTGAATTATCCTCTTTTGGTGCTGCTTCTGGTGTTGCAACAACTGGAGCAATTTGTGGTATAACTGCTTGTTGAATTGCCGCTTGAGTTGGTAATTGTTGAACATAAGTAGTTTCTGTTACATTACCTTCTAAAGTTGTTCTAATAGTGATTTTTACATCATCCATTTCTAACTTAACCTCAGCAACTCCAGAATTTGCTACAAATTTGATTAGGTTTTGAATTTCTTTTAAATCCATGATTGTTTGTTTTTAGTTTTAATTTATTTTGTATCGTAGGCCCATTTTAAATAAATAGATCCCCAAGTAAATCCTCCTCCGAAAGCAGCAAATATAATAGTATCTCCTTTTTTAAATTTATTTTCAAAATCACTCAACAATAATGGCAATGTGGCTGAAGTTGTATTGCCGTATTTATGAATATTGATCAACACTTTATCTTCTTCCACTCCCATTCTGTTGGCAGTCGCATCAATAATCCTTTTATTGGCTTGATGTGCAACTAACCAATTAACATCTTCTTTTGTTAGATTATTCCTTTGCATTATTTTTTCACTTACATCAGCCATGCCAGAAACTGCATATTTAAAAACAGTCTTTCCGTCTTGAAAAACGAAATGTTTATTATCATCTAACGTTTTTTGTGAGGGTGGTAATATGGAACCTCCTGCTTCAATTTTTAAAAAATCCCTTCCAACACCATCACTTTTTAGCAATTCATCTTGAAGCCCTAATCCTTCATAATTAGGTTCAAACAAAACAGCTCCTGCACCATCTCCAAAAATAATACAAGTGGCTCTATCCGTATAATCAATAATAGACGACATTTTATCGGCACCGATTAACAATACTTTTTTATATCTACCAGATTGTATGTAGGCTGCAGCAGTAGACATGCCGTATAAGAAACTAGAACAAGCAGCTTGTAAATCATAAGCAAAAGCATTGGTTGCACCAATTTCTGTAGCCACGTATACACCAGTTGAAGCTACAGGCATATCAGGTGTCGCGGTTGCCATAATTACCATATCTATTTCAAGTGGATCAATATTGGCTTTAGCTATTAAATCTTCAGCGGCTTTAATAGCCATAAATGAAGTCCCTTTCCCTTCTTCCTTTAATATTCTTCTTTCTTTAATACCTGTACGAGAGGTGATCCATTCATCATTAGTATCTACCATCGTTTCCAACACTTTGTTAGAAAGCACAAAATCTGGAACATACCCTCCTACTGCGGTAATTGCTGCGGTAATTGCATTCATTGTGTACGACTATTACTATCAAATATAGCTACTTGATATTTTTATTTAAAAGACTCGAAAATTACAAAATTTATTCTAAAAGTACTGTTTTAGCTTTTCTTATTTGAGAAAATTATAAACAATAAAAAAAACTCCCACAAAGTGAGAGTTCTACTATTTTTTGCTAAAACGTATTAAGCAACAGCTACAGATTTATCGATAACAACTTGCCCTCTGTAGTACATTTTACCTTCATGCCAGTAAGCTCTGTGGTATAAATGTGCTTCTCCTGTAATAGGACAAGTAGCGATTTGAGCTACAGTTGCTTTGTAATGTGTTCTTCTCTTATCTCTTCTTGTTTTCGAGACTTTTCTTTTAGGATGTGCCATTTTACTATATTATTTATCCGTTAATAGTTGCTTTAATTTGTCCCATCTAGGGTCAATATTTTCTTGATTCTGTTGTTGCTTATTCTCTTTATTCTTCTCTTTTACTTCTTTTTTTGCAGTCATTGTTTTAAGCTTTTCTAAAGCTTCTGATTGCAAAGTACCATCTTTTACCCCTGGATGAACTCTTTTTTGGGGAATCGACAACACAATCATTTCGTAGATGTATTGTGCAATATCTATCTCAAATTCTCCAAATGGCAAAATTAATAACTCTTCGTTGTCATTATTAAACGTTTCTCCGAAACGAACAATTAATTTAATTTTACCTTTTATCGGTAAATCAAATTCTTCCCCTGTTACATCACAAGGTACTTGAACGGTTCCTTTGTGTTTAAAATCTAATTCTAATAAATTCGCTTTTTTTTCTAAAACTACATTTACTTTGATGTTTGATTTTTCAAACTCACTAAAGTCAAAGATCTCAAAGAACGAATTATTGATTTGGTATTCAAATTGATGTTTCCCTAGCTTCAATCCCACGAATGGAATTACGAATTCTTTTCTCTTGTTCATTTCACCAATAATTTTCCCAATTCTGAAATACCCGAATCGGGGTGCAAAGATATAAAATTATTATAAATCTAATAATGTTATTGACCTTTTTTTGTTTATAACTGTTTTTCTTTTAATTTTAGTGGATTTGAGCTTACTTCTTGGTACTGAATTCTTGATTTATAGATGTCTATTGCCAAATAAACGGCCTCTTTGAAAGAGGTAAAATCCGCTTGATTCTTGCCTGCAATATCGTAAGCTGTCCCGTGGTCGGGTGAAGTTCTCACTTTATCTAATCCAGCAGTATAATTCACTCCTCTACCAAAAGACAATGTTTTAAAAGGAATCAACCCTTGATCATGATAGGTAGCAATAATGGCATCGTATTTCTCATAATGATTGCTTCCAAAAAAACTATCTGCAGGAAAAGGGCCAAAAACCAGCGTTCCTTTATCAAATATTTTTTTCAAGGTTGGCTTAAGTACAGCATCATCTTCTGAGCCAATCACTCCGCCATCTCCACAATGTGGATTAAGACCAAGCACAGCAATTTTAGGCTTATTGATACTAAAATCTCTGATTAAAGTTTGTTTTACGGTTTCGATTTTCTTTTTGATCAATTCTTCTGTCAAATGCCCCGCTACTTCATTCAATGGCACATGATCCGTAAGTAAACCTACACGTAAATTATCACTCACCATTAACATTAAGGCATCACCCTCCAACTCTTGTGCTAAATAATCTGTATGACCTGGGAATTTGAAACTTTCCGATTGAATATTGTATTTATTAATAGGAGCGGTAACCAAAACATCCACAATCCCTTCTTTCAAAGCTTTAGTCGCTGCCACAAATGACTTGATGGCGTATTCTCCAACTTTATCATCGTTCGTTCCTAAATTCAAATCAACACCTTCACGCCATAGATTATAGACATTAATTTTGCCAACAACGATTTGATCCAGTTTATCAATCCCGTGAATACTTGAAGTAGACTCAAAGCCTTTTTTCAAAAAAGAAACAATTTTTACATTAGCAAAAATTACTGGAGTACAAAATTCTAACATTCGAGCATCCTCAAAAGTTTTTAAGACTACTTCGCTTCCAATACCGTTTAGATCTCCGATTGAAATTCCAACGATTATATTTTCTGCAGTTTTATTCATGAGCTCCGTTTTTTATTGCTAATTTTGAGCTGCAAATTTAGTAAAATAAAATAAGAATGTTTACAGGAATTATTGAAACCCTTGGTATTGTAACAGAAATAAAAAAAGAGCAAAATAACCTGCATCTGACCCTCACCTCAAACTTTACACATGAACTTAAAATAGACCAAAGTGTCGCTCATAACGGAATTTGTCTTACAGTAGTAGCAATAAATGGTTCCCAATATACAGTTACTGCCATAGCTGAAACTATCAAAAAAACCAATATTGGAAGCTGGAATATAAATGATGAAGTTAATCTAGAAAGGGCTATGAAATTGGGCGATCGACTTGACGGTCATATTGTTCAAGGCCATGTAGACCAAACCGCCTCTTGTATAGAAGCTTACGAAACCAACGGAAGTTGGCACTATACCTTTGAATACGACCCCAAACTTTGCAATATCACCATTGAAAAAGGCTCAATAACCGTAAACGGCGTTAGTCTCACAGTGGTAAATTCTGAAAAAAACAAATTCAGTGTAGCCATTATTCCTTATACTTTTGAGCACACTAATTTTCATAATTTCAAGGTCGGAACTATTGTCAATTTAGAATTTGATGTAATAGGAAAGTATGTCGCTCGACTACATTCCCTCAAGTAATACAGCACTTTAAAAGAAAAAACTCCAAGTTATCTTGGAGTTTTTTCTTTTAATTTATTACTAATAACATAAAAGCCAAAAAGAATCGAAAGGAGAACCAATACACCTATATAATCATCAATGGGTAATTTTGGTGGTGGAGGCGGACCTGGTGGTGGAGGCGCAGCACAAACTGACCAAACACTCCCTAAAGTAAATAGAACACTATAAATTTTTAATAACCTTTTCATTTTGTGTGTTGCTTGGGGCAAAATACGTTCTTTATTGGCTGCAAAAATAAACAAATTTAGCACGCAAGCATAACTTTAAAAACAAAAAAAACTTCCATTACTTGAAAGGCTAGTAAACTGTGGTCCCACCTGTCCCGAAAACTTTCGGGAGAGTCAGGTGCTTTTCAAATATTTCACTTTTAATCTTTCAACTATGTCAGGATAGATGAGAAAATTTCTAATAATAAGTACTGCTTTTCATCCGCTTACTATGTTTTCTATGCCAATGGCTTGGGACATGCATTCACATTCTATTTGCAAATACAACTCCCAATCCGAAGCTATTCTTGTATAAGAACCTTCATAAAAACCTTAATTGTGATGCAATAAGCGAACACTCACTCCTGATTGAGTAACTCCAATATAAAACCTTGATAAAGTTGGACTATATAAATGTAACAAGCAATCATTTGTATTTATTTATAAAAAAAGCCCTTACATTGCTGTAAAGGCTTGATTCTAAATGTGGTCCCACCTGGGCTCGAACCAGGGACCACCTGATTATGAGTCAGGTGCTCTAACCAGCTGAGCTATAGGACCGGTTTAGAGTGTGCAATATTACTACTATTTTTTGTTCAGAGCAAATATTTTAGCAGTGGATTTTGAATTTTATCATAATACACAAGCCTATCAAATGAAATCTACTGATAATGAAGCACTATAAAAATTCAAAAAACTATGTAATTTCTTGGCACAACTCAATCAAAACCCCATTAGTAGTTTTCGGATGTAAAAAAGCCACCAATTTATTGTCGGCACCTTTCTTTGGCGTTGGATTTAAAACCACAAATCCTTCACCTTCAAGTCTTGCTATTTCGGCTACAATATCGGTCACATCAAAGGCTATATGATGAATGCCTTCTCCTTTTTTTTCAATAAATTTAGCAATGGGACTTTCTGGATTAGTAGCTTCTAACAATTCAATTTTATTGGGGCCATTTTGAAAAAAAGAAGTTTTAACCCCTTCAGAAACCACTTCTTCTTCTTTGTAAGCAGGAGCGCCAAATAATTTTTCAAAAAGCAAATTAGAAGTTTGCAAATCTTTAACGGCAATCCCTATGTGTTCAATTTTATTCATCCTTGGATTTTTAAAATACAAAATTACTATTTATACCAAAATTAAAACTCCCAAAAACATTTTAATTACAATAAATATAATTGTTATTTTGTACTTCCTAATGTTAAACAGATATGTCGCAAACTAACTACCGCTTTCTTTTGTTCCTTTTTCTTTTCATTTGTATTGGCTGTGCCAAAAAAGGAAGTATCACTGGCGGTTTAAAAGATACTATAGCCCCAACACTTAAGATTAGTTTTCCAGAAAATTATAGCACCAATTTTAAAGGCAATCAAATCAAACTTACTTTTGATGAGTATATAAAACTGAAAGGTCTGGAAAAACAACTCATCGTTTCGCCTCCCATGAAAAATGAGCCGTTGATTATTCCGTCTACCGTAACGAAATACCTTACTATTCAAATCAAAGACACTTTACAACCCAATACAACCTATAGTTTTAATTTTGGACAAAGCATTACCGATAACAACGAAGGCAATCCTTTGAACCAATTCAAGTATGTTTTTTCCACAGGACCCTATGTCGATTCACTCGCGCTTGGCGGAAGAGTGAAAGATGCTCTTGAAAAAGAAGTAGAATCGTTTGTTTCTGTAATGTTATACGAAGTGAATGAAAAATTCAAAGATTCAGTAGTCTATACAAACCCTCCAAGATACATTACCAATACGTTGGATAGCTTAAAGACATTTCGATTAGAAAATCTAAAAGCGGGAAAATACCTTTTGGTAGCTATAAAAGACCGCAATAACAACAATAAATTCAATCCCAAAACAGACAAAATTGGATTTCACAAACAATTCATCACCATCCCAAATGATACGGTGTATGAAATTGAGTTATTCAAAGAAGTACTCCCTTTTAAAGCATACAAACCATACCAAGCTTCTGGAAACCGATTGGTAGTGGCATATGATGGCAAACAAGATTTTTCGAAGTCAAAACCTAAAATTATATTGAAAAACAACACCGAAACCCTTGAAAGTATTGTTACTCAATTTCCTAAAAAAGACTCACTTCAGGTTTGGTACAAACCTATAAAGGCAGACTCTCTGTTGATAAACATCAAGAAAGAAAGCTATGTGAATGATTTTAGTATAAAAATCAAAAATCAAAAAAAGGACACTCTAAGCATCAGTGCTGTTCAGACTGGAATTTTGAATTTGAGAGAGCAATTCACATTAGAATCCTCGACACCATTAGTTAAAATTGACCCTACTAAAATTACCTTAACCGATGCTGCTGCCAAAACTGTAGTATTTACCCACCAATATGATGATTTTAATCAAAAACTAATTTTCGATTTTAAAAAAGTACCTTCTGAAAAATATGAATTCAAACTCCTTCCTGGCGCATTGACTGACTTTTTTGAAAAATCGAATGATACTTTAACATACAAACTCAACACCCGAAACGAAACAGATTATGGAAATTTAACGGTTGTTTTGAGCAATGCGAAACGATTCCCAATTATTATAGAACTCACCAATTCCAAAGGGGAAGTTTTGGCCTCAGAATTTACAGAGAAAGAAAATAAAGTCATCTTTACCTTTTTAGAGCCTGCAAATTATACCCTAAGAGCTATTTATGATGACAATAACAATCAAAAATACGATTCAGGTAATTTCTTAGAAAAAAGACAGTCCGAAGAAGTTATCTATTTCTCCAAAGAAGTAGATGTTCGAGCCAATTGGGAAGTGGAACAGTCTTTTGACCTCAGCATCCCTTACACACCCGAACCTAAAAAGAAAGAGGACAAGAAAAAAACTGTAAAAAAATCAGGATTTTAACTCAAAATCATCTTTATCGTTCAAGAAACCTAGTTTTTGTCGTGTTTCCAATAAGGCACTTTTTTCTAAAGTTGCTATAAAAACATTGTCAGCTTCTTGTGGTTCAATAATAGCCCGACCCAAATAATCTTGCACTTGTGAATGCCCGTTGTATATATGATGATTGGCATCTACTCCTATTCTATTCACCCCAATTGCATAACACATATTCTCAATCGCTCGAGCTTTGAGTAAGGTGTCCCAAGCATTTATTCGCGTATTAGGCCAATTCGCTACATAAAGCAACACATCATATTCTTCTATATTTCGTGCAAAAACAGGAAAACGCAAATCATAGCAAATCAGTGGACAAATTTTCCAACCCAAATACTCTAGGATGACTTTTTCTTTGCCAGCAGTATACTTTTTATCCTCTCCTGCTAAAGTAAACAGATGCCTTTTATCATAAAACTGTACTTCACCAGAAGGAAAAACAAACACCAATCGGTTATAGAAATTTCCTTTATCGGCAATAACCAAACTCCCAGTTATGGCTGCATTTTTTTCTTTAGCCAACTGTTGCAACCACACCATCGTTTCGCCTTGTGTTGTTTCTGCTACCAAATTAGGATGCATCGTAAAACCTGAAGTAAACATTTCAGGCAATACAATTAGGTCAACTGGTTCACCAATCGCATTGATTTTTTCTTCAAAATGAATTCGATTTGCTGCTGGATTTTCCCAGACTAAAGCAGTTTGTAGAATGGCTATTTTCATAATTTAAATTTAGTAAAAATTGATTATAAACACATAAGCAAAACAAAATCCGTCTAGTCAAGACATAAAAAAGCGCATCCATTTGGATGCGCTTTTTTCTTTTTATCTTGATTAAAGCAATTATTTCAAACTTGCTGCCAAATACTCTCTGTTCATACGAGCAATGTTCTCTAAAGAAATTCCTTTTGGACATTCTATTTCGCAAGCCCCAGTGTTGGTACAGTTTCCGAATCCTTCTTCATCCATCTGACGCACCATGTTCAATACACGATTTGTAGCTTCTACTTTTCCTTGTGGTAAAAGTGCGTACTGTGAAACTTTAGCTCCAACGAACAACATCGCTGAACCATTTTTGCAAGTAGCTACACAGGCTCCACAACCAATACAAGCTGCTGCTTCAAAAGCTCTATCTGCATCGTGTTTTGGGATTGGAATAGCATTCGCATCCATTGTTCTACCAGAAGTATTTACAGAAACGAAACCTCCCGCTTGTTGGATTCTATCAAATGAAGAACGATCTACAACTAAATCTTTGATTACTGGGAAAGCAGCACTTCTCCATGGTTCAATGTAAATTGTATCACCATCGTTGAACATTCTCATGTGCAATTGACAAGTAGTAATTCCTGTATCTGGTCCGTGAGCACGCCCGTTGATGTATAAAGAACACATTCCGCAGATTCCCTCACGACAGTCGTGGTCAAAAGCGATAGGTTCTTTTCTTTCACTAACTAATTGCTCGTTTAATTGGTCTAACATTTCCAAAAACGAACTGGCAGTAGAAACGTTATCTAATTTATAACTTTCCATGCTTCCTTTTGATTTAGCATTCTTTTGACGCCAAATTTTAAGGTTTATATTGATATTTTTTGCTGCGCTCATGATTTTCTATTTGTAATTTCTAGCTGCTATTTTAATAAACTCGTATTTCAATTCTTCTTTGTGAAGTACCTCTTGATTAATGTCATAGCCCATATACTCCCATGCGCCAACAAACTTAAAGTTTTCATCATCACGAAGCGTTTCACCTTCAGCATCTTGATATTCCTCACGGAAGTGACCACCACAAGATTCTTTACGTTGTAATGCATCAATCGCCATCAATTGCCCTAATTCAATAAAATCAGCTACACGAAGTGCTTTTTCTAATTCTGGGTTCAATTCATCAGCACTTCCTGGAACAAAAACATCTTTGTAAAATTCTTCTTTTAAGGCTGCAATTTCTTGAATAGCATCTTTCAATCCTTTCTCATTACGTCCCATACCCACTTTATTCCACATAATCAAACCTAAGCGTTTGTGGAAATGATCTACAGTTTTGGTCCCGTTATTGTTCAAGAATTTTTCGATACTTGCTTTCACATTGTTTTCAGCTTCAACGAATTCTGGCAAATCAGTAGAAATTTTTCCTGTACGAATATCATCGGCTAAATAATCAGAAACTGTGTAAGGCAATACAAAATAACCATCAGCTAAACCTTGCATCAAAGCAGAAGCTCCTAAACGGTTCGCTCCGTGATCAGAGAAATTAGCTTCCCCAGCTACGAAACAACCCGGAATTGTAGATTGCAAGTTATAATCAACCCAAACACCACCCATAGTATAGTGAACCGCTGGATAAATCTTCATTGGCGTTTCATATGGATTTTCGTCAGTGATTTTTTGATACATAGTAAACAAGTTACCATATTTCTCCTCTAACCATTTTTTCCCAAGTGAAGTAATTTCCTCTTGAGATGGATTGTGATTTCCTTTGGCGTAAGCTACTTGTTTTCCTTTAGATTGAATTTCAGAAGAGAAATCCAAATAAACTCCTTCATTCGTATCGTTAGCTTCAATTCCGTGACCAGCATCACAAACTTCTTTAGCAGCTCTAGAGGCTACGTCACGAGGCACTAAGTTACCGAAAGCAGGGTATTTTCTTTCTAAGTAGTAATCTCTATCTTCTTCTGCAATTTGTGTTGGCTTTAATTTACCCGCACGAATCGCTTCAGCATCTTCTTTTTTCTTTGGCACCCAAATACGTCCTGAGTTTCTTAATGACTCAGACATCAAAGTCAATTTCGATTGATTGGTACCGTGAACTGGAATACAAGTTGGGTGAATTTGCACATAACAAGGGTTAGCAAACAAAGCACCTTGTTTGTGAATTTTCCAAGCTGCTGTTACGTTTGACCCCATAGCATTAGTAGAAAGGAAATACACATTTCCGTATCCTCCAGTTGCTATAATTACAGCGTGAGCAGAGTGGCGCTCTAATTCACCAGTAACCAAGTTACGTGCAATGATTCCACGAGCTTTACCATTTACTTTTACTAATTCCAACATTTCATGACGGTTGTACATGTCAACTTTACCAAGTCCAATTTGTCTTGATAATGCAGAATAAGCACCCAACAACAATTGTTGCCCAGTTTGTCCTGCTGCATAAAACGTACGTTGTACTTGAGTTCCTCCAAAAGAACGATTATCAAGCAATCCGCCGTAATCACGTGCAAAAGGAACTCCTTGAGCCACACATTGGTCAATAATATTGCTTGATACTTCTGCTAAACGGTGAACGTTAGCTTCACGTGCTCTATAATCTCCTCCTTTGATGGTATCGTAAAACAAACGGAAGGTACTATCTCCGTCATTTTGGTAGTTTTTAGCCGCATTAATACCTCCTTGTGCAGCAATAGAGTGCGCACGACGAGGAGAATCTTGATAACAAAACGCTTTTACATTGTACCCCATTTCAGCAAATGATGCCGCAGCAGAAGCCCCTGCTAATCCTGTTCCAACAACAATAATATCAATTTTTGGTCGATTGTTCGGAGCAACTAATTTTAAGTGATCTTTATAATCGGTCCACTTTTGAGAAATGTGACCTTCTGGTATTTTAGAATCTAATTTCATTTTGATTGATATTAATGATTAAAATGATGAAATAACGCAATAAATATGAATCCGAACGGAACCACAATTGCAAACGCGTATCCTAATTTTTGAATAGTAGAAGAAAACTTATTATTGAATCCTACTGATTGAAAAGAAGAACTGAAACCATGCCATAAGTGTAGTGCCAATAATACAAAAGCACCAACGTAAATACCTGTACGTACTGGACTCTCGAATTTATGAACCAATTCTTCAAAATAGCGAGTTTCGTTAATTGCACCAACCTCTACATATTTATAGGTAATTTCGTGTACCCAAAAATCATAAAAGTGCAATCCTAAGAAAGCCAAAACTACCAATCCAGAAATAATCATATTTCTAGAAGCCCATGAAGCATTTGCTGCTCCATCATATTTGGCATAAGCTACTGGTCGTGCTTTTTTGTTTTGCAATTCCAAAACTATCCCCATAACGAAGTGAAAAATCACTCCAGCAATAAGAATAGGTTGCATAACAAATTGGATTACTGGGTTATAGCCCATAAAGTGAGACATTGCATTAAAAGTATCCGCACTAAAAACCGATATCATATTAATGAAAAAATGCAATGACAAGAAAGTAATTAAGAAAAGTCCCGAAAGTGCCATTGCCACTTTTCTGGCTATGGAAGACTTTAACAATGCAGTTTGTGCCATAATGTTTTTATATAGATTATTAAAAATTTCACACAAAAATAAGCGAATTACTCATGAACCACAACCTTTTTACAGCTATTTATAATGATTTTAAAGTGTTTAACATCCTACTGTTTTTCAGGTGCTTTTGGGTTTTAACCTCTAAACAAAACTTAAAAAAAGGAAAAAAAACAATTACCATATCTACAGTATTTTTGACCAAAAAGAAACTAAAATTACAGATTTACTAACAAAGCTTTTTGTTTTGCTTTTAATCAAAAAAAATGCATGACATAAATGCAATATTCACCCAAAAACCTTGTATTTGCGAGCTGTCATTTTACCTTTGCAATAGAAAAATTTATACCATGAAAATCGGAATTGACGCCCTATCTTTTGACGTAGCCAAAATACACTTACCTATACAAACCTTAGCAGAAGCTCGAAATATAGAACCCGCAAAATTGCAAAAAGGACTCGGATTGACGAATATGACCCTCGCCGATGCCCATCAAGACACTGTAGTATTTGGAGCCAATGCTTTAACCAGACTCATCCAGGATCAAAATATTACCTTAAACGAGATCTCCAGAATTTACGTAGGAACCGAAAGCAGTATCGACAGTTCAAAACCCATCGCTTCGTTTTTGGTAGCCTTGATGGAACAAAAATTTGGAGCAAACAGTTTAAACCATTGCGATGCCGTTGATTTTACTTTTGCCTGCATTGGTGGAGTGGATGCGATGCAAAACTGTTTGGATTTTGTAAAATTAAATCCCACCAAAAAAGCCATTGTTGTCACTACAGATTTTGCCAAATACGACCTCAACTCCACTGGAGAATACACCCAAGGCGCAGGTGCTGTAGCCATACTCATCTCTGCTAACCCAAGAATTATTGCTTTTGACAACCATTGGGGGATAAGTACCAAAGGCGTATTTGACTTTTTTAAACCTTACAGAACAGTAACCAAAGAAGCCATAACAGGCAATACCCACAACGAAACTTGGTTTGACAACTTAGAATGCAAAATCGAAATCCACAAAGACCAACCGGTGTTTGATGGACAGTATTCGAACCAATGCTATATGGACCGTACCAAAGATGCTTACTTTGCTTTCAAAAAAGCAAAAAATACTTCTGAAACGATTTATAACAGCTGGAAAAGCATTGTAATGCACTTACCGTATGCCTTTCAAGGACGACGTATGTTGACAGAAATTTATGCTTTAGATGCAACCGAAGCCATTATTACCGGAAACGAAACCCCAGAAGAATACCAAAACAAACTCAAAGAAATCAGCAAAACACCCGCTTATCAAGATTTTGTGAGTCAAAAATTGCAACCTGCAGAAATCGCTTCCTCTTTGATTGGAAACTTATATACGGGTTCTATTTTTATGGGATTGTTATCAACTTTAGCGCATTTTTCAGAGAGCAACACTGAAATTGCCAACGAAAAAATGGGCTTTTTAGCCTATGGAAGTGGCTCTAAATCGAAAGTTTTCGAGGGGACCATTCAAGCCGAATGGAAAAAAGCCTTGCAACCTGTAGCACTATTTGAAACGCTAGAAAAAAGCGTCGCTATTGATTTTGAAACCTACGAAAAACTCCACAAAAAGGAACAAAAGCAAAGTATTCGCACCCCACAAAACGAATGGGTTTTGGATCGTATCGAAAACGAAAATCCCAACTTACTAGGGGCTCGTTATTACAAATGGATGGAGTAGAAACTAAATTATAAAAAACAGATTTCATTGATTTACAATAAATTAATGAAATCTGTATATAAAATACTACACAACTTCTAACACAGCACGAAACTATATTTTAACTAAACTTCGTCATATATTGCTGAACGATGGCTTCGGTGTTTTCGTTGCGTATTTTTTGATTGAGATGAATCGGTTCGGAGGCGCGTTCTTGGCAATCTTTCACGGCACATGTTTCGCAAGTTACGCCCACCAATTGCCTTGGCACCACATCGCCTTCTAAGAATTTGAACTTTTTCTTTACTGATGGCGTGATTAAAATCCCCACCGAAATACTACGCAAACAATCTTTCTTAAACGGATCAGGAGTAGCCGAGGAAAACACTAAATATTCATTGCTACTGTTTTCATAACGTGAGACTTGCGCATCAAAAAAATGCATCTTGCCTAGTTGCAACAATTGCTCAATAGTTTTAATCGACACCCATCTGCGGCAGTAGTGCTCGTTCATTTCGTTGGCGTGCGGCTCTTGCTGATTGGTAATATGTAGTTCCTTTTTGATTTGGTAGGTATCGGCGCCTATTTTGTGAGACAAACGCAAGAAAAATAAGTTTTTCAAATTAAAATCCTTCGGCAAAATATTCGTCAATCGCTGATAGAAGGATTCTGGCGAGACGTTGAATTGCGTCATCAATTGCACCATTTCTTGTGGTTTTGGATTTTCTTTGGCCAAAAATAAATTCAATTCATCAATCAACTTTTGTCTAGGCAACAACAAAGCGCCTGCAAAATAAGACGCGTAAAAATTATTCAAGACTTGGTCAAAATTGTCGAATTTAATCCAACTGAACGTATACAAACGCTCTTTGATTTCCATAAAATTATAAGCGATTTCTTTGGCCAATACAAAAGCCTTTTGCCCTTCGTCAATTTCGTCTGAAAGCAACAAGGTTTTGCTCGTTGGCACATAAATAGAGCGTAAATCCCCCATTTCTTCTTGCTCAGAAAACACCAATTCATGAATCGTATACCCATACTCTTCGATCAAAATAGCCTTTAACTCCTCGATAGAAATGTTTGTGGTTACATCTACGTGAAAGGCTTTGCAAAACAACAATACCTTTTCTTCTAACTCTTCAAAATAGTTGTTGTGCGCTTCTTGGTAGGAACGCAACGAAGCCAAAAAGAAACTTTCGCGTGACAAATTATAATGTTGTGCGATTTCTATAATCGTACTAATAAAAGCCGTCACTTTTGCAGGCGCATTGGCGATAATATCAATCAAATCGGCTTCTTGGATTCCGAATAACTCCAAAGGAATTTCCTTCAGAATCCCCGAGGTGAGGATTTCTCCAATTGGTGCTAGATTATTATCGAGTTTTAATGACACCAAATGATCATAGGTCACCTCTAATTTATCAGCTAACAGAATAATTTTATCTGTTTTGGGATATTTTTTTCCTTTTTCGATTTCGTTCAAATACGATTTGGACAAGTCCGTAATCTTCGCCAAACCAAATAAAGACAAATCCTTATTCATTCGAGCCTGCTTGAGTTTAAGCCCGAAAATCAACTTAATATAATCTTTCTCTACGTTCATAAAATCAAAGATAAACTAAAAAAACAAAAGTCGCAAAAAACATTTTTTTCATTTTTTGCGAACGTTCGCTTGTTTTATAAAAAACTTTTTGTAGTATTGCAATATCAAAATGAACTAGTTATGAAAACACTAACCGAAATCACCGAAAAAAAATGGCAATTTTTGAATGAAGAAATTGCACAACACGAAAACATTTTAACTGAAGAAGCCATCGATTTTTTAATTGCGCTGCACGAAAATTTCAACGCCAAAAGACTACAACTTTTGGAAGCCCGTAAAGCACAACAAGTCCAATTTGATAATGGCGTGTTACCCACGTTCCCTTTGGAAACCAAAAGCATTAGAGAAAGCAACTGGCAAGCCGCTCCTATCCCAAAGGACTTATTGGATAGACGTGTAGAAATTACAGGGCCAGTTGACCGCAAAATGGTGATTAACGCGTTGAACTCGGGTGCCAAAACCTTTATGGCTGATTTTGAAGACAGCACTTCGCCTACTTGGGACAACATAATGGAAGGGCAACAAAACCTAAAAGATGCCGTAAACAAAACCATTACACTAGTAGACCCTATTAAAAACAAAACTTATACTCTTAAAGACTCAACTGCTGTTTTGATTGTGCGTCCAAGAGGATTGCACTTGAACGAAAAGCACATCTTAATAGAAGACGAAGAAGCTTCTGGCTCATTGATTGACTTTGGATTGTATGCTTTTCATAATCACGACCAATTGGCCAGAAACGGTTCGGCTCCTTATTTTTACTTACCCAAACTAGAACACTATTTGGAAGCCAGATGGTGGAACGAAGTGTTTGAATTTGCACAAGAATACCTTGGCGAACAACACGGCACGTTTAAAGCAACGGTTTTGATTGAAACGATAACCGCAAGTTTTCAGTTGGACGAAATTATCTACGAATTAAGAGACCATATCGTAGGCTTGAACTGCGGGCGTTGGGATTACATTTTTTCATACATCAAAAAATTCAGAAACAATCCTGCCTTTATCGTTCCGAATCGAGACCAAGTAACGATGACTTCGCCTTTTATGGACGCGTATTCAAAATTGGTGATTCAGCGTTGTCACAAACGCAACATTCACGCAATGGGCGGAATGGCAGCACAAATTCCGATTAAGAATGACCCCGAAGCCAACGAAATCGCCTTCAAAAAAGTGATTGCAGACAAAGAAAGAGAAGCCAGAAATGGACACGACGGAACTTGGGTAGCGCATCCTGATTTGGTGCCGATAGCGATGAAAGTGTTCAATGAAAATATGATGACCAAAAATCATATTCACATCAAAAGAGCTGATTTGCACATTACGGAAGCCGATTTGTTGCAAATTCCAGTGGGCACCATTACCGAGGAAGGGATTCGCAAAAACATAAATGTAGCCGTGCTGTACATCACTTCTTGGTTAAATGGTCAAGGCGCAGCAGCCATACATCAATTAATGGAGGATGCCGCCACAGCCGAAATCTCGAGATCACAATTATGGCAATGGCTTCAAAATGAGGTGACCTTAGATTCAGGAGAAAAATTAACGACCAAATTGTACCACCGCATTGCTATGGAGGAATATGAAAAAATCAGAAAGCAAGTGGGTGACCGAGCACACGAGGAGGAAAACTACATCGTGGCAGAAAAATTACTGGACCAACTGGTAGTGAACAAAAAATTTGTAGAGTTCTTGACGATACCGGGTTATAAGTATTTGTAGGGCTTAACAAAGTAAGCCACGAATTCCACAGATGAACACCAATTTTTCTTGCTTTAATTAAACGAATCATAGCAACAAATAAAATTGGCATTTAAAACCTTGCGTCTATTGTTTTTCCAGAAAATCAGATTGCTGGCTTTTAGCCCCGATCGCAGTGGCATCCTCTGGACTCGCGAACGAGCGAGGGCAGAGATATAACGGAGAGCGGGACCCCTATTCACTGAAAAAGCCCTTTGCTGGCCGCTCCTGAACCTACTTTTCAACAAATTGAAATCATAAAAACGAAAATAAAAAACCAAAAAACTTAAATTAAAAACCATGAAAACCACCGAAACACGCATTCAAGAATTAGTAACTGATTGGTTAACGAACCCAAGATGGGAAGGCATCGAACGTCCTTACACCGCAGAAGAAGTAGTGCAATTACAAGGTTCGTACCATATCGAACATAGTATCGCTAGAATGGGCGCAACTAAACTTTGGAACAGATTGAAATCGCAGGATTTTGTTGCCGGATTAGGCGCATTGACCGGTAATCAAGCCATTCAAGAAGTGGAAGCTGGACTCGAAGCAATTTACTTGAGCGGCTGGCAAGTAGCAGCCGATGCAAATGTGGCGGGCGAAATGTATCCTGACCAATCGTTGTATCCTGCCAACAGTGTTCCGTTGGTTGTAAAAAGAATCAACAACGCTTTGTTGCGCGCTGACCAAATTCAAGTGGTGAACAAAACCGCAGATAAAAAAGACTATTTGGTTCCGATTGTTGCGGATGCTGAAGCAGGTTTTGGAGGAAACTTGAACGCTTTTGAATTGATGAAGTCGATGATTGAAGCAGGCGCAGCGGGTGTACACTTTGAAGACCAATTGAGTTCTGCTAAAAAATGCGGGCACTTGGGGGGGAAAGTTTTGGTTCCTACGCAAGAAGCCATCAATAAATTAATCGCTGCGCGTTTGGCTGCCGACGTAATGGGAACGCCAACCCTGATTGTGGCAAGAACCGACGCAGATGCTGCGAACTTATTGACAAGCGATATCGACCCAAGAGATGCAAAATTCATCACAGGAGAAAAAACAGACGAAGGCTTCTTCTACGTAAACTGTGGCGTGGAGCAAGGTATTGATCGAGGATTGAGTTATGCACCGTATGCCGATTTGATTTGGATGGAAACCAGCAACCCAGATTTAGCTTACGCAAAACAATTTGCCGATGCGATTCACGCGAAATATCCAGGAAAAATGTTGGCTTACAACTGTTCGCCTTCCTTCAACTGGGCGGCGAAATTATCAGTTGCTGAAATGGAAACCTTTAGAGAAGACTTAGCAGCTATGGGGTATAAATTCCAATTCATTACTTTGGCTGGATTCCACGCTTTGAACACGAGTATGTTTGAATTGTCTAAAGCTTACAAAGAAAGAGGTATGGCGGGCTACTCTGAATTGCAAGAAAGAGAATTTGCCTTGCAACAACACGGTTTTAGAGCCGTAAAACACCAAGGTTTTGTGGGAACGAGCTATTTTGATGCCGTTCAAAATACGGTTACTACCGGAAAAGCGTCTACAACCGCAATGAAAGACTCGACAGAAGTGGCACAATTTTAAAAATATTTTAGAAGTTTAATTGTTAAAGATGTTTGTCAAAAAAAGGCACGAAACCAACTTGGAATCGTGCCTTTTGTTTTAGTTTTTAATCGTGTCTATACGAAAATCTTTGTCGAAATTTAACCGCAAGGTTCGCAAAGGTTTACGCAAGGTTCGCAAAAAACTTAAATGCCTTAAATGGTTCAAAAAAAAGTTATAAGTCATAACCTTTCAAAGTTAAACCCACATAATTGATAGTTGCTTTTCCAAACAGATTATTTAGGCGCTACAATTTCGAAAGGTGTTGTCGCTTTCTCTTTGTCTTTAGAAAGTGTCCAAGTGTATTTAGCGACTGGCAAATAATACTTGCCGTTTTTCGCAGGAGTTATTTTTAGCTTTTTATCTTTTGCCATCCATTTGTCGGCCGTAGCTTTGTCGATGGCTAAATCATAAACCACTTTGTTCAATCCTTTTTGAGCGGAAACAGTAGTTGAATACACGATTTCTTTAGCCGCATTTTCTAATTGAACGATTACCTTTCCAGCGGAATTGGTATAAAACCAAAGCTCATTTTTTGGAATAAATTCGTCACCCCAAGCGCCACGTTTCGAACCCCATCTTTCGGATTTGGTCGTGTTTTTGACTTCATACACATAAAGAGTTTTGTCTAAAACCTCTTTTTTCAATTCTTGTACTTGTTTCAAACTTACTTTGTATACCGAGCGTCCGTGTGTGCCCACAATTAAATCTTTGGCTTTCTTTTGAATCACCAAATCGTGCACTGCTACAGGTGGCATTCCGTTAGAGAAATCTTGCCAAAAAGCACCACCATCTACAGAAATATAAAGACCATTATCTGTCCCTACATACAACACGCTATCTAAAACAGGGTCTTCTATAATTACATTCACAGGACTTGCAGGAAGATTGTTCGCTATACTTTTCCAAGTTTGTCCTTGATCTTCTGAAACATAGACATAACTTGTAAAATCATCATTGCGGTACCCGTTGAGCGTTACATAAACGCGTTCTTTTTTGTGCGCCGAAGCTACTACTCTACTGACCCATAGATTTTGTGGCAAAGTAGTCGAAATTACTTTCCAACTCTCACCTCCTTTGTTGGTAAATTGCACTAAACCATCATCGCTACCTGTATACAACATTCCAAACTCGAAAGGACTTTCGCTGATGGTGGTCAAGGTTCCAAAAGCTACATTTCCTTGTTTACCTCCTTGAGTTAAATCGGGTGAAATGGTCGTCCAAGTATCGCCTTGATTCATCGAACGGTGTAAAAAATTGGAACCTAAATACAAAATGTCTTGATTGTGAGATGACAATAAAATAGGCGATTGCCAATTGTATCGATACGGTTTATCTCCTTTTTTGGCTTTTGGCGCAATGAACTTACTTTTAGATTCATCAGCGCGATTGATGCGGTAATAACTTCCGTATTGGTAGCCAGTAAAAACGATATTAGGATTCCGCTTATCGATTTGCACTTGCATCCCATCGCCTCCCATTAATCTCGCATAAGGATATTTTCCTTCTTGTTGCCAGCCAATAGAAGCATTGTAATTACTCGCACCAACCCAAACGCCATTATCCTGCAAACCACCATAAATATTATAAGGTTCTTGTTCATCAACATTCACGGCATAAAACTGTCCCACTGGAATACTGTTGCATAACTGCCACGATTTTCCATTATCATAGGTAATATTCAAACCGCCGTCATTTCCGTTAACCAAATGATTCGGATTGTTAGGATTGATCCAAACCACGTGATGATCGGAGTGCACATTGTCACCATCAATGGCTTGAAATGTTTTGCCTCCATTATCTGAAAACAATAACGGAACACCTGTAATATAAATTCGTTCTTGATTTTTTGGGTCTACCGTGATGTCACCAAAATAATAGCCGTAGCTAGAATAAAAATCATCAATAAAACTAGTATTGGTTTTTACCCAAGTTTTTCCTCCGTTACTAGATTTGAAAACTTCGGCACCAATTACCTCTGGATCTTCATCGTTGGGATCTTTTTCTTTTTTAGCCGAAGGACGCATTTTTTGATTATCCATCACCGCATAAATGATGTCTGAAGTAAAAGCTGATAATCCAATACGTCCGACAAATTCATCCGAAGGAAAGCCACTTTCTGGGGTAGAAATCAACTGCCAAGTCGATCCAGCATCGGTACTTTTATAAATACCAGAAGCTTTTCCGTTTCCATTGAAATTGTGTGCTTTTCTATCTTTTTGCCAAGCACTGGCGTACATAACGTCAAAATTACTTTCGGCCACAGCCATATCAATCACTCCGGTTTCATCATTTACAAACAAAACCTGTTGCCATGATTTTCCACCATCGGTTGTTTTAAAAATGCCTCTTTCCTTATTTTTGGTATATAAATGTCCCGCTACTCCAACAACAATCTCTTGGCTGTTTTTGGGGTTAACCAAAATTTTACTGATGTGATGGCTATCTGTCAATCCAATATTTTTCCAAGTCTTTCCTTTATCAAAGGATTGCAACAAACCTATTCCTGCATAAGAAGATCTTGAAGAATTTACTTCTCCGGTACCCACCAAAATCATTCCTGATTTCCAGTCCACAAATACAGAACCACAGTTTAGTGTAGGCGCCGTGTCCATGACAGGCTCCATTCGCAATCCATTCGTATTCGAATACCACAACCCACCTGAAGCATAAGCTACATAAAATTCGATAGGATTCTCAGGATTTACTGCCACGTCAACTACGCGGCCACTCATTACCGTGGGTCCCACATTTTGTAAAGTCAACTCTTGAAACAAAGAGGGCGTTGTGGTAGTAGTACCATTTTGGCCCCAGGAAACACTAAAGATCAAGGCACTGATTAAGAAGGCAATTTTTTTCATATATAGATACTATTTGATTTTACAAGAATAACGAATCGCATAAATATTCATCTTTTTTTGACCATTTTAAGGCCTTGCGACTTTCATTTATATCAATTTTGAACGAAAATTAAGCATTAATATAGAGACTCAAAAATTTTATACCCAAATTAACAACCGTTTCTACTAAAGTTACTATTTTTGAGTATTACTAATAAATAATTGGTTGTTATGAAATATCATCAAATAAACAGTGGGCTTTTTGTAAAAAATAGAGAAAAATTCACTGCTCAAATGAAACCGAAAAGCGTTGCGGTTTTTAATTCAAACGACATATATCCTGTTTCTGCCGATAGTACTTTACCTTTTGCACAACATCGAGATATTTTCTATTTATCGGGTGTAGATCAAGAAGAAAGCATTTTGTTGTTATTCCCGGACGCACCTTACGAACACTTGAAAGAAATCCTTTTCTTGAGAGAAACCAATGAGCATATTGCGATTTGGGAAGGCGAAAAACTAACCAAAGAACGTGCGTTTCAAGTATCTGGAATCAAAACGGTTTTCTGGCTACAAGATTTTGACAAAACCTTGAAAGAAATTATGATGTATGCCGAAGTAATGTACATCAACACAAACGAACACTATCGTTCAGCCGTAGAAACAGAAACTCGCGAAGACCGTTTTATCAAAAAATGGAAAGCACAATATCCAGCGCATACCGTAGCCAAAAGCAACCCAATTTTGCAACGCATTCGCTCCATAAAAGAAACCGAAGAAATCGATTTGATCCAACAAGCGTGTAACATCACCGAGAAGGGATTCCGTCGTTTGCTTTCGTTTGTGAAACCCAACGTAATGGAGTATGAGGTCGAAGCCGAATTGATTCACGAGTTCGTTCGCAACCGTTCCAAAGGGTTTGCCTACACACCCATTATCGCTTCTGGAAATAATGCCAATGTATTGCACTACATCGAAAACAACCAACAATGCAAAGCGGGCGATTTACTATTGCTTGATGTAGCGGCAGAGTACGCCAATTATTCAAGCGATTTAACCCGTACCATACCAGTTTCTGGTCGCTATTCTGAAAGACAAAAAGCCGTTTACAACGCAGTACTTCGTGTGAAAAACGAAGCCACAAAAATGCTTACTCCGGGTACCCTTTGGAAACAATATCACGTAGAAGTGGGTAAAATTATGACTTCAGAATTATTAGGTTTAGGTCTGATTGACAAAGCCGACGTTCAAAACGAAAATCCTGATTGGCCAGCTTACAAAAAATATTTTATGCACGGGACTTCGCACCATATGGGACTCGACACACACGATTATGGATTGCTCCACGAACCGATGGAAGCCAATATGGTGTTCACCGTAGAACCTGGAATTTATATTCCTGCCGAAGGTTTCGGTATCCGAATTGAAGACGATGTGGTGATTCAAAAATCGGGAGAACCGTTCAATTTGATGCGCAACATTCCGATCGAAGCAGACGAAATTGAGAGCTTAATGAACGCTTAAAAATAGAACACGAAGTACACTAATTCTCGCGAAAAAGTAGAATTCAAAATAAATACAACTAACGGCATCTTTTTCTGGATGCCGTTTTTTTATGCCCAAAAATGTAACATTTCATTTTAACCACTTACTAATTTCCTAAACGGTAAAACACAAAATCATGATAGCACACGAAATAGACTACCATATTTATGGCGAAGAAATGCAATATGTAGAAATAGAACTCGACCCACAAGAAATTGTCATTGCCGAAGCAGGGAGCTTTATGATGATGGACAATGGCATCCAAATGGAAACTATTTTTGGCGACGGTTCCCAACAACAATCTGGTTTGTTTGGCAAATTACTAAGCGCAGGAAAAAGAGTTTTAACAGGAGAAAGTCTGTTCATGACGGCTTTTATCAATCAAAATTACAACAAAAGCAAAGTCTCTTTTGCCTCGCCCTATCCCGGAAAAATCATTCCCATTGATTTGAGACAATTTCGCGGAAAATTCATTTGCCAGAAGAACGCGTTCCTTTGCGCTGCCAAAGGCGTAGCCGTTGGCATTGAATTCTCCAAAAAATTAGGCACAGGACTTTTTGGTGGCGAAGGTTTCATCATGCAAAAACTAGAAGGCGACGGAATGGCTTTTGTACATTCGGGCGGAACTCTAGCCAAAAAAGAATTACAACCTGGCGAAATCCTAAAAGTAGACACCGGCTGTATCGTAGGTTTCACCCAAGATGTCGATTATGATATCGAGTTTATTGGCGGCATCAAAAACTCTCTTTTTGGTGGCGAAGGCTTGTTCTATGCGACTTTGCGTGGCCCTGGAACAGTATATATTCAATCGCTTCCGTTCTCTAGATTGGCGGATCGTATCATTGCTTCAGCCCCAAGAGCTGGTGGAAGTAGCCGTGAAGAAGGCAGCCTTTTGGGCGGACTCGGCAATCTTTTAGACGGCGATAACCGCTTTTAATAGCAAAAAAAAATTCAAAACACCTTACCCCAAAAGACACCCATTTTGGGGTATTTTTTTTAGGAGCAGTAAGCTAAGGAATTTTTTGGAAACACCGTCCCGCTATCCGCTATATCTTTGCTTTTTAAAAGAAAAAAAGCAAAGGATGCCGCTACTATCGGGGCTAAAAACCAACATTTGGCTTTATTAGGTTGCATTTTGAATTCAAAAAATCTAGAAATAAGAATTACTTTTGCAAAAAATTATTGAGCTTTGAAAACCCTACTTTATAAAAACACCACTATCGCATTCACCGACACAGGAAAAGGAACCGCTATTGTTTTATTGCATGGCTTCCTAGAAAACCAATCGATGTGGAGTGTTTTAGTACCTGTTTTGAGTCAAAAATACCGCGTCATCACCATCGATTTGTTAGGTCACGGCCAAACCGAACCTATGGGTTACATCCAAACTATGGAAGACAATGCCGATGCGGTACACGAAGTACTTTCTAGTTTGCGTCTTCGCAAAGCGGTTTTCATCGGACATTCAATGGGTGGTTACGTAGCTTTAGCTTATGCCGAGTTGTATCCTGAAAGCGTCAAAGGATTGGTGTTACTCAATTCCACCGCCAAAGAAGACAGTCCCGAACGTAAAACCAACCGAGACCGCGCCATTACAGCGGTCAAAAAAGATTACGAAACCTTTATTCGTCTTTCTATCGCCAACTTATTCAGCGAAGACAACCGCGACCGTTTAAACGACCGCATCGAAAAAGTAAAAATCGAAGCTTTACAAACGCCCTTGCAAGGCATCGTCGCCTCACTCGAAGGAATGAAAATCCGTAAAGACCGAGAAATCTTGCTCCACACTACGGCTTTTCCTAAAGTAGTAATCCTAGGAAAAAAAGACCCTGTTTTGAACTACGAAGAAACCAATACACAAATTCAAGGAACTACCGTTGAATTGGTAACTTTCCCAGACGGTCATATGAGTCACATCGAAAATGAAGCGGAGTTAAGCGAAGTATTAATACAATTTTTGAAGAAGATTTAAACCTTCTCCTTAAACGGAATTGCTGGGTCTAAAATCTCTTGTAACAAGCCAACCAATTGCTCCAAATAAGCAGTCAAAATGGCCGCATTGATAGTGGATTCTTCTACTTTTTCTTCTTTTAAAGTAAAAGGTAAAAAGCCAGCTTTACTATTTTTAAAGGAGATGATACCCGCTTGCATCGGTTGTTCTTTGGCTAAGGTTTCATACATATAGGCATACGCCAAAATTTGAATGATTTTGTCATTTTTAATGTCATCCACTAAGCCGTTCCAAGCTTTTAAAGTAACATTGCTTTTTTCAACTTTACCTGTTTTATAATCTATAATTCGGAGGGTACCGTTTCGGACTTCAATTCGGTCAACGTTCCCCGCAATTTTCACAGGAAAAGGCAAACTCGGATGTTCTAAAACGCGCTCAAAAGTAGCTTCCAAAGCCAAAATTTTAACAGCATCACCCGCTTTTATGGATTGCAATTCAGACTTCAAGAAATTAAAGACGTTCCGTTTCGCTACTTCAAAAGCTAATAAATTGCGTCCTTTTGTAATTTCTCCTTCTTTGTAAATTTCTTTAAATTGTTTCAATACCTCATCATTGATATTTTTAATGGCTTGTTCCAAATCAGTTTCCGAAATGAACTTGCCAATAAAAGGCTTGTACAATTCCTCCAAGGTTTTGTGAATAATTGTTCCCAAAGTATTCAAAGCTATATTCTCTTCGACTTCTTCTGTATCGCGGATACGCACTATTCTTTTAAAATAAAAATCAATAGGATTCCGAATGTAACTAGTCAAGGCCGAAGGTGAAAACCCTTTCTCTGCAATTTCTTTCAAACGCTCCATAACCAATGGCGACTTTTCAACACTCATCGGCAAGTAAGCCGAATCAGGAACATTGGCATTGTAAATCTCGTGAGTCAATGTATGATTCGGACGTTTCTCCACTTCGAGTTGTGTGATGAAACGGCTTTTTTCACCACCATCTAATCCTTCATTCTCTGTATTGTAAATCAAATAAATAGTTTTGGCACGTTGCAATAAATGATAAAAGTGATAGGTATAAATCGCATCTTTTTCTTTAAAAGTAGGCAATCCCAATTCTCTCTTGACATCATAAGGAATAAAAGAATTCATAGACTTACCCGCGGGAAATTTCCCTTCATTCATTGAAGTCACTATAACCGTATCAAAATCCAACACCCTACTTTCCAAAACTCCCATAATTTGTAAACCATTCAACGGCTCTCCTTCAAAGGAAACCTCAGCCAAATCAATTATCTGTTTGTAAATGGCAAAAAGAGTCGGTATTTGATCAATATGCAAATGTTGAGCATAATAACTCTTCAACTTATTAATCACCGTAAAAATTGAATACACAAAAGCCTTGGTCAATTTCTCTTCTTCATTATCGTTACTCAAATTATTGCGTAAGCGCAACAACAAACTAGAAATAACATCTAAAACAGCCATAGAACCATTGTCCCATTTTTGAAACAACAAATCGAATAAAGCATTCGTTTGGTTTTGGAGTTCTAGTATTTTTTTAAGTGTAATAAAAGTGTAATTATTCTCTTTTATAATCCGAACCAAGTGATTCGCATTAGCAAATGATTCTACCAGTGGATGCGTAAGAATATCGAGCACATCTTTGTAATAAAACACATATTGAGAAGGATTTCTTTTCAAAGCATTCGTATGCATTTTAAACAATTTTGCTACTAGCAATTGTGCTGGGTTATTTTTACTAGAATATCCCATAGTAATATTTAAAGCACCAACCGAAGCAGGAAGAGAATATAACAACGGCATCAAAAGGTTTTCCTCGCCTAAAACTACCGCTACTTTATCGAGATGGGGTGTCTCTTGTTTGGCAATGGCCTTTTCAATAAGGCTACCCACAATTTTGGCTTGCCCAATAGTTTTTGGTGTACCAATTATATGAATGTTTTTAGATTTAGAAAAATCATCTTGTATCCATTCAAAAGGGTGGGATTTATAGTGCTTCCAACTTTCTTTAAATCTTCGAATAAACAATCCAGCATCATGGAAAGGATCATTCAAAAACGTTTGATCAGCATCCCAAAAAATAGTGGCATTATCATTAGCTATTAAATGCTGAATGATTTTTTCTTCGGCAGCATTTAAAGCATTAAAACCCGCGAATACATAAAATTTAGAACCAATTTCTTTTAAAAATGCTGGGAGATTAGTTACCGCTTCTCTATAAATCAATCCTTGGTAACCTGTCTTTTTTTCAAGTAAATACTGATATAACGATTGGTAATACTGTGGCAACAATTTCCAAAAATCAATATAATTTTCGAGTAAAGATGTTTTATCTTCAACTGCTATTCCCCATTTTTTAATGTCTTCTATATCTTTTAAATAAGACAAAACGTGATTTGGATCCAACAAATAGCGGTCGATTTCATTAAAATCCTGCAACAACATTTTGGCCCAATTGGCAAATAACTCAAAGGATTGCTGGTTTTGTTTCGAAGTGATTGACAAATACACATCATAAAATTCAAACAATAAGGCTATGGAATCTATGGAGCGAATCCCTGAAACCTCTTGTACAAAATCTTCAATACTTGTGATTTCTGGGCAAAAGACAGTTCCTGTAATTTGCTTTTTTATGGCTTCTATCAAAAAAATCTTAGCCCTCTTGTTAGGCAGTACTACAACAGTATTCGAAAAATTTTTCGAATAGTTATTGATTAATTGAGTAGCAATTTGGTCTAAAAAAGAGTGATCTGTCATTTTATAAATATAAAAAAAGCCGTTCAATTAAGAACGGCTTTCAAAAATAATATACTATACTATTATTTGTTTACTTTCATTTTATCAACACCTCCAACATAGATAACTTCAACTCTTCTGTTTTCAGCTCTACCTGCAGCAGTTTTGTTAGTTGCAACCGGTTTAGTATCTCCAAATCCTTGTGCAGTTAAATTAGCCGCATTGATTCCTCTAGAAACTAAAGCATCAACAACAGACTTAGCTCTTGCTTGAGAAAGTTTTTTGTTCATAGCTGGTTTACCAACATTATCGGTATGACCATTAACTTCAAATTTAGCAGTTGGGTAGTCTTTTAAGATTTCTTTAATAGCATCTAAACTAGTTGCTGTTTGTGGTTTAGCATAATCTAAAGAAGATTTACCAGTAACGAAGAAAATAGATCTTGCTTGAACTCTTAATTCTTTAACAACTTCTTCAGTTACTTCTGGACAACCTTTGTTTTCTTTAGTACCAGCTACGATTGGACAAGCATCTTCTAAATCTGGCACACCATCTTTATCAGCGTCTAATACTACAGGAACTGGACAACCTTGGTTATCTCTTGGTCCAGCAACAGTAGGACATTTGTCATCTTTATCAGCAAGACCATCACCGTCAGTATCAGGACAACCTTTAGTTGAAGCAGGACCAGCTACATCTGGACAAGCGTCATCTTTATCAGCGATTCCGTCACCGTCAGTATCAGGACATCCGTTGAAAGCAGCTAAACCAGCAACATCTGGACAAGCATCACTTCCGTCAACGATTCCGTCTCCATCTGTATCAGGACAACCATTGAATTGTTTTAAACCAGCAACTTCTGGACAAGCATCATCTTTATCGTAGATTCCGTCTCCGTCAGTATCTTTACCTCCAAACTTGAATACGATACCTGCAGTGTGTTGTACTAAAGATGGTTTTTCTGGCATTCCAGCAGCATCATTTCTTTCGTCATTAGGTAATGCCATTCTGTATCCAGAAGATAAAGCTAAACCAACATTTTCAGTAAACCAAAAAGTTAATCCAACTCCTAAGTTAACGTGACCAAAGCTATCTTTTCCTAAGAAAGTATATCCTCCACCTGCTTGTAAGCTTGGGTCAAACCATTTTGTTCCAATTAAATCCATGAAGCTGTATTTCACAGTACCATCGATTCCGTAAAACATTAAATCTCCAGGGTTGATAACACTCATACCTCTACCATCAGCATTTTTAGCAGCAGGATTAAAGTTAACGTATTTGTCAATTTTGTTCACAGATCCAGCCAATCCGAAAGAGAAACCACCACCGATGTGTCTATCTACTTTGATGTACGATACAGAAGGAAGAATATTCCAATTGTCTTTAATAGCGAATGGTTGTGAAAAGTGAGCCTCAAACCAGTTAATGCCGTCTCTTGCAGCACTTGATCTTGAGTCAACTGCATTTGCTCCAATGGTAATTGCCCATGGATTGTTACTATCTTGTGCATGCGAAGATAAACCCGCAGCCATCAATACAGCAACTAAAAGTTTGTTAAGATGTTTCATAATGATTCTATTAAAATTTAGTTAATTATAAACAAAAATAGCAACTTAATTTTTATCAGCAAAATTAAAAGTTAAAAAAAACCTACAAAAAAAAGCAAAATCTTAGTTTTAAACCACATGAAGTGATTTTCCAACCATTTCAAAAGCTTTCAAAGCCTTATCTAAATGCTCTTTAGTATGACTTGCCGACAACTGTACTCTGATTCTAGCCTTCTCTTTTGGCACTACTGGAAAAAAGAATCCAATAACATAAATGCCATTTTTTAACAACTCATTGGCCATTGTTTGTGCTAGCTTCGCATCGTATAACATTACAGGCACAATAGCAGAATCACCATCAATAATATCAAATCCTGCTTTAATCATTCCTTGCTTGAAATAATTGGTATTCCATTCTAATTGATCTCTTAGTGAAGTATCTTTCTCTAACAATTCGAATACCTTAATTGATGCCCCAACAATAGCTGGAGCCAATGAATTAGAAAACAAATAAGGTCTTGAACGTTGACGTAAAATTTCAATAATTTCTTTTTTAGCTGTAGTATATCCGCCCATAGCTCCACCTAAGGCTTTCCCGAGTGTACCTGTAATTATATCTACACGTCCCATTACTCCTTTGGCTTCTAATGTTCCTTTTCCTGTGGCGCCAATAAAACCTGCCGCGTGACATTCGTCTACCATTACCATTGCGTCGTATTTATCGGCTAAATCACAAATTTTATCTAAAGGCGCTACCAATCCATCCATAGAGAAAACACCATCAGTAACAATCAATTTAAAACGGGTACCTGCTTCAGTAGCCTTGATTAGTTGCTGTTCCAAATCCTCCATATTACTGTTTTCATAACGATAACGAGCCGCTTTACACAAACGCACGCCATCAATAATAGAAGCGTGGTTCAGACTATCCGAAATAATACAGTCTTGCTCTCCTAATAAAGGTTCAAAAACACCTCCATTAGCATCAAAAGCGGCGGCATACAATATCGTGTCTTCCGTACCATAAAAATCCGCAATCTTTTTTTCTAAGGTTTTGTGAATATCCTGTGTCCCGCATATAAAACGAACGGATGACATTCCGAAGCCGTGAGAATCCAAGGTGTCTTTTGCTGCCTGAATTACTTCTGGATGCGAAGAAAGTCCTAAATAATTATTGGCACAAAAATTAAGGACCGTTTCTCCATTCACTGTAATTTCTGCCCCTTGCGCTGAAGTAATAATTCTTTCTTTTTTAAAAAGACCATTTGCTTCGATGGTTTGCAATTCGTTTTGCAAGTATTCTTGTATCTTACCGTACATAGTATGTGTTTTTATATTCTAAATTTAGTTTTTATGACAAATTTACTATATCGATTGCTAATCCGATATACACCAATACCTTTTTAACTACTTTATATCCCATTTTCTCAATAGCTTCTTGATAATTCTCCAATTGTTGCTGATATTTAACATTATGAACTCCTGTTTTATAATCCAACAACAGCATTTCATTGGCGCCTTTCAAAACCATACGATCGGGTTTCATTGTTTTTCCTTCGTTTTGAATAATGGTTTGTTCGTTAAAAACCTGATTTCCTTCTTCAAAATAAACCATCAACTCTGGATGTGACACAATAGCTTTAATCGTTTGAGTCACCATTTCTGTTTGTTCAAAATGAATCCATCCATTAGCCAAAGCAATTTCGATGGCCTTTTCAATATCCGTTTTATACTTTACTAATGATAAAATTTCGTGCACCACGTTTCCGTAAGCAATGGCCTCTTGCTGCTGAGTTCCCCACATTAGGGCTTCTTTTTGAGCAATCTTGATGTTTTTAGGATCTAAAAACGATTCCATCACTGGAATTGGCTTGTTTGAATCGATATGTTTTACCGATTTTGAAAGCTTAGTAGCTACACCAAAATCATAGGTTAATTTTTCGCTATCAAATTGATTTTTACTCTCTAAATATTGGATAAAAAAAGTACACATATTGTTCTTTGGCAACTCACCTTTACTAGACAAGTTCATATTCGAAATAATATACAATTGTTCCTCTGCCCTAGTTAATGCTACATACAAAACGTTGATATTATCCAACAATTCTTCTTGCTTTTTTTGATGGTACACTTCGGATGCTTCTGCTCCGAAACCCTCAACCGCACTACTATTGTCAATCAATACTTTCTCTAATCCGAGCTCTTCCTTTTCGGCATCGAGCCATAATTTATCTTTGGGTTTGCGTGAATAATCTTCCTCGGCAAAAGGCATAATTACCACGGGAAACTCCAGCCCTTTGGATTTATGAATGGTCATGATTCGGACTGCATTGCTGCCTTCTGGCGATGGAATACTGAATTTGGAACCATTTTTCTCCCAAAACAGTAAAAAATCTGCAATTCCAGCTTGATTCCGAATGTCCCGCTCAAGCACAATATCTAAAAAATATTGCACATACGAATTGCTATTTTCTGCCGTCAAAAACTTAGCAATACTAATCTCAACCGCTTCGTACAAGGCTTTTTTTCGGATGTCTTGAAAGGAATATTGCACCCCAAATTGCTGTAGCCAAAGTTCAAATTTCCTTTCGTTGGCCAAAGCCATACCTTCAGAAATGCAATCGGCAACAGGAAGTTGATCTTGTTTGTTTTTGGCAATGAAATACAAAAAATTCACCTTGGCTTCTAAGTCATTGCTATTGTTCAAATAGCGTAACAAATGAATCAAAAAACGAACTTCGGTGGCATTTTGAATCATCAAAGTTTCTGAGGACAACAAAGGAATGTTTTGCTCTGTTAAATAATTGGCTACTGCAATTCCTTGTTCGCGTTTTCGGGTAAGAATAACGATGTCTTTGTATTCAAATCCTTGAGCGATTACTTTTTGAATCGTTTGCAAGGTTGCCAAAACATACAAATCCGTTTTGTCAAGTGTTTCCTCATCTTCCTCATTAGTGGCTGACTGAGGAATAAAAGAAATATTTACATACCCCCCCTTTTTGTCATTTGCTTTTTGATGGCTGTGATTTTCGTATAAATCTTTGTAATCTTCATTGGTAAATTCAGCCGATAACATCTTGAAAAAAGCATTATTAAAGTCAATTACTTCAGAGTAACTCCGGTAATTTTTGTCCAGATGAATCAGTTTTTTATCTGGATTGCTAAACGGATTATGGTCTTTGCTCAAGGCGATAAATTGCTCTGCTTTTCCGCCTCTCCAACGATAAATGGATTGTTTCGGATCGCCTACAATCATCAACGTTCCTTTTACGCCATAATCATCTTGACCCGCCAAGGCATTATCAATTAACGGAATGAGATTTTGCCATTGCATTTCGGAAGTATCTTGAAACTCATCGATAAAAAAATGGCGGTACCGCTCTCCTAAGCGCTCATAAATAAAAGGTGCAGGTTGATTTTGAATCTCTCGATGAATAATCGCATTGAACTCGGCAATTGAAAGCACATTTTGCTCTTCTTGAATTTTGGCCAATTCGTTGCTGACTGTATTCAATAAAGACAAAGGCGTAATGTTTTTTAGAAAGGCTTTATAAAAATTAATTTTTTCAAAAATCTTATAAATTGCAGCAAGTTGACTCAAAAAATCAGGAATTAAAGTTTCAATAATCGCTCTATCTTTGGCCGCTTTGTTGATCGCGATATCTTCAAATTCATAAAACCTTTTGTTCTTTGGATTGAATTTCTTTTCTACTATGCTATTCACGTGATTAGGGAAAGTAGCTCTTGAAAAAGATTTCACATCAATACCATTAGAATTTATTTGCTCCAAAATCGATTCCGCCATCACAATAGTTTCTGCCTCTAATTTTTTGTTAACCGCTAGTAACTTCTCTTTTATTTTTACAAACTCACCAATCGTAGTGTCTTGAAATTGAGCAATTTCATTACGATTATTCTCATTCAGCACTAGTCGACCCGTTTCTAAAATTTCCCTTGAAATATCCCAAGACTTATCATCATCGGTTTTTTCCATAGTAAAATCGATGAGTAGTTGCGTTAGCGTTGCATCTTCGCCAGCTTGTGCAATAATGGCATCTACGGTTTCGACTAATAAATTTTCGGTATCCAAGGTCACTTCGAAAGTCATCGGGAGATTCAAATCGAGAGCAAAAGCACGAATGACTTTATGTGTAAATTTATCGATGGTGGAAATATCAAAAGCCGCATAATTATGAATAATATGCTTGATGATTTGTTGCGCTTTGGTTTTGATTTGAATCAAAGACAACTGAGTATCAATAGCCAAATCTTGCATTAAATCAAGCGCTTTCGAATTGGGTTCGTCTTTGGCAAATTCGGATAGGCTACCTACAATCCTGCTCTTCATTTCTTGCACCGCTTTGTTGGTAAAAGTGATGGCTAGAATATGACGATAGGCATCGTTTTTGGGGGCGACCAAAATAATTTTGAGGTATTCTTTGACCAATGCATAGGTCTTCCCCGAGCCAGCAGATGCGTCATATATTGAAAAGGAAGTGCTTTGCATAGTGTGTTTGTTATATAACCCTTTTAGAATATAAAACTCTGAAAGGGTTATCATATCCAATTAAACTTACTTATTGAAAAACAATTTTTCTCGATTATCCTAAACCCTAGCCCTGATGGAAGCGGCATCCTTTGCTGCCGGGGTTCGGCAGCAAAGATATAGCGTACAGCAGGAAATAGCTCCTGATTACCCATCGGAATATTCTAGAATCAGGATTGTTACGTTGAAAATTTGTTCGAATATAGCTTAAAAGTAGTATTTTTGCAGCATGGAAACAAATAGACAGAAAAAAATAGGCGGTGTCATCCAAAAAGATTTGGTGGACATTTTGCAAGGTGAAGTGAGAAAAAATGGCGTTACTAACTTAGTAATTTCAGTATCCAAAGTAGTGGTAACCTCAGATTTATCGGTAGCTACGGTGCATTTAAGTATTTTTCCTCAAGAAAAAGCACAAGAAACCTTGGCAGCGATAAAAACGAATACCAACTTGATTAAACACGATTTAGCACAACGTGTTCGTTTGCAATTGCGTAGAGTTCCTAATTTGGTTTTCTTTATTGATGACTCGTTGGATTATATCGAGAAAATCGACAATGCCTTGAAAAATCAGGAAAATCCTATTGAAAACAGAGATTTATTAGAAAAACGCAGACAGTTTTAAATTGAATTTTCCGCTTTACATCGCCCACCGATACCTTAGAAGTAATAGCAAAAACAGCGCTATTAACATCATCAATCGTATTGCTAGTTTGGGCATCATTGTGGGTGCTATGGCACTTTTTGTGGTGCTGTCGGTATTTAGCGGTTTGAAAGAATTTAGTCTTTCGTTTACCAACGAAATTGACCCCGATTTAAAAGCAACGCCTACCCTTGGCAAATCGTTTTTTGTTACTCCCCAACAAAATCAAGATATCAAAAAAATAGCTGGAATCGCTTCGTTCTCCAAGATTATTGAAGAAAGAGTGCTTTTTACTTTTGCAGACAAGCAAGAAGTGACTTATTTGAAAGGAGTGGACACGCAATTCACCAAAGTAAACGCCATTGAAAAAAAATTGTACAACGGGCAATGGCTGCAACCCAACACCTATCAAGTTGTTGTAGGATACGGAATGGCGCAAAAATTCTCGATGGGATTGTTTGACTACAATACGGCGCTAGAAGTTATGGTGCCAAGGCCGGGTAAAGGAACGATTACCATTCCATCAGAAGCCTTTAATCAGAGTGATTTGATTCCGACTGGGATTTATTCGATTAGTGAAGATTTGGATTCAAAATATGTTTTTGCCGATTTGGGATTGGCACAAGAATTACTAGAATACCAACCCAATCAAATTTCTGGAATTGAATTTAAACTCCGCCCAAATGCCGATGAAGCGGCTATAATTGATCAACTACAAACGATTTTCAAAAATAAAATCACGCTAAAAAATAGAGCGCAACTGAACGAGTCGCTTTATAAAATGTTGAATACCGAAAACATCGCGGTGTATTTAATTTTCACCTTGGTTATTGTTGTGGCACTTTTTAACTTGATTGGCGCTTTGATTATGATGATTTTAGACAAAAAAGGCAATCTGAAAACCTTGTTCAATCTCGGAACAGAAATCAAGAGTCTTCGCAATATTTTCTTGCTACAAGGAACTTTATTGAGCGTTTATGGAGGAATTATTGGATTGCTTTTGGGCATCGTAATTGTGTTATTGCAACAACAATTCGAGTGGATTATGATTACCCCAACACTGGCTTATCCAGTCGTTTTTAGTTTTGAAAACATCGCAATCGTAATGGCAACCATTATCACGCTTGGCTTTTTGGCTTCGTTAATCGCTAGTAGTAGAGTTACTAAGAAGTTGTTGGATTAAAAAAGCCACGAATTCACGAATTATTAGTGAATTAGTGGCAAATCTGAAGCCCATTTAATTTTTACACCACTTCATACCCAGCATAAGCGTCGATAATCTCATCTAGTACCGCAAATAATTCTTCTGGTTTATCGAGCGTAACCAATTGTTGTTTGTAGGTTTTGAAGGAATGAATGCCTTTGAAATAATTGGTATAATGTGGCCTTGTTTCTACAATTCCGTGACGTTCGCCTTTCCAATCCATAGCCCAAGTCAAGTGGTTGCGAACCGCTTCTACTCTATCAGCCACCGTGGGTTTGGCCAAATGTTCTCCTGTCTTAAAGAAATGCTTGATTTCGTTAAAAATCCAAGGATAACCAATAGCGGCACGACCAATCATAATCCCGTCGACTCCGTATTTGTTTTTGTATTCTAAAGCTTTTTCAGGAGAATCGATATCGCCATTTCCAAAAATCGGCATCGTAATTCTTGGATTATTTTTAATACGAGCAATGTGAGACCAATCCGAGTGGCCTTTGTACATTTGAGCACGTGTCCTAGCGTGAATACTCAATGCAGCAACGCCAATATCTTGCAAACGTTCGGCCACCTCATCGATGTTGATAGAGTTATCATCCCAACCCAAACGCGTTTTTACGGTTACAGGCAAATGCGTACTATCAATCACCGCTTTGGTCAAACGAATCATCAAATCGACGTCTTTTAGAACTCCTGCACCGGCACCTTTACAAACGACTTTCTTTACAGGACAACCAAAATTAATATCAATTAAATCTGGATTTACGGTAGAAACAATTTTTGAGGACAACGCCATCGCTTCTTCGTCGCCGCCAAAGATTTGTATCCCAACAGGGCGTTCGTAATCAAAAATATCCAACTTCATTCGGCTCTTGATGGCATCGCGAATCAATCCTTCAGAAGAAATAAACTCGGAATACATTAAGTCGGCACCGTGCATTTTGCACAATCTACGAAAAGGCGGATCACTCACATCTTCCATAGGTGCAAGAAGTAAAGGAAAATCTGGAAGTTCTATGTTGCCAATTTTGGGCATTGCTTAAATTTTTTGCAAAGATAGTTAAGAATTTTTAGTAATAAAATTTAATCTCAAGAGTGTCTCATTTTTAGCATTTTATAATTATTTTTATGAAAACTTCGATATCAAATTACTAACATTAGACATTAAAGAAATGTTTAATTGGGCACATTAAATTTTCTATAGTTATAAATGGCAAAACAACCCAATACCAATTCACCGAAGGTTCCTAAAACAAAAATACCAGATGGCAATCCATCAAAAAGAATAGAAATAATTCTTCCCGCTGCCAAGCCCAACATAAAAATCATATTAGAAATCGTGGCGACTTTCCAAAATCGCTGCTGAAAAATTCCTAAAATCCAAAAAAACGAAAATCCCAAATACAAACCCATTATGGCTTTGAAAATTGAAAATTCGTCGGGTGATTGTAGGCTTACCTCAAAAAGAAAATTAGGTTTAACACCATATATCAGACCAACAGGTGCTACTATAGCTGCTGAAATAATAAGATGCAGATTTTTCAAAAAAGGGGATGTTGCACTCATTTCTCAAATATACAAAAACAACAGCAATACCTTTCTACTGCTTCTAATCGATAAAAAACTTCTGTATCAAAATACCATCCACATCATTCAATTCATAAACTCTTAGCGTAAGAGGATTAAAAATAAATAGTTATCGGTACTAACTTTAAAAACATACAATTAAATCTAAACTTTGCGCTATATTTGCAGCTTGAAAGCGATATTTTTCGCCATTAATGACAGAGACACCGCATGAAACACATTAGAAATTTTTGCATCATTGCACACATTGACCACGGAAAAAGTACCCTTGCTGACCGATTATTAGGCGCTACGCAAACGGTTACCGCTCGAGAAGAAAAAGCCCAATTGTTAGACAATATGGACTTGGAGCGCGAACGTGGTATTACCATTAAGAGTCACGCCATACAAATGGAGTACAAATACAAAGGTGAGGATTACATCTTAAACTTGATTGACACTCCGGGTCACGTGGATTTCTCCTATGAAGTTTCGCGTTCAATCGCCGCTTGCGAAGGCGCACTTTTGATTGTTGATGCGGCACAAAGTATACAAGCACAAACGATTTCTAACTTATACTTGGCTTTAGAAAACGACTTAGAAATCATTCCAGTTTTAAACAAAGTCGATTTACCAAGCGCTAATCCTGAGGAGGTAAGTGATGATATCATTGATTTGTTGGGCTGTGAATTAGAAGATATTATTCACGCGTCAGGAAAAACAGGTTTTGGTGTCGAAAATATTTTGGCTGCCATTATCGAAAAAATTCCTGCTCCAAAAGGCAACAAAGAAGAACCGTTACAAGCCTTAATTTTTGATTCACATTACAACCCTTTCCGCGGAATTGAAGTTATTTTCCGTGTGGTAAATGGAGAAATCAAAAAAGGGCAAAAAATAAAATTTATGGCTACTGGCAATGAATATTTTGCCGATGAAGTAGGTACTTTAAAACTGAATCAAGTTCCAAAAAACGTAATTTCTACAGGAGATGTAGGATATTTAATTTCTGGAATTAAAGAAGCCAAAGAAGTAAAAGTTGGGGATACCATCACAGATGCCAAAACACCTACCACCAATATGATTACAGGTTTTGAGGACGTAAAACCGATGGTTTTTGCTGGAATCTACCCTGTAGATACAGAAGATTTTGAAGAACTAAGAGCTTCGATGGAAAAACTACAGCTAAACGATGCTTCGTTGGTATTTACGGCTGAAAGTTCGGCAGCTTTAGGATTTGGTTTCCGTTGCGGTTTCTTAGGAATGCTACATATGGAAATTATTCAGGAACGATTGGAGCGTGAGTTCAATATGACCGTAATTACCACAGTTCCGAACGTTTCGTATTTGGCATACACCAAAAAAGAGCCTGAAACAGCTATTATCGTTAACAATCCATCCGATTTGCCAGAACCCTCAAAATTGGATCGTGTAGAAGAACCTTTCATCAAAGCTACTATAATTACCAAAGCTGATTTTGTGGGTAACGTAATGAGTTTATGTATTGAAAAACGTGGTATTATCACAAACCAAACGTATTTGACCACTGAGCGTGTGGAATTAAACTTTGATATGCCATTGGCTGAAATAGTATTCGACTTTTACGACCGATTGAAAACAGTTTCTAAAGGTTATGCATCGTTTGACTACTCTCCTATTGGAATGCGTACTTCAAAATTGGTTAAATTGGATGTATTATTGAACGCTAATCAGGTGGATGCGCTTTCTGCGTTGATTCACGAAAGCAACGCTTATACAATTGGTAAAAAAATGACCGAAAAATTGCGTGAGTTGATTCCGAGACAGCAATTTGATATTCCGATTCAGGCGGCAATTGGAGCCAAAATCATTGCTCGTGAAACCATAAAAGCCTTACGTAAAGACGTTACCGCCAAATGTTACGGAGGAGATATTTCTCGTAAACGTAAACTATTGGAAAAACAGAAAAAAGGTAAAAAACGTATGCGCCAAGTAGGAAATGTAGAGATTCCGCAAGAAGCATTTATGGCGGTTTTGAAATTGAACGACTAGTTTTTTTAGAGAAAAGAATATAGAAAATAGAATAAAGAGAAAACCTGACAATGTAAAAGTTGTCAGGTTTTTTTGTTCCCCCTTTGGGGGCTAGGGGGCTTATTTATCCTTTAACCAATCAAACAATCGCTGTGCATCGGAGCCTTTGAATAATTGGGTACCTTCGTTCATCGTGGCGGCTGAACCGCAAGCCACTCCCCATCGAATAACTTCTTTTAAAGGTTTATTTTGAGAAAGTGCCCAAACCATTCCTCCTACCATACTATCACCAGCACCTACCGTACTCTTTTTGGCTACATTGGGAGCAGGAACAAACTCATAATGGTCTTTGGTCACCAAAACAGCACCTTGTGGACCAAGAGATACAACTACTATTTCTGCACCTCCTTTAGCTATAATTTTCTTGGCTGCTTCGTTTACTTCTTCCATTTCTAGTCGCTCTTCTCCAATTAATTTGGCTAGTTCACCAACGTTTGGCTTGATTAAATAAGCGCCAACTTCAAGGACTTTTTCTAAAGCTTCTCCTGAAGTATCAATAATTAATTTTGAGTTGTTCTCTTTAGCAACATGGGCAACTTTTTGATAAAAATCGGAATTTAAACCTTCATTCAAACTACCGCTAGCAACCAAAAAATTAGGTTTGAACTCCCCAATTTTAGCTAAAAATCGCTCACTTTCTTCTTCTGTTAATGAACCTCCTGTAAATCCAAATCTGTATTGCGAGTTGGTATTGGTATCTACCGCTACAAAGCTTTCTCTTGTCCAACTCTTCACAGCAACAGCCTCACTGGCAATATTTTCTTGAGCTACTAATTCTACTAACAATTGTCCCATTGCCCCACCCGAAGTAAACAAAGCCATAGAATTGCCTCCTAAACGTGCAATAGCTTTAGAGACGTTAATTCCGCCTCCACCTGCATCGTATCTTGGCACTTCGCAACGGATTTTTTGTTCGGCAACTAATCCTTTAAAACTAGTACTTTTATCTACTGCTGGGTTGACCGTTAGGGTCACTATATCGAATGCTTTCATTTTTTAAATTTTTATTTACATAAAGATGCATATTTTCAGTGAAAATCGAAGCATTCTTAGCAATTAATTCTTCGTACCTTTGCCTTTTTTAAACCATAAATAAACATGATTGAAGATAAAAACCCTCAACGTACTAGTATTGCTCAATTAGGTGAATTTGGGTTAATCGACCATTTGACAAAAAACTTTGAAATTAACCAAGAGTCAACATTAAAAGGAATTGGAGACGATGCAGCTGTTTTAGATTTTGGCACAAGAAAGACAGTAGTTTCAACCGATTTGTTAATTGAAGGAGTACATTTTGATTTGGCTTATATGCCTTTGAAGCACTTGGGATACAAAGCAGTTGTAGTTAATCTATCTGATATTTGTGCTATGAATGCCAAACCTACACACATAACTGTTTCGGTAGCCGTTTCTAATCGATTCCCGTTAGAAGCTTTAGAAGAATTGTATGAAGGAATTGCTCGAGCAGCCAAAGAATACAAAATTGATGTCGTAGGTGGCGACACTACTTCTTCTCAAAAAGGAATGATTATTAGCATTACCGCTTTGGGTGAAGCAGATGAAAATGAGATTGTTTATCGAAACGGAGCCAAAGCAACCGATTTATTAGTAGTAACTGGGGACATTGGTGCTGCTTACATGGGACTTCAAGTTTTAGAAAGAGAAAAACAAGTCTTTCAAGTAAATCCAAATTCACAACCTGATTTAGATGCCTATACTTATTTGATTGAGCGACAACTAAAACCGGAAGCAAGAACCGATATCCGTACCTTATTACATGCTTTAAAGATAAAACCAACTGCTATGATTGATGTATCTGATGGTATTTCTTCCGAAATTATGCATTTATGCAAACAATCCAATGTAGGATGTAATCTGTATGAAGACAAATTACCATTAGACCCTCAATTTATTTCAGTATGCGAGGAATTCAATATTGACAGTACAACCATTGCTATAAATGGTGGCGAAGACTATGAATTATTGTTTACAATCGCTATTACTGATTTCGACAAAATTAAAGGAAATCCCAACTTTACTATCATTGGCCATATGACTGAACCCAATGAAGGAACACATTTGATTACTCGAGCCAATACTAAAATCCCGTTAAAAGCCAGAGGCTGGAATGCGTTAAACGAGTAGAAATATAATACTTATAAAAAAAAGAGTTGTTTTCTGTATTGAAAACAACTCTTTTTTTTCTTGCTTATAATAATACTATTAACTAGCTAATAATCAAGATGAATTCAACATTAAAATAAAAAAGGTGGAATTTCTTCCACCCTTTTTGCCCCAAATCTACCATAAACTTAACCTACTAATATTATGGTGATGTAAACTTACAGCAAAGGGATTTTGCTTACAATAATTTCCGATGAAATGCAATAAAATCCGATTAAATACATCTTTTAAGATTTCTTTAATATGCTCTGGCGTCTTTTCCTTCATAAAAATTCATGAAGGCTCGATTGACAACACGGTTACCGCCTGGGGTAGGATAATCACCTGTAAAGTACCAATCCCCTAAGTTTTTAGGGCAAGCTATATGCAAATTTTCAACGGTTTGAAAAATAATTTTTACTTCAGCGTTGATTTCAGCTGAGCTTAGCATTTCAGCTATTTTATCTGAGATTTCTTGAGGACTAAAAGGATCATAAATTGCAGTGACATAATTTACCACTTCAACATCTTTAAAGTTTTCTTGTGCTTTACACTTTGCATATACTTGATCAACTATATGGTAAAGATTTCTTTCTTTGAGCAATTCTAAAGCTGCTTTAAAAGCAATTAAACCTTCTAACTTTGCCATATCAATTCCGTAACAATCTGGATAACGAATTTGAGGAGCTGAAGACACCACGACGATGCGTTTCGGATTCAATCGATCCATCATTTTGATGATACTTTTCTTTAGTGTAGTCCCACGAACAATGCTATCATCAATAATTACCAAGTTATCTGTTGGTTGTACTACACCATAGGTAACATCATAGACATGTGCTACTAAATCATCCCTACTACTGTCTTCTGTAATAAAAGTTCTTAGTTTCGCGTCTTTAATGGCTACTTTCTCTGTTCGGATTTTTACCGACAATAATTCTTGTAAACTTTCGGTGGTTAAGGTATCTCTATTGGCTAAAATATAATTGTTTTTTCGCTGATTCAAAAAATCTTGAGCTGCTTCGACCATTCCAATAAAAGAAGTCTCAGCGGTATTCGGTATATATGAGAAAACCGTATTATCAGTATCAAATTTTATGGTTTCTAAAACAGCTGGCAATACGAGTTTACCCAGCATTTTACGCTCCTGATAAATTTCGGCATCACTTCCTCTTGAAAAATAAATGCGCTCAAAAGAACACGCTTTTTTGGTAATCGCTGGAAGAATTTCTTGCATAGAAACAGTCCCGTTCTTTTTGATAATTAAAGCGGCACCTGGATCAATTTCATGTACTTTTTCAAAAGGCACATTGAACACTGTTTGAATCACTGGGCGTTCTGATGCCACCACCACAATTTCATCATCTTGATAAAAATAAGCAGGGCGAATTCCAGCTGGATCTCTAAAAACAAAGGCATCTCCGTGACCTAATAGTCCTGCCATAGCATAACCTCCATCTAAATTTTTAGCAGCTCTGTTTAGAATTTTTGCTACATCCAATCTCTCTGCTATTACTACAGAAGCTTCACGCTTATTTAATCCTTCGTTTTTACAATCCTGATACAAATCTGTAACGGCATCATCTAAGAAATGCCCTATTTTTTCCATTACTGTAACCGTATCAGCCATCTCTTTTGGATGTTGACCTAACTCAACCAAGTTCTCGAATAACTCCTTAACATTGGTCATATTAAAGTTTCCTGCTAGAATCAAATTACGATGCATCCAGTTATTCTGACGTAAAAATGGATGTACACTCTCTATACTATTTTTTCCAAAAGTTCCATAACGAACATGCCCCAAAAACAATTCTCCTAAATAAGGAATATTGGCTTTTTGTAAGGATACATTGTCTGCATACTCAGGATGGATTTTTATTTCATCATTAATTCTTGCATTTATTTGAGCAAATACATCTTGGATGGGTTGTGCATGATTCGAACGCACTCGGCTGATGTATCTTTGTCCTGGCTCTACATCTAATTTTATACTTGCAAATCCAGCACCGTCTTGTCCTCGATTGTGCTGTTTTTCCATAAGTAAATACATTTTTTGGATGCCATAAAAAGCCGATCCATATTTTTCCTTATAGTATTCAAGTGGCTTAAGAAGTCGTACTAAAGCTATTCCACATTCGTGTTGTAAAGCGTCACTCATAGTATTTATTGTTGTGTTGTATTAAATTGTGTATTAAAAAAGCCCAGTTTCCTGAGCTTAAGTCATTATAGTTCGATATCAAATTGTGTCAAAGCCTTAAACTGTTTCAATCGCTGATTCACTTCATTTTCTTCTAAACCTACCATTCTTTCGGTTCCAAATTTCTCCACACAAAAAGAGGCTAAATTTGAGCCGTAAATGATACCGTTTTTCATGTTTTCAAATGAAATATTTTCGCTTTGAGCAATGTATCCTGAAAAACCTCCGGCAAAAGTATCTCCAGCTCCTGTTGGGTCGTAAACTTCTTCTAATGGCAATGCTGGTGCAAAAAACACTTCATTATTATGGAATAAAAGCGCTCCGTGTTCTCCTTTTTTAATCACCACATATTTAGGTCCAAGAGTATGAATTTTGGCAGCTGCTTTCACTAATGAATATTCTCCAGACAGTTGTCTAGCTTCTTCATCATTTATTGTAATTACATCTACCCGCTTAATTACATCCAGTAATTCAGGTAGCGCACAATCCATCCAAAAATTCATAGTGTCTAAAACTACTAATTTAGGTGTAGTTTGCATTTGATCCAAAACACTACTTTGAACCAATGGATGAAGATTCCCTAACATTACTACTTCAGCATCTTTGAAATTTTGAGGCACTTTTGGTTGAAAATCTGCCAAAACATTAAGTTCTGTAACCAATGTATCTCTTGAATTCAAATCATTGTGATACAAGCCACTCCAAAAGAACGTTTTTCCTCCCTTAACGATTTCAATTCCAGAAATATCAATATTTCTAGAAGTCAATAAATCTAAATGTTCTTGTGGAAAATCATCCCCTACTACCGATACAATTGCTGATTGTAAGTTGAAAAAAGAAGCTGACAAACCAATATATGTTGCCGCACCACCTAAAATTTTATCGGTTTTCCCAAAAGGAGTTTCAATTGCGTCGAAAGCTACTGTTCCAACAATCAATAATTTATTCATTTGCTGTGTTTCGAATTAAGGCGCAAAGATAGTTTATAAAGTGTAAAGTTGCAACGATTGAAAGCGGCAAAGCTCCAAAAGCATTAAGTCCTGATTATCTAATGTTTACATTAATTTTTGCTCTTCTTTTTCATAAAAAGAATCTACTGAAAGTTGGTTTTGAAGTGATGCCAAAACTGCTAGTTCATCACATCGCTCATTTTGGGGATGATTATTATGACCTTTAATCCATTTAAAATCTACTTGATGTTTACGATAAACCAGCAAAAAACGTTGCCACAAATCTGCATTTTTTCTATCAACAAATCGTTTTTTCTCCCAACCAAAAACCCATTTTTTTACTACAGAATCTACCACATACTTAGAATCTGAAATTACCAAAACTGTGGTATTATCATTCTTCAACTTTTCAAGGCCTACAATAACTGCCAACAATTCCATTCTATTGTTTGTTGTTAATCGAAATCCTTCATAGAATTCCTTCTTATAGGGCTTACCTACCCATTCCATAACCACGCCATAGCCACCAGGACCAGGATTCCCCTTGGCTGCGCCATCGGTATAAATATGAACTTGATGTGACATGATTAAACTATTGATTTTACTTAGTAAAACTTAAAATGATAACAAAGAAAAAACTTAGTGATTTAATAAACGATCTATAACTAGTGGGAAATGTTTTTGCTCTAATTCATGAATTTTTACAGCTACATCTTCTGGTGTATCCTCTGGTGCTAGAGGAACAGCAGCTTGAAAAAGAATAGCACCTTCATCGTAATTTTCATTTACGTAATGAATTGTAATTCCTGTTTCGCTTTCCTTATTGGCCACAACTGCTTGGTGTATATGCATTCCATACATTCCCTTGCCTCCAAACTTAGGCAACAAAGCAGGATGGATATTGATGATTTTATTAGGAAACGCAGCCACCCAAGTTTCGGGTATTTTCAATAAAAAACCCGCAAGAACCAATAAATCAGGTTGAAAATTATTTATTTTTTGTAATAATTTACTGTCGTTTAGTTCGCTTTTAGAAAAAATTAACGTTTGCACTTGATACTTTTTTGCTCGTTCTATAACTTTTGCATTTGCATTATTAGTTATGACACTCACTACTTTGGTTTTTGAAGAATTTATAAAATATTTTATAATACTTTCGGCATTTGTACCCGATCCTGAAGCAAAAATCACAATTTTATTCATGTTCAAACCCATTTTTTATTTTACAAAAAAAGGCATAAAAAACGAAAAAAAATAGCTTTGAGGGCTCTTTGTTGAAATAAATTTTAGCGTTTCTGCAATACATTTATTAACTAAATGGTAGTTTTAAAATAAAGTTTTTTATTTTTGCCAACAAATTAAATTCTAAAATTAAAGATTATGTCAGACATTGCATCAAGAGTAAAAGCGATTATCGTAGACAAATTAGGTGTTGACGAAAACGAAGTTGTAACAGAAGCAAGCTTCACAAATGATTTAGGAGCTGACTCATTAGACACTGTTGAGCTTATTATGGAATTCGAAAAAGAATTCGACATTCAAATTCCAGATGATCAAGCAGAGAACATTGCTACTGTTGGTCAAGCTATCTCTTACATCGAGGAAGCAAAAAAATAATAAATCATCACCCGTTTGCATTGCTTGTAAACGGGTGTTATTATTTTTAAAATCAATTTAACACATAGGAGAGGACATTTTCCTCCTTAAAAACACATATATTGTAATACCCATGTCTCTTTTGTACTATACATACATTAAAAGAATGCGTGGGTTTTATTTGTTTAAAGCTAACAAAACACATACGTTATGGAATTAAGACGAGTTGTAGTTACAGGATTAGGTGCACTAACTCCAATTGGAAATAACATCCAAGAATACTGGCATGGTCTTTTGAACGGAGTGAGCGGCGCTGCTCCCATTACCTATTACGATACCGAAAAACACAAAACAAAGTTTGCATGTGAAGTCAAGAACTTCAATATTGAAGACTATATGGATCGTAAAGAATCTCGTAGACTAGATAAATTTGCTCAATACGCTATTGCCGCAAGTGATGAAGCGATTAAAGATGCTGGATTAACAGACGACACTATTGACAAACAAAGAGTTGGTGTTATTTGGGGCGCTGGAATTGGTGGATTAGAAACTTTTCAAGATGAAGTAATGTACTATGCAAAAGGTGATGGAACGCCAAAATTCAATCCTTTTTTTATTCCAAAAATGATTGCTGATATAGCTCCAGCACATATCTCAATGCGTAATGGCTACATGGGACCCAATTACACTACCGTTTCGGCTTGTGCTTCTTCTGCCAATGCATTGATTGACGCATTTAACTACATCCGATTAGGCATGTGCGACGTGATTATTTCTGGGGGCTCTGAAGCAGCTGTAACCATTGCAGGAATGGGAGGATTTAGTTCAATGCACGCTTTATCTACAAGAAATGAAAGTCCAGAGACTGCTTCTAGACCTTTTGACGCAACCAGAGATGGATTTGTTCTTGGTGAGGGAGCTGGTGCACTCGTACTGGAAGACTATGAGCACGCCAAAGCCAGAGGCGCAAAGATTTATTGCGAAATTGGTGGTGGTGGTATGTCATCAGATGCCTATCACTTAACCGCTCCTCACCCAGAAGGCATTGGGGTTATTGCTGTAATGAAAAACACGCTTCGTGATGCAGGAATGAATCCAGAAGATGTTGATCACATCAATACTCACGGAACCTCTACTCCTCTTGGAGATGTGGCAGAATTAAAAGCGATTAGTGCTGTATTTGGTGATCATGCAAAAACCATAAACATCAATTCGACAAAATCTATGACAGGCCACCTTTTGGGAGCCGCTGGAGCAATTGAAGCCATAGCTTCTATTTTAGCAATGCAGCATGGAATCATTCCACCAACCATTAATCATAGTGTTGTTGATGATAAAATTGACCCATCACTAAATCTTACTTTAAACACCCCACAAAAAAGAGAAGTAAATGTTGCTATGAGCAATACTTTTGGTTTTGGAGGACACAATGCATGTGTATTGTTTAAAAAATTAGTTGACTAATTTAGTATGAGTATTTTTAAAAAAATATTTTCAAAATCCCGTTCTCTTGAAGACGGGATTTTTTTTAATGCACTTCAAAAAATCTTAGGTTTTTCTCCAACTGAGTTAGAACCTTATCGTAAAGCATTTACACATCGATCCTCTAATAAGTTGGATAAAGAGGGCAACCCAATGAATTACGAACGATTAGAATTTTTAGGCGACGCTATGTTAAGCTCTGTAATTGCTGGATATTTATTCAATAAAGCACCTTACGGAGACGAAGGATATTTAACCAAAATGCGTTCAAAAATAGTAAGTAGAGAACATTTAAACGAGCTTGGAAAAGACTTGAATTTGATTCAATTCATAGAAAGCAAAGTGCCTGTGCAACACTTTGGAGACAATATTCATGGCAACATATTCGAGTCCTTAATTGGTGCAATATATTTGGACAAAGGCTATTTATTTTGTGAAAAATTTATCAATTCTAGAGTAATTATCCCTTATGTTGATATCAGTAGGTTAGAAGGAAAAGTCATCAGTTACAAAAGTTTGGTAATCGAATGGTGTCAAAAAGAAAAGAGAGTATTTCATTTTGACATCTTTGAAGATAATGCCATAGACGGTCAACGCTTATTCGGGGTGCGATTAAGCATTGATGACAAAGTAATCGCCAAAGCAAGAGCTACTTCCAAAAAGAAAGCTGAAGAAAAAGCAGCACAACGGGCCTATTTTGCTTTTCAAGAAAAAATAAATAAGAAATAATCTTGTTTTTCTTAAAACTATATCGTTTTCGCTAATGATTTAACAAAATCATATCATAATTTCGTATATAATCTTCCATAGAAGTAGTACCTTTGTTACTTATTTATTTTTGACATGGCAGTTCATAAAGTAAGTTTAGACGAGTTTGAAGAAATAGAATACTCAATTATAGCCATTCATACTCCTTTAGAGGATTATCGGCTGGCCTATACCTTAAATTTAATTTTAGAGCTAAATCTTAGTAGAAGTGCCAAAGACATTTTAATAGACATTAAAGAAGGAAAGTCTTTTTTCTCAAAATACACTTTTTACGATTGTAAAAAAGATATAACTTGGCATTTAATTCAAAACAAAAATGAAGTTACTCAGAGAAATAACAAAAAAAAAGCAACTCTTTTTTTTGATCAAAATTTAGAAATACCTGCTCAAACTTATCTACTACCTGAGTTAAAAAAAGCAGATTTTTTTTTAAAAATTGAGGCATGCCATAACAATTTTAATGTAACAAAAACAGTAGCAAAAATGAACACTATAGCAACGATTAATATGGTTTATAGTGTAAAAACAGAAACAATAAAATCAAAAAACAATTTAATTTTTTAATACATATGCTTACGAACAAAAAAACGAAAATTGTAGCCACACTAGGACCTGCATGTAGCACAAGAGAAACCATTAAGGATATGATTGAGGCAGGAGTGAATGTGTTTAGAGTAAACTTTTCACATGCAGATTATGAAGATGTAAAAAACAAAATCAATATCATTCGTGGATTAAATGAAGAATTTGGATATACCACTGCTATCTTAGGCGACTTACAAGGACCTAAACTGCGTGTAGGTGTAATGGAAGATGGTGCTTTTGTAAATGAAGGCGACTTGATTACATTTACCACCGCAGAAGACATCATTGGGACTTCTAAAAAAGTTTTCATGAAATATCAAAACTTTCCAAACGATGTAAATCCAGGAGAAAGAATTCTTTTAGATGATGGGAAACTTATCTTCGAGATTGTATCAACAGACAAAAAAACCGAAGTACTTGCTAAAGTCATACAGGGAGGAGAATTAAAATCCAAAAAAGGGGTTAATTTGCCGAACACAAAAATTTCATTACCAGCTATGACTGAAAAAGATATAGCAGATGCAAAATTTGCTATTGAACAGCATTTAGACTGGATTGCACTATCTTTTGTTAAAACACCTAGAGATTTACAAGACTTGCAAGAGTTAATCGCTGAACATTCTGAATTTAAGATTCCAATTGTAGCCAAAATAGAAATGCCGGAAGCATTAGAAAATATGGATAAAATTGTGGCTTTTTGTGATGCCATAATGGTAGCCCGTGGCGATTTAGGTGTGGAACTTCCTGCTCACGAAGTGCCATTGGTTCAAAAAGAATTAATAAGAAGAGCCAAAACTGCACGAATCCCTGTAATAGTTGCCACCCAAATGATGGAAACAATGATTACTAGTTTAACACCCACTCGTGCCGAAGTAAATGACGTTGCGAATTCTGTAATGGATGGTGCAGATGCAGTAATGCTTTCTGGCGAAACAGCTACTGGTAACTATCCAGTTCAAGTTATTCAGAAAATGACACAAATATTAGAAGCCGTTGAAGACTCTCCTCTTATTCATGTTCCTCAAAACACACCACAAGTAAAAACCAATCGTTTTATTACAAAAACTATTTGTCACCATGCCGCTATGATGGCCAATTCCATCAACGCCAAAGCGATTTGTACCTTAACTAATAGTGGATATACTGCTTTCCAAATTTCAGCATGGAGACCTAATGCTCACATCTTAGTATTTACTTCCAACAAACGTATCCTGACACAACTTAACCTATTATGGGGAGTTAAATCCTTTATGTATACTAAAGATGTTAGTACTGATGATACCGTTACGGATGTAAACGAAATTGTAAAAGAAAAAGGTTTTGTAAAAAAAGGTGATTTCTTAATCAATTTAGCTGCAATGCCAATCAAAGACAAAGGAATGGTGAATACTTTGAGAGTTTCAGAAATAGCATAATTGCTACTGTATTGAATATATAACGCTCCTTTTTTTGGAGCGTTTTTATTTATATTTTATTTCAAAATAATCAGGACTATTTATATCTTTAACCATCATTAATTTTCATTCCATAACTATAAAACAACATTTATGGCCTTTAATAATTCTAATAATCCGTTTTTAAACAACAAAACCTTTAAAAACCAAGACAACTCAAACGAGGTACATCAAGCAACAATCATTGACTATGGTTCCGAAATGTCTTTGACTGGAACCATAAACAAGAGTCTCATACTGTTTTTGCTACTTACAGCTGCCGCCACCATAACTTGGTGGATGGCATTTAATGATATGAATCCAATTGTACCCGCTTTTGGTGGGGCAATCGTTGGATTAATTTTGGTACTACTCTCAGCTTTCAAACCACATTTATCTCCCTATTTAGCTCCAGGATATGCCGTTTTTGAAGGACTTTTTATTGGAGGTGTTTCTGCTATTTTTGAAGCTAAATACCCTGGAATTGTACTTCAAGCCGTAGGAGCCACATTCGTCACTTTTTTAGTTTGTTTAGGATTGTACAGGTATAAAATTGTGAAAGTAACCGAACAATTCAAATCAGTTGTTATAGCAGCAACTTTAGCAATTGCAACCTATTACTTAATTTCTTGGCTATTTTCAATGTTTACAAGTTTTACACCTGTACATCATGATAATTCACTTATGAGTATTGGAATTAGTGCTTTTGTAATTATCATTGCGGCTTTGAATTTGTTTTTAGACTTTGATAGAATAGAACAAGGCGTTCGTCAAAGAATGCCAAAATACATGGAATGGTACGGAGCCATGGGGTTGTTAATCACACTCGTATGGCTTTATATCGAATTCCTAAGACTGCTTTCAAAACTTTCAAGTAAAGATTAGTATAAAAAAACGCCTTTCATTCGAGAGGCGTTTTTCTTTAAATAGTTTTTTCAAATGCTATAAAATGCGTCACATCACCTTCCTTGTTAAAGATGGGATAGCTTTTGATCAAGCAATCATATGTTTTACCATTTTTTTTATAGTTGATTACTTTTGATTCAAAAGGCAATTTTTGATCGATTTTTTCTCGAATTTGACTTGAAATTACTTTATTTGTTTTTGCGCCATGAAACATTTTAGGGCTATTCCCAAGGACTTCATGTTCTGTATATCCATTCATTTTTGCTAAATTATTGGAAGCAAAAACAATTTGTAAATTAGAATCTGTTACAATAACAACTTCATCCAAAAGAGCATCTCTAAGAAGTTTAGGGTTCATTTGTAGGTTATTTTTGGGCAAGATTTCATTCAAACGATTAAAATCTTGGAATGATTTTTTGACACTTCCTAAAAATTCTTCGTGAAAACTCAAGGATAATACCGAGGTAGTTTTAAGAGCTAAAGTATTAAAATACTTGGCTTTAGCATTTTCATATTCAATGATATTCAACATCTTCAAGTAATTTAATTTATCAAATGTAACTGATTTTCAGAAGTTAATGACACAATTTTTATGATTTAACTGTTGTTGAACTCCAAATACCTCTAAAAATCGAATTGAAGTTGTACCGCAACCGTTTTCTTCTGTTCCGTATTTAAATTACTCAAAGCAATACCCAATAACCGTACTGAGTCTTTTAATCGCTCTTGAAAAAGTAATTCTTGGATTACATCAAAAATCAAACTCTTATCAGAAACAAAATAAGGCAAGGTTTTACTTCTTGTTTGTTGAGAAAAATCACTATACTTTATTTTTAAAGTGATTGTTTTTCCAGAAATGGAATGTTTTTGCAATCTCTTTTCTATTTGACCAGAAATAGACTCTAATTGTTCGAGCATAAAAATTTCAGAAGATAAATTCACATCAAAAGTATGTTCTGCGGCAACCGATTTGGTTGTTTTTTTGGCCTGAACAGGACTATTGTGAATACCTCTGACAACTTGAAAATAATATATTCCACTTTTACCAAAATGCTGCTCTAAAAACGCTATCGATTTGTTTTTTAAATCCAATCCGGTGAAAATCCCCAATTGAAACATTTTTTCTGTAGTTACCTTACCCACTCCATAAAATTTTTGAATAGGCAAATTTTCTAAAAAAGAAATGATTTCCTCTCCGCTTACTGTTTTTTGACCGTTTGGCTTGTTATAATCACTGGCGACTTTTGCAATAAATTTATTTACTGATATTCCAGCAGAGGCAGTCAGTCCAACTTCTACAAAAATACGTTCTCGAATTTCTTTGGCTAATAATGTGGCGCTAGGATTCCCTTTTTTATTATGAGTAACATCTAAATAAGCTTCATCCAAGGAAAGTGGTTCAACAATATCTGTATATTCATAAAATATTTTTTGAATTTGTTTTGAAATTTCTTTATAACGATCAAAACGAGGACGAACAAAAATCAAATCAGGGCAATATTTTTTAGCCAATACCCCACTCAAAGCACTTCGAACACCAAATTTTCTTGCTTCATAACTAGCCGCAGAAACTACACCTCTATTCTCGTTTCCTCCTACAGCAATAGGTTTACCTTTCAATGCAGGATTATCCATTTGCTCCACAGAAGCATAAAATGCATCCATATCGATGTGTATAATTTTACGTTGTGGAAGATTTGTGTCCATATTTCAAATGTATTGAATATCGATAAAAATAAAAAAGCCTAGAATTTAAATTTCTAGGCCAAATTATACATTCTATAACAATTCGCTGAAACACTAAGGTAATAGTTACTTTATTTTTTTACAATAGTCTCAATGGTAACTCGCATAGATCCAGCTCTTTTTGAACTTGCTATAGCCATAAATGCTTTTTTGGACAGGTCGATTTCTCTAGATTTTACAAAAGGCCCTCGATCATTTACTTCAACAATAACTGATTTTCCATTGGCCTCATTGGTTACTCTAATTTTTGTTCCAAAGGGTAGTTTTTTGTGAGCGGCGGTTAATTTATTCATGTCAAATTTTTGACCACTTGCCGTTCTTCTTCCATGAAATTTTTCAGCATAATAGGATGCATGACCATTGGTCTTATAGAGAAGGTATTTTACATTTGGATCAAAAAGAGTGTCTTTTATTACCTCAGAAGACAGGAAATCTGTTTTTTCTTTTTTTATAGTATCCTTAGAATTTGTTAGTTTTTCCTTCATTAATAAAGGCCTTTGACTATAGACAATTCCAATGATCACAAATAAAAAAAGTAAGGCTACTAATTTTTTCATATTCGTTTTTTAAATTAATACTTTTTTAAAACAGCCTGAAAATCAATTCAGAGGTTTTAAAATTATAGCCATAGAGACCAAGGCAATCTGCTCAAAATTAAAAGTAAACCTAAACCATAGAAAATGGCAAATGTTTTAAATTTAGCCAAAGAATCTGTAGTTTTTTTATGTTTTGACCAACCTATAGTAATCAAAACAATTGCAATTATATTGATTAATGGATGCTCTAGTGAAGTTAATCGTAATGCTTTGTCAGACATTTGTCCAAATGAAGCTAAGCCTAATGGAGAAACAAAATAAGTTAATAAACCTATAACCAATTGAAGATGTGTAAAGATTAAAGCAAACAAGGCTATTTTTCGATCTTTTGAGGTAAATTCTTTTTTGGAAGATAAACCAAGTAGTGCATTAACTACCGCTACTACTAAAATTAACAAAACTAAATAAGCCCAACCAGAGTGAAATTTTTGTATAAATTCGTACATATACTATCTTTTTTAGAATTTCAAATATATGAAAAAATGGGGTAAAAAAAAAACGGCATTACACCAAAAGTGAATGCCGTTTATGAAAACTTAATTATGTTTATTTACCAAAAATATATCTCAAAGTAAATTGAGCTTGCCAAACATCAAAAACGCTTGCATTTTTTTGATACGTATCTTTAATCAAAAATCTATTTTGAGCAGCATCTGTTTGAGTAGCTAATTGGTAAAATGGAACTCCAGCAGTAGTTGTTCTATAATTTAAAACATTAGGATTTGTAGCTCTCATTGAAACACCCCAATCTTTATTGATTAAGTTAGTGAAATTCAAAATATCTGCTCTAAATTGGAAATTATTATTTTTTCCAGCAATTTTAATGAAGAAATCTTGTGTTACAGACAAGTCAACTCTATGTAACATTGGTAAGACACTAGCATTACGTTCTGCATACATACCTCTTCTTGTTCTCAAATACTTATCTTGCTTAATATAATTCTCAAAAGCTTGTTGCTGTTGTGCTTCAGTATATACCGTAGTCACACCATTACTTACTACCGTTAAAGGTTGAAATCTAATTAAATTAGCGTTAGTTGGAACATATAACAGATCATTAAAATTTACACGATCTCCATTCATATCCCCTCCATAAGAGTATGTAAATGTACCTGCTTGCTCACCTATATATCCTAAATTGAATGATGTAGAACCTCCAAATTTATCTCCATAAGTAATTTTATAACCTAATATACCAACGATTCGATTTGGAGTATTAGTGTTTGCAGCAGAAAGTGCTAAATCATTATTACCATTTACAGATCTTGCTCCTGTCCATGAACCTGCAGCAATAGAACCCGCAGACATTAAATCATAAGCCCCTGAGTGTGTGTAAGCAATAGACCCCCATAATCCATTTTGATAAGGATACTCTAACTTAAAGGTAGTAGAGTAAAAATATCCTTCATCTGTATTCTCTAATACAACTGCACTTGAAACATTGTCATTAATCCTAACTCCTGCGTCAGTATTAGCATATCTTGGACGATTATCTGGCCCTGTAAAAGTGCCTACTGGTTTATCTAAGTTGGCATTGTAATAATTAACGGCATTGATGTTTTTACTAAAAATTCCTTCCACAGTTCCTATAAAACCAAAAGGTAATTTTTGATCTATTGCGATATTAGATTTCCAAGTTTGTGGAAACTTGAAATTTCTTTTGGTCAAAGCCAATTCGATTGTTGAAGGAAGTGTAGCAACTGCTGGGGTAAAATATTGTTGAGGGTTTGGAGTAAATCCATAACCGCCTGCAGCCAAAGCAGGTCCACTGGCATCTATGAATCCTGTTAACACTCCATTATTTCCAATTGCATTTGACAAAAATACTGCTGGTGGTCTACCTGTAAAAATACCTGTACCCCCACGAACTTGAGTCGTAGCGTCATTATTCAAATCTAGGTTGAAACCAAATCTTGGTTCAATTAAAATTTGCGTTTTAGGCATATCTCCTGTATTGAATTTTTCACCATTTGCAAAAGTCAATGTATTTACCAATGGATTCTCGAGAGCGGTGTTTTCAAAAGAAATAGCTGTAGCCCTAACACCAAATGTCAATCGTAAGTTTTCATATGGTTTAATTTCATCTTGTGCATATACATCATATTTATTGTATTTCAACACTTGTAAAGGATCTTCTCCACCTGGTAGTGCAGAATAACGATATTGGAATCGGTTTGGCAACAAAGTTGAAGGTGCATTCCCATTGGCTGCTGATTGTGTTGCTGCAGCTTTGAAATCAGCAATAGAATTAAAAATATAAACTCCATTAGAACCTGGAAAGAAAGAGTTATTTGAAACAAAACGCTCAAAATTAACCCCAAAAACTACGGTATGTTTCCCTAAATTACCAGTAATATTATTTGTAAGGTGAGCGGTAGAATAATCTAATAAGTTGCCATTTGTGAAGGGATCAAGTCCTAAAGAAATCAAAGTAGGTGCTGTAGCCGATCCATCTCTAATATCAATAGTTGGAAACAATCCTCCACCTTGCAAACCTCTATCTTCATTCTGTAGGTCATAACCCACCAATAAATTATTGCTCCATTTATTAGACAATTTACTATTTAATTCTAAAACAATAGAACGGGTATTGTCATTTTGCAAATAACCACTGTTTTGGTAAGACATTGCATTTACTTGATTTGTTCTATTTCCTAAACCTAAGGAGTTTGAATTCGACATCAATATATCAGATGAGGAATCGTTTTGAACATATCGAGCTGTAAGTTTATGATTGTCATTAATATTCCAGTCTAAACGAGCAAGAAATTTAGTAGATTGACTTAGAGCATCAAAGTTTTCCCAAGGCCCTGTCTGGTAGTTGAATGTACTTGCCATGAAATTAGACAAATCTTCCATTTGAGCATAAGTCGGTTTAGAAATTTGTGCGCTTCCATTTGGAGAACCTGTTGCTGTCCATGTAGTAGCTGGAGAAGTTCTGTCTACAGTTTCAAAGTTGGCAAAAAAGAACAATTTATCTTTAATAATTGGCGCACCTAATCTAGCTCCCCAAATTTTTTCGTCAAATTTTCCAGGAACAATCTTTACATCACCTGCGTCACGTCCTAAGAATGTTTTATTCTCATTTCTAAAAGCTGTATATACAGATCCTTCAACTTCGTTTGTACCACTGCGAGTTACAGCATTAATTCCTGAACCAGTAAATCCAGACTGACGAACATCGTAAGGGGCAATATTAATTTGTAATTGATCAATAGCGTCTAAGGAAATAGCTGTAGAACCAGTTCTTCCTCCTGCTTGAGCATCATTACCTAATCCAAAACCGTTGTTAAAAACAGATCCGTCAATAGTAAAGTTGTTGTAACGAGAGTCCTGCCCTCCAAAAGAGCCATTACTTCCAGCATTTGGGTTGTATTTCGTAACTGAATTTATTGAACGAGACCCTAATACAGGTACCGCATTTAATTGACGGTTCGAAAATTGTTGCGAAGCACCCGTTTTCCCTTTTGAGAAAACACCATTTGAAGTGGTTTTAGTAATCACTACTTCTTTTAATGCATTTACTTCTTCAGAAAGCACAACATTTACCGTTACTGCATTTCCTAAAGGAGCATTAATCTCTGTGATTTCAGAGGTTTTAAAACCTAAATAAGATACTTTTACAGTATATGGACCACCTGGTCTCACCGAATTGATAGAGTAGCCACCTGCTCCATCCGTTTCACCAAAATATTTGGTCCCTGTTGGAGTATGTATTGCTTGAACAGTAACTCCTGGCAACCTTTCCCCTAAATCACTCTTTACGAAACCAGTTATTGATGAACTAGTAACTTGAGAATATCCAACTAAGGATAGGAAAAAAATAAAAATAAATGTAAGTTTTTTCATTTTTTGTTTACTTTATTAAGTTTTGGCAAAATTCCAACTTTTAAGACAATTTTATGTTAATATTATGTTAATTAGACACGATTGCACCCTCACTTACACATATTTAAGATTTTATCGTGTGCAATGTTAAAAAAATAAACAATTACTATGAATGCATACTTATTTTAGGATAATGTTCTTTCTTCAACATTTATACTATCATTTGTGATAAATAATAAATTGTTAGTTTATCCTAAAATATCAAAAAAAAACCTCGAATAGAGAAGTATTCGAGGTTTTTTTTAAGACTTACTACAAATTTATTTTTTCTTATTTTTAAGAAAATATTGCAATAAGAAGGAAGTCGAACTATCATGATTTTTAACAGATTCCGTTTCAATTTCTTCTAAAATAGAATTCGCTAATTGTTTACCTAATTCAACACCCCATTGATCAAAACTAAAAATATTCCATAGTACTCCTTGAACAAAAATTTTGTGCTCATACATTGCAATCAATGAGCCAAGAGATTTAGGAGTAAGTTTTTGAATTAAAATGGTATTGGTTGGTTTATTTCCAGTAAATACTTTAAAAGGCAATAGATACGCAGCTTTTTCTGGAGCAAGTCCTTGCTTGTCAAATTCTGCTTGTACCTGAGCTGCAGTTTTGCCATGCAACAAGGCCTCAGTTTGGGCAAAGAAATTTGACATCAATTTATCATGATGATTCCAATCACCGTACAATGGCTCTACAAAACCAATAAAATCGGTTGGAATCAATTTTGTGCCTTGGTGTATTAACTGAAAAAAGGCATGTTGTGCATTGGTACCAGGCTCTCCCCAAATTATGGTACCCGTTTGGTAATTAACCGTTTTACCATCACGACCTATACTTTTACCGTTACTTTCCATCGTTCCTTGTTGTAAATAAGGCGCTAATTTTTGTAAATATTGTGTATATGGAATCAAGGCTTCGCTTTCTGCACCAAAGAAATTATTATACCAAACACTCAACAAACCTAAAACAACTGGAATGTTATTTTCAAAACTAGTGGTTTTAAAATGTTCGTCCATTTCATTTGCTCCACTTAACATGGCTTCATAATTGTTGTAACCAACAGCTAGACTAATCGACAAGCCCACAGCACTCCATAATGAAAATCGTCCTCCAACCCAATCCCACATAGGAAAAACATTTTCTGGATTGATACCAAATTCGGTAACTTTTTGCATATTGGTAGAAACCGCCACAAAATGTTTAGCAACATCTTCTTGTGTAGCCGATTGTAAAAACCACTTTCTAATGGTTTCAGAATTCGTCAAAGTTTCTTGTGTAGTAAAGGTTTTAGAAGCTATTACAAATAATGTTGTCTCTGGATTTAATTTTTTAATGATCTCATTCGCATGATCTCCATCCACATTAGATACGAAATGAACATTCAAATGGTTTTTATAAAATTGTAAGGCTTCAACTGCCATCACAGGTCCTAAATCCGAACCTCCAATGCCAATATTTACAACATCTGTAAATGCTTTACCTGTGTATCCTTTACGGATTCCTGAAACCACCTCGTTCGTAAACGTTTTTATTTTGGCTTTTACTTCATAAACTTCAGGGATAATATTTACTCCTTCAACATTTATAACCGCATCTGCTTTGGCTCTAAGTGCTGTATGCAAAACGGCACGATTTTCGGTTTGATTGATTAACGCTCCCTCAAAATAATCCGAAATAGCCGATTGTAAACCACATTCATTAGCCAATTCAACTAATAGCTGAATTGTCTCTTTATCTATGTTGTTTTTGGAATAATCTACTAAAAAGTCGTTCCAATTAATATTGAATTGTTCTGCTCTATTGCCGTCTTTTAGAAACAACTCTTGCATCGTAACTGATTGCAAAGCAGCAAAATGTTTTTGTAATTTTTCCCAAGCTTTAGTTTGCGTTGGATTGATTGTATGTAAAGCCATATACTTAAATTTAATGCATTTTTAATAGCTACAAAATTAAGCAATTAACTTTAAATTGTTGGTTATCCTAAGTTTAAACAAACAAGAATCTACGAAAACGTTATAATATAAAATGAAGGTGTTTATAGATTGGCAATACTGTCCAATTCATACTTTAAAGGTTTCATTTGCTTGAAAAAACGATCTTTGGTAGCTCCTGTCAAAGGTTCTCCATTAGGTAACTTCAAACGCAAGGGGTCGACTTGCACCCCATTTTTCCAAAAGCGGTAGCACACGTGTGGTCCTGTTGCTAGTCCTGTACTTCCCACAAGTCCAATAGGCTGACCTTGAGTTACGCGTTGTCCTCTTCTTACTAGAATTCTTGACATGTGCAAATATTGTGTGGAATAGGTCCCGTTATGTTTCACTTTTACAAAATTACCATTCCCAGCGGTATAACCGGTTTGTTCAACGACTCCCGAAGCAGTAGTTGTAATAGGCGTTCCGTGTGGTGCTGCATAATCCGTACCTTTGTGGGCTTTCCAAGTCAATTGAACAGGATGGAAACGACTAGCAGAAAAACGTGAAGACAAACGGCTGAACTTAATGGGTGTTTTCAAAAAGAAATTTTTCAGTCCTTTTCCTTCCTCATCATAATATTCGATTCTGTTGGATGAAGGATTGGCAACAAACGGAAAAGCATAGATAATTTTCCCTTTGTATTCAAAGAAAGAAGCTTCCAAACTATCTACTCCATCATAAATAGAGTCGTTTATGAAGCGTTCTGTAAAAGTAATCGCAAAACGATCGCCTCTTTTTAATTTAAAAAAGTCAATGGACCAAGCATAAATTTTTGCAATTCTGCTTGCCAATCCGGCTTCAACTTTGGCACTTTCGAGCGTTTCAGAAAGCGATCCTTTTAAAACACCACCAATGGTTCGTCTTTTAATTGTAATAGGTTTCGTTTTTTTGTAGGCTTTAGTTATGGTATCTCTAAAGTCCACCACATAATAATGGAGTGCATCCGGTTGATACACGAAATACAACAGTTCATTTTTCTTATTTTTCGAGCGCAAAAGAGTATAGGGCTTGTTGTTTCTAATCGATCGTACATCAAAAGAATCTTTAATTTGTTCTACCAAATCAAATATTTTCTTGTCTCCAATATTTTGTTGTTGAATGATACTTCCAAAGGTATCTCCTTTTTGTAGTGTATCATGAATAACATTATAATCTGCAAAAGTAAATCCGAAATCATTCTTTTTGGAAACGGGTTTTAATTTCACCTCATCCCACACTTGTTCTTTATTCGTACACGAAAAAAAAACGAAACAACATAATAAAAGGATTCCAAAACGTTTCAATAGAATAGGTTTTAATTGAATTAATTGTAATTCCATAAAATATAGTGATTTCAACACTACTTTTGCTTTTTTGTATCAATCATTTTTGCAACTAAATGCTTATTTCCACTTATACATTTACTCCCCAATTGGCCAACTCTTCTTCACTCCATAATTCAGGAAAAAAGATACGTCTTTGGTATTTTGGATGCATGTATTTTTTCCAATCGCTTCCGCCGGTAGCCTCTCCATCTCCTAAACCACTTGACTCAATATATTTTTTAGCTGTATTTAAATGTTGCATTACCCAAGTAACATTTACCGTATAATCATACTCTCTCATAGCCTTGATTAAAGCAGGATCTTGCTGAGCCTCACTAGGCAATTGTTTGAATTTTTGCCAAAGATTAATCGTGTTGTACTCTTTCATTTGAGCAATAAAAGAAGTTTTATATTTTCGTTCGAACTCTTGTAACAAATATGATTTTTCACCCGTTTTATGATCTTTTCCAGCAGCTTGCCAATATAAATGTTCGAAAGCATGTTCAAAAGGTGTATTTCGGTCAATGGTAGCACGAAATCTTGCATCAATTAAATTAATTAAATCGGTTGATGCGAATTCAATCATTCGGTATTGAGCACTTTGAAAACCACTAGCAGGAGTTAAGGTATTTCTAAACTTCATATATTGTGCTACTTCCATTCCATCTCCCATGATATCAAATGAGGTAGTAAGCATCGTAAAATAACGACTTATACGCATTAATCTATCCGTGAAAAAATCGGTTTGTATGTTTTCACAGTATGAAATTTGCTGCATTTCCCAAAGAATCATTTTGAATAACAATTCATTGACTTGGTGATACATAATAAACACCAATTCATCGGGTAAAGTGGTACGTTGCGTTTGCAGATTCAACAATGCATCTGTTTGAATGTAGTCCCAATAAGTTATGGGTTTAGACCAAAGTAAACCCTCCAAATGAGTATCGGTTTTTTGATGAATAGCTTTGAACTTTTGATCGATATCTTCTAACAAGGAAGCGGTGTTTTCTGTAATAATCATGCTTTTAATTTGCTTTTATCTTAAATGGGGATTTTAACCCTTTGTAGGCGTCTAGATCAGCTTTTATAGAGCCAACCGCCAAATCAGCCTTAATTCGCAGGGGAATTTTGTTTTGATCATTGGAAATCCAAACCGTCAAACTTTCTTTCTCTTTGAAAACACGACCAGATTGGACAAAAGGCCTAAAAATCATTGCTGAAATCACGCCAAATTTAGTTGTAATATCTTCACGACCTAAGAATTTTAACTTAAACTTAGTGGTTTCGTTATCAAAAAACATGTCTATAGCTACCGATTCCCCAACTTTTAGCTTATCGATATTGGGATAATTTCTAAGATAGTAAAAGGTAGAAACGATATCTTGAGTTCCTTTGGGAAAAGAGAACGATTTCTCTTTATTGTGCTTGTAATCTTTTACTAAGACTTGATTCGTGGTTTGATTAAAAAAGCCTTCTTGGTTTTTAGTATACCCTCCTTCATCTATTTTTCGAACAAATTGATAGGGAAATCCCGTTGTTTTATCAAAATAACTTTCGTATAAATCATCTACTTTAAAAAAGAAACGCGACATTCCTACAGTATATCCTTTACCAATTACATGGTAAACCGATTTTTGGTTGATCACAGCATCTTTGACTTCTAAAGTTGCAAAACCAGCATTTACAAACCCGTAATGTATTCTGAATTTAAACCATTCCCCCGAATCGAATGCCGAAGGATGCTGAGAATTGAAGCTTACTATAACAACCAGCAATAAGAGGAGCAGTAGTTTTCTCATTTAGGTACATTTTGAGCTCTTAAGGCATTTCAAAGTTAAAAAACATCAAATGTATTAAAACAAAAAAACCCAGTCAAATTAATGACTGAGTTTTTATGCTATTAACTAACCAAAAAACTATAAATTATGAAATTTATAATACCCATGAAAGGAAACCACCCCTTTCATTTGCGAGTACAAAGATAAAACACAAATTCATTTTTTAGGTACAAAAAAATTGAGTTTAACACAACATTTGCAAAAAATTAGCTTTTGGTTTGGTTATTTTTTTTGATTTCGTAAAAAAATCTTAATTTTATAACGTACCTCGCAATTGTTGCTCTCTTTCAATAGATTCGAATAAAGCTTTAAAATTACCTGCACCAAATCCTTTGGCTCCCATTCGTTGAATAATCTCAAAAAACAAGGTAGGACGATCTTCCACTGGCTTGGTAAAGATTTGCAATAAATATCCATCTTCATCGGCATCCACCATAATGGCTAACTTTTCGATTACGGCCAAATCCTCTTTCATCATACTCATGTGCTCGCCCAAACGTTCTGGAATGGCTTGGTAATAGGCATGAGGTGGCGCTGACAAAAACTCTACACCACGAGCTCTCAGCTCCGTTACTGTAGTAATAATATCATCGGTAGCAATGGCAATGTGCTGCACACCTGCTCCTTCATAAAAATCTAAATATTCTTCAATTTGAGAACGCTTGTTTCCTTTGGCGGGTTCGTTGATTGGGAATTTAATTCGTCCGTTACCATTACTCATTACTTTACTCATCAAAGCAGAATACTCGGTATGGATTTGTTTGTCATCAAAGGAAAGGAAATTCACAAATCCCATCACATCTTCGTACCATTTTACCCAAACATTCATTTGGTTCCAACCCACATTTCCTACCATGTGGTCGATGTATTTTAACCCTACAGATGTTGGATTGTAGTCCGATTTCCACTCTACAAAACCTGGAAGAAAAGCACCAGTATAGTTTTTACGCTCTACAAACATATGCACAGTTTCTCCGTAAGTATAAATTCCAGCGCGAACTACTTCTCCAAATTCGTCTTTTTCTACGGTAGGTTCCATATATACTTTTGCACCACGTTTAGTAGTTTCTTCAAAAGATTTACGAGCATCTTCTACCCATAGTGCGACAACTTTTACGCCATCGCCGTGTTTTTTTACGTGTTCCCCAATTAGGGATTCACTGTTAAGAGCAGTAGTCAACACCAAACGGATTTTGTCTTGTTTTAACACATAAGAAACTTTGTCTCTTGAGCCTGTTTCTAAACCGCAATACGCGTGCGATTGAAATCCGAAAGCGGTTTTATAAAAATGAGCCGCTTGTTTGGCGTTACCCACATAAAATTCTACGTAGTCGGTTCCCATTAATGGAAGGAAATCTTGTGCTCCTTCAAATATTTTTTCTAGTCCGTATTCTACTGATTGTACTTCTTTTGCCATAATTAAGCCCCCTAACCCCGCCACGGCGGGGAATTCCTATTAGGGGTAAATAGGATTTATAGTTAAATTGATTTAAAAATTTTAATTTGGAATAATTAATACCATCCTCCCTTTGGGGACTAAGGTGCTTCTACCCAAGATTTGTAGTACTGTCCGTCATCAAGCCCCATCGCTTCTTCGGTAACCATTAAAGGACGAAACGTATCGACCATTACGGCTAATTCTTGTGTGATAGTTTGACCAATGCTTCGTTCCATAGCTCCTGGTGCTGGCCCATGAGGAATTCCTTTTGGATGCAAAGTGATGTGACCTTGTTCGATATTATTACGGCTCATAAAATCACCATCTACATAATACAATACCTCATCACTATCGATGTTGCTGTGATTATAAGGTGCAGGAATAGCTTTTGGATGGTAATCATACAAACGAGGCACGAAAGAACACACTACAAAAGTAGCCGTCTCGAAGGTTTGGTGTACTGGTGGTGGTTGGTGCACGCGACCAGTTATGGGCTCGAAGTTGTGGATGCTAAAGCCATAAGGAAAGTTATAGCCATCCCAACCAATAACATCAAAAGGATGCGTAGCATAGACCACTTCGTGCATCATCCCTTCTTTTTTGATTTTGATTAAGAAATCTCCTTTTTCGTCGTGCGTTTCTAACGCTGTTGGCAATTTGAAATCGCGTTCACAAAAAGGAGCGTGTTCTAAATGCTGTCCTGATTCGTTTTTGTATCGTTTTGGTGTATAAAAAGGCGCGAAAGATTCTACATAAAACAAGCGATTTTCTGTAGTATCAAAATCGATTTGATAAATCATTCCACGAGGAATGATGAGATAATCTCCATATTCAAAAGGAATATTACCCATCATCGTTCTTAGCGTTCCGCTTCCTTTGTGGATGAAAATCATTTCATCGGCATCGGCATTTTTATAAAAATAGGAACGTAAAGATGCAGTTGGGGCGGCTAAACCAATGGTACAATCTTTATTGACCAACATAGGTTTACGGCTTTCTAAGAAATCATTTTCAGGTTGTAATTCAAACCCTTTCAGCAATAATGATTTGATGTTTTTGCCGATAGCAATTTTGGGTTCTACCGAATACGAATTTAGTATTTCTTTGACTTGGGTGGGTCGGTGTACATGATACAATAGTGACGAATGACCATGAAAACCCTCTGTACCGAATAATTGTTCGTAATAAAAACCACCATTTGGTTTTTCAAAGGTAACATGACGTTTTTGAGGGAAATCCCCTAATTTATGATATATTGGCATTTTAAAAAAAATTTAGATTGTAACTAATTGAATTCCTTAAAAAAAACGAAACTCATTCTGGATTTCTTTTAATAAGAAATTGCAGATAATCCAATAAACCTTGCCATTTTGTTTTCATGAAAGCAAATATCGTATTTTTTTTTATATAATTTGCGATTAAAACATATATCCTATACTAAACCAAACAAATCCTTTTGGGAGTTCTGGAGACCAAGAATACTTTACTTCTACGGGTCCTATAATGGAATCTAAGCCATATCCAATGGCATAACCAGAATACTTTGGAAACGACACCCAATCGAGGGTGCTAAAAATCCTACTGCCCATATTAGCAAAATTGGCCATAAAATTTAGATGACTTCTTTTGTAGAATTCGAAATCAAGTATTCCGGTGGTTTTGATATAGCTATCACCTCCTATACTTAAAAAATCATAGCCTAAAAACGGTTTAAAATTATTGATTGGATTGAAGCCATATCCTCCAAGTAAAAAATTTAAAAAGGGAACACTCTCTTCTCCAATGGCCGTTCCTGCATCGGTTTCAAATTTAAAAACTAAATTTGGGATAAGTTTCACTGCCACTGAAAAATCAGCCTTCAAGATTGTGAAAGGTTGAAATGTATTGGAATAATTTGAGGAATTAAAATAAGTATGAATGTCACCCGAAAAAGACCATCCTTTAGTTGGGAAATATTTACTATCCAACGCATCAAATTTTAGATAGGCAAAAACACTAAAATAATTACTATCGTCTATGCTTTTGAAATTTTTAGCTAGTGTTAATGGTTGTATTGTCAAATGCTTGTGTTCAATTCCTGCGCCTATTAAGTATTTTTGAACAAAAACAGATTGAAAATAGGCTTGATTGCTCCAATCTTGAAAATCCACATTTAGTAATAACAAATCATCTTGGGGATCCCCATTTTGAATACTACTGCTTATATTTCTGTCAAATTGTTGTAAAATTGATTTGAAACCGAAGCTAATATTGTAACCATTATCTACATAATAATTTAAATTGTAACGAAAATTATCACCAATAATCATATCCAGTGACGTGTTGTCATTTTTAAGGAACAGCTTTTTTTTGGTGATATTGGCCAACACGGCACTTTTGTACAAACCATCATAATGCAATCCAAATTTTAGTTGGGTTTTGGTCTCGCTCTCTTTTAGATTCAAAATCAATGTCTCACCATTTCCATTGGGCTCCAAAGAATAATTGATTCCATAAAAATTTTCAGTACCGTTGATGATGTTGATCCCACTTTGCAACTTATCATAGGTTAGCACTGTTCCTGGTTTGAATCGGAGTTTTCCTTTTACATAAGTACTGTTGAAATTTTTTAATTCATTTACTTGAATGTCCTTGATGAAAATGCTATCGGTGATGATCTTCATTTTTGGTTTTTGGTAAGGTTGGTTATTGCCTGTTAGGGCTTTCAATTGTTCATAAACCGCAAACGAAGCTTCTTCCCCTTTTACAATAATATCTTTTCCCTTGTCAAAAGAAATCACCGAAAAGTCTTTGATTTCTGGCTGAATATATACTGTCGTTTTACGGACATTGTCTTTCATCTTTTCGATCATATTAAAATTGGTAATTTGTACCAATATTTTTGTAGCATCTTTTAGTGCAGTGCGATCTTTTAACCCATCCTGAACATCAACTCCAATAATAACATCTGCTCCCATATCAAGGACTTCTTGAATGGGATAATTATTAACAACCCCTCCGTCTATTAGTACTTTTCCATCTATTTCAACTGGTGAAAACAAAGAAGGAAAGGCTGCACTAGCCAAAATACATTGGGCTAAATTACCCTTATTCAGTAGCACTTGTTCTCCTTTTTCAATATCTGTGGCAATGCATAAAAATGGGATTGGCAATTGATTAAAATCCTTAATGTTTTTTACATTTCGGGTCAAGCGGGTCAATAAATTAAAATTATACATTCCTTTCGAAAGGGCTTGAGGTATGCCTATTTTGAAATTATTAAAAGGAAGGGTAACGGCATACAATTCGTCATTTCGTTTTTCATAAAAATTCTTAGACCCTCTTGGTATATAATCATTGATTAATTTATCAAAGTCAACGGCATGAAAAATAGAGTCAATTTGTGCCGCATTATAACCACAGGCATACAAACCACCAATGACTGCACCCATACTTGTTCCTCCGATATAATCAATTTTGATGCCTGCCTCCTCAATAACTTTTAATGCTCCAATGTGTGCAAAACCTTTGGCTCCGCCACCACTTAAAACAAGCCCAATCTTAGGTTTCTTTTCTTGAGGTTGCGACCAAAGCACAGCACTACACAAAAACAAAAAAGACATCAAAGTAAATCTACTCATATACAATAATTTAGGGCAGTACTATTTCTTGTAAAAATCGGAAATTTTTTTGGCTTTTGACACTCCAACCACCTCAGAAATTTCTTTTTCTGTAGCCAATTGTATTCTTTTAACACTTTTAAAATGTGCAATAAGTGTAATCATCGTTTTTTCGCCTATACCTGGAATGCTTTCAATCGAAGAATTTAAAGCGGCTTTGCTTCGTTTATCACGATGATGTGTGATTCCGAATCGGTGGGCTTCGTTTCGCAATTGCTGAATCACCTTTAGTGTTTCCGATTTTTTATCCAAGTATAAAGGAATGGAATCTCCCGGAAAAAAGAGCTCTTCCAATCGTTTAGCAATGCCAATGATGGTGATTTTTCCTCTCAATCCTAGCTCATCAATACTTTTTAAAGCTGCAGATAATTGTCCTTTTCCTCCATCAATAATTATCAATTGTGGTAAAGGTTCGTTTTCTTCCAATAATCGTTTGTATCGTCGGTACACCACCTCAGTCATCGAAGCAAAATCATCGGGTCCTTCGACGGTTTTGATAGTAAAATGACGGTAATCTTTCTTGCTGGGTTTCCCGTCTTTAAAAACCACACAAGCCGACACAGGATTCGTTCCTTGAATATTTGAATTATCAAAACATTCGATATGTCTTGGTTCTACAGGCAATCGCAAGTCTTTTTGCATTTGCGCCATAATGCGATTGGTGTGACGGTCTGGGTCGACAATCTGCAATTGTTTGAGTTGTTCTATGCGGTAAAACTTAGCGTTTCGAATAGACAAATCTAATATTTGTTTTTTGTCACCCAATTGAGGTACTGTAATTTTAATATTTTCACCTAAATCTATGGCGAAAGGAACAATCACTTCTCTGGACAATAAATGAAAGCGTTCTCTCAATTCTACAATGGCTAATTCTAACAATTCTTCATCCGTTTCTTCTAACTTCTTCTTGATTTCCATCGTATGCGAACGAATAATCGAACCGTGAGAAATTTGCAAGAAATTGACAAAAGCCGCACTTTCATCCGAAACAATCGAAAACACATCAACATTCGTAATTTTCGGATTGACAATCGTAGAACGGGATTGGTAATTTTCTAGAACCTCAATTTTTTCTTTTATTTTCTGTGCTTCTTCAAATCGCATTTCGCTGGCCAAATCGACCATCATTCGTTTAAAGTCTTTTAAACTTTCTTTGAAATTCCCTTTTAGGATTTCACGTATGGCATCCACTTGTTTTTGATACTGTTCCAAGCTTTCGTGACCTTCGCAAGGGCCTTTGCAATTGCCAATATGGTATTCTAAACACACTTTAAATTTTCCACTATTGATATTGTTTTGGCTCAAATCAAAATTACAAGTGCGGAGTGGATACAACTCTTTGATTAATTCTAAAATCGTATTTACGGTCTTGAAACTCGTGTAAGGACCAAAATATTCGGAACCATCTTTAATCATTCTTCGAGTAGAAAAAATACGTGAAAAAGGTTCTTTTTTGATGCACAACCAAGGGTAACTTTTGTCATCGCGAAGCAAGACATTATAACGAGGCTGAAGAGTTTTGATTAAGTTATTTTCTAACAACAACGCATCGGATTCTGTGGGAACTACAATGTGTTTGATGGTCACAATTTTTTTGACCAATACATTGGTTTTAGCCGTATCGTGAATTTTATTAAAATAAGAGGATACCCTTTTTTTTAAGTTTTTGGCTTTGCCTACATATAAAATTTTACCTTCCTTATCATAATATTGATACACTCCTGGATTATCAGGAAGGGTTTGTATTTGAAGGGCTATCGAGGGTTGCGTCATTGTAGTTTTAGAAAATTCGCCATCGCTTGTTATTCTGAACAAATTTAGTGATTCTATTTTTCTAAAACTTCTGTGCTGGCTTTTTCTTTCCTAAGTTAAAAATGATGCAAAGCGATTCATAAAATAAAGCCTTTTAATGCTTAATAATTTTTATATTTAGCCATTTAAAGTTGGCTATGAGAAGTTTACAACCAATAACGATTTTTGGTGAAAGCATTTTACCAGGAGAAAACAAAACCATCAACGTAGAGATGGCGAGACTGCACACAACTACTAAGCTTGACATTCCAATTATTGTTCGTCGTTCTAAAATTGATGGTCCCGTGGTGCTCTTTTCGGCGGGTATTCACGGAGATGAAATCAACGGCATCGAAATCGTGCGACAACTCATTAGCAAAAAAATAAACAAACCCAAACGCGGCACCATTATTTGCATTCCTATCATTAATATGTATGGATTTGTGAATCGTTCCCGAGAATTCCCTGATGGTCGTGATTTGAATCGCTCTTTTCCCGGAAGCAAAAAAGGTTCATTGGCGAGTAGATTTGCCTTTCATATTCTAAACGAAGTTATGCCCGAAGTGCATTATGCCATTGATTTTCACGCAGGAGGTGCGAGTAGATTCAATGCTCCACAAATTCGCTTAGCCGAAAATGATCCCGAATTAAAACTATTGGCCGATACTTTCAATGCGCCGTTTACTTTGTATTCTAAAAATATTGGAGGCTCATTCCGAAACTCGAGTACCAAAATGAATATAAAAATGCTGCTTTTCGAGGGTGGTAAATCATTGGACATTAATAAGGAAGTGGCCAATGAAGGCATTAATGGCGTAAAACGAGTGCTAGCCTACCTAGATATGTTAGACCCCAAACACACTATCGAAATTCCAGAAAACAAAACCATTTACATCGAAAAATCGAATTGGGTTAGAGCCAAGTGTTCCGGAATGCTTCACGACTACAATACTATAGGCACGTTTGTAAAAAAAGGAACTGTTCTCGCGACCATAACCGACCCCTTTGGGAAATTTGAACGCAAAATCAAAGCGCCCAATGATGGTTATGTCATCAACAGCAATCAATCACCCATTGTTTATGAAGGAGATGCCATTTTTCATCTATCGACTTCTTTGGTAACCGAAAAAAAGAAAGCCATCTTGAAACCAGAAACCCAAATCACTTCATTTATTGAATTGTAACCCTGCATTAAAACCTAACATTTATCATATTTTAATCTGTCACAGCATTTTACCTTTGTAAAAAAATAAAGAAATGCTACACTGGAAAAAATTAGATCAAAAAGAACGCAAAGAACGCATTCAAAGAGCATTAGAAGAAAATGTAAATTTTTCTAAAGACATCTCTTTGGGTTATCCAGCATCAAAACTAGACGGAAAAGTTTTTTATGACGATGCGCCTTTTTTGAAAGAAGCTCCCACTCTGCAAACCTATGTAGCCAATCCCAATCATATTGGTTGCCATACCTTGGGCACCTCAGAAAAAGCATTCAAAGGAACCCAACAAATAGAGCGTGAAGTGCTAGATGTAATTGCGGTCGATATTTTCAAAGCCGTACCCAATTCCTACGATGGCTATATTTCTCCAGGTGGAACTGAGGCGAATATTCAGGCCATTTGGATGTATCGCAATTATTTTATGAACCAAAAAGGAGCACAATTGCACGAAATTGCCATCGTTGCTTCTGAAGATACGCACTACTCCATTGCCAAAGGCTCCAATGTTTTAATGCTCGACTGGATCAAAGTTCCTGTTTCTTTTCATCAAAGAGAAATCGACGCAAATGCTTTGGAACAATTGCTAATCGATGCCAAGAATAAAGGCAAAAAATACTTTATCACCGTTTCGAATATGGGAACCACGATGTTCGGTTCTGTAGATGATCCCGAAGTGTACTGTGCGCTTTACGAAAAACATCATTTAGAATACAAACTCCATATTGATGGGGCTTACGGTGGATTTGTCTATCCATTCAGCAATCCTCTATCGACCCTCAATTTTAGTAATCCAAAAATTAGTTCGATCACCATCGATGCGCACAAAATGCTACAATCGCCTTATGGTACAGGGATTTTTATTTGCCGAAAAGGATTGATAGAAAATGTCTTGACTAAAGAAGCCGAGTATGTAGAAGGAATGGATTTAACGCTTTGCGGAAGTCGCTCAGGTTCTAATGCCGTAGCGGTTTGGATGATTTTATTTGCATACGGTCCGCACGGTTGGTTCGAAAAAGTAAGCGTATTGCAAATGCGTACGCAATTTTTATGCAATGAATTGGACCAACTTAACATTCCGTATTTCCGTGAACCTTTTATGAACATCGTAACGCTCGAAGCGAAAAACATTGATCATGCTTTAGCTGAAAGATTTGATTTGGTACCCCAACAACACAATTCTGATAACCAATGGTACAAAATAGTGCTTATGGACCATGTAGAAGTCGAACATTTGACTACTTTTATAGCCCAATTAAAAGCAACTATGCATGTTGAAAAAGGAATTACGGCTTAAATACAAAGCACTCAGAAAAGCACTTAGTGAAAATGACATAGAATCGATGAGCTTGGAAATTGCTAACCAAGCTTTATTGCTCCCAATTTGGGACAAAACCTATTTTCATATTTTTTTACCTATTGCACCCCAAAAGGAAATCAATACCGAATATCTTTTACACATTTTAGCTGGAAAAGACAAAGAAATCATTCTGTCAAAAAGCGATTTCGAGACCCGAAAAATGACACATTTTTTATTGACAGAAAACACCAAAATCGTTAAAAACGAGTATCAAATTCCAGAGCCTGTTTCTGGTATTGCAGTTCCTTCCAAACAAATAGAAGTGGTGTTTGTACCTTTGTTGGCCTATGACAAATTGGGCAACCGAGTAGGCTATGGCAAAGGGTTTTATGACCAATTTCTCTCCGAATGTTCTCCCGAAACTTTAAAAATTGGACTATCCTTCTTTGAACCCGAAGAACAAATAAATGATGTTTTTGAGAATGATATTCAATTGGATTATTGTGTCAACCCGCACACCATTTTTAAATTTATCTTAACATAAAATAAGATACTTTTGCACCCGAGTGAAAACCGTTATATGAGAACCAACAAACAACAACTGCTTTTGGCAGCCAAAATACTTCTAGCTGTACTACTACTCGTGGTGGGCGGTTTTATCTTTTTTAGAGACACGCTTTTAAACCAAGCGTTAGATAAAGTTTCGACCAAAATGAAGCAGCAGTACAACAGTAACTTTACCGTAAAAAAAGCCTCTTTTGATGGTATGAAAGGTATTGATTTATATGATGTAGTCTTAGCACCAAAAAACGCTGATACCCTTTTGAATATCAAAAAACTGAAAACCAGCATTAGTTTTTGGAACCTCTTTATTGGAGACATTCAACTTGAAAATTTAGAACTAAAAGAAGGATACATTCAATTGGTGAAAAAAGGAAAGATCAAAAATTTTGATGCTTTTCTAAAAAAAGATGAAGAGCTCAATCTAGAAAACTCCGATAGTAAAACCGATTATGCTGCAACAGCTTACCGAATGATTTCGAGACTGCTCAACTTGGTTCCAACGGATATGAGTATCGAAAAATTAGCCTTCAAGATTGACGATAATGGCAAAAAAGCAATCATCGATATCGAAAAACTTACCTTAGACAATCAAGAACTCAACTCCTTAATAACTGTTCAAACCAATACTTTCAAGCAACATCTGAGTATGAAAGGCTTGGCCGACCCAAGAAACAGAAAAGCCGATATTCGCATTTTCAATAAAGATACTGGCGCTATTCGTTTGCCGTATGTAGACGAGCGCTACAACCTCAAATCGAGTTTTGATTCGATTCGTTTGAATGTTGACAACATCGAAAAAACGATGGGCGAATTCCATTTAGTTGGTTTTGCTACCATAACCAATTTACACGTCAATCATCCCAAAATTGCCAATAAAGATGTAGTAATCAAAAAAGCGCGTTTTGACTACCGTTTCCTTCTGGGTTCTGATTTTATTTCTATTGACAAAAGCTCAACATTGCAACTCAACAAAATAAAACTGAATCCGTATATGGCTTACGAAACCGAATCGGATACCATCTATAAACTGCAAGTAAGCATCCCAAAAATGAAGGCGCAAGACTTCATCGTTTCACTTCCCGATGGTTTATTTACCAACTTTCAAGGAATGGAAGCCCAAGGAAATTTTGAATACAATTTGGACTTCAAATACAATAAAAACAAGCCTTATCAATTGGTTTTTGATAGCAAACTCAAAAAAGAAAACCTCCAAATTACGAAATACGGCAAAGCCAATTTAACGAAACTCAATGGCGAATTTGTGTACCGAGCGATTATCAAAAACGTATTGCAGCGCCCAATTCAAGTAGGAACAGAAAATCCAGATTACACTCCTTTGGACCAAATTTCTCCCTATTTACAAAAATGTGTACTCACTACAGAGGACCCTTCCTTTTTCCATCATAGAGGTTTTATCAATGAAGCTTTCAAACAATCGATTATCAAAAACATTCGAACCAAAAAATTCGCTCGTGGTGCGAGTACCATCAGTATGCAATTGGTCAAAAATGTATTCTTAACTCGCGAAAAAACCTTGTCTAGAAAATTAGAAGAAATTTTATTGGTGTACATCCTCGAAAACAACCGAGTGGTAAGCAAAGAGCGCATGCTCGAAGTCTATTTCAATATTATCGAATGGGGACCAGATGTATATGGAATTGGCGAAGCAAGCCGTTTTTATTTCCAAAAAACACCCGCCGAATTAGACTTGAACGAGTGTCTGTACTTGGCTAGAATCATCCCAAGCCCTCGCAAATTTATGTACCAATTCAATGACGAAGGTAACCTGAAAGACTATGCCGTAAAACAGCAATTGTACCTGACTAATTTAATGAACAGACGAGGCCTACTTGCGCCAGAAGATTCCATTTACAAATCGAAACCTTTCTTCATTACCGGTCAAGCCAAATCCTTCATCAAACTGCGAGTTCCGGATAGTACTAAAATCGAAACCGATTCGCTTACGATTGATGATCTTTTCAAATTTTAAATAATTTAGGAGCAGAAAAAATAGGATTATTAAGGAACAATGGTCCTGCTGTACACTATATCTCTTGTGGCGAACCCCGCCACAAGAGGATGCCGTTTCCATCAGGGCTAAAGAGTAAAAAATTTGCTTTCTTGGAAACATTTTAAACCAAAAAAAAACTGTAATCATAACAACGATTACAGCTTTTTTATTGAATTTCTAGTTCTTTTCTTAAGGCGCTGGGTCTGGAATTTTTGCTTGAACGCCATCTATCGCTTGCAGTAATTCTTCGCTTAAAGTCACATTAATCGTATCGATGTTTTCTTTCAGTTGTTCCATTGTTGTGGCGCCAATAATCGTGCTGGTTACAAAAGGTTGTTGCTCGATAAAAGCCAAGGCCAATTGCGTTAGCGTCAATCCGTTTTGCTGCGCAATTTCGTTGTACAAACGTGTAGCCGCAGCCGATTGTTCGCTATTGTATCTTGAAAATTGAGGAAACAAATTGATTCTTGCGTTAGGATGTGCTTCGCCCGTTAAAAACTTACCCGATAACACCCCAAATGCCATTGGCGAATAGGCCAAAAGCCCAACGTTTTCTCTGATTCCAATCTCTGCCGAACCATTTTCGTATAAACGATTCAACAACGAATAAGGATTTTGAACCGTTTTGATTCTTGGCAAATTATGGTATTTACTTTCTTCCAAAAAGCGCATAATTCCCCACGGCGTTTCATTCGACAATCCGATTTGTTTTATTTTTCCTTCTTGGATAAAACCGTTCAATGTTTCTAAAACTGCGTGAATGTTGTCTTCCCAAGCATCGTCTTGCACTTTAAAACCGCGTTGTCCAAAAAAATTGGTTTTACGTTCTGGCCAATGCAACTGGTACAAATCGATATAATCCGTTTGTAAACGCTCTAAACTTTTGTCTAATGCATATTGAATACTCGCTGGAGAAAAATCATTCTTTTCGCGCATATAGGTAAAGTTAGGGTTGGGTCCCGCAATTTTTGATGCCAAAACAACCTTGTCTCTATTGCCCGTTTTTTGGAACCAAGTTCCTAAAATACGTTCGGTGCTGCCATAGGTTTCTTGACGCGCTGGCACTGAGTACATCTCGGCCGTATCGAAAAAGTTAACGCCTTGTTCTAAAGCATAATCCATTTGAGCGTGTCCTTCGGCTTCTGTATTTTGTTGGCCAAAAGTCATCGTGCCTAAACAAATTTTACTGACTTGAATATCAGTATTGGGTAAAGTGGTATATTTCATTGATGCTGAAAATTTATAAAATCTAAAAAGCCAAAGGTAAAAATTAGTTTTCCGATAAAAGTTGGACATTCGTTAATTTTAATTCAAAAACATTTAAGCTTGAATTAAGTTGATTCCATTCAATTTAAAAAATATATTATATTTACTTCAATAAAATAATTGAATGGGAAAAATAAGTTCTATTGAAATTGCAATAGCAATTTTAGCATATGGTTTATTATTGTTATTTACTGCATCACAAATCGTAAAGAAAGAGAGAAAATATGGGCTTCCTTTTTGGCTCTTTATAATAATCTCATTCCCTATTTTAGGCATTATGAGTTACTATATTAAACGAATTTTGAACAAAAGATATATCTAAACAAAAGGCTCTCCAATACAACGGAGAGCCTTTTGCACTTTTTCTATAAGACAAGCTTTATTCTAAAACTCGTTTAACATTTTTGAGATTTCGTCCAAACGTGGCGTCAGAATGATTTCGATTCTACGGTTTTTGGCTTTTCCTTCGGCAGTGGCGTTGCTTAGTAAGGGAGCATATTCGCTACGACCAGCTGCTGTTAGGTTTTGCTTATTTACTTTTTTGTTTTCGCACAAAATAGCTACTATAGCTGTGGCTCTTTTGGTAGACAAATCCCAGTTATCCGCGATGGGTCCTGAACCTTTGAAACTGTCATCATCTGTATGCCCTTCGATTAAAACAGCAATATTTGGATTGTCACCCAATACTTTGGCTACTTCTACCACTGCTTTTTTCCCTTCGGAACCTACAGCCCAACTACCAGAATTGAACAATAATTTGTTCTCCATAGAAACGTAAACTTTTCCGTTTTTTTGCTCAACGGTCAAGCCTTTTCCTTCAAAACCATTCAAGGCTTTGGAGAGTGTATCTTTTAGTTTTTTCATAGCGGCTTCTTTGGCTGCAATCAAATCCTCAAGTTCTTGCAAACGTTGAGCACTTTTGCTCAAACGCTCTTTTTCGATAGCCAAGGCTTTACTTTTGGCATCGAGTTCAGCAAGAAGTTCATTATTTTTTTTCAAGTTGGTTTGCAAAGCTTCGCCACTGTTTTTCTCCAGTGCTGCATAAGCATCTTGAAGTACTTTGTACTTATTTTGTGCAGCGGCATAGTCTGCTTTTAACTTTTCTAAATCGGATTTGGTTTTATTTAATTCAGCGGTCAATCCTTCTTTTTCGGATTCTAATTGTGTTTTTGCTTTTTGCAATTCGCCATTTTCGTTGGTTAAATCGGCGTGTTCTTTTTGAAGATTGGCTAATTTATTTTCTAGTTCGTTGTAGATTTTTTTGGACACGCAAGAACTGGCTAAAAGCAGTACTGTTAGTCCAAGGAAGGTTTTTTTGATCATGGGGTTGAATTTAAACTATTTTACTTTTGTGTACGATGTTTGTTTTCTGCACTTTGCCCTAGCCCTGATGGGAACGGCATCCTTGCTGGGCGGGGTTCGCCCAGCAAGATATAGTGGACAGCAGGATTAGCTCCTAAAAATTATTCGATTTCTACCAAAATGGGGCAATGATCGGAGTGCATAGCATCTGGAAGAATAACGGCTCTTTTGAGTTTATGTTGTAGAGAGTCGCTCACCAAATTGTAATCGATGCGCCAGCCTTTGTTATTGCCGCGGGCTCCAGCTCTGTAACTCCACCACGAATACTGATGGGGCTCTTGATTGAAATGACGGAAACTGTCGATGAATCCTGAATTAATAAATTTATCTAACCACGCGCGCTCTTCGGGAAGAAAACCTGAAACGTTTTTGTTGCGAATAGGGTCGTGAATATCGATTGGTTTATGACAAATGTTGTAATCGCCACAAATAATGAGGTTAGGAATGTCTTTTTTTAGTTGGTTGATGTAATCTTGAAAATCATCCATGTACTTGAATTTGTGGTCCAATCTGTCGAGGTTGGTTCCTGAAGGCAAGTACAAGCTCATCACAGAGCAATCATCGAAATCTACTCTGAGGTTGCGTCCTTCGTAGTCCATATGCTCGATTCCGGTTCCGTAAGTTATGGCATTGGGTTTTATTTTAGATAAAATAGCCACGCCAGAATAGCCTTTTTTGGTAGCTGAGAAATAGTATTGATAAGGATAGCCTGCTTTTTCGATATCGGCAACGGGTATTTGATCCTCGGTGGCTTTTATTTCTTGTAGACAAATGACATCGGGATTGGCTTGCTGCAACCATTCTAAAAACCCTTTGGTGATGGCTGCTCGAATTCCGTTGACGTTGTATGAGATAATTTTCATGCCGTAATGTGTTAAATTTGTTTGAAAAAAAACGAAAAAATAGCTGGTTTTGACGAATTCTTGCTTTTACTTTTAAATAAAAAACGAAGATTTTGCGGAATTCAAAAGTAGTAAAAAAGTAGAAGTTTGTTTGACAAAACCCAAATAAATTAGCCTTTTTTTCTATCTTTGCGTCTTGCTTTAAAACAATAAAGAAATGGGTTTAGTTACCGCAAAAGAAGTTGCAAAAGCAATAAATACGGATAAGTACGGTTTTTTAGGTACTTTCTCGGGTTGGTTGCTGATGAAAGTTTTAAAAATCTCTACGTTAAACAAAATCTATGATAGGAATAAACATTTGAGTGATGTTGTATTCTTAAATGCTATATTGGACGAGTTTCAAATAAAATTTGAAATTCCTAAAGAAGACTTTAAGCGATTACCAAAAGACGGCGCTTATATTACGGTTTCTAATCACCCTCTTGGAGGTATTGACGGCATATTACTCTTGAAATTAATGCTCGAAAAAGAACCTAATTTTAAAATTATTGCCAATTTTTTATTGCACCGCATTGACCCCATGAAGCCTTATATCATGCCGGTCAATCCATTCGAAAATCACAAAGATGCCAAATCGAGTGTTGTAGGAATAAAAGAAACCCTACGCCATTTAAAAGACGGAAAACCTTTAGGAATGTTCCCTGCTGGTGAAGTTTCAACTTACAAAGACGGCAAATTAATGGTAGACAAACCTTGGGAAGAAGGAGCTTTAAAAGTGATTCGTAAAGCACAAGTTCCTGTAGTTCCTATATATTTTCATGCCAAAAATAGCAAGTTGTTTTATTTGCTTTCCAAAATAAGCGATACCTTACGTACGGCTAAACTACCTTCGGAATTACTAACCCAAAAAAATCGAGTAATCAAAGTTCGAATTGGAAAACCAATATCGGTAGCGGAACAAAACGAGTATGAATCTATTGAGGAATACTCAGAATTTTTAAGAAAAAAAACCTATATGTTGGCCAATCCATTCGGAAAAGACAACACCTTTTTGAATACCAATCCGCTGAAAGGAAACAAAAGCCCAAAAAAGATTGTCACTCCAGCCAATAAAGAGAAAATGATTCGAGAGGTTGAAAACCTTCGAAAAATGGATGCCAGATTATTGCAGAGTAAGAATTACGAAGTGTTCTTTGCAAAAGCCAAAGATATTCCAAATGTTCTTCACGAGATTGGTCGTTTAAGAGAAATTACCTTTAGAGAGGTAGGTGAAGGCACGAATGAATCCATTGATTTGGACAAATACGATCATTACTACCGTCATTTGTTTTTATGGGATGACGAAACCAATAAAATTGCTGGAGCTTACCGTATGGGATTGGGTTGTGAGATTTACCCAAAATACGGGATGAATGGTTTCTATTTGAATGGATTGTTTCGTTTTGAGCCAGAATTACATGACATGCTTCACAAGTCAATCGAAATGGGAAGGGCTTTTATTATTAAAGAATACCAACAAAAACCCATGCCTTTATTCTTATTATGGAGAGGTATTATTCATACTACTTTACATTATCCCGAGCATAAATTTTTACTGGGCGGAGTAAGTATAAGCAATCAATTTTCGGACTTTTCAAAATCATTGATGATTGAATTCATGAAATCGCATTATTATGATCCCTACATCGCCCAATATGTACATCCTAAAAAAGAATTCAAAGTAAAACTTAAAGATGCTGATAAGGATTTTGTCTTTAATGAAACCGATGCAGATTTGAATAAGTTTGACAAAATCATTGATGAATTAGAGCCTGGTGTTTTACGTCTTCCGGTATTGATTAAAAAATACATCAAACAAAATGCCCGACTTGTGGCGTTCAATGTTGATCCGCTTTTCAACAACGCTATAGATGGTTTGATTTATATTCGTATTGAAGACATTCCAGAAAGCACTATGAAACCCGTTATGGAAGAATATCAAGCTGAGCTGGAGCGCAAGATGCATGACAAAGAAGATTAACAACATAAAAAGACACTTTGAAGTGTCATTTATCATTTTGAAACAATTGTCTTTACAGCAATAAACCTTTTGATTTTGCGACTTTTACCAACTCTACATCAGAGGCGTCTTTAATATCCAATAGGACTTTCATGTCTTCCATTCTTCGTTGGATAGCACTTGAAGATATGGGCACATATTGCGGAATATCGGCTACTTTTGTCCCTTTTGACAATTGAAATAAAATCTTTTTATCAAACTGATCGATTTCTATGGTGACGTGTTGCATCTGACTTAACATTTCTAAAACCGATTGGCTATAATATTTTTCATTTTTGATTATTTTATCAAAAGCAAAAAGGAGTTCGTCAAAAGTTAAATCATTTTTAATGACTAATCCATTGGGGTTAATGGTTTTGATGATGGTTTTTATTTTCAATATTTCGGTGTACATGGTCAGTAAAATAATTTTACAATTGGGCATGTACTCCAATAATAATTTCGCCAAATCTTCCCCAGAAAAAATACCTTTTTCTTCATAGACTGGCATACTTATATCTAAAAATGCGATAGCAAAGGGCTCCGTTTCTGGGTTGGTAATTACTTCATAACCTTCCTTACAATCTTTGGCTTGTGTAATTACAAACTCATATTCAGCAGGAAGATACCGAGTGATGGCATTTTTATATCCTTGAATAATAAAGGGGTGATCATCTACAATTAAAATATTTTTGGCAATCACTGCTTTGGCATTTTGCGGCATGGTATTCATGAATTTGTTTTGCTATTGATAGATTCTAAGGGAACAAGAATGGTAAGAGTGGTGCCCTCACCTTTTTTTGTATTGATATCCAAAGTACCGTTACATTCCTTGGTTCTAAACTCAATATTTTGAAGACCTATTCCTTTTTTAACCCTTTTCAAATTAAATCCCACACCGTCGTCGGCAATGACTAATTGAAGTTGGTCAGGATTACTAATTTTTTTAAATTCGATACTAATTAAAGAGGGCTTGGCATATTTATTACAATTTTGAAGCCCTTCTTGTACCATTCGATACAAGTTGATTTTAATTTCATTCGATATATTGCCCCAATCAATTTCCTTATCCAAGGTAAATTTAACTTTGGTCTTAAAAGCTTTCTTTTGGTTCTCAATAAGGTTCGTTAGGATTACAACGAAGTTATTAATTAATTCGGTATTTTCTCTATTTAAATCATGTGAAATTTCACGAATATCTTGTTCAATTTGTTTCAATTCTGCCAAGTATTCTAAACGACTTTTTATAGCTTGTTCATCTTGTCCCCGATTCATGCTGTCAAGATTCATCCGAACCCCAAACATTTTGCCCAAAACGCCATCATGGAGTTCTCTAGCTACTCTCTTTTTTTCCTTTGTACGGTTTTCCTCAATGGTCTTTTGTTGAGAGATCAGTAAATCATAAATCTGTGCATTAGCCACTTGCTGCTGCTCTTTGAACAACAATACTCGGTGTTTATTGCGTTGAGAAATATACAAAAATATAAAGGCTCCTAGCAAAGTCAAAAAACTAAATACATAAAACAAATTTCGATTTTGAACTACCAAGTCTGTGTTTTCACTTTTGATTACATCGGTTTCATACTCAATGCGAGAGAATTTTTCTCCCATTTTACGTTCGGCTTTTTGAAGACTGTCATTGATATGAATGTACTCTTTAGAATAAAGAGAAGCCTTCCGAGGCTCGACCACTCCCATTTGTTTTAATGCCACCAAAACGTTTCTAAAATTTTTGTCATTACGAGCCGCTTGCAGTGCTTCTCTTGCATAGTGTAATGCTTTTAAACTGTCTTTGTGATAGGTATAATATTCTGAAAGGTGGATTTTATTGGCAACAATTCCGGAAGTTAACTTCAAACTATCCCGTAATTTTAAAGATTTTAAAAACAATTCTGGAAGTTCATTTTCTTCATTGAGTTTGAATCTTGAGTAGGCTAAATTATCCAAAAGCATGGCATACAATGCCGGTTTATCATATTTTAGATTGTTTTGTTTTAATCCCTCTTGATAGTATTCTTGTGCCTTTTGATAATTTTTTAAATTTTGGTAAACATAGCCAATGTTATTTAATGACGTTGCTTTGGACTGATAAACGGCAGGGATTTTATCATCAGTAGCATTTTCTAAAGCTTTAGTATGATATTCAATGGACTTGTCATATTCTTCAAGTTCATTATAAATGATACCTAATAAATTATTTGAATCATAAACTATGTCATTTGAATTATTCCCTTTTACAGCTCTTAAAGCCTTTATTACAGCTCTTTCACTACCTAAATAATCATCTTCATTAAATTGCAATAATGCTTTATTTAATATTACTCTTGCCAAACTATTTTTGTCATTAATCTTTGAATATAGTTTTTCAGCTTTGGAGTAAAAAACATAGGCACTGTCAGAAACACCATTTGAACTAAAATAATCCCCTATATATGTATATGATTTTGCAATAAAAACTGAATCATTTTTTTCTAAGGACTTAATCAAAACTTCATCTGAAACTCTTTTAAAATTCTGCCAATCCCTAATGTTAAAATATCTGTTTGCAACCTTAAACAAATAGGTCCTAGATAATGAATCGTTTTTTAATGTGCTAACAATATCAAATGCTCGTTTATTGAAAACTTTTTTTTGCTGAATAGATAAATTATCATCATTTGCTTTTTCAAAATAAAAAGCAAGACTATCATTCAATAATGCTATATTATTAATATTAATATTTTCTTTTTTTGAACATCTAGTTAAAAAAAGAAAAGCTATTATAAAAAGTAAAAGTTTGGTTCTCAATATATTTTATGACTTTTATCAAAAATAGCAAAAGTTACTCCAAAAAAAAAGGGGTTACCAAATTTTGGCACCCCTTTATAAAATATATTTATAATTTAATCAACTTTTTTATTACCTCCTGCTGATTGTGAACCACTTATATCTACTTTTTTATTACCTCCTGCTGATTGTGAACCGCTAATATCCACTTTTTTATTGCCTCCTGCTGATTGAGAACCACTTATATCTAATAAATTAATTCCTTTTTCAACAGTAGTTTTTTGCTCTGGTGTAGTAAATGAAGTTAATCCCATTACTAATGTAAATAATCCGATTGTTACGATTGCTTTTTTCATAATTTGTGGCTTTATGTTTTTGAATAGATTTTAGTTGAATTTCCGGCCTTGGTCGGAATTGTTTTGTAAATCTAGTCAGAATAACATTTTTTTTCCTACACAAAAACCCTCTTTTTGGTAGAATGCTGCCGTTTGTGAGTCAATAAGTATCAAAATAGGGTAAATACACTGATTATCAGATTTCTATATAATTTTCTAACGAAAACCCTGAAATAATTAAATCAATATTGTTTTTATAGGATTTAGAAAAAGGCAATTTAGTAGCACTATTTTTTATATAACATAACGCATTACCCGTTTGGATTCGGGAAATATAATTGCGGTTTACAATGTAACTATTATGAATTCTGATAAAAGGAAAAGCCAAAACAGCTTCAAAATGTTTTAATGTTTTGAATGCAGTGATGGTTTCCCCTGAATTCAAATAAATATCGGTGGAGTTATTATCCGCTTGAAAATAACAAATGTCTTCGGCATTGATATAGCGATAGTCACCATAGGATTTAATACAAATGATTAATGGCTTAGGTGCTTGCTCCTGTGTTTGGCTAACAACTGGTGCTAGAATTTGATCTTGTTCGGAATTGGTTTCTTGTATTGGTGCATCAATACGAAACTGTTTTCTTAATTTATAAACCGATTTTACTATTTGAATGGCCTGTATAGGTTTTAAATGATACTCAAAAACACCATAATCTATGGCATCAAAAGCCAATGTTTTGCTGGAAGTAGTAATAATAATTTCGGGTAAAACACTTAAAAAACGGTGCAACTCACTTATAAAAGATAGTGATAAGCTACTTTTTTTATCAGAAGGTGCAATTTCTAAAAAAATGAGACGAGGCTTCTTTTCTATTACTAAATTCAATCCCTCTTCAGGTGAATGAGCCATTCCTAGAAATTCTAAGTCGGGAACTCCATCAGCTGTAGCTTTGGTTTGCAAAGCACTTTCGTGTGAATCGTCAATAATAATATAGGTAAAACTCATTCAACAACGCTTATATTCAGTTTAGAAGTCGGTTGTCTAAATTCTAAATCTTTTCTTGTAGTTTTTTTACTAGCCTGCAAAAGTAGTATTTTGAGCAAAAAACACCATTTAGACCTTTAAAATTACTGTAATGCCTTGTCTTAATTTCAATTTGTTAAAACAAACCCTTGAAATGTTGATAGAAACAGATGAAATGCAAAAAAATCCGATGAAATGCATCTTTGGGTGATGATGATTATGGTACTTGTAAAAGAATGATACTAAAAATATGAAAAAACAAAAGTATACTATTGAATTTACCTTTTTTTCTTACATTTGAAAAACTAAAAAACATCTTACATTTATGAAAAAAATACTACTAGTGTTGGCATTAGGCTTCTCAATGTCTGGAGTTGCTCAAGAAACCGAACCCGTTTCATATAAGAAAAATGAAATGAAAGGAAACGCTTTGTTTTTGGTTTTAGGTGCTGTTGAAATTAATTATGAACGATTACTTAACGAAGATAGTGGTTTGGGCGCAACCTTATTTTTTATTGGAGAAGAAGAATCCGATTTAAATTTTATTTTTACTCCTTATTATCGTGCTTATTTCGGAAAAAAACCAGCTGCAGGATTTTTCATTGAAGGATTTACTGCCATAAACTCAGGGGTTAGCACTACATACTATGACAACAATGGAAACATAACAAATAAAGATCGTTATACGGATTTGGCATTAGGTTTTGGATTGGGATCTAAATGGGTTCATAAAAAAGGATTTTTATTTGAAATTAACGCTGGTATTGGTAGAAATTTATTCAGCAATGATAGTTTTGAAGTTATTCCTCGCGGAGGTATAACATTGGGTTACCGATTTTAAACACAAAAAAGGCTTCTCAAATCGAGAAGCCTTTTTACTATATTAAATGTTTGATTACATCTTCATCAACCAGTTTTTCATCGCAACTTCATTTTCGATGATGGCTTTTAAATCTGCGATAGCCACACGGTCTTGTTTCATCGTATCTCTATGACGAATGGTTACCGTTTGGTCTTCTGCTGTTTGATGGTCTACAGTAATACAGAAAGGTGTTCCTAAGGCATCTTGTCTTCTATAACGTCTTCCTACTGCATCTTTCTCATCGTAAGACACATTAAAATCCCAACGTAAATCTTCAATAATTTGCTTAGCAATTTCTGGTAAACCGTCTTTTTTCACTAAAGGTAAAATAGCCGCTTTAGTTGGTGCTAAAACCGCTGGTAATTTTAGTACTGTTCTTGTTGAACCGTCTTCTAAAGTTTCTTCTTTCAAAGAAGTCGCAAAAACTGCCAAGAACATTCTGTCCAAACCAACCGAGGTTTCCACTACATAAGGCACATAATTTTGATTCAATTCGGCATCAAAATATTGTAATTTTCTACCAGAATATTCTTCGTGCGCTTTCAAATCGAAATCGGTTCTGGAGTGAATTCCTTCTAATTCTTTGAAACCAAAAGGGAATTCAAATTCGATATCTGCAGCGGCATTGGCATAATGCGCTAATTTTTCATGATCGTGAAAACGGTATTTTTCTTGGCCTAAACCAAGTGATAAATGCCATTTTAAACGGGTTTCTTTCCAGTGTTCGTACCATTGCATTTCTTCGCCTGGACGCACAAAAAATTGCATTTCCATTTGTTCAAATTCACGCATACGGAAGATGAATTGTCTTGCTACGATTTCGTTTCTGAACGCTTTTCCTGTTTGTGCAATTCCAAAAGGAACTTTCATTCGCCCAGATTTTTGAACATTCAAGAAGTTCACAAAAATTCCTTGAGCAGTTTCAGGACGCAAGTACAAGTCCATAGCCGTATCAGCAGAAGCCCCTAATTTGGTACCAAACATCAAGTTGAATTGACGCACTTCGGTCCAATTGCGTGAACCTGATTCTGGACAAGCAATTTCTAATTCTTCGATTAAGGCTTTTACATCCTCTAAGTCACCATTACCCAAAGAGCGTCCCATTCTTTCGAGAATTTCTCTTTCTTTGGCTAAATATTCTACTACTCTTGGATTGGTCGTAATGAATTCTTGCTCATTAAAAGCGTCTCCAAAACGAACTTTTGCTTTTTCGATTTCTTTTTTTGCTTTGATGTTGAGTTTTTCAGCATAATCTTCAATCAAAACATCGGCACGGTATCTTCTTTTAGAGTCTTTGTTGTCAATCAATGGGTCATTAAAAGCATCAACGTGGCCTGAAGCCTTCCAAGTGGTTGGATGCATCAAAATGGCAGCGTCGAGACCTACAATGTTCTCGTTCATTTGTACCATCGATTTCCACCAATATTCGCGTATGTTCTTTTTTAATTCTACACCGTTTTGTGCATAATCATAAACTGCACTCAAACCATCGTATATTTCGCTTGACGGAAAAATAAATCCGTACTCTTTTGCGTGCGAAACTACATTCTTAAATAAATCTTCTTGTTTTGCCATAGTGATGCAAAAATATAAAAAGTGGATTTAAAAAAAACAAAAAAGCAAAAGTTTGAAGCATTGATTTGCTTATTTTTATCAATAAAATTTGGATTAGATGCTCAAAAACCTTGTGAATTTATTTTTTCCACCAGTTTGTTCTGGATGTCACTCTTTTTTATTGACAAATGAAACAGTAATTTGTACTAAGTGCAGGCACGATTTGCCACAAACAAATCACCATATCCATACAGAAAATGAAGCTTTCAAGAAATTTTATGGCAGGATTCCTGTAATTCATGCTTCCGCTTTTTTGTATTTTCATAAAAAAGGGATGGTGCAAGAATTGATTCATAACTTAAAATACCGTGGGCATCAGGAAATTGGTACACAATTGGGATATTGGTATGCGCAAGATTTAAAAAATAATCTGGCTCTAAAAAATGTGGACGCAATTATACCCGTTCCTATTCATAAAAAAAGATGGCGTAAAAGAGGCTATAATCAAGTGGACACTTTTGCAGAAGCATTATCAAACGAATTGAACATTCCTGTCCAAAAAGAGGTTTTAATTCGGAAAATTGATTCGAAAACACAGTCCAAGAAAAATCTATTGGGAAGAAGCGAAGGAATTCATCATGTTTTTGATGTTCATTTTTCAGAAGAAGCGCACAACAAACATTTTTTAGTACTCGATGATGTTTTAACAACAGGCGCTACCCTAGAAGCCTGCTCAAGAGCACTTTTGACAATTCCTGGAGCCAAAATCAGCATTGTTTGCATGGCCATGGCGCATTCTTAATATTCTGTTTTCATCAAAATAGGAATCTTAAATTGAGCCTTTTACATTTTTCCTTTTAAAAAATAAGGATTCCAAAAACAAAATAGGAATTATAACAAAATTGTTTTTTAAAGTATAAAGTTAATTGTATAAATTTGGATAAATTTTTATAAATCAATTAAACTACGATATCATGGCATTTGAATTACCTCAATTACCTTATGCATACGATGCATTAGAACCACATATTGATGCTAGAACAATGGAAATTCACCATTCTAAACATCATAATGCCTATACCACTAACCTGAATGCAGCCATTGCAGGAACAGATATGGAGGGCAAAACCATCGAAAATATTTTAATCAATTTGGATAAAACCAATGCTGCTGTTCGTAACAACGGAGGAGGGTATTACAATCACAATTTGTTCTGGACTGTTATGTCTCCAAACGGTGGCGGACTTCCAACAGGCGAATTATTAGAAGCTATCGAAGCTTCTTTCGGTACATTTGATGAATTCAAGGCTAAATTTGCTAAAGCTGGAGCAACACAATTTGGTTCTGGATGGGCTTGGTTATGTGTGCAAAAAGGTGGAAAATTAGAGGTTTGTGGTACTCCAAATCAAGACAATCCCTTAATGCCTGGTGTAGGTTGTGGAGGAACTCCAATCTTAGGAATGGACGTTTGGGAACACGCTTACTACTTGCACTACCAAAACAGAAGACCGGATTATATTGAAGCTTTTTTCAATGTGATCAACTGGACGGAAGTAACAAGACGTTTTGTTTTGGATAAATAGAAAAATTGTATTCCAAACAAAAAGGAGGCTGTCAAAAATTTGACAGCCTCCTTTTTATTTTACTGATATTCCAAAAAATAGAGGTATTATTCTTTAGAGTTTCAATAGAAGAAGTATCCTTACTTGGTCTTATTTTTTTTGTGACCAAATAAGATATAGCTGGACACGAAAAATGACAAAGATTTCAGCAACTCCGCATCACAAAACTGCTTTTTAGTGTTTTCATCTACCAACAAAAAACCCACTCGCAGTGAATGGGTTTTGTTGGATTATTTTAAAAGATACTCTTGCATAAATCGGATAACGGCCAGTCGTTGGTAATCGACATTGGCTTTTTTCTTGAAGCCGTGACCTTCGTCTTTGGCCTCGAGGTACCAAACCGTATTGCCTTGTGCTTTGAGTTTGTCGCGCATTTGAAGGGCTTCGGTCACGGGAACGCGAGGGTCGTTGGTGCCTTGAATGATAAACAATGGTTTTTTGATTTTATCGGTATTGTTTAAAGGCGCCATTTTATCAAAAAAAGCGGCCATTTCCGGGATGCGTTCATCGCCATATTCTACTCTTCGCAGGTCGCGACGGTATTCCTCGGTGTTTTTGAGGAAGGTATTGAAGTTGGAAATCCCCACAATATCAACTGAACATCGGATTTTGTCGGCATAGTGAAAGGCCGTAGCCAAGGTCATATAACCGCCATAACTTCCGCCCATAATCATAATGCGGTCTTTGTCGAGTTCGGGTTGTTGGGCAATCCAATCCAATAGCGCGCCGATGTCTTTTACAGAATCTTCACGTAACATCCCGTTGTCTTTGGCCAAATAGGTTTTACCAAAACCCGCAGAGCCTCTCACGTTCGGGAAAATCATCGCTACGCCCATTTCGTTGGTGTAAAAATTGCTTGCTCCCAAGAAAGACGCTTGCGATTGTGCCTCTGGTCCACCGTGAATCTGAATCAGCACAGGTCTTTTTCCGGTGAATTTTGAAGCGGCTGGGTAATAAAATCCTGAAATGCCCAAACCATCAAAACTTTTCCATTCGATAAATTTTGGCAATGCCATATCAGATGCTTGCATTTCGCCCAATTCGCTTGCCGTCCATTGTTCGATTTTGCCGTTTTTTAGCGAAAGGCGGTATACATCCGAAGCGGTTTGTGCTGTCGATTGCGTAAAAAACAAACTTTGGTTGTCCTTGGTAAACTCCGCTCCGCCAATCAATCCTGTTGGAATATTTTTGACTTCGCTGTAGGATTGGTCTTTGGTATTCATCAAATACATTTTGTTGCGACCCGCTTCGTTAGTGATGAACACCAGTTGTTTTTTGTCTTCCGAAAAAGAAAAATTTTCTACATTCCAATTGATTTTAGAGGTTAGATAGTTCACTTTTTTGGTCTTCACGTCCAAAATAGCCAAACGCTCAAACTCATTGTCTTTATCAGTCAAAAACCAAATTTCGTTGGTCGAATTTCCAAATTTAGCTCCGCTTTGAATCACGCCTTTGCTGGCCCTGTCGGTTACTTCGGATAATTTACCAGAAGCGATATCCAAAGACCAAATATGAGATTCATTGGCCGAAATGTATTCGCCAATCAACAGTTGTGAATTGTCTTTGGAAAGGTCCAAAATACCCCATCCGCCACCTTTTACTTGCAACACCATTTTGGCCGCCGAAGGATTTTTTGGGTCCATATAATAAATATCGCGGTCTCCGCCGTTGCGTTTGGTTGAGGAGAAATAAAACCCTTTTCCATCGGCTCTCCAAGTAATGCCTCCGTTTTGTGAACGGCCGCCATCAGTCAGTAAAGTCGATTGCAGGGTTTTGAGGTCTAATTGATACAATTGCCCAAACTCATTACCGCCCACGTCTTTAGAATAAATCAGATACTCGCCTTTGGTAGGTTCGTAGCTCACGCCACTAACAGGTTCGTCGAAAAAAGTAATTTGGGTTCTCGCGCCCAAGGGTTGCACCACGCGATGCAATTGAGCTGTAGAACCAAAACGTGTCGTAATGATAATATCGTTTTTTACGGGATGAATTTCTGCCAAAGAAGCACCACGAGCCTCGGAGTATTTTTTTACTTGAACGGCTAATTCTTTCGGAATGAAAGCAATGTTTTCGGTAATCAAATTTTCGTTTGGCAAAATACCCGTGTTTTTTTGCTGTGCTTGTACTAAAGTCAAGCCGAGAAAAGTCGGGATTAAAATAAATGCATTGAATTTCATATTATTTTAGTTTTTGATTAGTATTCGTTTTCGTTGGCGTTGCATCGCAAAATTAATGATGTACAAGCCCGTTAAAGTGACCGTTCCGCCAATAATGATGGCCGCGGTAAGAATTTCGTCAAACAAAAAAGCGCCCAAAAGCACCGCCACAATCGGATTGATATAGGCATAAACGCTACTCAATTCGGTAGGTAAATGTTGCAAGGCATAAATGAAAGCAATAAATGTCAACACCGAACCAACGCCTACCAAATAGGCAATCGCCCACCAAGAAGCGGCAGGAATTTGTGTCAGCGGAATATTTGTGCCTGTAGCTCCTGTGAAAGCAAAAAGGCATACGCTAGAAATCAACATTTGTAATCCTAAACTAAAATAGGGATTAAAACTCGCGGCTTTTTTCTTGGTGTACAAGGTACCAAAAGCCCAAGTAATGGTAGCTGCCACCGACAAGACTATTCCAAACTGAAAATCAGGTCGAATAAAATCGGCCAAATGCTCATAGAAAATTACGCATACTCCTGCAAAAGCAATGGTGATACCAAAAACAGCCAATCGGGTAATGCGTTCACCATTGAAAAAGCTAATCATCGCAATCCAAATAGGTACCATTGCGCCAATAATCGCTCCTAACCCACTGGGAATGAATTTCACGCCCCATGTACTCAGTCCGTTGCTCAACGCAAAATTAAGCATACTCAAAATCAAGATGGATTTCCATTGTTTGCCTTTGGGCCAAGTTGTTTTTTTAACCAAAAAGAAACCCACATACAAAGCACCGCCCAAAAACTGACGGATGGCAGCCAACTGCAGTGCAGGCATATGTTTTACGCCTTCTTTAGACGCCAACCAAGTCGTACCCCAAGCAATACTTACCCAAGCCAAGGCCAACATAGGTAGCCCCAACGAAGTAAAGGGAGCCGTAACGGTATTTTTAATTTTTGTTCTCAAAAGATTATGGAGTTTCTACAAAAGTATACTTTAAAATCGTTTGTAGTTTATCACTACTAATCCTTTTTCCGGTTCCCGAAGAAATCGGGTCAAAAGTTGGCGCTACCAATTGCCATTCGAGCGCTTTTTTAGTATAATATTCTTCTCTGCTAGGATGATAAGGCGAGACAGCGTTGAAAGTTTCGTTCCAACACTTCAACCCTATAATTTTTTGAATGATGCCGATGCAATCCGTTTGATGAATGAAATTAATAGGCGCCTTGCCATTGGGTAGATTTTCTTTGCCCGATAACATTCGTATTGGATTTCGATCAGATCCTACGAGTCCACCAAAACGAAGGATAGTGGTTTGAAAATGAGGATTGCTTTGCAAAAGTTGCTCTACGATTACCAATTGGCGACCGCCTTCGCTATCGGGATTCAAAGGCGTAATTTCGGTAACCACATCATTATCTTCTCCGTAGACTGAGGTAGAACTTACAAACAGTACCTTTTGAACCTCAGATTGTGCGATAAACGGAATCAAGGTTTGCATTTTACCCACAAAATCCTCGCTGTTGTTGCTTCTTACTTTGGGCGGAATATCAATAATCACTATTTCGCTTCCTTTTAGAAAGGTTGTGACATCACCAGCAATGGTATTGGGTTGCAATTCCATCAAATACGGAAGAATCCCTAGCTTTTCTATTTGAGCTAGTTTTGAAGAAGAAGTTGTCGATCCTTTCACCGAAAAACCGTTTTTTATCAAGGCTTCCGCCAAAGGCAAACCTAGCCAACCGCAACCAAGAATACTAATTTGTGTCATTGTTACCCCTCTTTTTAGGATAACAAAGTTGAGTGAAAATTAATTCATAAACAAATAACCTGACTTTGAAAAGCCTTCCCCGATTTTTAAAATATAAAAGTAAGTCCCATTGGGCAACTTGGTGATTTTGGAATCTTCTACATTACAATTTGAAATTCCAGAAAAAACATTGGATGCACTGCCATAATTTTTGGTGGCATATACCTTTTTCCCCCATCGATTATAAATTTCAACTGAATTTGCAAGTCCACATTCTAGTAATCCATCAATTCTAAAAAAATCATTAAAACCATCTTCATTTGGCGAAACAAAAGTATAGATTGCTAATTTATTGCAAGGAGAAATTATGCCAGCATCATCGGTTCGACCGAGGGTAAAAATGCTAAAACCAGACACCTCATAAGGCGTAGTTATGGTTAATTTATCCTTATCGACAATACCTCCTTCATCCATCCATTTTTGTGAAGGAACATCCCAACGAACAATTCGTAGGGCATCGAGTGGTGTTCTAACAATGGCATCTGCAGTTGTTGCATTTTCAAAACTTAAAGTCAAAACCATTGCTGCTGTCCCGCCAACATTGTTTACTTCCCAATATTCAGTTGTACTGATCTCTTTGATAATCCCTGCGCGATTGCTGTGTGGATAAAGACCATTGGAGTTAGCCTCAAAAAACTCACCTGAATAAACTTGATTACTAGCTGAGATATCGCTTATGGTAGCTGCACGGTAGTTTGTGCTTTTACCAATTGGAAAATCAAAATCATCAGCTCCTTTTTTGAACGTCTTCCCTGCTATAAAGCTAGTAGTACTGGCATTGGTAGCAGTGGCATTTGTTTCAAAAAAGGGAATACCCAAATTGGGTTGTGCCGTAACAATTCCATCTTTGAAATCTACATTTTGATAAAAAGTAAGCGTGTTGCTTACATCAAAGCCTTGAGCATTATCAAAAATTGTTTTGTTCAAATCAATGGCACGCTGTCCCGAAATTTGTTGTTTTACAGCACCTTGAAAATAAGTACGTCCTTGTTGGTTTGCAGTAAACGAAAAAATACCATCATTGCTCACATTCTTAGTAAAAATCACTGTGCCATCATTACTAAAATTCCCTGATGCATTATTGGCAAAGGATTCATTACTGAAAACTATTGTATTGGGTAAAATAGTCATCTGTTCATTATTGATCCATTGCGCAAGTAGTGGCATTTCCAATAAAAAAAACAATCCCAAAGTATATAGAAGTTTTTTCATTGCCTCAAATTTATAAGGCTCTCCAGCCAGTATCACCTTTTGTTCCATCTCCATTAACGTCTTCTACGTACACTTCTACTCTACCTAAATCCGAATTGTAGCGCATTTGTCCAAAAACTGGTGTTGCAGGTCTTTCTCCCGTAGTACCTGACGGCAATTGAATCGCTCCCGTTGCTGGCATAATTTTCAAAATTCCTGTACTGCTAAGGGTAACCAATTTATTGGAGGCGTCACCTTCACTATCGATGAGTTTAGTAGGATCAGCGAGTTCACGAATTCTAACTTTACCCACTCCAATATCCAATCGTTCGGAAGGTTTATGCAAGGTGCTTTGGTCCAACCCAATACCAACTTTACCGCTTTTTAAAATGGTTAAGGCGTTTCTTCTATCATTTGCGCCTGGACCGGTACCATTTCCAACTTGCAATAAAGGATCACTATCGTCGGCAGCAGTTAAATTACCAGTAGTGCCATTGGTACCAGTGTTTCCTCCACCTATTGTAATCGCATTATAGTACCCTAGAACCGTTTCAGAATAAGAAGTAGAAAGATTATTGTTTCCTTGTACAAAGGCATTGTTTCCATTGGCTTTATTGGTTTCTCCTAGTACAAAGGCATTTAAATCATAAGCACTATTGCTTTTACCAAAAGCTACACTTGATTGTGCTTGTGCTTCATTGCCTTCTCCTGCTGTAAACCCATTAATCCCTGTAGCTGATGTTCCAAAACCAAAAGCAGCGCTTCGAGATCCACTAGCAGTGACACCTTGTCCAAAGCCAACAGAATTTGCACCAATTGTACCAGAATTAATATTTCCTCCTCTAACAGCTCCCTCAATATCGAGAGCTACATTGTCAGTAATCAAAGTTTTATTAATTCCAACTCTTCCAGCTTGATAAATGTTTTCGGTGTTGCTACTTGCATTTACATTCGTAACATTCACTTTCCAAGGTTCTTGTTGCAAAACCGACAAATCAATGGTAGGATTATCATTATCCTCATTCGTATAGGTTAAAATTTTAGTGCTACCGTCAAATGCTAAAGTGGTGTTAGTTTCTGTTGTCCCAGTGGCATTAATTACATAGGGATCTGAGACTATACCAGTTCCCGTAATCGTCACATTTGTACCTGCTGTTGTTACCCCTCCCTGACCAGCAGGACCTTGGATTCCTTGAGGACCTTGCGGACCAATAGCACCGTCTGCTCCAGCAATTCCTGGTATACCTTGAATACCTTGTGGACCTGTAGCACCTATATCACCTTTGTCTCCTTTTGGACCTGGAATTCCTTGAGGACCTTGGGGACCAACTGCACCAACTGCACCATCTATTCCATTTGCTCCAGCGGGACCTTGTGGCCCTGTGGCGCCAGTATCGCCTTTTGGACCTTGTGGGCCAATAGCCCCATCTACTCCTGGAACTCCTGGAATACCTTGTGGACCTACTGCTCCGGTATCCCCTTTAGGACCTTGAGGACCCGCAGCTAAATTAATAGTAACCGGAGTATTTTGTTCATTAATGTAGGTAAAAGTACCATTCCCATTGTCAACCATAGTAGTGATGGTTTCTGCTTTTTGTTCACCTAGGTTGATCCATCGATTGGAAAACCAATAATAAAATCCGGGTTTTAAATCAGCATTAGAAGTAGTATTAAATACCAACAAACCATTGACATTCCCCTTTTCAATAGTGGTTTGATCGGTAGTTGTTTGAAGTCCTACTCTTGGTATTAACATACCCGCTTTAGAAGAGCTAACATCCAATATAGCAGAAGAATTGGGCGTAGTGGTACCTATTCCTACTTGTGCTTGTATAGTTCCAAAAAATAAAAAAAAGAAAAGTAAGTGTATGACTTTAGTCTTCATATCAAAGCATCAAATGGATTAATTATCAGTGTTTTTTTTTCCAAATTTTACTGATCGTTAGACTCAAGCCCCAAGAATTGTAATAATTCCATTTGTTATCCCAGACTATAGCACCACCGACTTCCCAATTCCCGGGAATATGCCATCCGTATTCGAATCCTAAACGAGTTAATGTCAATGTTTTTTGATGGGCAATCTCTGCTCCTACACCACCAATAAAAGACCAATGTTTGCCTGGTTTAAAAATAGCTACAGGAACTACAGCTATTGGATAACTACGTTCGAGTAACTCTTCGCCTCCATGTTCTATTATGAAAGATTCTAAAATGATATCGTTTTGTAATCCGACTGCCCAAGCATTGGACAACCAATAATCGTAATTAATAGTAAAAGAGGGGACAACCAACCATTGGGTTTTCCCTTCAATTTTACCTTCGGAAAGATGTGCATGTCCTATCCCAAAAGTGAGACGCTGACTGCCTTTGCTTCCATGATCATCATGGTGGTTTTCATTTTGACTGAAAGCCATTAAACTCATAAGAGTGATGATTAAGTATCTTTTTTTACATTTCATAATCGTAATGAATTTGGTTTAAATTAATTGTCAATTCTTCTCCCAAGTATTTCAACTCTAGCTCTTTTGGTAACCATGAGGGCGCCAACAGAATCATATTCTAGTTCAATTTTACGCAATGAGTTATTGCTGCCGGGAAGTGTGAAAGCAAATGAAGACATACCTTTAGTCAGAATCCCAATAGCTCTAGTGTCAAATTCTTTACGTTCACCATCTGACATTTCTACTCTTACTTTTTTCAATTTTAAGGTGCCTTGAATACACTTAATTTTTATCTTGTCTACTCTTTTTTCATTACCTGTTGGAATTACAACATCTTTATCCGAGTTAAAGGCAATCATTTTTTCAGCAATTTTGACCCAATATCCATCACTTATTACTTGGGAAAAAGCATATGAAGAGCTTAGTAATAAGTAAATAAAAACGAAAAATGTTTTTGTCTTGTTCATATTTTTGAATGTATTAATTTATTTTTTTTTCTAAACGCATCACCGCCATATCTCCCATAATAAGATTCAATGTTTTTCCTTGATTGGTAACTGAATAGGTATTGATTTTTTTAAGAGTTTCTAAAAAAATCTGTTCCCCGGTCCTATCAACACACATTTTACGGGTTACTGCCATTGCCTCGTCAATTTTAATAGAATGGCCATTTATACTGCATTTACCATTAAAATAATTACAACCAGACCTTCCTGTAACTGAACTTTTAAAAGAATCAAAAGTGATGGTTGGTTTTTCCATGGGAAAGAGTTCTTCAATTGGTTTAGGAGTGTTCATTATGAAGTTCACTTGCCAAACCCCATCAATTAAATTGGCTTTCATAGTAGAATCGGCTGTTTGAGAAGCCTTATTTTTTGTTGTATTGCACGAGGAGATAATAATAACTAGCATTACTACTAAATATATTGCTCTCATATTTTAAGTTTTGTGTGAGTATTTATTTTCTTTTATAAACTGAACTCCCTTCTTTAATGGTTTCTAACACTTTGATATCCTTCAACTTCAAGGGATCAATCTTCAATGGATTTTGGTCTAGAATTACCAAATCAGCTAATTTACCTTCTTTAAGTGAACCTTTTCGATCTTCTTCAAAGAATTGATAGGCTCCCCAAATCGTTAAAGATTTTAGTGCTTCATAAGGTGTAAGTCGTTCTGCCTGACCCATTACAGAGCCGCTTCGGCTTAAACGATTTACGGTAGTATACATAATCATCATCAGATTCGGTAAGGCAACTGGAGCGTCGGTGTGACTTGTCACCCTAACACCTTTATTAAGAGCTGATTTAATTGGACTAATTTGATTGGCCTTCTCAGGTCCAATAATCTTTTTATACCAGTCTCCCCAATAAAAAGTATGCATCGGGAAAAAGGATCCAATAATTTTATATTTCTTGAGACTATCTATTTGATTCATTCGAATTAATTGGCCATGAATCAACGCTGTTCTTCGCTCTTTTGAGCCTAACTTTCTTTCTACTTTATCAAGCGCTCTGCACAGTTGGTCCAACGAAGCATCGGCATTACAGTGAATAGATAATTGCCAATTATTGGAGTAAGCCTCGTTCACCACTCGCTCTACTTCTTTGTCGTCAGGAAGTGCAGGATATCCTTTGTAGGTTTTAGGCTGTCCATCTGGTGGTAAAATGTAAGGAATCGTTCTCCAAGCGGTTCTTCCTTGTGGCGAGCCATCCAATGTTAGTTTAACTCCTTTAATTCTGTAATGATTTTTATAGTCTTTAGAATTCCATTCGGTAGCCATAAGTTCTTTTGCTACGGTATAATCTACATCAGAATTAACATCAAGTTTGAGCTTGCCTTTGTTAGCATAATCTACAAACGTTTTGTGATTACCGACCATAGCCCTCCCTTCATTGGCAGTAGTATAGCCATAGCTAAGCGCCAATTCTTGCCCTTTATCCATATAGAAATCACCTAACTCTGGGGTTGCGGGTGTTAATATTTTAAGCATATTGGGTATGGATGCCAATTCTTCTAAAACGCCATTGGGTTCTTTAGTACCTGCAACTCTGCGAATTAAACCTCCACTAGGATCTTTTGTATCCTTGGTAATGCCTACTTTTTCTAAACCTTTAGAATTCATCACAGAAAAATGTCCAGAAATATGCACTGCAATGACAGGAATGTCCTTAGAAACCTTATCTAAATCTTCTTTAGTAGGAAAACGATTTTCTTTTAGCGCTGCGTCATCAAAACCCATTCCTACAATCCAACCATTGGTTTTGTCGACACCATTGGCAGCATACCATTCCTTTAGCGTTGCTATTAATGTAGGGATGTCATCACACTTCCCATCTGGATTGGCCAATAAATTGGCCGTTACAGCTTGAGAACCAAAACTCGCAAAATGCGCATGTGCATCAACCATACCCGGTATTAGCGTTTTGCCTTGTAAATCAATCATAGTATGACCTTCGCCAGCAACTTTCATAGCTTCGTCTTCATTGCCTACAAAGGCAATTTTCCCGTCTTTGACTACTATTGCTTCCACATACTGAGGTTGGTCACCTTCCATGGTGATAATGTCTCCATTGTAATATACGGTCGCTGTGGAAGAAGATCTACCACCGTTTCCATTCAGAACACTATCCTTTTTTTTGCATGCCGTTAGTATCAAAACTACAAGGCAAAGAGTCATAATTTTTTTCATATCAATTCGTTTTTGTTACTTTCATTACTATACCAGTCATACCAGCTATCATTCCTATTCCATTTAAAACTATTCCTCCCCAACGCCAACCTTCCGAAGGCCATAAGCTAAGGTCTTTCGTAAATGAACCATAGATTACAAAACCTGCCATCAAAGCAGCTACAGTAGAGAGAATTATATAAGGCCATTTGAGATTTTGTTTTAAAAAATACCAAAATAGAAAGGCAAAGACTGCACAAAGTCCTGCTCCTAAAGCACTTGCTGTAGGCCCTATAGGTTGTTGACCAGTTGAAATCAAATACAAACCGTAAGAATTCCAGGCTATGCATCCGATGGCCCATAAAATTTGAAAAAATAAAACCATAAGTACTAAAATTTAATGATCCGCATCTTCATGAGCAGCTAGTATTTTTACTACGTGATTTAATGCGGCTTGTGCTAATCCGTCGGCATCTTTAGAATAGTTCATTCCCAGAATATCTTTAGTGTTTTTTAAGCTAACAGGTTGTTTTTTGCCTTCTACTACTGTTCCCCATACTTTTATATCTCTAATTTTCATTGCCTCACAACTGATAGGATTATCATATAGAATAGTAAAGTTGGCCAACTTTCCACTGCTAATCGACCCCATTTGATCTTCAACTTTTAAAGAATAAGCCGCATCGATAGTAACTGCCTTCAGAGCACCCTCTCTAGAAACCTTTTGTTCTGGAGCGACTACCCTACCTCCAGTGGTTAGTCTATTTACACCGCACCACATCAAATACAAAGGATCGGCTGGCGCCATAGGCATATCACTGTGAAAAGAATAGGAGACCCCTGCTCGCTCTACATCTCCCATACGTACCATACTCTCAGCTCTTTGGGGACCCAATCCATTTTTGCTGTAATTATCTGCCAGAGCCACTGGATAGTATGGATTTCCACTTACTACACAACCAAGTTTTGCTAAACGGTCTACTTGATCTTTGGCACTAACGGCAAAATGGACAATTACTGTGCGGTGATCTGTTCTAGGATTGGCTTTTAGGTTTTTCTCTAAAGTATTCAATACACGATCCAAACCGGCATCGCCATTCACATGAATATGAATTTGATAACCCGCATTCCAAAATATTTTAAAAGCTCGCTCAAAAACAGGCAAATCGGTCATCCACTCCCCGTGATGTTTGTCTAAATAAGGTTCTCTAACTTGCATCAATTGAGAATAAATTGCCCCATCCGAAAATAATTTCACTTGATTTTTTGCCAAAGAAGTTTTACCAGTATACCAACTTTCTAATTTTTTGGCTTCTTCAATAACCTGTGCATCATCTTTATATTTATCGCACAAGGTCTTTCCATCCGCCATAAAACTCCATCTAAAAGGCATATCGTTAGACGACATTACACTATTGACACCATCTTGCAAAGGCTTTACTAAGATTCCGCCTGGTTCATTACCAAACGTAATCCCTTTGGAATGCATATAATCTCTAGTGATATACAACCCTTTTTCCAGCTTTTCAGGAGTTGCTAATACGGTAGCTATTTTGGGGGCTACGGCAAACATACCTTGTTCCCAAAAACGCCCTTCGGCTAAGACGGATTGCTTTTGTGGGGTTTCACCCCAAGTCTTAATAAAATCAGCCGTAACATTATATTTTTGAAGGGCAACGGAATTGAGGACAATTTCATGGCAAGAACGTAGCCAAGCTATAATTGGGCGGGTGGTACTGATTTTATCCAAGTCCGTTTTAACCAATTTACCATAAAAATTAGGATGATATCCCCAAGTAACCAAAGGTTCCTCTGGATCGGACATTTTTTTCTCTGCTGCCGCCAATCGCGTCATAAAATCATTTTTGTCTTTAACTGCTTTGGCTGTACCTTCTGGCAATTCCCAATCTTCAATAGAAAGCACTTCCGAAGCCATGGTCAAGGCAGCTAAAACAGGGTGATCGTGTTGTGCAATAAAACCAGGTACAATGACCTTATCGTTAAACGTTTTATCCAAACGCGCTTTTCTATCCCCCAGAATTTTACTTACTTCATCCTTAGTACCTACTGCTAAAATCTTTCCGTTTTGAACAGCTACTGCCTCAGCCTTGGGCTTGCTTTTATCCATTGTAAGGATTTCTTTGGCCGTGTAAATGACAATGGGAGAATCAGTATTCATTGAACCACTCATGTCTTGTAAGGTCTGGGATGTTACAATAGAACAAAACAAACCCATAGCGAATAGGATGATTTTTTTAGTCATGATGCTTTTAGATTAAATTAGTAAATGTGATATCTTTCCTTTCTACAACTCTATGTTTAGAGTAGTATTAATTGTATCCCGAACAAAAAGTATGAGAATAAAAAATGCTGTTATTTTAGCAAAATCTTACTTGAAAACCAGTATAAAACATTGAAAACAAATGCAATACAATAAAATTAACATTTTTTTTAAACTTATAATACTTTATGTAAAATAATTTCAAAAAAAACACCCTACTCCAAATAAGTTGGAATAGGGTGTTTTTGAAAAATTTATAAAATGATTTATTTTTTTGGCAGTACCAAACTATCTTTTGCCACAGCCAATGAATCCGTTACAGGAACGACTAACTCTTTTGGAATAATCTGTTGTCCTTTTCTAATTTTTTTGCGAATGACCACAGCATCGTTGAGTACAAAAGGCGTAGGCATCATCCAATTGTCTCTCGGCTTAATGTTGAACAATGGATTTTGCAATAAATCAAAAGAAGATTCCAGTAATTCCATATCGATTACTGCTGAAGCATTGATACTAAAATCGAGTACCAATGGTGCATTGTTAACCACGTAATAGCTCAATAGTTTCTTCCCTTTTCGTTCTAAGGTCGAACTGGTATCCCCTAAATTTCTAGCACCATTGGCTCTAAAATTATAAAAAGTCATCGCCTCATCGGCAAAAATATCATAGCGATTGACTTTTCGATTCGGGATAATTTTGATTTGAATGTGTCGCAAATTGCCAGCTAGACTGTCTTTTGTGAATACAATCAAAGGTTTCTTTATACCTACAACAGCTGTAGTTGCGGCATAAGTAAAACCAGAATTGTATTTGCTAAACAACGGCATATCGTTAAGCGATTTCGCACTTTTAGGATTAGCACCCAAATAGGTTTGGGTCCAATCGTCTAGATTTACATCATACGTCACCCAAAACGCTTGGTTCGTATCTGCATTGTACAAGTACAACAAACTATTGGATTTTGCTTTTCCAATTTCGTAATCAGAATTAAAATGACCTTTGGCAAAAAACAACAAGGACAACACAAACAATCCCAAAGCCCATTTCCCCTTATGTAAAAAAGCACCAAAAACAGGCAACAACAATCCAAAAGTGAGTACGGTTAGGATAGCACTACCAAATAAGATTTTTAATCCTAAACCAACTGGGAACATTTGTATGAATGGCGCCAAAAGCAAAACTGCAGGAATCCCACAGATTAAATTAATTACCCAATTTGATTTTTGTGTCAAAACAAAAGCCCCAAAAGCAATCAAACCAAAATAGACTGGGATAATCAAAAATCCAGCACCCGCGAGTGAATTAGCAATAAATCCATTAATGACCATCCAAACTAGCAATACCATTACATAATGGTTCATCGTCACTTTTTTGGCAGAAAACCAATGGTACATCAAGAAACAAATCGACAAACTCAACAGTACAAAAGCCGCTATATAATCGTGTCCGTTATAAGTAAATCCGTTGAGTAAATCGTTGTATTGCGGATAGGCCCAAAGCAATCCTTTCCAGCCAAAATACGTCAATCCGCCCGCGATACCCAAGGCACCCAAAAGCGGAATCAGTCCTTTGAACAGTTCTCTGAAAGTAAAAATGCGTTTGGCTTTGCCAATGAACAAGAAAAACACAAAAAATACCCCCGCAATAATCGTCATCGGCAATACCCAAGAAAACGGATAACTGATAAACGCAAACGGAATCGTAAAATACACCTCATCTTCGGTAGCTTGCACGGCATCCAAATTGGCATTCGAAAAATACGTCAACAAAGGCATTAAGTAACGACCTTGGTGTGCCAAAGTATTTTTGGACAAATGCTGAGCATCATCCTGCTGGGTGTGGTAATTATAATGGTCGTCGATAAACGCAAAATTCAATCCCTGAATGTTACCTTTTTCTCTAAAAACGGTTAAGTCCGTATCGTTAGGTAACATTTTGTAAATACTGTACATCAACGAATTTGAAACAGGATAGGTCACGCTTGCATTTGAAAATTCGTTCACCAAACCTGCATTCCCCTTGTTGGTTTCCATCAACATATAACTCGGTCCCGAAGAGCCACGCGCTTCAAAATTGAGTGCCAATCCTACTTCTTTAGCCCAAGGATGTTGCGTCACGAACAAAGCAGCTCCGTTTAAGCCCAATTCTTCGGCATCCGAAAAAACAATAATGATGTCGTTTTTATGCTGTTTTTTGGATTGCAAAAAAGCACGAACGCCTTCAATAATTGTTGCTACTCCAGAAGCATCATCACTGGCTCCGTGCGAAAAAGAATGCGGCGCACTATCGTAATGCGAGAGCAACAACAACGCTTTTTTTGAATTCGTTCCCTTAATGCGTCCAATAATATTTTTAGACTGTACCAGATTTCCCCAATCGCTCATCGTGTAGCCTTCTTGCACTTGAGTAGCAATACCCATCGTTTTCAATTCTTGCACCAACATTTGTGCGACCACATCGTGATTGGAAGAACCTACATAATGCGGTTCCTTCGTCAACTTTTCCACCATTTTAAAAGCTCGTTTGGTCGAAAAACTGGCTAGATTTTGTTCTTCATATTCTATGGTTTGCGGCATTTGCAAAAAGTAACCTGCTGCCAAAACGAGCAACAGCACAAAAACCGAAAGTAAAGAGGCGTATTTTTTCATAATATTGGGGATGTGGTATTTAAATATCTTTTTTGACTAGCATATAATAGTCATTCTCTAAAATCATATAACCTTGGTCGTACAAGAAATAGTAGGTATTTCCTGTTTTGGTATTCAAAATCGAAGTAAAAAATTCAAAGTCAAAACCCTTGCTCATCAACTTGGCTCGAGTCGTTTTCGTTTTACCTTCTACATTCAATTCTGACAAAATTCGGTAATTTTTGCGCAACTTATTGTTAATATTCCGCATATAATTCGTACTATCCTTATTTATTTTATTGTTATAGGCATTTCGGCAGCTATCGCTACAAAATTTCTTGTCCTCGCGACCTACAATTTTTTCGCCACATTCTAGGCAGGTTTTCATACGCTATTTATTTTATCAATTGATACTTTTTTTATTCGAAGCCCAGCAAAAGGCTTTATTGGTTATCATTGGTTCCTGCTGTCCTTCCTATCTTTTTTGCCCCGAGAAAAATCGGGTCAAAAAAGGATATTCCCTCCCATCAGGGCTAGTTAGGGAACAAGGTTTTGTGTTTGTTTTCTCATTTTACACACCCCTAACCCCTCTAACTCCATATGATATTTATTTTGGAGTCGTTGAATCTTCGATTTCAAGAGGGGAATTAAAAAGTGCAAAATGATACGTTTTTCATTACTATTCACTTATATTCTCTCGTTTGACACACCCCTAACCCCTCTCAAGAGGGGAACTTAAATGTGCTAAATGATATGTTTTGGTTAGTATTCAAAATGTGTTTTTAAAAACTAAAGGTTTTGCGGTCCTAGCTCCCCTCTTGAGAGGGGCTGGGGGTGTGTTTTTCATATTCTATGATATAATACTCAATAGCTCGCAAAACATTCTCCATATCTTTCAAAACTTGTTCATCCGTAAAACGTAAAACCGTAATCCCTAACTGATTCATTCTTTTCTCTTTTACAGTGTCTTTATTATATACTTCTAAAAACTCGTGGGAATACCCATCGACTTCAATTCCTAACATCAACTCATAACAGAAAAAATCTAAAATATAATGATCTATAGGCTTTTGACGATGAAAATCATAACCATACATCTGTTTTCCTTTCAGCTTCAACCAAAGAAAAATTTCTGTTTTAGTAGAATCATTTCTTAATTGTCTAGCCAAATCTTTTAGCTTTGGGTCGTATGGAATGATTTTTCTTTTAGCCATTTCGTTATAATCTCAATAAATGAGGCGTTTGGTTTTATTGTTCATTTTTATTTTCTCACTTGACACACCCCTAACCCCTCTCCAGAGGGGAATTAAAAAGTGCTAAATGAGATGTTTTTCAATACTATTCACTTATATTCTCTCGCTTGACACACCCCTAGCCCCTCTGGAGAGGGGAATTCGATTGTGCTAAATGAGATGTTTTTCACAATTATTGACTTTAGTTTTCTCGCTTGACACACCCCTAGCCCCTCTCAAGAGGGGAATTCGATTGTGCTAAATGAGATGTTTTGGTTATTATTCAAAAATGTATTTTTTAAACACTAATGGTTTTACGGTACTAGCTCCCCTCTTGAGAGGGGTCGGGGGTGTGTTTTTATTTTTTTACAAATTTTCCTTTAAAACCCAAAAAATCCCCTTGTTACTCTTTAACCCCGATAGGAGCGGCATCCTTTTTTTCCCCTTTCGGGGGAAAAAAGATATAGCGGATAGCGGGACGCTATTCCCTGAAATGCCTTTTGTGCCTGTTCCTAAATAATCCCCCTTCACTATTTCTCTCCGTTTTTTATCTTTTTTATTTCATACAAATCGGTTCTTCGGTCTTTGAGGATGCGCACGCTGCCGTGTTCATGCAGCTCTTTGAGCAAATCCAAATCGACATCTACAATCAGTGTCATCTCGGTGTTGGGCGTGGCTTCGGCTTTGATGCCGTTGCTCGGAAACGCAAAATCCGAGGGCGTAAACACGGCTGATTGCGCATACTGAATATCCATATTGTTGACCTTGGGCAAATTGCCGACACAACCCGCTATGGCGACAAAACACTCGTTTTCAATGGCTCGCGCTTGGGAACAATGTTTGACTCTGGTGTAGGCGTTTTGCGTATCGGTCAGGAAGGGCACGAACAAGATATTCATCCCTTCATCGGCCATCAATCGGGAGAGTTCTGGGAACTCGACATCGTAGCAAATCATCACGCCTATTTTCCCGCAATCGGTATCAAAGGTTTTGATTTCGGAACCGCCTTTCATTCCCCAATGTTGCACCTCGTTGGGCGTAACGTGAATTTTGGCATACATCTCAAAAGTCCCGTCACGCTTACATAAAAACCCAACATTATACAAATTTCCGCCTTCTAAATACGGCATACTTCCCGTGATGATATTGATGTTGTACGAAATGGCAAACTCCTGAAACCGCTTGCGAATTGGGTCCGAATATTTGGCCAATTCGCGTATGGCTTCGGCCTCGGTGAGGTGATTGTAATCGGCCATCAAAGGCGCGGTGAATAGTTCTGGAAACAACGCAAAATCGCAACCATAACCCGAGACCACATCGATAAAAAATTCAGACTGTTCAAACAAGGCGTCGAGATTGGAGAGCGAGCGCATTTGCCACTGAATAAGCCCTAGCCGAATCACCGATTTTTCGGTATTAATGAGCTTGGGACTTTCGTCATAATAAATGTTGTTCCATTCAAGCAAAACGGCAAATTCCTTCGAATCTTCGTCGCCTACTAAATAATTTTTGATGACGCGCAACACGTGAAAATCGTTACTCAACTGAAACGACAATACGGGGTCGTGTAGTTGTTTGCTTTTGATTTTGTCGATGTATTTTTTGGGCGACATTTTATCGGCATACTGCCCATAATTGGGAATGCGTCCCGCAAAAACAATGGATTTGAGGTTGAGTTGTTCGCACAATTCTTTACGAGCGTCATACAAGCGGCGTCCTAAACGCAGGCCGCGATAATTGGGATGAATAAACACATCGATACCATACAAAATCTCCCCAAACGGATTGTGGGTCGAAAACGAATAATTGCCCACGACCTCCAAATAATTATGGCGTTTGTCGACCAACTTTTCGTCTACAATCAACGACAAGGCCGAACCCACCACTTTGCCATCGGCCAAAATCACCAACTGTCCCTCGGGAAAAATAGTCAATAAGCGCTCGATGTCCTCGGCACGCCAATAGGAATCGGCCATTTCGGGATAGGATTCCACCATCGAGTTCTTGAGTTGCTTATAATCCTCAAACGCCAAATTGCGCAATTCTACTTTTTTGATTTTCGTTTGCATAGGGTGTGGGGTTTTAGGGGTTAGTGAATTTGTTTTTTATAGCACGGATTTATGGATTAGTCTTCTTCGAAAAAGTCATTATCAATTTCTTTAATCTCATAAATAGTCTTTACTTGTACACCTACATTATATTGATGCATTAAATCAACTAGTTTCAAACCATCTATCAATATAATTCTGTGATGAGCTTCTTTGGCCTTTTTAACTGCGGCATCATCAAAAGTAGAGGTGGTTATAAAAACTCCTTTACTAGTATCTCCACTCATTGCCCCAATAAAATTCCTAATATCTTTTTCTCTAACTTTATTTTCGTTGTAACGTTTAGCTTGAGTATAAATTTTTTCTAACCCTAATTTGTCTTCATTAATTATTCCATCAATTCCCCCATCACCAGATTTAGATGTTTCGATAAAATCTCCATAACCCATTTTTTTTAGCAAAATTAAAATCACCTTCTCAAAATAATATGGGTCTATTTCTTTTAGTCGTTCTAAGAGTTCTGTTTTTACTTCGGTTTCGATTGTTGAAAATCCAGAATCAATTAAATCTTGTGGGGATGCATTTTCAATCTTAATGATTTCATCCTCTATTTCGTTTACTTTTTCACTCGTTACAGTCTCACGATGATTAATAAAATCTGAATCATTTTGAAGGTCTTGCAGAGGTAAATTTCCTAGTTCTAAAATTCTTTTTCCTTTTTCTGTTATTTGAACAAAACCTCTTTTGGGATACATTACAAATTTCCCCATTTTTAAATAAGATTTCCCCCAAAGTATTCTATCAATCAATACATTTGCTCCGGAACTAGTTTTTTGGTTCATTAATTCTATAGGGAGTTCAGAATAATATAGATCTCTCACCTTGGATGCTAAATCTCTACTTTTAATCGACTCAACTGTATTTAGAATTTCAAGTACTGGGATAAACGTTTCATGATATTTAGGTAATTCCATTTTATTTAGGTTTAATTAGCAATTCTCCCAAATATACTCAAAAATTTCCATTTACAAACGGTTACAAACAATTACAACCGAAAGTAAATGGGATGCAACCGACTAATTATCAATCGGCACCGCATCTTTGCCCTGTCGAAATGATACAACGACCTTGTTATTCATCCGACACGAACTTTTTAATTATATGCCTAACTTTTAAATTTACACGCCATGAATGCAATGAAAAACAGAGTACAATTAATCGGTCACGTAGGAAACGAACCAGAAATCAAAACCTTCGAAGGAGGTAAAAAACTAGCCAACCTTACTATCGCTACCCACGACACTTACCGCAACGACAAAGGTGACAAAGTAGAACAAACCGAATGGCACAAAGTAACTGCCTGGGGAAAAACTGCCGACATCATCGAGAAATACGTGACCAAAGGCAAGGAAGTAGCCATCGAAGGCAAACTCACCCACCGCAGTTACGAAGACAAGAACGGGGAAAAACGCTACATCACTGAAGTGATAGTGAATGAAATTCTTTTGATAGGCAAATTAAATCAGTAGCTATGAATGTACAGGTATTTTCCGTTCGGGTAGATGCTCCTCATTTGGCGCACGACCAGCAACAGCTTAATGATTTTATCGCCTCGGTAGAATTGGTACAATCCGATACTCATTTCATCGAATCCGATGCGAGCTATTGGTCGGTTTTGTTGCACTATAAAGAGAAAATCAATCTCGCGCCCCGTGAAAAAGAGTCGCTCACCGACTTGACCCAAGACCAAGTCGATAGATTTCAACAATTGAAAAAATGGCGAAATGCGCTAGCAAATCAACGCGATGTAAAACCCTTCATGATTTGTCACAACAGCCATCTGATTCAAATAGCGGTGCAACATCCCAAAACGAGTTCCGATTTTCAATGGATTAAAGGATTTGGAACAAAACGAACACAACAGTATGGGGATGAAATTATTGCGCTCATATAGCTCAACCATAAAATAGAAAACCACCGAATCCCTTCGGTGGTTTTCTATTTTAAGTTAATTGCTTCACAACATATGCAAAGCTAATAGTATCACAATTAGAAAAACAGCATATATTTTATTGACCTTGACCCAATGAGTAACCGGCTTTCCCATCAAAATTATAAAGGTTCTCAGTTTTAATTGCATCAATATTTAGCGCTTCGGCATTGCTCAATAAGGATATAATCGCTGCTTTACTCATGCTTTTCCCTTCGGTTGGTTTGAATCTGCATCGCCAATGATCGGTACAAAAGGTTTCTTTAAATCCATCAGGCCATACTTTAATTCCGCGATTTGTAATCATTGAAAGCGTTATCCCATTATCTTCAATTTTTTTGACTGTCGCAGCCAATTCGTTTGGATCAGAACCCGCCCAATGTACAAACAAATCTACGCCTACAAGTTCTTTCGATGCTGCTGCTTTACGAACGTATTTAGGTAATTGCAAGGCAGCATTATTAGCGTATTTCACTTCTTTAAGAATACTAGGTTTAGCTCCAAGATTAGCAATAACTGCATCGGCAAATTCAGTAGTACCAACCTTCACCTTGCTAATGCCTTCCGTGAAGATATCGTAAGTATGTGTGCCATCTTCTAAAGTTTTTAACCAAGCATTTTGCACCTTTTCAGCTACATCGGTTTGTCCTATATGATTCAACATCATGATCGCTCCTTGCAATAATCCAGAAGGGTTCGCTACATTTTGACCCGCTCTTCTTGGAGCAGATCCGTGTATGGCTTCAAACATGGAACATTCTTCTCCAATATTAGCCGAACCTGCTAAACCAACCGAACCAGTGATTTGAGCCGCCACATCGCTCAGAACATCACCATATAAGTTAGGCATTACAATAACATCAAAAGCTTCAGGTGTATCGGCCATTTTTGCAGCACCAATGTCAATAATCCAATGTTCATTTTCAATTTCTGGATACTCTTTGGCAATTTCATCAAAAACCTGGTGAAACAACCCATCGGTTTGCTTCATGATGTTATCTTTAGTAAAACAAGTTACTTTTTTACGGTTTTGCTGTTTGGCATACTCAAAAGCGTAACGAATAATTTTTTCGCAACCAGGTCTACTAATAAGTTTCAAACATTGAACTACCTCATCCGTTTGCTGATGTTCAATACCTGCATATAAATCTTCTTCATTTTCTCTTACAATAACAATATCCATTACTGGATGCTTGGTACTTACAAAAGGATGCAAACTTCTACAAGGCCTTACATTGGAATACAATCCCAAAAATTTACGGGTAGTTACATTCAAACTCTTATACCCTCCACCTTGTGGAGTAGTTATCGGGGCTTTCAAAAAGATTTTATTTCTTCGGATAGTATCCCATGACGACGCTTCAATTCCTGATGTGTTTCCAGCCAAATACACTTTCTCTCCTACTTCAACTTCCTCAATTTTAATTTTTGCTCCCGCCGCAATTATAATTTTGAGTGTAGCGTCCATAATTTCTGGACCAATTCCGTCACCTTTGGCAACCGTAATTTTTGTCATTTCCATTTTTGAATATGTTTAAGTTACTTATTACAAAAGTGAAAAAAAATAATTATATAGTTTTATTTATGTTTTAAATATTATACATTAAAACATTTTATCAATAAAAATAATACTTTATTTAAAACAAGGCTTTGGCCACTCGAAATGTATTCGCGTGCGCCTCGATTATGGTTTTTATCGCTGGGGAATAACCGCCACCCATACTCACTTGTACAGGAATTCCAAATGTTTTACAAAGGCCTAAAACATAGCTATCGCGCGATTTGCAGCCTTCTAAAGTACAGCCTAATTTTCCTAATTTGTCCGTGCCCAAAATATCCACACCCGCTAGGTAAAAAACAAAATCGGGACGATGTGTGTTTAGTAATTCTGGAAGTGTTTCTTGTAAAATTGCCAAATAAGTAGTGTCATCCGTCTTGTCTGGCAAAGGGATATCGTAATCTGAGGTTTCTTTTCGAAAAGGATAATTACTTTTACCATGCATCGAAAAAGTGATAACATTAGTATTATCTTGGAAGATTTCGGCTGTGCCATTGCCTTGATGTACATCGAGATCAACGATGAGGATTTTTTGGCACTTTTTCTGATTAATGAGGTACTGAGCGGCAATCGCTTGATCATTAAGCAAACAAAAAGCCTCTCCTCTGTCCGAGAACGCGTGATGCGTTCCACCAGCAATGTTAAAAGCAATGCCGTTTTCCAACGCGTGATCACAACCCGCAACTGTACCTTGAGCAATGCGCAACTCTCGCTCGACCAACGCTGCTGAAAGTGGAAATCCGATACTTCGAACGGCTTTAGCGTCAAGGGTTAATTCAATAAGAGCCTTAACGTAACTTGCAGTATGTACAGCGTGCACCAAGGATAAATCGATACTATCAGGAGCATAGAAATCTGTATACTCTGCGGTTCCTTCGTGAAGTAATTGTTTGGGAAGCAGTTCGTATTTGAGCATCGGAAAACGATGCCCTTCAGGTAAAGGATGGTTGTAAATAGGATGGTTGGCAATAAAAAACATAAAACACACAGTTGAGTGTGCAATGTAGTAGCAATTTTAGAATTACGCTACTTTTTGAATCAAATCAAACATAGGACAACGACCACAACGTTTGTTTTCGCCTTTCTCGTATTTTCCGCAACATTTTGACTTGCAGTTTTCGGCAACTTTGATTTTGGCCAAAAGCGTTTTTTTCTTTTGGTCATTCTTTTCTTTTTTGCCTTTTTTCTTGTCCTTTTCTTTGTCTTTTTTACTCATGATTTTGAGTCTTATTTTCGAGGACAAATATATGTTGTTTTTATCTATTCTAAATAAAGTTTAACATTTTAAAACATAAAAAACCCGAATATCGTATTCGGGTTAAAAGTTTGAAAGAAGATTACTTAGTTGCAGCAGCTGCGGCAGCACTTGCAACGGCAACTTGCTGAATATCGCGGTCAAACAAATACAATCCTCCTTTATCGTCACCAATCAAATTGATTTTATCCAAAATAGATTTAGCGGTTGCTTCTTCTTCAATTTGTTCAGCCACATACCATTGCAAGAAATTGTGCGTGGCATAATCTTTTTCTGCAAAAGTAATATGCACCAATTCATTGATAGAATTTGAAACAAAAATCTCGTGTTTGTACAATTCCTCAAACATTCCTTGAAACGTATCATAGGTCGTTCTTGGTGCTTTTAAGTCGGTAATTTGTGCATGTCCGCCACGTTCATTCACATACTTTATTAATTTCAACATGTGAGCTCGCTCTTCATCAGACTGGGCATACATGAATTGTGCAATACCTTCCAATCCACTAGCTTCAGCCCAACAAGCCATTGACAAATAAATCTGTGAAGACTCTGCTTCTATTCGAATTTGATTATTTAGTGCGACTTCAATATTTTTAGACAACATGATTTTCTTTTTTTAAGTTAATGACAATTTTAAAATCGATTTTTAGAGAAATACTAAGGTACTAATTAGAACACAATTGTAAAGACAAAAAATTAAAAACCATCATAAAATTTCTGCATCACAAATTGCTTCAACTTGGTATCGTAATAGCCACTAATATAATACTTCTTATGTTTGAAAGTACTCTGCAAAGTGGCTTGAGGATTTTCATAATAAAATTGATTCATAAAATCAACGGCCAATGGTTCTGGTTTAGAAGGAATATGATTTCCTTTTTTATCCAAAACACTCTCAAAATAAACATTCACCGGAATAAAGTAAGAATTGCTTAAAAAATCTCCCAAATTAGGAGTAAAACCCGGTGAGAACTGCTCTACTTCAACATCACCTCCTATCGTTAGAAACAAGTTTTTGTTGGTTTTATAAACAGTAACCCCCAAATCAGTAGCCGACAATTGCTTCAAAAACTTAGCAGTTGTTTTGATTTCTTTTGGCCGTTGATTCATAACTTGTGCGTACAAAGGTGAATTTTTGAAAGTGATCGTATCATTTTTGGTCACACTAAATTCTTTGATTACCGCATCGGTTTCAAAATCTTTACAACCAAAATGCAGTTCTTCATCATTCGCAGCCACTTGATATATTTTGTTTTCGTGATAATACGAATTCGACAATCCATTAAGACGTTTCAAGGAAAATTGTGGAATGCTACGCTCAACGAGTTGTAAGGTCTTAAAATCCAATTGAAACAACTGTGTTTCATTTATATTATGGTCGAAGGTGAAGAGAATATCGTTCTCTCGCACATAAAATTTGGATTTACTTGTAGCTTTAAACAACGGATTATAGGCACGTGTTTCTATTTTTTCTAAAGGCAAAACAGCCAAAATCGTTGATAAATTGATCGTTTCTTTTTTGCGATTTACAAACTCAAAACCACTAAAATCAAGCAGGTATTGTGTTTTTTTTCCGTCTTTAAAAATATAAAGTACCAAGGCTTCGGTAGTAATCTTTTTGGTCAGAATATAAAAATTATTGTTTTCATTAAAGGTGTGAAGCACCGTTTCTCGTTGTAAAGGCAACTGAAGGAAATTGGTTGTCGTCTTCTTTGCTACCAAATCATAATGAACCGCAACTATGTTCTTAAAATTAGAATCGGCCCAGTAAACCGTGGGATTTTCGTCCTGTCCAAAGGAATAACCCGCCATCAATTTGTAACCAATATCAGGTCTTTTGGTCACCATACTGTCTTTAAAAAACAAGAAAGGACTGTACTTAAGAATCGTAGTTTTTTCTTTATCGGTAGCAAAAACAAAGACGTTATCATTTTGCCTATCAGAGGTATTGATGATTTGATGGTACTCTTTTGCTTTTTTTAATTCTAAAGGATGAGAGGCTAATCTAATTTGACCAAAAGTCAAAAAAGTACTCCCTAGAAATAAAAGAATCCCTACTTGCTTCATAATGATTTATATTAAAAATAGTACAATTCTTCCCGCAAAGAGCATACCAGAAATTAAAGACTTACTCGTTCATAATTTGCTGAAAATAATCCACAAATTGACCCAAATGCAATCCATCCATTAAACCGTGATGAACGTGCACCGACATATTCATTCGTTTGCTTCCATCATTTTTCACCACCATTTTTCCAAAAGAAATTTTTGGACAACTATCTGGAAAAGTAAAACTTCGAGCGTGCGATAAAGACGTAAAATCCAACCAAGGCACAGCCGAAAAATGAATTAGATTATCCGAATCAAAAGAACGAGTAAACAAGCCAGTGGTGTTTTGAATGCGTTCGATTTCTTCTAGCGCATTTTTTTCAAAAACAGTAAAATCGGGATGAAATTCAATCAACGAAAAACCAAAAGTTCCATCAGAACGACCAATTGTAGGAGAACCATCAATTCTATCATAAACCACTATAGTGTCGTTTTCTATGCGGTATCTAAAATTTTCTATAGCATTGACCGCTTGTAAGGTTTTGTGCAAATAGTAAATAAAAAAAGAAGATGCAATGGATTTGGCTTTTTCGTATGCCTTGGTGCAGTCAATAGCCACAGTAGCACCAAAAAAAGGCTCGCTCATTTGTCTAAAAAAATGAAAATGCTCTTTTCTGTTCCAATTTTCAAGGTCAAACGGCTGCTTCATTAGGTTAAAAGTGGAATTATATCGGTTAATTGTTGCAAGGTCGTAAAATTAGGATGCTCTACTTTGTGGTCTATTTTCTCGTGTGCCCAAGTCGTGTGAAACGGAATATGTGCAGCATAACCACCTATTGAAAGCACCGGCAAAACATCAGATTTTAGAGAATTACCAATCATATAAAACTCATCGGGTTGTATTTCCAAGCGTTTAATCAAATCTAAATAATCGATTTCTTGTTTGTCAGACATCACTTCAATATGATGAAAATAAGGCCCCAAACCCGAATTGTGTAATTTTCGTCTTTGGTCTAATAAATCACCTTTGGTCGCTACAACCAATTTATATTTTCCACTCAAAGCTTCCAAGGTTTCGGTTACGCCGTCTAGTAAATCAACCGGTTTTTCTAGTAAATCTTTTCCGTATTGCACAATTTTAGCAATCGCTTCAATAGAAATAGTATTATTAGAAATTTTCATAGCAGCCTCTATCATCGATAAAATATAGCCTTTGATGCCGTAGCCGTATAATTTTAAATTGGCAATTTCTATTTGAAACAATTCAGAAGAAATTCCTTGATGCGAAAGGTAATCTTCCATCAAACCGCAGAATTTTTTTTCGGTTTCATCAAAATACATTTCGTTGCCCCAAAGCGTATCATCGGCATCGAAAGCAATTACTTTAAGCTTTTTCATTTTTAGTCCAATTTAAAAACAAATTTAAGGTTTAAAAGTACAACATTTCATTGGGGTTGCGCTGCTTTTGAAAGTAAAAAAAAGCATAAAAAAAACCGCTTCCAAGTGAAGCGGTTTAGGTTGTATTGCGGGTTATAGAGTTTTAAACTAAGTTCGCTGCGATTAAGTATTCTGCAATTTGGATCGTGTTTGTTGCAGCTCCTTTTCTTAGGTTATCAGCCACAATCCACATATTCAAAGTGTTGGCTTGGCTTTCATCACGACGAATTCTACCTACAAAAACTTCATTTTTTCCTTCAGCATAACGAGGCATTGGATAGGTAAAAGTATCCAAGTTGTCTTGAACTACCACTCCATCGGTATGGTGTAAAATGTTACGCACCTCAGCCACATCAAAATCATTAGTAAACTCAACATTCACCGCTTCACTATGACCTCCAACTACTGGTACACGAACAGCAGTAGCCGTTACTTTTATAGAATCATCGCTTAAGATTTTTTTGGTTTCGTTTACCAATTTCATTTCTTCTTTGGTGTAACCATTGTCTTCGAAACTATCACATTGTGGGATACAGTTGCGATTGATTTTATATTTATACACCATTTCGCCTTCAATTCCTGCTACTTCATTTTCGAATTGTTGTACTGCTTTTACACCCGTACCAGTGATAGACTGATAGGTAGAAACAATTACACGTTTGATGTTATATTTTTTATGCAAAGGTGCCAATGCCAATACCATTTGGATAGTGGAACAGTTTGGATTAGCAATGATTTTGTCTTCTTTAGTCAATTGACTAGCATTGATTTCTGGAACCACTAATTTTTTGGTTGGATCCATTCTCCAAGCCGAAGAATTATCAATTACAGTAGTACCTGCAGCTGCAAATTTTGGAGCCCATTCTAACGAGGTTCCTCCTCCTGCAGAAAACAAAGCAATATCTGCTTTCATATCAACTGCCGTTTGCAATCCTACTACTTTATATTTTTTTCCGTTGAACTCTATTTCTTTTCCTACTGATTTTTCTGAAGCAACAGGAATTAACTCTGTAACAGGAAAATTACGCTCTGCTAATACTTTCAACATGATTTCGCCTACCATTCCGGTAGCACCTACAACTGCTATTCTCATTGTATATAAATTTATAGTGTCTTATTATTGAGACACAAAAGTACGTAATAAGGTAAAGAAAACAAGGCGATTCACAATTTTTAACAAATTGTTATATTTCAAACAAAAATAAATGTTTTTAATTTTTAAGACAAAAAAACCGCCTCTTTTTGGGAAAAGAGACGGTTAAGTTAGACACTAGTGTAGCGGTATTATTTCTTTAATAAATCTCTAATTTGAGTCAATAATTCTTCTTGAGTTGGTCCAGCTGGAGCTGCTGGAGCAGGGGTTTCTTCTTTTTTCTTCATACTGTTAATCGCTTTTACCATCAAGAAAATCACAAAAGCAATCACCAAGAAACTGATTACCGCAGCTAAAAATTTACCGTACAAAATACCTCCGTCAGTTTTTAGACCGGCTAAATCTTCTACTTGAGCTGCTTTTAAAGCTGGATTTAACAAAGCTGGCGTGATGACATCGGCCACCAAAGAATTAACAATAGCACCAAAAGCACCACCTATGATAACTCCTACTGCTAAATCCATTGCATTGCCTTTCGCAATAAAATCTTTAAATTCTGAAATCATTCCCATAATAGTTCTAAATTTAGTTAATACAAACAAATGTAAATAAAATAAGTTGTACTTTACTCTCTGTAAAACACCCTTTTAACGCGTTGGGAAATACTAGTTAAGATTTCGTAGGGAATCGTATGTAGTTTCTCGGCCATTTCGATTACGGTTGGGCTTTCGCCAAAAATAATCACAGCATCGCCTTCTTGACAATCAATAGTCGTAACATCTACCATTAACATATCCATACAAACGCTTCCTATAATCGTTGCTTTTTGCTGATGAATCGACACATATCCCACTCCATTTCCCCAAAGTCGTGCGATTCCATCGGCATAACCAATGGGTATGGTAGCTACTTTGGTAGGCTTTTCGGCCATAAAACGACGACCATAGCCTACAGAATCTCCTGCAGGAATCGTTCGGATTTGGGATATAACAGATTTAAGCGTACTCACATTTTCTAGTTCTTTTTGTTCTTCGGCATCATTAGAAACACCATACAAACCAATGCCTAAACGTACCATATCGTATTGTGCTTTCGGAAAATTACTAATGCCTGAAGTATTCAAAATATGTCGAATAGGTTGAATATTCAACTCGGTCATCAATCGGCTGGATAAATTTTCGAACAACTCGATTTGAGATGCAACAAAAGCTTGATGGTTTAGGTCGTCACTGGTGGCCAAATGCGACAATATACTTTTTACGGAAACCAATGTATTTCCTTTGAGTATTCCAACTAATTCCTCGATGGTATCTTTTTCAAAGCCCAAACGATGCATACCCGTATCGAGCTTGACATGAATAGGAAAGTGTTTAAGTTGCTTTTGTTCGGCAATTTTCAAAAAGGAACGCAAGCCTTTCAAACTATAAATTTCGGGTTCTAATTGATGTTGAATTATCGCAGAAAAACTCGTCGACTCAGGATTCAAGACCATAATCGGCAGATGAATTCCTGCTGTTTTCAAGGCAATTCCCTCATCGGCGAAAGCCACGCCTAAATAATCTACTTGGTGGTGTTCTAATAATTTGGCAATTTCAAAACCGCCATTTCCGTATCCAAAAGCTTTGACCATCACCATCATTTTGGTAGACGGTTGTAACTTAGAACGGAAAAAATTAAGATTGTGACTTATAGCATTGAGGTTGATTTCTAAAACCGTTTCGTGTGTTTTCTCCTCGAGTGCCAAAACAATATCTTCGAAATGAAAACTTCTTGCTCCTTTAATCAAAATAGTCTCATTACCAAAAGTGGCGCTATCCAACTGAGCTAAAAAATCGGCTGTAGTAGGATACGTGATACAATTGACAAACTTATGTTTAAAAGCAGTTATGGTCGTTCCAATACCAATCACGCGATTGATTTTGTTCGAAATAACAAGCTGTGATACTTTGGAATACAACTCTTCGTTCGACAATCCGCTTTGAAAAATATCGGATAAAATCACTGTTTTTTTCTTGTACTGTTTTTGACTTTCTAAGAAATCCAATGCAATTTTTAAAGATTGAAAATCGGAGCTGTAACTGTCATCTATAATTGTGGTGCTATTGATACCGTCTTTGACCTTTAGGCGCATTTCGACAGGATACAACAAATACATTCGGTGTTCGATAGTTACCCTATCATAGCCCAAATGCAACAATACCATCAAACAATGAATCGCATTTTCGATAGAAGCATCATCTTGAAAAGGAATGATGATATCAAAAGCATACGAGTGTAATTTAATATGCAGTTTGGTTTTATCTAAAATGCTAGATTTTTGGATAAAAACATCGGCAGTATCATCTTTGAAACTCCACGAAAAGGTTTTTAATGTTGGTTTCAAAAATGCATCGATGGTTTTATTTTTATTGTAAATCAACAAATCACAGTGTTTAAAAAGCTGTAATTTTTCTTTAATTTTTTCACCAATAGAAGAAAACCCTTCGTCGTGAGCCGAACCAATATTTGTCAAAATCCCAAGCGTGGGCTGAATGATTTTTTCTAAATGTCCCATCTCATTTACCGTAGAAATACCAGCTTCGAAAATTCCGAAATTGTGTTGCTTGGCTATCGCCAAAACAGACAAAGGAACACCTACTTGTGAATTGTAACTTTTGGGACTACGAATGATAGAATAATCAGGGCTTAGCAAGAAATTGAGCCACTCTTTTACGATGGTTTTTCCGTTGCTACCCGTGACTCCAATTACTGGAAAATGAAATAAACTACGATGATAACTCGCCAATTCCTGTAAGGCTGTTAACGTATTTTGTACCACCAAGAACTGTGCTTTTCCTTCACAATTCTCAGGAATGTACTGCACTACAAAATGAGTAACACCTTGCTGAATCAAATCAATTATATACGAATGCGCATCGTTATTGGGACCAATTAAAGCAAAAAACAAAGTATGTGGTCCGTTTTGCAAGGAACGACTATCGATAGAAACTGAATCAATAAGTAAGGAAGCATCGCCTTCGAACGAGGCATTTATTTGTTTTGCAATCGTAGCAATTGTAAGATTCATCAGGCATTGGGTTTGAAAGTAAAATTAGTAAAACACAACTAATCCGAACCGTGGTTTTAATTTTATTTAACGAAGTTCTCTCCTATTTCTTGCTACGCCAATAAAACGTGCCTTCACATTAGAAAAGTTAGCCACAAATTTCAAGAAAATGGAAAAACTTTGACAGCTGCTTGGCTAACTTTTTTACCACTGATGCACTGATTTTCAAAGATTAAAAAAAGTGATGAATAAAATAACACAAATGGTACTAATTTTATAAAATCTAAAATTGAATTGCCCTAATTTTAAGATTTTAAGAATTCTTGCCTTGAAAAGTTGGATCAAATAAAGACCAATTATAAAGTAGTGCTTATTCGAGTTATCTACGGTGGGAATTATAAAAGCGAATGCCTTGAAAAAAACCCAAAAGCTATTTTACCTATATTTGTAGATGAAAACCCATCAATTTTGAAAAAAATACTTCCTTTATTTTCGTATTTATTCCACCCAATTTTTATTCCGTTGATGGCGACGTTATTTTATTTCTATTATAACGAAAGCCTTTTTGAACTAAAAGAAAAAGGATTTGTAGTAGTACAAATTATGATTTTAACTGTTGTGGTTCCTTTCCTTATTTATCTTTTACTCAAAACACTCAACAAGATAGACTCAATAATGGCTTATGACTTAGAACAACGAAAAATTCCTTTGGTGCTTCAGAGTTTTTTATTCATTCTATTAGTAAAAAGAAGCATCACCATTGATCGTTATTTTGAATTGCATTTCTTCTTTTTGGCCGCCTTAATGAGCACTTTAATTGCGCTTTTGTTGCTTTTTGCAAAAATAAAAGCCAGTATTCATATGCTTGCTTTTAGTTCATTGACGGTATTTGTTATAGGACTGCATTTGCATCATCCCGATTATTTTCCCCTTTTTGTCCCTTTTTTAATTTTTATGAATGGTGTTATCGCTTCCTCGCGATTGGTGATGCAAGCACACACGCCAAAGGAATTGATTATTGGTTTTTTGTCTGGATGTATTCCTCAGTTATTGCTCTTGGTTGTTTGGTTATAAAATATAAAAAAGCAATCCAATATTTAAACTTTGTAGTTGAACGTTTGCGGTGTCTATTTGTGCTGATTTGAATAAGGAGTTTAGGCCATACTGCACGTAAACATTGAAGGTATTATAACCCGATGCCAAGTATACCCCATAGCCTAATTTATTCAAGTCGGTGTTGTTTTTAATTGTTACATTGCCTAGTGCGGCATCATACACGTTGCGATCATATACCAAATAACTCAATTTAAAACCCGCGTAAATGCGCCAAAACTTGGTGCTTTCAAAAGTAGAAGCACGCCATCTTAACTCAATCGGTAAATCGGCAGTAAGTGTTGTGAATCGGTTGGTGCTATAAGTTCCCTCTCCCAAAATAGCATAATTGGGTGATTGATTGGTACCAGACACTCCAAAGTTGTGATTGTAATTATTGTAGGTCAATCCGAGTCCTGCAGCAATAGCATGCGTCCTGTTTTTGTTCAAAGGCATATCGCGTAAAAAACCGCCTGTAAAACCTGTAGATATCTTATCTCTGGAATACTTTTCTGGACCATTGATTAAATTATTGTATGTAATTCCTATGTAGAACTGGTCCTCTCTGTATAGAGAATCTATTTTGATTCTAGGTCTTTCTTCATTACCAATAAAATCTTGAGCAAAAGCTACACTCCAAGAAGAAAAAATAAAAAGAAAGATAAAAACGCGCATACTACAAGAAGTTAAAATGATTGACCAAGATTTATTCATTGGGTTTGCCAAAACACAAATATACTACTTTGCACTCAAAATGGTTGCGGAGTACAAAAACCAACTTCTATTGGTTTTGAAAATCATACGCAGCGCCTTGAATTATATTTCGATTTGCAATCTCCTTATCCATATAATTCTGAATCAATGTTTTCTTTAATCCCCAATTCGGAGCGATAAGCAAATCCCAATCTGAAATACCAAACAAACGCTGAATGATGATATCGGGTCTAAGCAAAGGAATCAATTGACACAATAAATTAGTATACTCTTCTAAAGTAAAGAGCGGAAAGGGATTTCGTTTGTAATGCACCCCAAGAATAGAGCCTTCTACGATATGCAGATGATGGAATTTGACAAATTTTATTTGAGGAAACCGATTTATTTCGTGAATATATTGCAACATCATTTCGTTGGTTTCCCCCGGAAAACCAAACACGGTATGTACACACAAATCAATCGGACTATGAGCAAAGAGCGCTACCGCATCAACAAATTCTTGATGAGAACATCCTCTGTTGATTTGCTGCAAAGTGGCATCATAAATAGACTCCATTCCCATTTCGACATCTACATCCCAGCGATCACAATAGGATTCTAACAGCGTAACTTTATCAGCATCAAGACAATCTGGGCGCGTGCCTACGGATAAACCAACAATTAATTCGGGTGCAACAGCTAAGGCCTCATCATAGCATTTCTTTAAATACTCCACCGTCCCATACGTATTGGTATTGGGCTGAAAATAGATAATGAATTGTTCAGCTTTATAATTTTTCTTGGCACGTTCAATACCTTGAAGTACTTGTTCGGTAATAGACGGTAATTTACGGGAAAGTTCTGGGGTAAATGAATCGGTATTGCAATAGGTACAACCTCCAAAGCCTTTACTTCCATCTCGGTTGGGACAACTAAAACCAGCGTCTACAATTACTTTGTAAACTTTTTTTCCGTTGTATTTTTCCCGTAGAAAGGTGCCATAATTATTATAGCCTTTTCGCTCTGCTGTTCCACTTGTTCCCATACTGCAAAAATACTCTTTTTTAGGAAGTGAATACTTTTAGCAAGATGATAAATAAAAAAAGCCTCCTTTTTACAGGAAGCTTCAATTTCATTTTGCAGAGAGGAAGGGATTCGAACCCTCGATACAGTTACCCATATACTAGCTTTCCAGGCTAGCTCCTTCAACCACTCGGACACCTCTCTAATTGGGATTGCAAATAACATAAAAAAAATTGAGTTAGAAAAGGAAAAAGTAATTATTATCCCATTTCTCCTCGTATTGCATTTTCGAAGGTATTTTTAAAATCAGAAGCTGGAATATTTAGCCCCAAAAGATGCATTAACTTAGTAATAGCTGCCTCTGTCGTAGAGTTTTTCCCAGAAATAACGCCAATCTTTTTCAGCTCTGAACTGGTTTCGTATTTTCCCATATTGACACTTCCACCGGAGCATTGTGTTACGTTGATAATATGTATACCCGAAATAATAGCTTGTTGTAGTAACTCAATAAACCATACTTCAGTAGGCGCATTTCCTGAACCATAGGTTTCTAAAACAATTCCTTTTAAATCAGGAATATGTACCAGTGTTTCCAATACTTTCTGATTGATACCGGGAAACATTTTTATAATCACCACATGAGTATCGAAAACTTTATGCACACGCAAAGGTTGTGTGTCATCAAAAGGCAGCAATAAATCTTTGTTGACCTTTAAATGAACCCCCGACTCAATTAAAAAAGGATAATTAGGAGATGTAAAAGCATTAAAATGTTCTGCACTTATTTTTGTTGTACGATTGCCACGGTACAATTTGTATTCAAAATACAAACCTACTTCAGTGATCACGGGTTTTCCATTTTCTTGCAAAGATGCAATTTGTATAGCCGTAATCAAGTTTTCTTTCGCATCGGTTCTCAAATCTCCAATGGGCAATTGAGAGCCTGTAAAAATCACTGGTTTCCCTAAATTTTCCAACATAAAACTCAATGCGGAAGCTGAATATGACATTGTATCGGAACCATGCAATACCACAAAACCATCAAAAGCTGAATAATTTTGCTCAATCACTTCAGCTATTGCTACCCAGCTTGCTGGACTTATATTTGATGAATCGATTGGGTTCTCAAAAGAAATGGTTTCAATAGCACAATCCAACAATTTCAATTCAGGAACTCGTTGCAAAAGTTTACTAAAATTGAACGCCTTTAGTGCACCTGTTTCAAAATCCTTTTGCATACCGATGGTTCCCCCGGTATAAATAAGCAATATTTTGGTGTTAGAGTGCATCGGTATACTTCAATTTGTTGACCACAGGATTCGCATACATGGCTAAAAAACCTTCTAATATTTGAGGATTATCGTGGTCAATTCTCATTTCTAGACGGCGTTCGAACAATGATTTTTCATTTTCGGTATATCGGTGTTGGTATTGATTGGTTTTGTGTAACAAATCATAAGCAATAAAATTAGTTGGCCATAATTTGTAATTGGACAAAATTGCATCATCGATGGTTTGTGCCAAGGCTAAAACTTGTTTATTCGCGTTTTCCTCTTGGGCAACAATTGCATCAATTTCAGTATCGATTACTTTTCCTAGGTGAATATGAATGCGTTTTTTTTGCCCCAAAACACCCCTCAAAATATTTTGAAAATCTTCGTTTTTTTCTTTAATATAAATTTCATTATTGGCCTCTGCCATTAATTGTGGCATCTTGAGCACATCGGTAGGATCATATTCATAGGAAATAGAAACGGGTACAATTTTAATTTTTTTAAAATAATCCATCCCATTTTTTTCTTCTGACCCCATAGCAAGCATTTTAAGCACACCTGGATTGGTAGCATCATTACCATCTTTTGTTCGCCCTTCGCGTTGAGCGATCCAAACCGAACGGTTTTCGTGCAATAATAACTGTACGATATACTCGGAAAGTAATTTAGAACTCTGTAGCATTTCTCTAGGAGAAAGACCTCGTAACACTAGAAAATTTCGATTGAGCTTGGCTAATATTTTAAGGAAAGACTTCTTTACAAGATTATCTCCAATAGCTGATGCAGTCATTTCTAATCCATGTTCAAACAAAGTTGCGTTAAGCAAAGTTGTATCTAACAGAATATCGCGATGATTGGACATAAACAGATACGAAGTGTTTTTCTCTAAATGCTCAAATCCAGAAGTCGTCAACCCTTCAGAGCTTTTCTCTAAAATCTTCCCTACGGAGTGGTAGATAAAATTGCATTGAAAATCACGAATAGAATGTGTTTTTTTGAGTTGTTCCTTCCAAACAGCGTCAGGAACCTCAGGAAAAGTAAAATTCATTAACGCCTTCATCATCGGATGCTGCACCACTTCGGCAAGTGCCTCGTTTACTTCGGAATCATAAAAAGGCCGAATGGAATCGAATTTTTGCATTTTGATTTTCTTTTTTTAGCTAACAAAAGAACAAAAAAAAACGGAAACTAAAGACACTATTTCCTTAAATCCCAAAGACCCTTTTGGAATTGGCAGTGGTAATAGCTGCAATTTCTTCTAGACTACAGTTATAAATACTTGCCAATTTTGATGCTATATTGGCAAGATAACTGCTCTCGTTTCGCTTGCCGCGAAAGGGAATCGGAGCCAAATAAGGAGCGTCGGTTTCGAGTACAATGTTTTGCAAATCAATGCGATTTAAGAACTGATCAATTTTTCCGTTCTTAAACGTTGCTACACCGCCAATACCCAACACCATATTATAAGAAATAGCTTGTAGTGCTTGTTCATAGGTTCCCGTGAAGCAATGAAATATCCCAAATAATTCAGGGCTTTTCTCGTCTTCTAGAATTTCGAAAATTTCATCAAAAGCCTCACGACAGTGAATCACAATCGGTAATTTGTACTGCTTTGCCCACTGAATTTGTTGTCTAAAAGCTATTTGTTGTTCCTTAAGATGTGTTTTGTCCCAATACAAATCGATCCCTATTTCGCCTATGGCGTAGAACTTACGCTTGGCTAGTTGGGAGGCTACATGCGCTAACTCCGCTTTGTAATTGTCTTTTACATAAGTAGGATGCAAACCCATCATCAAAAAAATATTTTCAGGATAATCCTGTTCCAAATCATACATCGCTTGTGTACAAGTAGAGTCGATAGCGGGAATAAAAAAGCGAGAAACTCCAGCATTTATGGCGCGTTGCATCATTTCGCCACGGTCTTGATCAAATTCTTCAGAATATAAATGGGTATGCGTATCGGTAAGTATCATTGTATCATTTTTGCGGGACAAAGTTAGCGTTTTGCCATAGTAGTTTTAAAATTTTTAGGCTACTTTTGAAAAGGCACTTTTATTATGGAAAATCTACACACAATCTTACAAACCGAAAACTACCAAAAAATCCGATTCAAAATCATCAAAACGCAGCATTTATTGGTCAAAGCCAAAATCAATGGTATTGCGGGTAATTTCATTCTCGATACAGGTGCTTCAAGCAGTTGTGTTGGGTTTGAAGGCATCGATTTCTTTCAGTTAAAGGCCAAAAAATCCAAAACCAAAGCTGCAGGCGCAGGCGCTACTGGAATGCTAACCCAACTTTCTACCGACAACAAGTTGCAATTGGGCCGCTGGAAAACACCTAATGCTGCGCTAATAATTTTCGACTTATCACACGTCAACGAAGCCCTTACCCAACACAAAGCCAAAGCAGTACACGGTATTATTGGCGCCGATATTCTCCTAAAAGGCAAAGGAATTATTGATTACTACAATCACTATTTGTATTTAAAACAGGATTTTTAGGGCAATTGCTAAGGCACCACTAGGTCAGTTCACTTCTGTCTTGTGGAATGGAGCGGGACCATTATTTCCTAAAAAAACCAATTTTTTTGGCTCCTAAAAAACAAGCAAGTATTAGGTTTCTTTGACCGAAATAATTTTTACGGGACAAGCCTTTGCGGCAAGTTCGCAACTTTCTACGATGGTGTGATCGGGAGATTTTAGGGTGTAAAAACCTTTGGCATTGACACTTTTGATGAGTACCGATTTACCGTCTTTTTTGGACATTTGAAACTGTACGGGCGCCATTTCTACGCAGTAATTGCAACCGATGCATTTGTCTCTTTGTAAGGTGATGATGACCATTAGGCTTCTACTATTTTGTATAATTTGTCGGACATTCGGATTCTAAACGGCAGTTTGAGGGTGCAATCGTCTCCTTTGGTAGCACGCTCAGCCGAGGTATCGTTGACAAACATTTCTTCGATAATCATTTCTTGTGCGCCGGTGCTTGGACCTGTTACCAAAATTTTATCGCCCACTTTGATATCGTAGGCTTCGATTTTGAATTGACCAATTTCGGCTTTGGGGAAGAAATGGGTGCCTTTGCCCACATAGACTTTCTTTTGCGTAGCCACTGAACCGGAAACATCGCTCCATTCGCCCAATTCTTGTCCTAAATAATAACCCGACCAGAATCCGCGGTTGTACACGGTGTTCAAAGCCTCCATCCACGTTGCAATTTTGTCTTTGGAGAACGTGCCATCATAGTAGGCGTCAATCGCTTCGCGGTAGGTTTTGATTACGGTAGCCACATATTCTGGAGCACGGCCACGACCTTCGATTTTAAGGACTTGAATGCCTGAATCGATGACTTGGTCTAGGAAATCTAGGGTGCATAAATCTTTGGGCGACATCATATACTCGTTGTCCAATTCGATTTCGAAACCCGTTTCTTGGTCGATTACGGTATACTTTTTACGGCAATTTTGTTTGCAAGCACCGCGGTTGGCTGAAGAGTTATGCGAGTGCAGACTCAAATAGCATTTACCCGAAACGGCCATACACAAAGCGCCGTGACCGAAGATTTCGATTTCTACCAAATTCCCGTTAGGCCCTTTGATTTGTTCTTTTTCGATTTGTTCGGTGATTTTTTTTACTTGACGCAAACTCAATTCGCGACTCAACACCATAGTATCCGCAAAAAGGCTGTAGAATTTGATGGTTTCGATATTGGTCACATTCAATTGAGTCGAAATGTGAACTTCCATCCCCACGCTTCGAGCCATAGCAATTACGGCTTGATCCGAAGCAATTACCGCAGTGATGTTGGCTTCCTTGGCTTTATTGATTAAAGTTTTGACCACAGATAAGTCGTGGTCATAAATGATGGTGTTTAAGGTCAAGTAACTGCGTACGTTTTTGGCTTCGCAGCGTTTGGCAATTTCGGCCAAATCATCCATAATGAAGTTTACCGAGGCGCGGGCACGCATGTTGAGTTGTTCTACTCCAAAATATACAGAGTCGCAACCATTATCTAAAGCGGCTTGCAAGGATTCGAAATTCCCAGCAGGTGCCATTAATTCTATTTTGTTGTTTGTTGTCATTGTGTGTATTGTTTTGACACAGATTTCACAGATTTTCACAGATTAATTTGTGAAATCTGTGTTTAATTTATTTTATAGATTGAACCTTTGTCAACGATTTGAACTTTGACAAAGGTGATAGATGAAAGTTTAGAAAACTAGCTTAAAATTTTATACAGTTTATCAGATAAACGGACTCTGAAAGGCACTTCAAATGTTACTTTGTCGCCAGCTTGTGCGATTGTTTTTTCGCTGCCGTTGACTAACATTTTTTCGAGTACAAATTGTTCGTTTCCTGTTGTAGGTCCAGAAATAAGAATGGTGTCTCCTACTTGTAGTTCGTTACTTTCAATCACAAAAAGAGCTACTTGCGCTTTTACAAAATAGTGTTGAGCGTTTCCAAGAAGTGTTTTTTTGATTTTGATTCTTTGACGAATTTTAGTTGGAGTAGTAGCCACAGCTAAAGGCGCGTCGGGAAGGTCGCCAGAATGTTTGAAGGGTAATTTGTCTGATTTTCCTTTTCGGAAGACTTTGTTGCCTACTTGTTTACCTTTTCTCAATTTTACTTGCTCCACTAGTGGCAAGTTGATGATGTCTAAACATTCGGTAGAACAGCAATTTTGCATTGCTTCTTTGCATTCATCACATTGAATGAACAACAAATGACAGCCAACATTCTCGCAATTGGTATGATTGTCGCAAGGTTTCCCACATTGGTGGCATTGCGCGATAATATCGTCAGTAATACGCTCACCCAAACGATGGTCAAAAACGAAATTCTTTCCGATAAATTTACTTTCTAGATTTTCTTCTTTGATTTGTTTGGCGTAATTAATGATGCCTCCTTCTAATTGGAAAACATTTTTAAAACCTTGGTGTTTGAAGTAAGCCGAGGCTTTTTCGCAACGAATTCCACCCGTGCAATACATCACTAGATTTTTATCTTCTTTAAATTCTTGTAATTGTTCGTTGATGATAGGCAAGGATTCACGGAAGGTTTCCACATCTGGAGTAATAGCACCTTTAAAATGACCAATTTCACTTTCGTAATGGTTTCTAAAATCAACTACAATCGTGTTTGGGTCTTCTAATATTTCATTGAATTCCTTGGCTTTGAGGTGTACTCCAATATTGGTTACATCAAATGTTTCGTCGTTTAATCCGTCGGCCACAATTTTGTCGCGCACTTTTACAGTAAGCTTTAAAAACGAATGATCATCGTGCTCTACGGCTACATTCAAACGAATGTTGCGCATAAATTCATAAGCTTCGAGGGTCTCGCGAAAGGCTTCTAAATTTTCGGCAGGTACAGACATTTGGGCGTTGATTCCTTCTTTGGCTACATAGGTTCTACCTAGTGCATCGAGTTTATTCCATTCGATAAATAAATCGTCGCGAAATTTTTTGGGATCTTCAATTTTGGCATACGCATAGAAAGACAACGTTAGGCGTTGTTTTCCGGCTTGGTCAATAAGCTCGGCTCTTTCTTCTGCGCTTAAGGTGTTATACAGTTGCATGCTATAAACGTTTAAGTGAGAATAATGTAACGAATTCTAATTGGAAGAATTCGGGCGCAAAGGTAAGCAATAAAACTAAGTAAACTTAACTTTTTTGTGAGGTAGCAGCTGAGATTAAATATCCAATAAAAATGGCTGGAAAAAGCACACCAATCGTTTGTTCGAATAGTGTGAAAGTTTGAGATAAAGGGACTAACGGGGTTACATCACCATATCCAGTTGTGGTCAATGTAGTAAAACTAAAATAAGCAATTTGAAAAATAGGGTGATTTTTTTCAATTAATTGGTTGTTAAAAACATAAGCATCTGGATGTAAAAGATGAATGAATACGTGGATATAAGTAAACAATAGCCCAATTATTAAATAACAGGCGATTCCTCCCTGAATTTTATGAAAATCATTATCAATAGAACTAAACGTTTTGTTTATAAATACCATAAGAAGCAGACTTAGTAAACAAATCCAAATAAAAACAGCAAAAAGTTGAACTACTTTATTACTGAAATAATCATTATCAATTAATTGCAAAATCAAGGCGCAAAAGGCTAAAAAAATGCCAAAATATTTTACTTTTTTAGAGCTATTCGTGGCATAAAGACCTAATATAGTATTAGACGCAAGAATTATTGTTGAGAGATATTTAATAATAGTGCTCGCATGAGTTAGCGGTAGGAATACAAATATTATGATACACAATTGGAATAAAAAAACGGGGAGAATCGTTGTATCCTGCCATTTTGAACGCAATGATTTCATATAAATTAGATTAAAATTTATTAAATATAAAAAAGAAAATAAATTGATACTTAATAAAAACAGTTAAAATTATATTTTTTTATTAAATTTGAGGGTTTAGAACCTAATATTCATCTCAAATATTTTTATTATGCTATATTATCGTTACTACTTAAAAACCACTTTGGTATTGCTTGGACTTTTCATTTTAGGGTCATGCGGTAAAAAGGAGCAGCAAGCTCCACCCCCATTATCCGCTCCTTTTATTACGATAACTCCTAAAGACGTTCCTATTTATAAGGAATTTGCTGGACAAACTTTTGGTGATTTAGACATCGAATTAACCGCAAGAGTGGATGGTATATTAACAGCAATACACTTCACTGAAGGTCAAAAAGTTAGCAAAGGACAATTGCTTTATTCAATTGATCCATTAGAATATAACACAAAAGTTGAGCAAATAAAAGGACAAGTTGCCTCTTCACAAAGTGCCTTAGTGAATGCCGAGGAAGAATTGAAAAGAATAAAACCTCTTGCCGACATGAATGCGGTTAGTAAAAGAGAATTGGATGCAGCAGTTGCTAGGGCAAAAGCAGCAAAATCAAACCTCGAGAGCGTAACGGCAACTTTAAAAAACCAACAACTAGAGCGCAGTTATTGTGACATTATTTCACCAATTGATGGTGTGATTGGCATTAGCAATGTTCGCGTTGGTGACTATATTTCTCGATTAGGAAATAACGCAAAATTAAACACAGTTTCAAGATTAAGTCAAGTTAGAGTTCGTTTTACCATCAGTGAAAGTGAATTTTTAGACTACAGAAAAAAAGTTGATCTTACTGCAAAAAAGGAACAAAGCAATATGGAATTGCTTTTATCCGATGGCTCCACACATCCCTACAAAGGCAGACTGAGTTTGACTGATGCTAAAATTGATCCAACTACAGGTACTATGACTATTGAATGTATTTTCCCTAATCCCAATAACATATTAAGAGCAGGGCAATTTTCAAAAGTAAGAACTATGGTTGAAAATCAACACAATGCCATTGCTATTCCGCAAAAAGCCGTAACAGAGATTCAAGGTATTTTTCAAGTGCTAATTATTGACAAGGAAAATAAAATTCAAAATAGAATCGTTGAAGTAGGGCAAAAAGTTGGCAAAGAATGGACCATTTTGAAAGGCTTACAATCTGGGGATCGTGTGGCCATTGTTGGAAGTTTGATGTACCAACCTGGTACTGTAGTAACACCAGTGCCTTATGTTGAAAAAGAAAATAACACTTTATAATTATGGATAATTTTTTTGTAAGAAGACCTATTGTTGCAATTGTATTGTCCATCTTTATAGTAATTATTGGTGGCGTTTCACTTACTTCTACTCCAATTGCACAATATCCAGAAATTGCACCTCCTGTTGTTCAAATTTCAACTAGTTATAGAGGAGCAAATGCATTAAATGTGGAGCAAGCAGTTGCTACACCCATCGAGCAAAAGGTAAATGGTGTCGAAAACATGCTGTACATGCAATCGACCAATACAGGAGATGGATCAATGAACTTGTCTGTTACCTTTGATATGGGGACTGATTTAGACAATGCTACTATGCTTACACAAAATAGAGTCTCCTCTGCAACAACAACTTTACCATTAGAGGTAAAAAATTCTGGGGTTACCACCAAAAAATCCTTAGCAATGCCAATGTTGCTGTTTTCACTTTATTCTCCAAACAAAAGTTTTGATTCTAATTTCTTAACCAATTACGCCAATATAAACATTGTAGATGCATTAGCTCGTATAAAAGGAGTTGGAGAAGTGATGATTTTTGGAGGAAGTAATTATGCCATGCGTATTTGGGTAAAACCCGATGTATTAGCGAAATACAACCTAACTATTCCAGATGTAATGAGTGCCGTAAGAGAGCAAAATGCTATTGCTCCTGGAGGTAAATTTGGAGCTCCTCCAGCAGATGGCGGCAATGAATTCACTTATAATGTCACATTAAAAGATCGATTGGTTAATGTTGAAGATTTTGAAAATATTATATTAAAATCAAATATCGACAATCAACAGGTTCGATTAAAAGATGTAGCCACTGTAACCTTAGGGGCTGAAAGTTATGCCTCAAGTGCTACATTAAATGGAAATCCATCAGGAACTATTGGAGTGAAACAAATGCCAGGTTCCAACGCATTAGAAGTAGCTGCAGCAGCCAAAAAAGTAATGGAAGATTTAAGCAAAAAATTTCCACAAGACCTTAAATATTCGGTTTCACTTGATACTACAAAAGCAATTACAGAAGGAATTGATGAAATCTTGCATACTTTGTTAGAAGCTATTGTTTTGGTAATTATTGTGGTATTTGTCTTTTTACAAAATTGGCGTGCAACTTTAATTCCTTTGCTAACAGTACCAGTATCATTAATTGGTGTATTTATATTGTTTCCTCTTCTTGGGTTTTCTGTAAATGTGCTTTCATTATTAGGTCTAGTATTGGCAATCGGGATTGTAGTGGATGATGCAATTGTTGTTGTAGAAGCCGTAATGCACCATATTGAACATGGAAAAACACCTAGAGAAGCCACCAATCAAGCTATGAAAGAAGTGTCTGGACCTGTAATCGCAATCGCAATTGTACTTACTGCCGTTTTCATACCAGTAGCATTGACTCCAGGTATTACTGGTAGACTCTATCAACAATTTGCGATTACAATTGCCATATCAGTAATCTTTTCAGCACTTAGCGCGCTTACATTAAGCCCTGCTTTGTGTTCCATTTTATTGAAACCTAAAAAAGAGTCAACAGGGGTTTTAGGCAGGTTCTTTGATAAATTCAATCAAATGTTTGAATCTTTCACCGGAAAATATACTGGATTTGCAGGACATTTGGTAAAAAAGACAACTCGAAGTCTTATTTTTATTGGAATATTAGTGCTCGGTATCGTTATTTTAGGAGGTAAAATCCCTAGTGGATTCGTTCCTGAAGAAGATCAAGGGTACATGTTTGTTAATGTTGAATTACCTGGTGCATCTTCACTAAAAAGAACACAAGCGGTATGTGAAAAAGTAAATGCCATATTAGCCCAAAATAATGGTATAGAATTTTATACCACTGTTGCTGGTTTTAGTTTACTAAAAAATTCAGTAGCCACCAATAATGCTTTTTTCTTTGTTTCTTTAAAAGAATGGAAGGAACGTGAACAAGATGTATTTAAAATTATTAAAGAGGTTAATGGAAAACTAGCTTATGCCATTCCAGAAGCTACTGCATTTGCTTTTGGCCCCCCTCCAATTTCTGGTATTGGAAACGCTGCAGGTTTTACTATGATGCTACAAGATAAAGGTGGTAATACGCCTCAGTATTTGTTTGAAAACGCAAAACTATTTATGGCCGAAGCCAAAAAACGTCCTGAAATTGGTAGCATTAGAACCACCTTCAATCCTTATGTCCCTCAAATTAGTATGGCTATTGACAGGGAAAAAGTTACTGAAATGGGATTGTCTTTAGCCGATGTTAATATGGCTATTGGAGCCAGTTTAGGTGGCCAGTATGTCAATGAATTCAATAAATTTGGACGACAATACATTGTGTTAATCCAAGCATTACCTCAGTACACTTTGAATCCGGAAGACATCAATAAAATTTTTGTACGAAATAAAAAAAATGTAATGATTCCGATTTCAAGTATTGCAACCATAAAAAAAGAAAGTGGCCCAGAATTTACAACTCGATTTAATCTATATCGAGCGGCAGAAATTGGAGGTACTCCTGCTCCAGGCTTTACTTCCTCCGAAGCTAGACAAGCTTTAGTAGAAACCGCAGAAAAAGTATTGCCAAAAGATATGGGATACGAATGGGCGGCCATGAGTTTTCAAGAAAAACAAGCCGAAGGAAAAGGAACTACCGTTTTTATCATGGCACTTTTGTTTGTTTTCTTAATATTAGCAGCACAATACGAAAGTTGGAAATTGCCATTCAGCGTTCTTTTAGGAACACCATTTGCAGTTTTTGGAGCCTTTTTAGGATTGTATTTATGCAAATTATTTAGTCCCGATTATGTAAACAATGTATTTGCTCAAATTGGTTTAGTAATGCTTATTGGATTGGCCGCAAAAAATGCCATTTTAATTGTAGAGTTTGCCAAAGAAGAATATGAAAAGGGAACACCTTTAGTAGAAGCGGCACTATCAGCAGCAAAACTGCGTTTTCGACCTATCTTGATGACAGCATTTGCCTTTATATTAGGTGTTGTTCCATTATTAACAGCTACTGGAGCGGGAGCACAAGCGCGAAAAGTAATGGGTATGACTGTATTTAGTGGAATGTTAGTCGCCACCATTCTAGGAGTATGTTTGATTCCCGTTTTATTTGTTTTTATCGAATCATTTGGTAAAAAAAAATCAGACCCAACTCCCCTATCTCAAGAGAATAATGATACAACTAAAGCTTTGAATCATGAAGAATAGAGCCATACTTTGGATGACAATACTCATCCTTTCCTTTGTACCAATTAGTTGTTTAGTAGGGCCAAAATACAAGGACCCAGAATTACAATTAAACAGCAAATATTCAAATCAAACCTCATCCGATTCAACAGCAACTGTTCTGAATGTAAAATGGTTTGATATCTTTGATGATGAAGTATTAAAAGATCTTATTCAACAAGGAATTGCTAACAATTTCGACTTAAAGATTGCCATTTCGCGTTTGGATCAAGCCAAAGCTAGTTTAGGCTTAGCCAAAGCCAATATTCTTCCTTCCTTTCAATATTCAGGTGAAATAAACACAAACGAAAGTCCATTTCAACCGAATACTTTATTAGGGAATATGAGTTGGGAGCTTGATTTTTGGGGTAAATTAAGACATGAAAAAAGAGCCGCACAAAATGAATTATTAGCCACTCAGGAAGCTCAAAAAGTAATTTTAGCAGGTTTAGTAAGTGATATTGCTACCACTTATTTTCAATTAAGAGATTTAGATAATCAGTTGGAAATCACTACACAAACTCTAAAGCTACGTAAAGAATCTTTAACAATTATCGATGATCGCTTTAAAAGTGGATACACGTCTGAATTGGATAAAGTGCAAATCGAGCAACAAGTTGCTATAGCAGAAGCCGCTATACCAAATATCAAAAGGCAAATTACCGCTACTGAAAACGCTTTGTCTGTATTGATTGGTAAATCTCCTGGTCCAATTGCAAGAGGAAAGAAAAATATCGATCAGAAAAAAATTGTAGATCTACCTGTAGCTATCCCTTCAACTTTACTTCAAAACCGCCCAGATATTAAGCGTGCCCAACTTCAATATGCAGCTGCAAACGAACGTATTGGTGTAGCCCAAGCGATGCGTTTCCCCTCATTTAACATAGCGGCTATCGCAGGTTTTGCAAATGCACAAATTGGCGACTTATTTAATGATGGTTCTTATAACCAAGGTGCAGCAGCAAGTGTTGTTGGCCCAATTTTTCAATTTGGACGAAATAAAAGAAGAGTAGATATCAATAGACAAATAGCTGAACAAGCTAAGTTAAATTATCAAAAAACATTTATAGTTGCAGTTTCTGAAGTAGAAAATGCCATACAAAATGTAGCTACTTTTAAAGATGAATTCGAAGCTAGAAGCAGACAAGTAGTCGCTGCAAGAAAAAATTATGAATTATCCTCAGCAAGATATTACAATGGTTATGTTTCTTATTTAGAAGTTTTAGATGTACAGCGGTCTTTGTTTGATGCAGAAATTAGTCAATCTCAATTATCCCAAAGACAATTGACTGCCATGGTACAGTTGTATAGAGCATTGGGTGGTGGCTGGAATCAATAAAGAATTGACAGTCAACAATTGTACTAAATTTTCAACAATGGAACGCGGATGCAAAAAATAACTGCTGATTTTATAAAAATTTATTTTTTATCCGTTTAAATCTTGCCCATCCAAGTTCCATTTTCAAAATGGATATAAGTATAAGGATGGTCAAAAAAATATAGGGCATAAAAAAAACATCCATATTCGGATGTTTTTTTATGCTCTATAAAATGATACGATTAGCAATATTCATTGAAAGCGTCTTTTAAGTTGTCTGCAATCATTTCTGCTGGACGACCTTCGATGTGATGACGCTCTAACATATGCACTAATTCTCCGTTTTTGAACAAAGCCATAGAAGGCGATGATGGAGGAAAAGGAAACATATGTTGTCTTGCAGCATCAACCGCTTCTTTGTCAACACCAGCGAAAACAGTAATTAAATGGTCTGGTTTTTTTGCACCATCTAAACTCATTTTTGCTCCTGGACGTGCATTTCTTGCAGCACAACCACATACAGAATTCACAACTACTAATGTTGTTCCTTCTGCTTTTATAGCAGCATCTACTTCTGCTGCATTATGTAAATCTTGGAAACCAGCAGCAGTTAATTCTGCTTGCATTGGTAAAACCATATCTTGTGGATACATATTCTTTATTTTTAGTTAACTGAATTAAGGCGCAAAGTTACAAAGTTTGCCAAAAAATTATAAGAACGAATTATAAAGTTTTGTTATAGTTACTGCTATTTAATTTATCGTTTCACCATTACTTACACCCTCTGCATCTGGATTAACGAAAACCAATTTCCCTTCTGCATTAGAAGTCATCAAAATCATACCTTGGCTTTCTACACCACGCAAATTTCTTGGTGCTAAATTTACCAAAACAGTTACACGTTTTCCAATGATATCTTCGGGTTTAAAACTCTCTGCAATTCCTGAAACGATGGTGCGAACGTCAATTCCAGTATCTACTTTTAGAATCAATAATTTATTCGCTTTTGGCATTTTTTCGGCTTCCAAAATAGTTCCTACACGAATATCCATTTTGGCAAAATCTTCAAACTGAATCAACTCCTTCTGTGGTTCCGCTTTTTTATTTTCAGCACTATTAGCCGTTTTCGTAGCTTCTAATTTGTCGATTTGTTTTTGAATTGCTTCGTCTTCAATTTTAGAGAAAAGTAATTCGGCTTCGCCAATTTGATGACCTGATGGTAATAAATTCCAATTGTCAAAGTCCAAATTCCAATTATTGACATCGATTTTTAGCATACGTAACAATTTTTGTGACGTAAACGGTAAGAAAGGCTCGCAAAGTGAACTCAAAGCAGCCGCAATTTGCAAGGCTACATACATTTGGGTTTTGGTACGCTCTGCATCGGTTTTGACCATTTTCCAAGGCTCTTCGTCTGCCAAATATTTATTTCCTAAACGCGCTACATTCATCATTTCTCCCAAAGCTTCTCTAAATCGGTATCTTTCAATAGAACTCGAAATCACCGCTGGATAAGCTTTCAATTCTTCTAAAGTTTGCTCGTCTACTTCAGACAATACATTTGGAGTTGGAACAATTCCATCGTAATATTTATTGGTTAAGACCACCACACGATTGATGAAATTTCCAAAAATAGCCACCAATTCATTGTTGTTTCTAGCTTGAAAATCTTTCCATGTAAAATCGTTGTCTTTGGTTTCTGGCGCATTCGAAGTCAAGGCATAGCGCAACACATCCTGCTGATTAGGGAATTCTTCTAAATATTCGTGCAACCAAACCGCCCAATTTTTAGAAGTCGATAATTTATTCCCTTCCAAGTTCAAGAACTCATTAGCTGGAACATTATCGGGTAAGATATAACTGCCTTCCGCTTTCAACATTGCTGGAAAAATCACACAGTGAAAGACGATATTATCTTTTCCTATAAAATGTACCAATTTGGTATCTTGATCTTTCCAGTACGGTTCCCAATCTTTACCTTCTCTGGCTGCCCATTCTTTGGTAGACGAAATGTAACCAATTGGGGCATCAAACCAAACGTATAATTTTTTTCCTTCGGCACCTTCAACAGGAACATCAATTCCCCAATCTAAGTCACGAGTAACGGCACGAGGCTCTAATCCGCCGTCAATCCATGACTTTACTTGACCGTACACGTTAGGTTTCCAATCATTTTTATGACCTTCCAAAATCCATTCTCTCAAAAACGCATCATAACGATCTAGAGGCAAGAACCAGTGTTTGGTCGATTTCAAAACAGGCGTTTCGCCCGTGATGGTTGATTTAGGATTGATTAAGTCGGTAGCGTTTAGTGTAGAACCACATTTTTCACATTGATCTCCGTAGGCTTCCTCGTTGCCACATTTTGGACAAGTACCTACTACAAAACGATCGGCCAAAAACTGATTGGCTTTGGCATCGTATAATTGTTCGGTAATTTCTTCGATAAAATCACCTTTGTCGTATAATTTTTTGAAGAATTCAGAGGCCGTTTTGTGATGAATTTCTGCCGAAGTTCTAGAATAATTGTCAAATGAAATTCCGAAATCAGCAAAGGATTTTCTAATGATTCCATCGTATTTATCAATTACTTCTTGAGGTGTAATCCCTTCTTTTTTGGCTTTCATCGATATAGCCACGCCGTGTTCATCACTTCCGCAAACAAACACAACATCTCTTCCTTGCAAACGCAAATAGCGAGAATAAATGTCCGAAGGCACGTAAACTCCCGCCAAATGCCCTATATGAATGGGTCCGTTAGTATAAGGTAATGCTGCTGTAATGGTATATCTTTTTGGATTCTGCATCTTAATTCTGTTTTATTGCCTGCAAAAATAAGATTTTTTATGATAGGGACACAGGGACAAGTCACGACTTGTCCGTACTTCTATAAAAAAGAAGATTTGAAAAGCGAAATATCAATTTAAATTTTATGACCTTTGAAGCCAAAACAAAACAAATTATGAGCAAGACGAAACTAACAATCAACAAAAACGGATCTATAAAAATTGAAGGCGATTTTGAAATAGTAGATCAAGACGGAAATGTGTACGGATTAGAAGGAAGAGCTACTTTAGGTTTATGCCGATGTGGTTTGTCTTCGAATAAACCTTTTTGTGACGGTTCTCACCGCAATACTTTTGAAGGCGAATCCAAAGCATTTGATTTACCTCCAATGAAGAAAAATTAGATTCAATAAACAGTAAGGTTATGGCTAAGGGACCTGAAAAAAACACCAAAAACAAGGCGTTGCATACCAAATTGCTCAATCGGAAAAAAGCAAAATTGCAAGAAGAAAAAAGAGAAAAAGCCTTGCGATTAAAAGCTTTAGTGGCCAAAATAAATGCCCAAAAAAGAACCGACGAATCGGACAGCAATGATATCAAGTAACAGATAAATCTTAATTACATTCAAAATCAACTTTTTATTCGAAATTTGTCGTCAATCGCTTTAAAAACTAATCCATATGGAATTCGGTAAAATCATTATTTCAGAAACCGCTGCAGCAAGCGAAAACCCTCAAGACGTTGTCAACTCCAATATTTCTGTAATCAATTTAATGAGAGAAGAAAAAGTCGATGACGATTTAATTCACGAAGACGCCTTAATGAGTTATTATTTAGATTATTATACTTCACAATATACCGAAGGAAATTTTGCTCAATTCGTCTACAATTCACGATGGAATCTAGAATTAAACGAACTTATTGAGGAAGGCCTGCAATTGTTAGGTGCTCACCATCATTTAGCACTGTTTCAACAGCAATGCAAAAAGGTTCAATTGATGAGTAGTGTAAAGCGAGAAAAATTCTTTAAAAGCAAACTAGAAGGGGTAAATCCAATTAGAGACCTACTCAACAATGATACTTTTTTTGAAATAGAAGAAAACTTAGTGGCCTTAAATGCCCATTTTTTAAAATCCCATCCCGACACGGAAATACTTACAGTAGATGAAATGTTTGCTGTTTTAGAAGAATTTGTAGGACACGAAATCAAAAGGTCTTAATCCCAAAAAAGCCATTCGTAATGAATGGCTTTTTATAAAATTATTTAGTAACAATTAGAATTTATAAGTGATTCCAATTTTGGCACCACTTGTAGCGTTACCTCCGCCACCTTCGATGTTAATTCCGAAATTTTTATTGAAGAAATACCTTCCTCCAATTTGTACGCCAAGTCCAATATCTGAATCTTCAGTACCATTATAATTTCTATCATCGTAGTTAAAAATATAATAGTTCAATCCCAATCCTCCATAAAAATCCCATTGGCTAGGAATATTTAATACTTTATTGAAGTGATAGTTAACATTTGCACCAAGACCTGTTACAGAATAGTCGTAATATGTCCCTGCATAACGCTCATTGTGCGTGCGGTAAGATAGTTCTCCACCTACTGTAAAGTTACTACCTACACCATAGTCAAGACCTACATAAACTGGAGTTCCCCAACCAGAAGTTCCTATTCCGGCATTCAATTGTACTCTTCCATTTTCTAAAGGAGCTTGTGCAAAAACACTAATTGCAGAAAAGCAGAAAACTGCTAAAAAAAGAATTTTTTTCATTGTAATGGTTTAAAAGTTCGCGGCAAAAATAGACTATTAAAGCTATTTTCTTAACCTTTTTTAATGTTTTGACTAGTTATAATTTGTAAAGTCTTTAGTATGAGTTTTTAATAAACGATCTAGTTGCATTTCTGACTTTGCTTTGTAAAAAAGAAATAGTAATTTATAAACATCCGTGTGGATATTATAGAAAATGCAATAGAAGTAAAATAATGTTTTCGTTACATTTTTAATGGTTAGTCAATTACGAATATTGTAAATCAGTCATTTGGGTCAAATCTTGTTCTTGAAAAAACGAATTCCACCCCAAAAAGAAATCATTCTAGAACAGAAAATTAAAAATTAAATCCCTGTCAATTCATAAATAAGGAAAGCCTTCATTGAACATAAATCAAAGAAGGCTTTTTTGTGAAATTAAATCGAGAAACCTTTTCCTAAAACTTTGTCTAGTACTTATCAAACATTTCGTTAAATTTGTGGGCGCAAATAGCCATAAATACAAGAGTTAAAAACAAAACTATGTTACAAATCGCATTTATTAGAGAAAATCAAGAAAAAGTAATCAACGCTTTAGCCAAAAGAAACATTGACGCTAACAGTATTGTAAACGAAGTGGTACAACTAGACGAACAACGTCGCGCTACTCAAGTGGCTTTAGACAACACTTTATCTGAATCTAATAAATTGTCCAAAGATATTGGTGATTTGATGAAAAGTGGCGAGAAAGCAAAAGCTGCTATTCTTAAAGAAAAAACAGTTTCTTTAAAAGAAAAAAGTAAAGAGTTGGCAGAAAAAGCAGACGCTTTGGCTGAAGAACTGACTCAAAAATTATATACTTTACCTAACCTTCCTGCGGATATTGTACCAAACGGAAAATCGGCAGACGATAACCTAAACGTTTTTCAAGAAGGCGACATTCCTACGTTGCACGAAGGGGCTTTGCCACATTGGGAATTGGTAAAAAAATACGACATCATCGATTTTGAATTGGGTGTAAAAATCACCGGTGCGGGATTCCCTGTTTATAAAGGTAAAGGAGCTCGCTTACAACGTGCGTTAATCAATTATTTTTTGGATAAAAACACAGCTGCGGGCTACAAAGAAATGCAGGTACCACATTTGGTAAACGAAGCTTCAGGTTATGGAACGGGTCAATTGCCAGACAAAGAAGGACAAATGTACCACGCTACTATTGATGATTTGTATTTGATTCCAACGGCTGAGGTTCCTGTAACCAATTTGTTTAGAGATGTTATTGTAAGTGAAAACGAATTGCCAATTTTATGTACTGCTTACACCCCTTGTTTCCGTCGTGAAGCGGGTTCTTATGGAGCACACGTACGTGGATTAAACCGTTTGCACCAATTTGATAAAGTAGAAATTGTTCGTATCGAACATCCAGAGAAATCATACGAAGCTTTGGATGGTATGGTAGAACATGTAAAAGATATTTTGCAAGAACTAAAATTACCCTACCGAATTTTGCGTTTGTGCGGAGGAGATATGGGATTCACTTCGGCTTTGACGTATGATTTTGAAGTATTTTCAACTGCACAAGACCGTTGGTTAGAAATTTCATCAGTATCTAACTTTGAAACCTTCCAAGCCAACCGTTTGAAATTACGTTTCAAAGACAAAGACGGCAAAAATCAATTGGCGCATACCTTGAACGGAAGTTCTTTGGCTTTGCCTAGAGTTTTGGCCGGAATTTTAGAAAACTACCAAACTCCAGACGGAATTGTAATCCCAGAAGTGTTACGTCCGTATTGTGGTTTTGATATTATTGACTAGAAATAGTCTTTATTTTTACCTCAGATTCGCAAATTTCATTTTTATTGTACAATAAAATAATTTGCGAATTTGTGGTTATATGGTTTATCTTGGAGAAAATAATGTTTAGTGAAAAATTCGAACAATGAAAAAACTCTTTCTACATATCGCACTGTTTTTTTCATGGATTTGTTTTTCGCAAAACGAGCAGCTAGCTCAATATTTTTATGAAAAAGGAGATTTTGAAAAAGCCAAAGTAGCCTACGAAGAACTGCTCAAAAGTATCCCGCAAAACTCCCAATACTTTCTCAGAACGGTAGATTGCTACCAACAATTACAACAATTTGAACTGGCAGAAAAAACAATTCAAACACGTTATTCTAAATACAAACAAGCTTTTTTATTAGTCGAAATGGGCTACAATTGGCAGTTGCAAAAAAACGAAGCCAAAGCCAAAAGTTATTATGAACAAGCGCTAGAAAGCATTCGTAAAAACCCCAATGAAGTGTATGGTGTTGCCAATGCTTTTGAAAAAAAAGTGATCTTAGAATACGCCGTAAAAGCCTATCAAACTGCAGCTGAATTAGACGAAACCTTTAACTTCAATTATCAAATGGCCTTACTTTATGGTCAATTGGGCAAAACCGATTTGATGATTACCACATTTTTGGATGAAGCCTTTATTAATCCACAAAATTCGAATTTGATTCAGCATCAATTGTCTCGTTATATGTCGGATGAGAACGATACGTCATTTTCTGATTCTTTAAAAAAAGCGTTAATTTTGCGTACTCAAAAAGACCAAGATATTTTTTGGAATCAGTATTTAAGCTGGTTTTATGTGCAACAAAAAGAATTTGGCAAAGCCTTTATTCAAGAAAAAGCCATTTACAAGCGCAATCCAGAATCCTTGGCCGAAATTGTAAGCTTAGGACAAATGGCCATTGAGGAAGACCAAACCGAAGCGGCAACTGAAATCTTGGGCTTTGTTTTAGAAAACACCAAGGATTTGGAAACGTTGATACAAGCCAACACCTATTTGATCGAAATGAAACTGGCCAAAGCAAAACCAGCTGATTTTATTGCCATTGACTCACAACTTAAAACGCTATTACAGCAATTTGAAATCAATCCGTTTACACTGAAATTGCAATTAATTCAAGCACATTTTACGGCTTTTAGTTTAAAAAAACCAGAAGAAGCAAAAGCAATTATTACTAAAGCATTGACGCTACCGTTAAATGATTATCAAATTGCTGATGTGAAAATGGAGTTGGCCGATATTTTTTTATTGGAAGAAAAATACAACCAAGCTTTGCTGTATTATTCCCAAATTGAATTGGATTTGAAGAACGATGTCATGGCACATGAAGCCAGTTTAAAAGCAGCAAAAACAAGCTATTTTAAAACCGATTTTGAATGGGCGTTGAAGCAATTTAAAGAACTAAAATCTGCCAATACGCAATTGATTGCCAATGATGCTTTGGAATATTTTTTATTGATTAATGACAATACCGTTGCCGATTCTACTCAAACGGCTTTAAAGCAATTTGCCAAAGGCGACTATTTGATGTATCAAAAACGCAACGAGGAAGCTATTGCACATTTCCAAAAGATATTACAGCAATTTAAAAGACAAGAGATTGAGGCTGTCACCCTTTTACGATTAGGTAAATTATATGAGGCGACTGGTAATTATACTCAGGCCTTACAGCAATATCAGGCGATAATTGCCCAACATAGCGATGGCATTTACATAGACGAGGCCTTGTTTTTTGCAGCGGAACTGTACGTGAAGTACCTAAACGACCCCGAAAAAGCAAAGCCACTTTATGAAAAAATGATTTTTAACCATCAAGACAGTATTTACTTCGTTGAGGCAAGGAAAAAATTCAGACAATTAAGAGGCGATAAGAATTTGTAAAAGAGTTTAATCGATGATTCGGTTAACCGGTTAACCGATTAAACAAATCAACGATTAAACAATTAACCGATTAAACAACAAAAGATGATTATATACAACGTTACCATCAATATTCACGAAAGTGTACACGACAAATGGATGATTTGGATGCAGCACAAGCACATTCCAGAAATATTAGCGACAGGCAAATTTACAAATGCAAGAATGGTTCGCGTTTTGGTCGAAGAAGAAATGGGTGGACTTACCTATTCGGTTCAATACACCACAGATAGCAGAGAAACCTTGCAAAAATACTATCAAGAAGATGCACCTGCTTTGCGTGAAGAAGGACTCAAATTATTCGGCGATAAAATGCTAGCATTCAGAACCGAATTAGAAGTGATTTCGGAGCATTAAAGTAGCATCAACCAGTTTGCGATGAATCCTACCATAAAGATTTACATAGCCTAATTACATTAAAAAATAATAGTATGAAACTTTATTTTCAAACCAAAGAAGAAAGCAATAAAAAACAAATAGATGATTTTTTGAAATTATCTAAAAGTGAACGCTTTTATAGCTTTTTGCGTTTAATGGAGAAATTGCAAGGATTTCCCATTAAAAATAAAGTAGAGAAAAGCACTAATTTTATTTTAAAAAAAACGTAACATGCCTCATAAATGGGAAGAAAATATTAATCAGTTTATTGCAATTGCTAATAAACACAAGGTTCGTATGCTCATGGTTGGGGGTGGAGCTGTAAACTTTCATGGGTACCAGCGCCATTCATCAGATGTTGATTTTTGGATTGAAACCACAGCACTTAATTTCAAAAAATTAGTCGCTGTTTTTAAGGAAATGGGATATGACATTGAAGATTTTCCCGAAAATGTAAAAAAAGAAAAACAAAATATATCGGTTAAATTTTCTCCTCTGGATTTAGATTTAGAACTAATTACCAAGTTTTCTGTAAATAAAACTTTTGACGAAGCTTTTGAAAGTAGTGAAGAGGTAACGGTTAATAATAACTCGTTTTTAAAGTGGAATGTACTCTCTCTCGAAGATTTGATAACAAGCAAAATAAAAGCAAATAGACCAAAGGATTTATTAGATATTCAGCAACTGCTAGAAATAAACAAAAAAAAGTAACCAATTTGAAACACTTCAATATCAAATTCTAAACACTATAAAGTTACATGGAAAAAGTAAAAGCCAAAAAACATCTCGGACAACACTTTCTAAAAGATGAAAGCATTGCCAAAGCCATTGCCGACACCTTGAGTTTAGAAGGTTACAACGATGTCTTAGAAATTGGACCAGGAATGGGAGTGTTGACCAAATATTTGTTAGAAAAACCCATCGACACCTATGTTATAGAAATCGATACTGAATCTGTAGCTTATTTGGATGCCAATTATCCAAAGTTAAAGGACAAAATCATATCCGAAGATTTCCTTAAATACAACATCAATAGCGTTTTCGAAGGGAAACAATTTGCCATCATTGGTAATTTCCCTTATAATATTTCAACGCAAATTGTATTCAGAACCTTGGAGTTTAGAGACCAAATTCCGGAGTTTTCGGGGATGTTTCAAAAAGAAGTAGCCGAACGCATTTGCGAGAAAAAAGGAAGTAAAACTTATGGCATACTTTCGGTTTTGGCACAAGCCTTCTACGATACCGAATATTTGTTTACAGTTGACGAACACGTATTCAATCCGCCGCCAAAAGTAAAATCGGGAGTGATGCGTATGCGACGTAAAGAAAATTATACTTTACCTTGTAGCGAAAAACTCTTGTTCACCGTGGTCAAAACTGCCTTTCAACAGCGCAGAAAAACCTTGCGCAACAGTTTAAAAACCTTAAATTTGTCCGATAAATTAAGAGAAGATCCAATATTTGATATTCGCCCAGAACAATTAAGTGTAGCAGAATTTATTGCCTTGACCCAAAAAATAGAAGCCGATGGAATTTAAAATCAGCAAAGAGCTCATTCAAGAGTTAGAGCAACTCATTCAAAACAAAAACGACAGCAAGTTGGAATTGTTATTGAATGACATGCACCATGCTGATATTGCTGAGGTATTAGACGAACTAGAATTTGACGAGGCCACCTATATTTTTAAAGTTTTAGATAGCGAAAAAACAGCCGAAATCCTTCTAGAACTTGAAGACGATTTACGAGAAAATATCTTAAGCCGTCTTTCCCCAAAAGAAATTGCTGAAGAGCTTGATGAATTAGAAACCAATGACGCGGCCGACATTATTGCCGAATTATCTCAAGACATCAAAGCCGAAGTAATCTCAGAATTGCAAGACGTTGAGCACGCCAAAGACATTGTCGAATTGTTGCGCTATGACGAAGATACCGCAGGGGGAATTATGCACAAAGAGTTAGTGAAAGTCAACGAAAACTGGAACGTGCTCACTTGTGTCAAAGAAATGCGAATTCAAGCCGAAAATATATCACGCGTACACTCCATTTATGTGGTAGATGACGACGGAAGACTAAAAGGACGTTTATCGCTCAAAGACCTATTGACCACATCAACTCGTACCGCAATTAGTGATGTGTATATTCGTAAATTGAATTCAGTCAACGTAGACACCGAAGACGTTGAGGTAGCACGTATCATGCAAAAGTATGACTTAGAAGCCATTCCTGTAGTCGACGAATTAGGCCGTTTAGTCGGCCGAATCACCATCGATGATATCGTAGACGTAATCAAGGACGAAGCCGACAAAGATTACCAGTTAGCAGCGGGTATCTCCCAAGACGTAGAGGCCGATGATAGTATTATGGAATTGACCAAAGCGCGTTTGCCCTGGTTGGTTTTAGCACTATTAGGAGGATTTATTACCGTTCGTGTACTTGGATTGTTTGAAGGTGCTATGGCAGAACATGGTAAACTATTCTTTTTTACTCCCTTAATTGCTGCGATGGCAGGAAATGTTGGGGTACAATCCTCAGCTATTATCGTTCAAGGTTTAGCAAATAATACGCTTAGTGGTTCCCTCCTGGGCCGTTTATTCAAAGAAATTTCTTTAAGCCTTTTAAACGGATTAATCTTAGCCAGTATCTTGTTTTTGGGAAGCCATTTTCTGCTGAATGTAGAAGTAATTATTGGCGTAATTGTAACAATTGCATTGGTTTCCGTGATTATTATTGCCTCATTAATTGGTACTTTTATCCCGTTGCTATTAGACAAATTTGGTATCGACCCGGCATTAGCAACAGGGCCATTTATTACCACTAGCAACGACATTTGCGGAATTTTGATTTATTTTTCTATTGCCAAATTAGTGCTAGGATTCTAATTCAACAGCAAGAACCCAATTAACCAACCAAAAAACCAAACCATGAAAGTACACATCATCGGAGGAGGAAATCTTGGCGTTTCTATTGCCTTAGGTTTAGCCAAGTTTTCACAAGGACATCAAATCACCATCACACGACGCAACACGGCTAGCATTTTATATTTACAAGAACTCGGAATAACAGTAACTACAGACAATACCTTAGCTATTCAGGAAGCCGATTTGATTATCTTAACCATCAAACCTTATCAAGTCGATACAGTATTGACCGAAATCCTTCCAGTAATTACGAACAAAACCATTGCCTCAGCCGTTAGTGGTTTATCTATCGAAAATTTACAAAACAAAATAGGCCCTTCTCACAGCGCCATCCGAATTATGCCCAATATCGCTGCCCAATTTGGAGCATCAGCGACTTGTATAGCATTCAATGAAAAAAACAAAGAAGCCGCTCAACCAGTAGTACAATTGTTTCAAGACTTAGGGACAGCCCCAATTATCGATGAAAAATTGATGGATGCAGCCACCGTTTTAGCTGCCAGTGGAACGGCTTTTGCCTTGCGTTACATCCGTGCGTCTATGCAAGCGGGTATCGAAATCGGATTCGATTGGCAAACAGCTTTAGCAATTTCAGCACAAACCGTAAAAGGTGCCGCCGAGATGCTCCTTGAAGAAAAAGGCCATCCCGAACAATTAATCGACCGCGTAACTACACCACAAGGCTGTACCATCGCAGGACTCAACGAAATGGAAATGCACGGTTTCAGTTCCTCACTCATTCGAGGCATCAAAACTTCTTTAAAACAAATCAAAGGATAAATCATTTGGGCGTGCCACCCTAAAGCAAAGGGGCCAACTCATGCTAGTCGTGAGTCGGCCCATTTCCTTTAGGCTGTCGGGCTATCCGCGCTACTTCGGTAGCTAGCTCCTATCCCTCACGCGAAACATCGTTACGAAAAGAGATTTCAGATTTTCAATTAGACTAATATTTTTTGGATTAGTGCCATTAAAATAGATTGCAATTTGTGTTGATTGGTGCAATTCGTGGCTAAAAATAGATTTCAGATTTCAACAAGGCTAACCCGTTTATTTTGAATTAGTGTTATTAAAATAGATTGCAATTAGTGTTGATTGGTGTAATTCGTGGCTAAATAAATTATACCGCTTTTTTCTTTTTAGTTTTCTTTGCTTTTAAGTTGATTTTTAGCCAAATAAAACCAAGGGTTCCAGCCAAAAACGAAGCAATCAGTATCGCAATTTTAGAATAATTGATGATTTCTTCCCCGTCATTTTTAAAAGCCAACAAGGTGATAAAAATGGACATCGTAAATCCAATTCCACCTAGCATTCCTGCACCAACAATATCTTTCCAACGCAGTTCTTTCGGCAAAGCACAAACGCCAAAAGTCACTGCCAAAAACGAAAACAACCAAATACCCAAAGGCTTCCCAATGACCAATCCAGCAATAATCCCGATAGAATTTTCATGTAGTAAACCTTCGTGCCAATCTCCTGAGATTGGAATTCCAGTATTGGCAATTGCGAATAAAGGCAGTATAAAAAAGGCAACAGGATTGTGCAAAAAGTGTTGCAAACGGTAGGAAGAAGTTTGTGGTCCACCATCCCCAAACGGAATCACAAAGGCCAAAATAACACCTGTAATCGTAGCATGAATTCCTGAATTCAACATAAAATACCACATTCCTATTCCACCTAACAAGTACGGAATTAAGTTGTGCACTTTTCGTCGGTTCAAGATAAATAGGAAACCCCAAATCGCTAAAGCATAAAATAAATTTAGAAAGGCAATAGAATCGGTATAAAAAACAGCGATGACAATAATGGCTCCTAAATCGTCAATTACGGCCAATGCCGTCAAAAATATTTTCAAAGAAGCAGGAACTCTTTTCCCTAACAAGGACAATATTCCAATTGCAAAAGCAATATCGGTAGCCATAGGAATACCCGCTCCGTTTTGGGTAATCGTACCAAAATTTAGCGCTAAAAAAATCCCAGCAGGAACAACCATTCCACCCAATGCCCCAAAAATAGGTAGTGCAGCATTTTTGATATTGGCTAATTCACCATCATACATTTCTCGTTCTAACTCCAAACCAATCATCAAGAAAAAGATGGCCATCAAGCCGTCGTTTATCCAATCCGTAATCGTATGATGTCCCAAAGGAGTTTTCCAAAAGGCAATATAGTCAGTTTGTATGCTCGAATTGGCTAGAAATAAAGAGAGTACCGTTACAAATAGAAGTAATAATCCTCCAGCTTTTTCGCTTTCAAAGAAGGCTTTAAATGTTTTCGTCAATTTCATAGATTGTAATGTGTCTTTTTACTAATCGCTAATTTAAGCATTTTTAAAGGAACTACTTTCTAGAAAGTAAAAACCGTATTTTTTTCGTTAATTTGAAGGATAAAAAATAGTAGTTATGGACATCAAAATCCTTCATATAGACAGCAACAATCCCTTGTTGTGGGAACAATTACAAGAAGCGGGTTTTCACAACGAAGCCGACTTTATATCTTCTAAAGAAGCCATTGAAGATAAAATCAAAGACTATCACGGCATTGTGATTCGTAGCCGATTCAAAATTGATAAAACGTTCCTCGACAAAGCCACCAATTTACAGTTTATAGCCCGTGTGGGTGCTGGTCTCGAAAGCATTGATTGTGATTACGCTATAGCCAGAAACATTGCACTCATAGCCGCTCCCGAAGGCAATCGAAATGCCGTTGCCGAACATGCTTTAGGAATGATTTTATCGCTTTTTAATAACCTCAACCAAGCCGATGCTGAAATTAGAAAAGGGCAATGGAATAGAGAAAGTAATCGAGGTCACGAACTAGACGGAAAGACCGTTGGCATTATTGGTTACGGAAATATGGGAAAGGCTTTTGCTAAAAAATTGCGAGGCTTTGATGTTGAAGTAATCTGTCACGATATTTTACCAAACATAGGCGATGCTAATGCTAAACAAGTTACAATACAAGAATTACAACAAAAAGCCGATGTGCTAAGTCTACATATTCCTTGGACGCCTGAAACGGATAAAATGGTGAATGCTGATTTTATAGCATCTTTCGCAAAACCTTTTTGGTTGATTAATACCTCTAGAGGTAAAAATGTAGTTACTGCTGACTTGGTTCAAGCTTTAGAATCTGGAAAAATTTTGGGTGCAGGTTTGGATGTATTGGAGTATGAGAAATTGTCTTTTGAAACTTTGTTTAATGACAAAAATACGCCCGAAGCTTTTGATTTTTTACTAAAATGCCCAAAAGTTTTGTTGACGCCACACATTGCAGGCTGGACTTTCGAGAGTCATGAGCGATTGGCTCAAGTGATTGTGGATAAAATAAAAGCACTTTACAGTAAATGATAAGGAATTGGCTATCAAACATATGTAACTTTTTTTATAGATTTACAACTAACTAAATCAATAAATAAATGAACCATCATGGAAGAAACGAAACACGAAGCATGGAATACCCCTTATCCTAAAGCACAACCTGAAAATAAAAAGATTATTGCTGGAATTTTAGCAATTCTTTTTGGGTATCTTGGGATTCACAAGTTTGTTTTAGGCTACACACAAGAAGGAATTGTTCAATTAGTAATTGGTGTAGTTACCTGTGGAATTGGAGGCATAATTGGCTTTATAGAAGGTATTATCTATTTGACCAAATCGGATGAAGAATTTTATCAAACGTACCAAGTGGGCAAAAAGGGATGGTTTTAAGCGCTCTTATTGTTACTAGTCCTCAGCTTATTTGTTGTCAAACAAAAATGAATTAACAAAAACCATCACAATACTTTTTGTGGTGGTTTTTATTTTTACTCCAAACTTATATGTCCTTAAATGGTTCAAAAACATAATCATTTTGGAATTGAATCCAAAAAAAACATAATAATTTTGGAATCACACATAAAATTGCTATTAAAACTTCTGCCGTCTTTTATCTTTTTTCTGCTAAATCCTTTTATTGTACTAGAATTTTTGTTGAGATTAAATCAAAGTGCCCACAAATTCCAATTATTTTAGTATAATTTTAAGATGCATCCTTATTTTTTACCGTTGTAACATACAATTAAAAAATACTATCTTTACCGATTAATTTCTAAGTAAGAACCCAAGTTGCTATTTTGGCAACACTACTATATAATTATGGCTTGTACAAGTTGTTCAACTTCCGATGGTGGCGCACCAAAGGGGTGTAAAAATAATGGGACTTGCGGCACCGATAGCTGCAACAAATTAACCGTTTTTGATTGGCTTTCGAACATGAGTTTACCGAATGGCGAAGCGCCTTTTGACTGTGTCGAAGTACGTTTCAAAAACGGCAGAAAAGAATTTTACCGCAATACCGAAAAACTAACTTTAAGTATGGGAGACATCGTGGCAACGGTAGCTTCACCTGGTCACGATATCGGAATTGTAACGTTAACTGGCGAGTTGGTAAAAATTCAAATGAAGAAAAAAGGGGTCAATCCTAATAGCAACGAAATACCAAAAATATACCGAAAAGCTTCTCAAAAAGACATCGATATTTGGTCTGCCGCTCGAGATCGCGAAGAGCCAATGAAAGTTCGAGCACGTGAATTGGCGATTCAGCACAAATTAGAAATGAAAATTTCGGATATCGAATTTCAAGGTGATGGTTCCAAAGCAACTTTCTACTACACCGCCAACGACCGTGTAGATTTTAGAATGTTGATTAAGGATTTTGCCAAAGAATTCAGTACAAGAGTCGAGATGAAACAAGTAGGTTTCCGTCAAGAAGCCGCACGTTTAGGCGGAATCGGTTCGTGCGGAAGAGAGCTATGTTGCTCGACTTGGTTGACCGATTTTAGAAGTGTGAATACCTCAGCAGCACGTTACCAACAATTGTCTTTGAATCCACAAAAACTGGCAGGACAATGCGGAAAACTGAAATGTTGTTTGAATTATGAATTGGACACCTATATGGATGCTTTGAAACATTTTCCCAATTTCGACACCAAATTGGTAACCGAAAAAGGAGAGGCAATCTGTCAAAAACAAGATATTTTCAAAGGACTGATGTGGTTTGCGTATACGAACAATTTTGCCAATTGGCATGTGCTAAAAATTGAACAAGTACACGAAATCATTGCCGAAAACAAATTAAAAAACAAAGTTTCATCGTTAGAAGATTTTGCCATAGAAGTAGTAACCGAGCCGGAGAAAAACTTTAATAATGCTATGGGACAAGAGAGTTTAACTCGTTTTGACCAACCTAAAGTCAAAAAAAGACCTTCGAAAAAACGCAAACCAAATGCAGTAGCAACTGCTAATGTTGCTGCCGCACCAGCTATAGCGCCTAACAAACCTGCTACTCAAAATGGCAACAAAAAAAGACCTCACAACAACAAAAATCGAGGCAATGCCAATGACAAAAAACAGCAAGGCACTACTCCTAGCGGTGAACCAAGAAAACCTATAATAATTACTAAAAATGGGGATAAAAAATAGTTGTATTTTATTTTTGATAGCACTCCTTTTTTTTGCCTGTGACAAAAAAAGAGTTTTTGACGAATACAAAACAGTAGGCAGCGGCTGGAACAAAGACAGTATAGTTTCCTTTGATTTGCCGGTATTGGACTCCACACAATACTACAATTTATTTGTGAATTTGAGAGCCAATGACGATTATAAATTCAACAATATCTTTTTGATTGTAGCCATGGAACAAAAAAATGGCTTCACCAAAGTAGATACTTTAGAATACCAAATGGCCAATCCCGATGGCTCTCTTTTAGGAAATGGTTTTACCGATTTGAAAGAAAGTAAACTTTTTTATAAAGAGAAAGTTAGATTTAACGGACAATTCAAAGTGTACATCAAGCAAGCTTTGAGAGAAAACGGCAAAGTACCCGGTATACCTGTATTAGAAGGTATAACCGACGTAGGTTTTAGAATAGAAAAAATAGAGTAATTATGGCAGTTAAAAAAAACAACACCTCGTCTAAAGCAATTGATAAAGACATCAATTACTATAAAAAGAAGTTTTGGAAAATCTACTTCTATGGTTTGGGCATTTTGGCTCTTTTCTTCCTTTTTGCTTCTTGGGGACTCTTCGGTTCTATGCCTTCTTTTGAAGATTTAGAAAACCCAGACTCCAATTTGGCTACAGAAATTATTTCGGCTGACGGAGTGGTATTGGGAAAATATTTTCAAAAAAATCGTTCCCAACTTAAGTATTCAGACCTTCCTAAAAATTTGGTTGATGCTTTGGTAGCTACCGAAGACGCCCGTTTTTATGAACACTCTGGTATTGATGGCAGAGGAACCATGAGGGCCATTTTAAGCCTTGGAACCAGTGGTGGTGCTAGTACACTGTCGCAACAGTTAGCCAAACAATTATTTCACGGAGAAGGATCTAAATTTTTGCCTTTTCGTGTGGTTCAAAAAATGAAAGAATGGATTATAGCTATTCGTTTAGAACGTCAGTATACCAAAAATGAAATCATTGCTATGTATTGCAATGTCTATGATTTTGGAAACAACTCGGTAGGCGTTAGCTCGGCAGCAAAAACCTATTTCTCTAAAGCCCCAAAAGATTTGACTATAGACGAATCGGCTATTTTAGTAGGAATGTTTAAAAACTCAGGGCTTTATAATCCGGTACGTAATCCTGAAGGGGTAACCAACCGCCGAAATGTGGTTTTACACCAAATGGAGAAGGCCAAACTAATCACTGAACAACAAAAATTACAATTACAAAGTTTACCCATAAAACTTAATTTCAAATTAGAAACCCACAAAGATGGTATCGCTACCTATTTTAGAGAATACCTAAGAGATTATATGAAAAAATGGGTTGAAGAAAACAAAAAACCAGACGGTTCAGATTATGATATCTACAAAGATGGTTTAAAGATTTATACCACTATTGACTCCAGAATGCAAACCTATGCGGAAGAAGCAGTTGCTGCACATATGGCCAACATGCAGGAGGAATTTTTCATACAACAAAAAGAAAACAAAAATGCACCTTTTGTCAACATCACCGAAGCAGAGACTCAACGCATTATGAATCAAGCCATGAAATCCTCTAACCGATGGAATGTCATGAAGGCTATGGAAAAAAGTGAAGACGAAATCATTGCTTCTTTCAAACAAAAAACGAAGATGAAGATTTTCTCTTGGAAAGGAGAAATTGATACCGTAATGACTCCAATGGATTCTATTCGTTATTATAAACATTTCTTGCAGTCTGGATTGATGGCCATGGAACCACAAACCGGAAGCATCAAAGCTTGGGTGGGTGGCATCAATTATAAATATTTTCAATACGACCACGTAGGACAAGGCGCGAGACAAGTAGGGTCTACTTTCAAACCTTTTGTATACGCTACTGCTATTGAACAATTGAATATGTCCCCTTGTGACTCTATTATTGATTCTCCTTTTATGATTCATAAAGGACGCCATCATGTTACCGAAGATTGGGAACCAAGAAATTCTGATAACAAATACCGAGGAATGGTTACCTTGAAACAAGCTTTGGCACATTCTATCAATACCATTTCAGCTAAATTAATTGACAAAACAGGCCCTGAAGCCGTTGTGGAAATGACACATAAATTGGGAGTGAAATCAGAAATTATTAATCAGCCGTCTATCGCCTTAGGGGCAGTTGAAATTACTGTCGAAGATATGGTAGCTGCTTACAGTACTTTTGCCAATCAAGGAGTTTATGTAAAACCCCAGTTTTTAACCAAAATTGAAGACAAAAGTGGAGTGGTTATTTACGAGCCAATTCCTGAATCGCATGATGTATTGAATAAAGACATTGCTTTTGCTGTTATTAAATTACTTGAAGGTGTAACCGAAAGTGGTAGTGGAGCAAGATTAAGAACAGAAGGAGGAGGAGCAGGAGACCACCGCTGGACAGGCTATCCTTATATGTTTAGAAACCCTATCGCAGGAAAAACAGGAACATCTCAAAATCAATCCGATGGATGGTTTATGGGTATGGTACCGAATTTAGTTACCGGTGTTTGGGTTGGTTGTGAAGACCGTTCTGCTCGATTCAAAAGTTTAACTTATGGTCAAGGGGCAGCCTCAGCATTGCCAGTTTGGGGGTATTTTATGAAAAAATGTTATGAGGATCCTAGTTTACAAGTTTCTAAAGAACCTTTTGAACGACCCGCCAATCTTTCAATTAAAGTAGATTGTTACACTCCAAGAAGAGCCGTTGTGGTTGACACTACCGCTACAGAACAAACTACCGAGGAATTCGAACTATAAAAATTCAATAAGCCATAACGATAACCTTTTTAACTATCGTTATGGCTTCTTTATTTCAAAAAAAATACACTTTTAAAACCAATCTTCGCAATCGATTTCGTTATTGCTTCTTTTTTTGAATTAATTTAGCGGCTGCGATAAAATTTCTAATATTAAAGAGATTTTAAGTCGTTGTTTTATTGAATAAATACATTATCCCTAAAATAAATTGTAAACATATGATAAACAAAACGGTTTCCAATGTTCAAGATGCCCTTCAAGGCATCGAAAACGGAATGACACTGATGTTAGGTGGCTTTGGCCTTTGTGGAATACCCGAAAACTCCATTGCAGCTTTAGTTCAAAAAGGCGTTAACGATCTAACTTGTATTTCAAATAACGCTGGTGTAGATGATTTTGGACTTGGTTTGCTTTTACAAAAAAAACAAATCAAAAAAATGATTTCTTCTTATGTGGGAGAAAATGCAGAATTTGAACGCCAAATGCTCTCTGGCGAACTCGAAGTAGATTTGATTCCTCAAGGTACTTTGGCTGAACGTTGTCGGGCGGCTCAAGCTGGAATTCCAGCGTTTTTTACTCCAGCTGGTTATGGAACTGAAGTTGCCAAAGGGAAAGAAGTACGAGAATTCAATGGAAAAATGCACATTATGGAAGAAGCTTTCAAAGCTGATTTTGCCATTGTGAAAGCTTGGAAAGGGGATACTGCTGGAAATTTAATCTTCAAAGGAACGGCTAGAAATTTTAATCCGTGCATGTGTGGTGCCGCAAAAATTACCATAGCCGAAGTAGAAGAATTAGTTGAAGCAGGAACTTTGGACCCGAATCAAGTTCACATTCCTGGAATTTTAGTTCAACGTATTTTTCAAGGCGAAAAATATGAAAAACGAATAGAGCAAAGAACAGTTAGGAAAAAATAGTAGTCAGTGGTCAGTTTTTTAGTGTTCCGTCTGAAGCTAAATCTTAAATGACTCGAACTACCTTATTTGGTTTAAAAAAAATGTCTAAGATTCAGATAAAAACTAACATGACTTAAATGTTTCAAAAAAGAAAAGTATGCTAACAAAAGAAGATATTGCAAAACGCATTGCAAAAGAAGTACAAGACGGTTACTTTGTGAACCTAGGCATTGGGATTCCAACCTTGGTAGCCAATTATGTAAGAGAAGATATTTCGGTTGAATTTCAAAGTGAAAACGGTGTTCTAGGAATGGGCCCTTTTCCTTTTGAAGGCGAAGAAGATGCCGATTTAATCAATGCTGGCAAACAAACCATTACCACCTTACCAGGAGCTAGTTTTTTTGATTCCGCTACAAGTTTTGGAATGATTCGCGGTCAACATGTAGACTTAACTATTCTCGGTGCCATGGAAGTAGCCGAAAACGGTGACATAGCCAATTGGAAAATTCCAGGGAAAATGGTCAAAGGAATGGGTGGCGCTATGGATTTAGTCGCATCAGCAGATAATATCATTGTTGCGATGATGCATGTGAACAAAGCTGGTGAAAGTAAAATCCTGAAAAAATGTACCTTACCTTTAACTGGAGTTGGCTGTGTAAAAAAAGTAGTAACCGAGTTGGCAGTTATGGAAATCACTCCAAAAGGATTTAAACTTTTAGAAAGAGCCCCTGGTGTATCGGTAGAACATATCATCGCTTCTACGGAGGCCGACTTAATCATTGAAGGCGAAATTCCAGAAATGATGATTGACTAAAAAAAACCAAAAATCCCACATAAGTATCTTTTCTGATGTGGGATTTTTATAAAATTCTAGACCTAAACTATAAATTGAAATAGCCACAAACTTGCGTTAATAAATGAATTTGAGTTTTGGCTCGAACCAAGTTATGTTCTTCATAAGTGGTAGCATAATACGAATCGTTATCTAAATAGTCTGACAGAAAACGGCAAGCTTGTTCAAAAAGCAGCAAGGGCAAACTAAGGTGAATCGCTTGGGCTTCATTTGCAGTCATAAAAGAAAGGGCTTCATCGGTATATCCTTTCATGAAAGATTCGTAGATTTTAGCATCAAAATTTACTTTGCTCAAATCTTTTTCTTCCTCACTGGCCGTATTGGCACCCGTCCTTAAGGCATCGCCCACATCATGAAGGATACTCCCTGGCATTATGGTATCGTAATCAATAATGCAAATAATATTGTCTTTTTCATCAAAAAGCATATTCCCAATTTTGGTGTCATTATGTACAACGCGCAATGGGATTTCTCCTTTTTGAATGGCTAAAGCTACTGAGGCTATTGTATCATAATAATACTCCAGTTGCTCTATTTCTTTAGTCGCATTGAGCAAACGCTCTTTTGAAGCAGTAACAAGCTTCTCCTTAAAATAAGTATATCGCTTGGGTGTGTTATGAAAATCTGGAAGGGTATATTCAAGCTCAGTAATTGGAAAATCTAGCAACGCTTTATGAAATTGAGCCAAGTAAATCCCTGCTTTTTCAGCCATCCTAGGCGATTCTATTTTTTCCTTAACTACCGATGGAACATAGACCGACAATTGCCAAGTATCCTCACCTTCTTGAGTATAACACAAGCCCTCTGAAGTAGAGAGAAATGTGATAGTAGGAAAGCCTATCTTTTGAAAATATTGGGTAATCTTTATTTTATTATTCAAGAGCGCATGAATGTTAGGAAAAACAGTTTGATTCATCTTTTGTAAAATAAAATCACCCTTTGAAGTCGCAACTTTATACGTACTATTGATTAAGCCACTTTGTAGAATCACTACATCGTGAATAGTAACAGCTCCTAAAAAAACGCTAACTATCTTTGCAATTACCTTCATAATTTTTCGCTATACACCCCTAAATCATGAAGCTTTTTTAATTGCTTCATTGCTTTTTGCTTATCCTCTTGATACGTAACTCCAATCCATTCTTCGTTGGTCGAAATCACCGATATTTGATAAACACCAGCTTCAATCATAGCGGCAACCACCTGAGGCAACTGATACTCGATTGCAGGATTGTTTTGCCATTTTTGAATAAAGGCATCCAAATCTTTTTCTAAGAAATCAAAAATTGCAGGTGTAAACCCCCACATGTTCATAGAGACCAAAGTGCTCTCGGGCAATGATACACTTTCTCCTTTTGAATCAGGGTAAAAAATACCTTCATTGGTCTTGCTGATTTTTTCTCTCTCGATAGAATCCTTCAAAAAGCCATTTTCAATAGAAACTTCTGCTCGATTTACGGTACCATTTTCGGATAAGGTTTTCAAGATAGGAAATACAATTGCACACGGATTTACATTTTGGGCTAAATGTTGATGGGCTAAAACAAAGGAGTTTTGACCGTAAAAATCATCCGCATTAATCAACAAAAAATTTCCTTGTATTGCTTTTTTAGCACACCACAAAGCATGAGCCGTCCCCCAAGGTTTGGCATTTTCGTATACTATATTGTTTCTTTCAATTTTTCGATCTTGAATCACAAAAGAAACGGGCAATTGTTGTTGCACCAAATAGCGCTCACTAAGCACTGGAATCATTGGTTCTTGTACAATCAAAACCACGTTTCCAAAACCTGCTTTCAAAGCATCATGAATAGAATAATCCATGATAATTTGCCCCTGAGGTCCTAATCCGTCAAGCTGTTTAAGGCCTCCGTAACGAGAACCTAAACCTGCTGCTAAAACTAATAGTGTTGGTTTCAAATAAAAAGAGTAAAAAAAAGACTGTCTCTAGTGAGACAGTCTAAGTTAAATGATTATGAATTATAAATTTTCGAAAAAGTCATTCCCTTTATCATCGGTAATAATAAAAGCAGGGAAATCTTTAACTGTTATTTTTCGTACGGCTTCCATTCCTAATTCTTCAAAATCTACTACCTCAACAGAAAGAATATTCTCTTTTGCCAAAATAGCAGCTGGCCCACCAATAGACCCCAAATAGAAACCTCCATAGGTTTTACAAGCGTTCATTACGTCTTTGGTTCGGTTACCTTTGGCCAACATCACCATACTTCCACCATTTTTTTGGAACTCCTCAACATACACATCCATACGACCTGCAGTGGTTGGTCCAAAACTTCCCGATGGCATTCCTTCTGGTGTTTTGGCTGGTCCAGCATAATAAATAGGGTGATTTTTAAAGTACTCCGGCATTGGCTTTCCGGCATCTAACAACTCTTTAATTTTTGCATGTGCAATATCACGAGCTACAATCAAGGTGCCGTTTAGTTTTAATCGTGTTTTGATAGGATATTTAGACAACTCAGCCAAAATTTCTGGCATAGGCTTGTTCAAATCAATCTCTACAGCCGCTTCTAAATGAGGAGGTGTTTCTGGCAACATTCGTTTTGGATTTACTTCCAATTGTTCAACAAAAATACCGTCTTTGGTAATTTTACCTTTGATATTTCTATCCGCCGAACAAGAAACTCCTAATCCTACTGGACAAGAAGCAGCATGACGTGGCAAACGAATGACACGAACATCGTGCGTAAAATATTTACCTCCAAATTGTGCTCCAATATGGCTTTCTTGACAAATGATTTGTACTCTTTTTTCCCACTCCAAATCACGGAAAGCTTGACCAGCCATATTTCCAGAAGTAGGCAAATGATCAAAATAACCTGCAGAAGCTTTTTTTACAGCTGCCAAGTTAGCTTCGGCAGAAGTTCCTCCAATCACCAAAGCCAAGTGGTAAGGTGGGCAAGCAGAGGTCCCCAAATCCATAATCTTAGCACGAATAAAAGCATCTAACGATTTCTCATTCAACAATGACTTCGTTTGTTGGTATAAATACGTTTTATTCGCTGAGCCTCCTCCTTTAGCTAAAAATAGAAATTCATATGAAGCTCCTTTTTTAGCATAAATATCAATTTGGGCTGGAAGATTTGATCCTGAATTTTTTTCTTCAAACATACTGATCGGCACAATTTGAGAATAACGAAGGTTCTTTTCTTGATAGGTATTAAAAATCCCTCTAGACAAATACTCTGCATCATCAACACCGGTGTATACATTCTCGCCTTTTTTGGCCATCACAATAGCTGTCCCCGTATCTTGGCAAGAAGGCAATTCGCCATCGATAGCTACTACTGCATTTTGCAATAAATTATAAGCTACAAAACGATCGTTATCGGTCGCTTCTGGGTCATCCAAAATGGCTCTTAACTTTTCTAAATGCGAAGTACGTAGCATAAAAGAAACATCTCTCATGGCTTCTTGCGCCAATAATTCTAACCCTTTTGGGTCGATGGTTAAAATCTCACGTTCGCCTAATTGCTCGACCTTTACAAAATCGGAAGTAATTTTTCGGTATTGGGTTTCGTCTTTTAAAATAGGATAAGGATCCTGGTATATAAAGTCCATAGTGTATTGTTTTTTATAAAAGGTAAAGATAAGAATTGTTGAAAGAATGAAAATCCATTTCTCAAAACTTATCTTTTAGAATTGGTATAAATTAACAATCAGACACAAGGATTGCTTTTTGGACTTTAATTTATTTATTCAAAAACGGATAATGGGTAATGTTAAAATTACGTTCGACCCAACGAATAAATATTTGATAAAAGTTGTTGGCCATATATAATATGTTTCGTTCCTACGGAACTAAATTGTTGCATTATTTATCCATCAACGGATTGAAATCCGTTAATCGTGTGTCATTATTTTATCACAATAATTTAAAAAAACCAGCTAGCCACGAAAATTGCCGTAATTACACAAATCACGTCTACCAACAACATTGTTCCTAAAGCATAACGGGTATTTTTGATATTTACCGAACCAAAATAAACCGCAATTACATAAAAAGTACTTTCGGCGCTGCATTGAAAAATACTGCTGAGTCTTCCGGTCATCGAATCGGCTCCAAAAGTATTCATGGAATCAATCAAAAAGCCACGTGATCCTGCCGAGCTAAACGGTCTAAGCAAGGCTACTGGCAACGCATCGGTGATTTGTTTGTTAACTCCCATATTAGAAAATGCAAATGCTACCCAATTGCTCACAATCTCAAATAAACCACTATTTCTGAACAAAGAGATAGCGACCAACATTCCCAAAACATAAGGAAAAATGGTCACTCCTGTTTTCACTCCATTATTGGCTCCCGTTACAAACGCTTCGTAAACGGTGGTACCTGCCTCTGTAAATTTCTTTTCTTTTACAAAAGACAAAATCAGCGTAAAAGCAATAATAGCCACTAAAATTAAAGCTGAAAGATTAGAAGTAAAGTAATTTTTACCAATTAAATCCAAGTGATTCACATACATCAATAAACCTACAATAGCGGCGATTAAAACCATTAATCCTAGCACTAACGAAGCACTTTTAAAATTGATTTTTTGTTTTATACCTACAATTAAGAAAGCCGCAATGGTTCCGATGAAAGAAGTAATAATACAAGGCAACATCACATCGGCTGGATTGCTAGCGCCTGCTGCAGCACGATAACCAATGATAGAAGTAGCAATCAATGTAAGTCCCGATGCGTGCAAACACATGAACATAATCTGTGCGTCACTGGCTTTATCTTTTTCGGGATTGATGGTTTGCAAACTTTCCATCGCTTTTAATCCAAAAGGTGTGGCGGCTGAATCTAACCCTAAGAAATTTGCAGCAAAATTCAAGGTCATGTAAGAAATCGAAGGGTGATTTTTAGGAATACTAGGAAATACTTTTACGAACACTGGGCTCAATACTCTGGCTAGTTTTTCCGAAGCCCCTGAAATGATTAATAATTCCATCAGTCCACAGAAAAAAGCTAGGTAAGCCATCAATGGCAAGATCAAATCGAGCAACGTACTTTTACATGTTGGCAAGAGCCCATCCGATTTTTGAACACCGCTAAATACTTTGACTACTTTGTTTTTATACACATAAGTAGTGTCGGCGTTTAGGGTATCTCGATTGATGACCATCGTTTGGTCGGGTGCCTTTTTAAGACTGTCTTTGATAAAAGCAGGCATTTGTTCAAGATAGTGTTCCGATAGTAAAATAGGATCGTCTTTTTTGCCATTCAAAACATGATCTATAGTATAACTATTGCCCGAAAACAAACTCACAACTACAAAAAGGATGGAAGAAATAAATATAACCAACCAAAATCTACTCAATACCATAATTTATAATTTTTGTAAATGTACTATTTTATTTAAATAACCCCTTCAGGGTTTTAAACCCTAAAGGGGTTGCAGTAGGATTACACGTGAATAATCTCCTCTTCAATCAGTAGATCTTCTCTGCGAAGGCGAAGGAAAATCTGCGCCACGGCAATAGTGTCTTTTTCGCAATAGGTTACGATGCGATCGATGTCTTTCTCTACATAAAAAACATGTCCGACTTGGCTGCCGTCGATATCGCCTTTGGAGGAAGGAATACCAAGTACTTTACACATTAATTTTAAGGAAGTAAAATGCTTGTAATCCCCAAATTTCCATAATTCTAAGGTGTCCAAATGCGGAATCTCCCAAGGTTTTTTGCCAAATAAATTGAGTTTGTCAGGGATAGGCATTTGGTTGATGATCATTCTTCTTGCTAAAAACGGAATATCAAATTCTTTGGCGTTATGACCACACAACAGGTGTTGCGGCTGATTAAAATGATTATTGATGAGATTACTAAAATCCTTCAAAAGCTGCCTTTCTTCACCAAAAAAAGAGGTCACTCTAAAATTACGAATGTCCCCTTTGATGATAAAATAACCTACCGAAATACACACAATTTTTCCAAACTCGGCCCAAATTCCAGCGCGATCATAAAATTCTTCAGGTGTAAAATCGTCTTTGCGTTGGTATACTGTTTTTTGGTCCCAAAGCGCTTTCATTTCGTCATCCAAAGTTGTGAAGTTTTCTACTTCAGGAACGGTTTCTATATCTAGAAAAAGAATAGTATTGAGGTTTATTTTTTCGATCATAAATTAAATTTTAAACACGAATTGCACGAATTTTCACTAACTATTGAAGTCCTAAATTTAGGTAATTTTGTAATCTGAGTCGTCAAATTTTGTAAAAAACAGTTTCGCTTTTCTTAGAACAAACTTTGTTGCGCTGTTGGATTTTCGTGTTCGAGCAGCCATTTTTTGCGCCACAATCCGCCAGCATAGCCCGTTAGTGAGCCATCGGTGCCAATCACTCTGTGACAGGGTACTACAATCCATAGCGGATTTTTCCCGTTGGCAGAAGCTACTGCCCGTATGGCTTTGACATCGCCTAATTTTTTGGACAAATCCATATAACTACAGGTTTTTCCGTATGGAATTTCGAGTAGGGCTTGCCACACTTTTTGTTGGAATTCGGTGCCTTTGGGGTTAAGTTTAAAATCAAAATGGGTTCGATTGCCCTGAAAATAGTCGTTAAGTTGGGTAACTGCGTTTTGTAAAACTGATGGGATTTCAGAGGAAACGTCTCCCTCATTGATAACGGAAATTTGAGCAATGCCGTTTTCGTCGCCTTTAATTTGAGCAATTCCTAGTGGTGTATTGATAGCAACGGTTTCCATAAGTCGGTTTGAATTGAACCGCAAAGTACTAAAAGTTTTTGTATGAATGGCGGTGATTCTGCTAAGGATAAAACGAATTTATATGCCATTTGTGGTTGAAAAAAAAGATAACCGCAAGGGGCGCAAAAAATTTACGCATAGTTCGCAATGAAAAAACTTAAATGACCTTATATGTCTTAAATGGTTTTAAAAAAATCAACCGCAAATTAAACGAATTAACGCAAATTATTTTTGTGAAAATACAGTAATTGAGCCACGGATTGAACGGATGAAACGGATTTTAAAAAACTTATATTACCTTAAATGATTAAAAAAGGCAACCTCAAGGGGCACAAAGATTTACGAAAGGTTCGCAAAGAAAAAAAGAAACTGCAAATTTCACAAATTTTCGCAAATGGTTTTTGGACTGTAATTGCTTCCCTCGCGTAACCCATTGAGAACTTTGCGGTTCATTATTTAACTAAATTCAAAAAAAAACCATTCGTTTGTACAAATGGTTCATGTTTGGTTTACCCTGATCGAAACGGCATCCATTGCCGCCAGTCCCGAAAACCTTCGTGACGGCGGGAAAGATATAGTGTAGAGCAGGGCTCGAGCGAACGGATGAAGTAAACAACTCCTAACACTTCGACTTCGCTCAGGATTTTTTATTTCATGGTTGAATAAATATAGGCTTCTATTTCTTTTAATTCATCATCGGACATGGCTTTGGTAATGGCAAAATTGGCCTTCATTATTTCATATTGACTTGGGTCCATAATGGGTTGTGCCTCTTCTTTGAGGAAAGCCACTAGGTCTCCGTTCTTCTCTTTGTAGGCTTTGGCCATGTCTTGTACACTTGGACCAACTAATTTAGTTTCTACTCGATGACAGGCTATACAAGCTCCTTTTCCTTCAAAAAGTTCTTTTCCTAAATTTTCGGGAGTAGAAGTGATTTCTGTAGTTGTTTCTGTAGTTGCTTCCGTTTTTCCAAAAGGTTCTTGGCTTTCTTTTTTGCAAGAAGCAACAAGCAAAACAGCCGCAAGAATGATTACATTTCTCATAACAATTTATTTTAAGTTGTGGGTTTCAGTAATACTGGTCTAGTGTTTAGCGGTTTTGTTTTTTTAAAAGAATTGCAGCTTCTTTGGCAAAATAGGTCGAGATTAAACTGGCTCCAGCTCGCTTGATACACATTAACTGCTCCATCATTATCTTGTCGTTATCGAGCCATCCTCGCTCTGCTGCGGCTTTAATCATAGCATATTCGCCCGAAACATGGAAAACCGTTACGGGTACATTCACGGCATTTTTCACCTCACGCACGATATCCAAATAGGCAATTCCGGGTTTTACCATCACCATATCGGCACCTTCTTCCACATCAGACAAGGCCTCTTTGATGGCTTCGATGCGATTGGCATAATCCATTTGGTAGGTCTTTTTGTCTTTGGGTACTTCGATCTCGGCTTCTCTTGGAGCACTGTCTAGCGCATCGCGAAACGGGCCATAAAATGCCGAAGCATACTTGGCCGAATAACTCATAATCCCCACGTGATGATAGCCTGCGGCATCCAATCCTTGACGCAAACGCAATACGCGTCCGTCCATCATATCGCTTGGTGCTACAAAATCGGCACCGCCCTCAGCATGCGAAACGGCCATTTTTACCAAAGCGTCGTTGGTCGAGTCATTTTCTACATCGCCATTGGCAATGATACCGTCATGACCATACATAGAATAAGGGTCTAAAGCCACATCGGGCATGACAATCATTTCTGGACAAGCCGCTTTGATAGCACGAATGGCTTGTTGCATTAATCCGTTAGGATTCCAAGCTTCTTTACCGGTATTGTCTTTTAAATCCTCGCTAACTTTTACATAAATATTGACCGCACGAATACCCAATTCGAAAAGCTCTTGCACTTCTTTCACGGTTAAATCAATGGAACGTCTATAGATTCCAGGCATAGAAGGAATTTCAACTTGTACCTTTTCGCCCTCAGCTATGAACATTGGAAACATAAAATCGCTAGGGCTTAAAGTGGTTTCTCTCACTAAGCTTCGTATGGATTCGTTCACTCTTAAGCGACGGTTTCTGTGTAATGGAAACATACTATATTGTTTAAAATAGTTTAAAAGTCTAATATATAAAGTGTTTTTTATTCACTCTTAGCTTAAACCCAATCAATTGGTTTTTCTAATATTTTTAGTATTTTTTCTTCTTCGCTACCCGAGACTGGATGATGGTCATACACCCATTGCACATGCGGTGGCAACGACATTAAAATACTCTCAATTCTTCCGTTGGTTTTTAAACCAAATAAAGTGCCTTTGTCGTGTACCAAATTGAATTCGACATAACGACCTCGACGAATTTCCTGCCAAGTACGTTGTTCTTGATTATAGGGCAAATTTTTTCTTCGTTCTACAATAGGAACGTAAGCTTGAAGAAAACTATTGCCTACTTCAGTTACGAAATTGTACCAATCTTCCATACTCATTGTTTCAGAAGCTTTGCAGTAATCAAAGAATAAACCACCTATTCCGCGAGCCTCGTTACGATGTGCATTCCAAAAATAAGCATCGCACTGTTTTTTATATTTGGGATAAAACTCAGGATTGTGCTTGTCGCAAGCGGTTTTACAAGTTTGATGAAAATGAACAGCATCTTCTTCAAACAGATAATACGGCGTTAAATCCTGTCCTCCTCCAAACCAAGAATTGATAACATTTCCGTTGTCATCATACATCTCGAAATAACGCCAATTGGCGTGTACCGTTGGTGCCATTGGATTTTTGGGATGCAATACCAAACTCAAACCGCAGGCAAAAAAATCAGCTTCACCAACGTTGAATAATTTCTGCATACTGTCTGGTAATTTACCGTGTACTGCCGAAATATTGACGCCGCCTTTTTCGAAAACGGCACCGTTCTCGATTACACGTGTTCTTCCGCCTCCCCCTTCTGGGCGGTCCCAAAGGTCTTCTTTGAATTTGGCCTGACCATCAACCGCTTCTAATCCGGCTACAATTTGGTCTTGAAGGTTTTGTATGTAAGTGTAAAATTTATTTTTCATAAGCCTCACCCCTATCCCCTCTCCGAAGGAAAGGGGGAACTAGGAATTTATTTTGTGTTAGTATTGATGTCCGTTAAAGCCGCCATTTTAGCATTAATCCCAAACGAAAACACTTTACTTTCTTTTTGAATAAAACGATAAACAGCGAGTGCTTTTTCTGAAAAAGAAAAGGGACTTGCTGCAGATAACGCTATTAAAAAATCGGCAAAGGATTCCAATTGGTTCCAATCGAAATGAAGGCGCTGCAGATGAAGCAGCAAATCCTCTGGTGAAAAAACGTTCAGACTTTCCAAATCCATTGCGAAATCTTTCAACTCTACTTCGAGTGCGTCTTTTCGGTCTAAATTCCAATCCAAAGGCGGCAATACTAAAGAATGCAACTGCTTTAGACAATGGTCTATTCGGGTACTTTCTTTATCTCGCAATCCTTTGCTTAGCATTTTCTTCTATTTTTTTTATTCAACGGATTAAAATCCGTTGCCACTAGATTAGTCGTTCTTACGGAACTTTTTACAAAAAGTAAAAATATACGTTATCTGTCTTTTTTGCTGAACACTAAATCCTGCCAACTGACCACTTTCTATTTCTTTCTATATTCCTTCACCGCATCAACAAACGCCTTGGCGTGGTCTACTGGGATGTTTGGTAAAATTCCGTGTCCTAAATTGGCCACGTATTTGTCGGCACCAAACTCGTCAATCATTTCGTGTACCATTTTTTTGATGGTTGGTATAGGTGACAATAATCTGGATGGGTCGAAATTTCCTTGCAAAGTAATGTTTCCACCAGATAAATAACGAGCATTTCTTGGCGTGCACGTCCAATCTACTCCAAGAGCAGAAGCTTTGCTTTTTCCCATTTCGTTTAAAGCAAACCAACATCCTTTTCCGAAAACAATTACTGGCGTTACCTCAGCCAACGCCTCAACGATTTGGTTGATGTATTTCCAAGAGAATTCTTGGTAATCTACTGGTGACAACATTCCTCCCCAAGAATCAAAAATTTGAACGGCGTTTACTCCCGCTTTTACTTTTTCTTTCAAGTATAAAATAGTCGTATCGGTGATTTTTTGCAATAAGGTATGCGCCGCTACTGGGTTAGAGAAGCAAAAACCTTTGGCCGTATCAAAACTTTTGGAACCTTTTCCTTCTACGGCATAGCAGAAAATTGTCCAAGGTGAACCTGCAAAACCAATTAAAGGTACCTCATCATTTAGCATTTCTTTGGTCAATTTCACCGCATCCATTACGTAACCTAAGGTTTCTTCGATATTTGGAACAATCACTTGATTGACTTGCTCCATAGTGCGAATTGGATTTGGAATAATCGGCCCTAAATTGTCTTTTAATTCTACGTGAATTCCCATAGCACGAGGCACTACCAAAATATCCGAAAACAAAATCGCTGCATCTGGTCCTACGATACGAATAGGTTGCACGGTAATTTCAGCAGCTAATTCTGGCGTTTCGCAACGCGTGAAGAAATCGTATTTATCACGCAAAGCACGAAATTCTGGTAAATATCTTCCGGCTTGACGCATCATCCAAACTGGTGGACGTTCTACTGTTTCTCCTTTTAATGCTTTTAAAAATAGGTCGTTCTTTAACATAGTAATCAGTGTTCAGTATTTTAGTGTTCAGTCTGAACACCTTAAATTATTATTTTTTTGTTCTTTTATGTATATTCTTGTAGCACTTCTTCGATTACATCTTCTATAGAAGGTTGAGAGGCTACGATAATGTTCTTGATTTTATTTTTTTCTAAAGCCTCGGCGGTGGTTTCGCCTATGCAAAAGCAAATTTCGTTTTTTATTTTGTTTGCTGCTAAATAACTTTCGACCGCAGATGGACTAAAAAATAAAATGCCATCTACTTTTTCCTGAATTGGTTTGGGAGACAAAGTGGTCGTGTATACTTGAATCTCGTTGAAAACAATACCCGCACATTGTAAAGCTTCGGGTAGCGTATTTCTGCGAAGGTTTCCGCTAAAAAAAGTGTAGCTAGCATTTTTATAAATCAGTACAATGATTTCTGCTAAATCTTCAGCATATCCCATATAAGCTTCTACTTCAAACCCTGCTTCGGTGAGCATTATTTTGGTTTTTAAACCGACGCAAAAAACTTTGTTTTGTTTAAATTCTGCTGCTTTGGGATGTTTCAAGAAATTTTTCACGGCATTTTGACTGGTGAAAATCAAATGCTCGTTTACCGAATCTAAAGAAAAATCCGTGGCGGTGGTTTGGATAAAATTGGTTTCGATTACATCAAAATGAGCGTCCAGCAAAGCTTGCTTTTGATTGGGCAAAAGTGTTTTTGTGGATAATATTCGGATGGATTGACTCATTTTTATGTTTGTTTTCTGAAAAAGCCTATTGTTATTCTCTTAGCCCCGATGGGAGGGAATATCCTTTTTTGTGCCGATTTTTTTCGGGACAAAAAAGATAGGAAGGACAGCGGGAACCCATACTGGCAAAAAAGCCCTGTGTTTCGCTCCTTACTTTTTCAAGGTTTCTTTTATCGTTTTCATCAACTCGGTGCCGCCATTATTGAGGATTTCTTCGGCTGAATGGTAGCCTAGATTTTTCCATTCTTCGATGGGTACGACTTTGTTGATGGCTATTTTTTGTTGGCCGTCGATAGAAAAAAGGACGCCTTCGAAATGAATGGTGTCTTCGTCTTCGTTATAGGTTGCCAAGGCTCCGATGGGCGCGGTACAACCTCCTTCGAGACGGCGTAAAAATTGACGCTCGATGTGGGTACACACCTCGGTTTCGATATCGTTCAATTCGGATACGGCTTCGCGGCAAAACTCGTCCTCGGCCATGGCAACCACTACCATTGCTCCTTGCGCCGGTGCGGGAATCATCCAATCCAAATTGATAAAATCCGTTGGTTTTAAATTGATGCGTTCTAATCCTGCGGCGGCAAAAACGGCTCCACTCCAGTCACTGTCTTGCAATTTTTGCATACGAGTATTGACATTGCCTCGCAAATCGACCACTTTATGATTAGGATATTTGTTGAGCCATTGGGCTTGGCGACGCAAACTTCCGGTGGCGATGGTACCGCTACCTTCTAGAAAATCTAGATTGCCTTTGTGTACCAGAATATCTAAGGTGTTCGCACGCTCTAAAACGGCGGCTTGCACAATGCCTTGTGGCAATGTGGTGGGCACATCTTTCATAGAATGTACCGCAATATCGACTTGACCGCTAATCATAGCGACATCAAGAGTTTTGGTAAAAATTCCGGTGATTCCTAATTCGTATAATGGTTTGTCCAAAATGATATCGCCTTCTGATTTCACTGCGATAATCTCTGTTTTGAACCCTAAGTCGTTTAGTTTTTTCTCGACCGTGTGGGCTTGCCAAAGCGCGAGTTCGCTATCGCGGGTTCCGATACGTATTGTTTTTTCTGCCATTTTTTGTTTTTTTACCATTAAGGTATTTAAGTACCATTAAGATTTAAGTTGAATGTAAATTAATTAAGTTTTAAAACATGTATACTTAATTTTCTTAATCTCTTAATGGTGAAATATTATTTTGCATTTGTTTCAATTTGAAAAACTTTTTCAATCCATTCAATACTTTCATCGACCATAGTTTCTTCATCTTTGAGGTGATTGGCAAAATGAGTCGTGATTTTCTGAATGATGCGGTTGCTGATGATTTCGGCTTGTTCTTCGTTGAAATCGGCTATTTTCTTGCTTTGAAAGTTCAATTCGGCCTCTTTGATGGCGTTGAGCTTTTCTTTCAAGGCATGAATAGTAGGAGCAAATTTTCTAGATTTGGTCCAAGCTAAAAATTCATTTTTAATGACTTCAATAATGGCTTCGGCAGCTGGAATGTGTAATTTTCTGTTTTCTAAGGTTTCATCGGTCATTTGAGACAAGTGATCCAAATGAATCAAAGTCACCCCTTCAATTTCGGTTACATTTTCATGTACGTTTTTTGGGATAGACAAATCTAAAATCAGCATGGGTTTTTTCAGATTCAAAATCGCTTTGTCCACCGTTGGATTTTGTGCGCCTGTTGCTACCACTACCACATCTGCTTTTTGTAATTCTAGGTGCAATTCGGAATGATCTTTTACAATCAAATTTAGTTTACCTGCTAATTTTTCGGCTTTGTCTTTGGTTCGATTAATTAGTGTAATATGTTCGTTTTTGGTATGTTTTACCAAATTCTCACACGTATTTCGGCCAATTTTTCCAGTACCAAAAAGTAGAATATTCTTGTTCCCGATATCTGGAACATTTTTGATAATATACTGAACCGAAGCAAAAGAAACTGATGTAGCTCCAGAACTTATTTCGGTTTCGTTTTTAATTTTTTTGCTAGCCTGAATAACAGAATTAATCAATCGCTCCATGAAAGCGTTGGTTAAATTCATAGCTTTCGACTCGATAAAACCATTTTTAAGCTGACTGATGATTTCGAAATCGCCTAAAATCTGACTGTCTAATCCGGTTCCTACTCTAAAAATATGATTGATGGCATCTTGATTTTTGAAAACATACGCTACTTTTTGAAATTCTTCCACAGTGCCTTGTGAGTTTTCGCAAAGAAGTTTTATTAATTGAAAAGGGTGCTCTGCGTAGCCGTAAATTTCGGTACGGTTACACGTAGAAGTAACGATTAAAGCAGGAATTCCCTCGTTTTTTGCTTGTTGTAGCAAATTGGTTTTGGCCAATGCATCCAAACTAAATTTACCTCTGATCGCAGCATCGGCTTTTTTATAGCTTAATCCAACCGAGTAAAAATAGTGGTGCTTAGCACCTTGATTTTTTTCCATAAATACAGTTCCTGTAAAAGTGGAACAAAGCTAGAACTATCGCTCGTATAAAAACAACGCTAAAAGTTCTTTTTGTGTCGCTCAATGCTTTTTTGGATTTATTTCGTTATTTACAAGCAAAAACGTTTATTTTTGTAGCAAATATAAGGCTTATTGATTGTTTTATTTAGAGTGATTCTAAATAAAATAGCTGCATTACGAGCTTTTTTATAGAAAAAAAATGTCGCTATGAGTTCACAAGAAATTATAAAAATAGAGGATGATTTCACCTTATTGCGTTTTCAAAATGATGAAGAGACTCCGTTTCACACGCATCACGAGGTGAGCCATGGCTTGATTCAATTTCATTTTGGATTGAAAGGAAAAGCAAAATTTTTATTCAATCAAGGCAGTTATGCTCTAGAAATGAACGAAGAAAAGTCCTATTTGTTCTACAATCCTCAAAAAGAATTACCGCTCAATCTAGAATTATCGCCCAACACTTGGGTGATTACCATTTTGATTTCGATTCAAAAATTTCATGGTTTGTTTTCAACCGAAGCCAGCCACATTCCTTTTTTGAGCGACGAAAACAAGGATAAAAAATATTATAAAGAAGGCGATATTAGTCCTTCTATGGCTATTGTGTTAACGCAATTGTTTCATTACAATTTAAATCCTTCTATTAAAAATTTATACTATAAAGGTAAAGGTTATGAGTTATTGAGCTTATATTTCAACCGTTCCGAAGATCCCAATGCTGAGCAATGTCCATTTTTGATAGATGAGGACAATGTGATGAAAATCAAAAAAGCCAAAGAAATCATCATTGCCAATATGGCCGAACCTCCCGGTTTACAAGAACTAGCCGATACTATTGGATTAAATTTAAAAAAACTCAAAATGGGGTTCAAACAAATTTACGGCGATACCGTTTACGGCTTTTTATTTGATTACAAAATGGATTATGCCCGTCAATTATTAGATAGTGGTTCCTATAATGTAAACGAAGTAGGCTTGAAAATTGGCTACAGTACCGGGAGTCATTTCATAGCTGCTTTCAAGAAGAAATTTGGAACAACACCTAAGAAATACTTGATGTCTATTAACTCATCCATACTATAAACCATTAGTTTTAACTATCACATAGACATAAAAAAGAATAAGTCCTATAACTGATAAAAACAGTGTTTATCTATTTTTGAAACCAAAATCAATAAACGCAAGTTTTCATCCCAATAAATAAAACAAAAACATGAAAGGTGTATTATTAGTCAACCTAGGTTCCCCAGAAAGTCCAACTGCTAAGGATGTTAAACCCTATCTAGACGAATTTTTAATGGATAAATATGTAATAGATGTTCCTTATCTATTGCGTGCTTTGTTGGTTCGTGGTATTATTTTACAAACCCGTCCCAAAAAATCGGCCGAAGCCTATGCTAGAATTTGGACTAGCGAAGGTTCTCCTTTGATTGTAATTTCGAAAAAAATGCATCAAAAAGTGAAACAATTGGTAGACATTCCAGTAGCTTTAGCGATGCGTTATGGAACGATGACCATTCAAAAAGGCTTGCAAGAACTCAAAGACCAAGGTGTAACTGAAGTAATGCTTTTGCCTTTGTATCCACAACACGCTATGGCTTCAACAACTACTATTGTGGTTTTGGCTGAAGAATTACGTCAAAAGTATTTTCCAGAAATGACCTTTACGAATGTTCCTGCATTCTACAACAAACCTGATTATATTCAGGCACTTTCTAATTCTATCAAAAAGCATTTGGAAGGATTTGATTACGATCATTTATTATTCTCTTATCACGGAATTCCAAAACGTCACATTCGCAAAACTGATGTGACGAATTCTCATTGTAAAATTGATGGTTCTTGTTGTAACACGCCTTCACCTGCACATGAGTTTTGCTACCGTCATCAATGTTATGAAACTACCAAGCAAGTAGTAAAATTATTAGGAATTCCAGAAGGCAAATACAGCCAAACCTTCCAATCGCGATTGGCTGGTGACAAATGGCTTACTCCATATACCGATGTAGAAATCAATAAAATGCCCGAACAAGGCATTAAGAAATTAGCAGTGGTAACCCCAGCTTTTGTGGCTGACTGTTTAGAAACGCTAGAAGAAATCGCTATGGAAGCCAATGAGCAATTCCTTCATCATGGTGGAGAAGAATTTTTGGCAGTACCATGTATGAATGATGAAGACGAATGGTGTGGTGTGGTAGCCAATTGGATAAACGAATTCAAGAAAGTATAATTTTGTTAAAGGTTTGAAGTCGCTATAAAAACTTCAAACCTTTAACTTGAAATCAAAATAAATGGAACTCTACAACTACCTTAAATCCTTACACATCATTTTTGTAGTTACTTGGTTTGCAGGATTATTTTACATCGTTCGCTTGTTTGTCTACCAAATTGAAGCTGCCGACAAGCCCTCGCCAGAGAAAGAGATTTTGCAAAAACAATACAATCTGATGGCCTATCGTTTGTGGTACATCATCACTTGGCCATCGGCTGTTATTACGTTTTTTGTGGCTTTTTGGCTGTTGCTTTTTACCGATTTAGGTAGAGGCTGGTTGCAAATGCCTTGGATGCATGTCAAACTAGGATTTGTTTTCTTGTTGTATTTGTATCATTTTAAATGCCATCAAATCTTTACGCAACTGCAACGCAATGAAGTAAACTATACCACCAATCAAATGCGCCTTTGGAATGAAGGAGCAACTCTTATTTTATTTGCTGTGGTGTTTTTGGTAGTACTCAAAAATGCTTTCAACTGGGTGTATGGTGTGATTGGTATTTTTTTATTTTCAATCATAATCATGTTGGGATTTCGTTTTTACAAAAAAATTAGAGAGAGGAAATAGTGGTCAGGGGTCAGTTTTTAGTAATCAGTTGCCAATATGTGCCTGTTAAAATTTTGCCTGTTTGTAAGTTTAAAAACGGAATTATACATTAGCAAAATAACTGAACACTAACAGTCTGAACACTGAATACTAAAAAAATATGCTAAACAACTTCAACCTATCGATGCTTTCCTTACGCACTAGGATTTTCCTATCGATGATAGTTGTTATTGTAGTTTCAAGTGTTTTGCTCGCCTCTATTTCTATTTTACAGTTCAAAAGTGAAGCACGAGATTACCATCAAGAACGATTAGAGCGAAAAGAGACAGCAATTAAAGAGCATATTAATTATGTTTTGTCAACCACCACTTACCCGTTGACACCGATAAATTTAGATTTAATTTTTAAAGATAAAATTCACGAATTATCCCAAATTCATAACATCGAAATCAATATTTATAGCCTAGACGGTCATCTTTTAAAATCATCGAAAGAGTCCTTTTCTATTGATAAAATGGCTCCGCCTATTCCAAAATACATTCTGAAACTGGTTCGTTCCTCGATTGACAAACGTTTTGTAGACATCAAAACTATCGATGGCGTCAAAAATCGTTCGTCGTATAGCCAAATCAAAGACGATAAATTCAAACCACTTGGCGTATTAAATTTGCCTTATGTAGAAGATGATAGTTTTTATCAGAAAGAGCTGAATAGTTTCCTGATAAGATTAGGGCAAGTCTATTCTTTTATGCTGATTGTTGCTTTTGCCTTGGCGTATTTCTTGGCCACTTATATCACCAAATCGTTAAAAACAATCGCCGACAAAATGAGCGAAACGAATATTGAGCAGAAAAACGAAAAAATTGTTTTGGACGCCAATAGCCGTGAAATTAATTTGCTGATTCGTTCTTACAACGAAATGGTCGATAAATTAGAAAAAAGTGCACTTAAACTTGCGCAAAGCGAAAGAGAAGAAGCTTGGCGTGAAATGGCAAAACAAGTGGCACATGAAATCAAAAATCCGTTAACACCCATGCGATTAACGGTACAAAGTTTCCAAAGAAAATTTGACCCTACCACACCAGATGTCAAACAAAAACTCAACGAATATTCCGAAACCTTAATTCAGCAAATTGATATTATGAGTGCTGTGGCTTCGGCTTTTTCGAACTTTGCCTCTATGCCAGCCCAACAAAACGAAACGCTGAATGTGGTGGAAGTAGTCGAACTGGCTTTGGATATTTTCAATGAAGATTATATTGTTTTTGAGAGTCAGTATCCGTCCATAATTTCGAGTATGGACCGCTCACAACTTATTCGTGTGATAACCAATTTGGTCAAAAATGCCATACAAGCCATTCCAGAAAATCAGCAAGAAAAAGCCATCAAAGTGGTTGTGAAAAGAGAACACAACCAAGTCATCATTTTGGTTCAAGACAACGGAGTAGGAATTGCAGAGCAAACAGTACCCAAAATATTCGAACCCAAATTTACTACCAAAACAAGCGGTATGGGACTCGGCCTAGGAATTATCAAAAACATCATAGAAAATTACAACGGAACAATTACCTTTGATACACAATTAGGAAAAGGCACTACTTTTAAAGTGACCTTGCCGATTATTCAATCTTAAAAAAAAAAGCGTTATGAACTACGAAAATATTTTAATCGAACAAGAAAACAACATTGCCATCCTTACCATCAATAGACCTTCAAAGCTAAATGCTTTGAATATTGACACCATAAACGACCTACACAAAGCCATAAAAACATTGGGGAAAAACAAAGAAATTCAAGTGATACTAATTACAGGAAGTGGTGAAAAAGCTTTTGTTGCTGGAGCCGATATCTCTGAATTTGCACATTTTACCATTGCTGAAGGTGCCCAACTGGCTAGCGAAGGGCAAGAAAAATTATTCGATTTAATCGAAAATCTAAAAACACCAGTCATTGCGGCTATCAATGGTTTTGCCTTGGGTGGTGGGTTAGAATTGGCTATGTCTTGTCATTTCAGAGTTGCCTCAGACAATGCCAAAATGGGACTTCCAGAAGTTTCCTTAGGCGTAATTCCAGGGTACGGAGGAACACAACGTTTACCACAACTGATTGGAAAAGGTCGCGCTATGGAATTGATTATGACCGCCAGTATGATTGACGCAGAGACAGCCAAAAACTATGGCTTGGTAAATCATGTAGTGCCTCAAGCAGAATTATTGGATTTTACCAAAGGTATCGCTCAAAAAATCATGAAAAACTCTCCTTTTGCCATTGGTCGAGCTATAAAAGCCATCAACGCCAATTATAAAGACGGCAAAAATGGTTTCGAAACCGAGATCAAAAACTTTGGAAAATGCTTCGGAACGGCTGATTTTAAAGAAGGAACTACCGCATTCTTAGAAAAAAGAAAAGCCAATTTTACAGGAAAATAAATAAGTGGTCAGTGGTCAGGTTTTAGTAAACAGTTTGCTAAAACAAGATTTTTTTGTTCTTCAAATATCATATTATTATATTTTTTTGACATTCAAATATCATATTATTATATTTTTTTGATATTCAAATATCATATTATTATAATTTTTTGATGTTTGAATATCAAATTGTAGTATATTTGTGGCTTCAAATGGATTGACAAATGATACAAAGAAGCCAACAACCTGCCATAGACGCTTTACTTTTCAAAGGAAAAGCCATAGTAGTATTTGGTGCACGACAAGTAGGCAAAACCTCTTTGATTAAAAACACGATTAAAGAGCATCCCTATTTATGGCTCAATGGCGATGAACCCGATACCCAATTGCTATTAGAAAACATCACCTCCGACCGACTAAAAGCGCTAATAGGAAATAACACTATGTTAATAATTGACGAGGCTCAAATGATTCACAATATTGGGCTTTTGATTAAAAGAATGGTGGACAATTTTCCAGAAATTCAAGTCATCGCTTCGGGTAGCAGTGCTTTTGAACTAGCCGACAAAACCAAAGAATCTATGATGGGAAGAAAAGAAGAACTGCAACTCTTCCCACTAAACTTTGCCGAATTAGTAAAGCATACTAATTTTGTTGAGGAAACCCGTTTGGTACCTCATCGATTAGTATTTGGTTATTATCCTGAAGTAGTAAATCATCTTGGTCAGGAAGAAAAGATACTCAATGATTTAGTTGATGCTTTTTTATACAAAGACATTCTAAACTTAGATGGCATAAAAAAATCAGCCACCTTACAGCGATTAGTTCAAATGTTAGCTTATAGAATTGGCAGCGAAATTAATTACAGTTCTTTGGCAAATGAATTAGGAATAAGTCGCCTGACCGTTGAAAAGTACCTTGATATTTTAGAAAAAAATTTCATTGTTTTTAGCTTACATGCTTTCAGCAAAAACCAAGATAATGAGCTTAAAAAAGGGCGAAAAGTCTATTTCTGGGACAATGGTCTCCGCAATCGAATCATCAAAAATTTCAATCCCATAGAACTTCGTGACGATGTAGGTGCCCTTTGGGAAAACTTTATAATTAGCGAAAGAAAGAAAAAATTGATTTATGAAAATCAGTTCAAAGACACTTATTTTTGGCGCAATACTCAACAAGCCGAAATCGATTATTTGGAACTAAAAAATACCGAAATTGAAGCTTTTGAAATTAAATACAATCCTAATCAAAAAGTACGTTTTACCAAATCCTTCACCGAAAAATACCAGCCAAAAACAACAGCAGTCATTCACAGTCAAAATTTTTGGGATTACATCCTTTAATCTTTTTAATCTATAAAACACTACAACCTATGTCCTTCCAACCTGTATTTGCTGAATTTTGGCAAAAAGTAATTGAGAGTATCGAAAATCGTACTTTTGCTAAATTGACTTTGGCCAAAACAATTGGTGATACCGAGTTAAAAAACATTTATGCTCGTCCCATTATAACCGCCCAAAATACCTTAGAATTTTCAATAATTGCGCGCTATAAAACCGAAGAAATAGAAAGTTTCCATTCGTTAGAGGAAGCCTTTTTCGTGTTGAGTCCGTATATGAATAATCCGTTTTTGACCGCCTTACTTTTTACTTCAGAAATGGATTTGACATTCAAATTGAACAAAAAAAGAATAGGAAGTTTAACAGAAAGTGACCCTACCTTTAAAAATGCTTCTGATGTTATGCTGGAATTAAAAGCTAGTGAAAATAAGTAATGTGTGCTGTTCTTTGGTTTTACCTTATTGCTGTACTATAATAGCCACTGAATACTAAAAACTGCAAACTGAACACTAGGCCTCCCCTTCCCACTCGGCATAAAACTGAGACAAGAAGTTTTCCATATAACGATGTCTTTTTGTGGCGATTGCTGCACCCGTTTTGGTGTTCATTGTATCAGCGAGCAACAATAATTTCTCGTAAAAATGATTGATAGTTGGCGCTTGACTTGACTTATATTCTTCCTTCGTCATATGCAAATTGGGGGCTATCTCAGGATTGTACAATGCTCTGTTTTTGAACCCTCCGTAATTAAACGCTCTGGCAATTCCAATGGCACCAATAGCATCCAAACGATCTGCATCTTGTACAATATCCAATTCAATAGAAGAAAAACTGCGCTTAGTCTTACCGCCTTTAAAAGAAATATTTTCAATGATTTGCACTACATGCACAATTACTTCTTCGGCTACGTGTTGCGATTCCAGAAAATTTCTCGCCGTTCTTGGACCTATGGTCTCGTCTCCTCCATGAAATTTACTATCTGCAATATCATGTAGTAAAGCCCCTAACTGAACGACAAGTGTATCACAAGACTCTGACTTGGCTATGAGTAAAGCATTCTTATACACCCTCTCTATATGAAACCAATCGTGTCCTCCCTCTGCATCGGCTAGTGTTTGTTTTACAAAAAGAATTGTATCGTGAATTAGTTTAGCGGTATTCATTTGGGGTGTTTTTTTTATAAAAAAACTGATTTTTAAAGGGCGTTCCTAAAAAAATCAGTTCTCTTTATGATCTTACTTTATATCTAAAATAGCTCAAAATTAAGGATTACAATCTTGCAGGCTCTACCCATTTAAAGATATACGACTCAGCTGGGATTACCAAACGTTCTGAAATTTTTGCCATTCTTGCTGGTAATTTCATTAAATAATCTCTTGCTTTTTCAGCTTCGTCAGTTAATCCTCCAATTTTATCGATTTCCCATTTATCGATTAATTTTTGCATAATCTCTACATAATCCGTAGCAGTATACACACCTATACGTTGAGCAGAATCAGAAAATTGTTCGAAAGCAGAACTTATCTTTTGTCCAGATTCTCTTAAAAAGTGAGCCGGCATCACAATTTTTTGTTTCATCATGTATTGAAAAGCCAACATCATTTCGCTAGGGTCTACTTTAAAAATTTGATTTACAAATTCGCTATAGGCTAAATGATGACGCATTTCGTCGCCTGCAATCATTTTACAAAGTTTAGACAATTTCTTGTCCCCAAAATTCTTAGCCAATTGCGACACACGATTGTGAGATACATAGGTAGCTAATTCTTGAAAACTAGTATACACAAAGTTCTTATACGGATCAGTTCCCGTGCCGATATCAAAACCGTCGTTAATCAAATGTTGCGTTGTAACCTCAACCTCACGCATATTTACACGCCCTGACAAATACAAATATTTGTTCAACAAATCTCCGTGGCGGTTCTCTTCACCAGTCCATTGGCGAATCCATTTGGACCAACCATTGCGCTCTTGGTTATCTACTCCTTCTACTTCCATCAACCAAGATTCATAGGTTGGCAAAGCTTCTTCTGTAATGGTATCTCCAACAAGAGCTACCCAAAAATCATAAGGTAAATCTTTCGCAATTTCTCTTAATTCTTTTACTTCTTCTAAGAAAGTAGCGCTCTCAGAATTTGGCAAAAAATCAGAAGGTTGCCATATTTTTTCTACCGGAATTAGAAATTGATCCACAAAACTGTCGACGTTTTTTTCTAAAAACTGCATCACTTCTAATCGGATGTTTTTTATTGACATGGTATTTTTATTAAATGGTTATTGGGTTTTTAAAAATGAATAGCACTCGTTACAGTGCTTTCTGTTTTTTGAAACAATTCCTCAAAAGCATAGTCTTTAACCGCCATAGGCTCATGAATGGTAAACGTTAAACAATTTCCTAAGCCCATTGGAAAGGACCCGTAACGCACCATCTTCCAGGAATTATTTATTGTGATAGGCACTACATAAGCTGATGGCGCATATTTGCATAATATTTTTAATCCACTTTGCGCAAACTCCTTTGGTTTTCCGGTTTTACTTCGAGTTCCTTCAGGGAAAATAACTGCTGAACGGGTATTTTTTTCTATGTATTCAGACAAGCCTTTGATGGTTGGAATGGCTTGTTTCGGATCTTTCCTGTCAATCAAGACAGAACCTCCGTGGCGCAAATTATAGGACACACTTGGAATTCCGCTTCCTAATTCTTTTTTACTAACAAACTTGCAATGATAACGACGCATGTACCAAATAATAGCTATAATGTCATACATGCTTTGATGATTGGCAACTACAATTAGAGGAACGTTTTTGGGTACACTATCCAAATTCTCAAATCGGTAGGTGGTGCCTAAAATATTAGTGCATTTTACCAAAAAGAAGTTCAAATAATCGACACTCTTTTTGTGTGCCTGATAGCCAAATCCATTAAAACAAATCCATTGAATGGGATGAAAGACCAAAAGACAAAGTATAAAACACAAATAGTAAATTACGGATAGGGGGTACGAAATTATTTTTTGCATGCTATTGAAATAAAGAGTCAAAAGTACGAATTAAATTTTTATTGCGATTTAAATCCTAAACAATAATCCTTTTGGGGTTTAATTGTACCTTTGCGTTCTAATTCTCATACTGTTTTATTGAATTCAATGGATTTCAGTTACCCAAAAGAAGAAAAGCTAAAAAGCAAAATTACTATCGGGAAATTATTCACCGAAGGGAAATCGGTATCGAAATATCCTTTGCGATTGGTGTATTGCCAAGAGCAAAAAGAAACCACACAGCAAATAAAAATGGGGGTTTCGGTTTCTAAAAAATACTTCAAAAAAGCCGTAGATCGCAATTACTTTAAACGCGTACTCAGAGAAACCTATCGATTAAACAAGCATTTACTGATTCCACATTTGGACGAACCTTATGCTTTTATGTTTTTTTACCAATCCAAAGAACACCTGTCTTTCGATGAAATCAATACCAAAACGATTCAATTGTTTGAAAAATTTGTAGCACAACAAGCTCAAAAAAAAGCAAACGAAGCCAAAATTACCGATTCGACCAGCACCGAATTGTCCTAAAAAAACAGATTCCCTTAATTATTCCTGTTTTATTACTACTTTAGAGGTCTATTTATTAACCAACACTTTCCTTATGAACGCATTTTTTCAAAAAAAATACATCATTCCTGTTTTGGCTTCAGCCTTTTTGTTTGTTGGGGTAAGTTTCAAGAATGATTTCTTTGAAATTGCTAAGCAAATAGAAATTTTTACCACACTTTTCAAAGAGGTTAACTCTAATTATGTAGATGAAACCAATCCAGGTGATTTGATGGATAAGGCCATCAAAGGGATGTTGGCGAGTTTGGATCCCTACACCAACTACTTCAATGAAGCAGATGTGGTGAAGTTCAAAATCAACAATACCGGTGAATACACTGGAATTGGTGCATTAATCAGTCGCAAGGAAGACCAATTGATTATCAAAGAACCCTATAAAAATTTCCCTGCGGACAAAGCGGGCCTCAAAGCGGGCGATGCTATTATTCAAATTGGAGATGTCGTGCTGAAAGATTTTAAGGACGATGCCTCGCAATTACTCAAAGGCTCTAAAAACACTAAGATTGACATAAAATATATTCGCCAAGGCAAAACATTAACTACCCAATTAGTCTTGGATGAAGTAGAAATCAAATCAGTGCCTTTCTTTGGAAAAATAGATGCCAAAACAGGATATATCGTACTGACTCATTTTACCAAAAAAGCGTCGGCAGAAGTAAAAGAAGCATTGGAACAACTTAAAAAAGAGGGTGCCGAACGCATCGTTTTGGATTTAAGAGACAATCCAGGTGGGCTATTGAATGAAGCGGTGAATATTTGCAACTTATTTGTGCCCAAAAACGAAACCATAGTAACTACCAAATCGAAAGTAGAAAAATACAACAACACCTATAAAACGACTCGAGAACCAGTAGATTTGAACATTCCCTTAGTCATCATCGTCAACGGAAAAAGTGCGTCGGCTTCAGAAATAGTGGCAGGTGCTTTGCAAGATTTGGATCGTGCGGTGGTTTTAGGCAGTCGTAGTTTTGGAAAAGGATTGGTTCAGCGTCCTATCGATATGTCTTTTGGAACACAAGTAAAAGTAACTATTTCTCGTTACTACACTCCTTCTGGTCGTTGCATACAAGCTTTAGATTACACCCGAAAAGATAAAAATGGAGTAGCTACACGTACAGAAGAAAAAAATTATAATGCTTTTAAAACCAGAAAAGGAAGAACCGTATACGACGGAGGAGGCATACAGCCTGACATTGAATTAGCAGAAACACAAGTAAGCGCCGTGGCCAATGCGGTAGTGAGAAACGAGGCCATCTTTGATTATGCCACTACGTATTATTACAAAAATCCTAATTTAGGCAACACCATCCCAACTATCACCGATGCGGATTACAATGATTTCAAACAATTTTTGAAAAACAAAAAATTCAATTTGGATACCGAAACCGAAGTAAACTTGAAAAAGACTTTGGCTGCTGCTAAAAAAGAAAAAATAGACGAAAGCATTACGGCGGAATACCAACAATTACTAAATGCTATTCAAAAAAGTGAATGGAATGCTTTGGACAAAAATCAAAAAGAAATTAAAAATTTATTGCTAGACGAGATTATCAAACGCTACCAATACCAAGAAGGATTGTACCAATACTACATCAAAAGCAATCCCGAAATCAAAAAGGCGGTAAGCGTGTTGACTACTTCTGCGGAGTACAATAGTATTTTGAAATTGTAAAAGAACGCAGTAAAAATTAGCATCAATTCTTAAACATATTAGCCATATAAGCATTCAAGTAAGCATCTTATTTTTAATATATTAGAAATTTAAGGCCATATTAAGTTAGTTTTAATATCCTTTAAATTCTTCCCCTAATGTTTTAGAAAACAAAAATCTAGTTTAAAATAACTCTAATGTCAGTTCGAGCGCAGTCGAGAACCATCACTGCATCTCGACTACGCTCGATGTGACAAAAATTAGAAATCTAAGAATCATAATTTACTTGATTACCCTCTTTTCATCTCGATATGCGGAATGTCATCTTCTAAATACATTTCACTAATAGCCACAAAACCATGGCTTTCGTAGAATTTTTTCAAGTACAATTGAGCGCCAATCGTAATCACTGCTTCGTTAAAATGAGTTGCAATTCCTGCAATAGCGTTTTGCATCAATTCATGACCCCATTTTTTATCTCGATACCTAGCATCAACCACTACTCGTCCTATTGAGGCTTCTGGAAAACTAATCCCTGGCGGTAATAATCGAGCATGTGCTACAACTTTATCTTCATACGTTCCAAAAAGATGTAGGGCTTTTTTATCTTTTCCGTCCAAATCCAAATAGACGCAATTTTGCTCTACTACAAAAATTTCACTTCTCAATCTTAAAATATCATACAACTCATGAACAGTCAACGCCTCGAAGGATTTAATTTCCCATTGTACACTCATAACAACTTTTATTTTTTTCTTTCAATTATTTGAACCGATTTTATAATCGATTCTAACTCAAACATTATATCTCTTTTTTCATCGGCGGGTGAGTAACAAAATCCTTCTAACACCATTATTCGGTTGTACTCTTTGTCAAAAATCACATAATTGATGAAAGGTCCGGACATAAAATCATTCTTTAATTCCCATGTTCCTTTCGATTCAAAAGTGGGACGGTTATCTAATTTTATGTTGAACCAATACGGCGCATAGCCTTCTCCAGTTATCATCGGTGTTTGTGCTTCACGGCCCTTGATGTATAACTTTCCTATAGAATCTCTCATTCGAATGATTGAGGCAATGGGGTTTTTGGTCTTGATGGTATTCAGAGGAACTTGATACAACAACAGACTCATACTACCACTCACAATTTCTTTTTTTAACCAAATGAAACGAGGTTTTTGTAAGGCATATTCAAAATCGGAAGGCACATCTAGATGAATATGAAATTTATTCTCTATAATTTTGGGAGGCAATAATGACTCACTATTAATTCTTTGATTGGCTTGAATTTCGCCTTCTTTAATGATCTGAATCATTTCGGGACTGTGCTTTTCTAATAAATACAGAAGCGTATCATTTGTAGTCCCAGTAAGATGAAAAACAGTTTGCGGTTTGGCGTATTGGTTTTTCTTAACTTCAAAACCAGTAGTTGCTCCTTTTTTGACTACTACAATGGTACGACTATCTGTGATAAAGCCTTCTACTAATTTATCAGGATATTGATTGATGGTAAATAAGGGTTCCTCCTGAGGCAAACCAAAAACTGGGGCTGCTAATTTATTTCGCAGCGAATCACCCACTTCCCCATTCCATAAAGCATCGTTCATAATCACGGCAATCGTATTGATTTTACCAACCGATTCTCGCAATAAGGATTCTTGTTTTTTCCCGCAAGAAAACAAGAATAACGAAACTAAAAGGTATAAAAAATGGGTTTTAGTCATACTTTTTATTTTATAAAATAAAACACTACGAGCTTTACATCCGAAGTTTTGGTTGGTTGACTTAATTCTGTACAATTAATAAAAAACCGCAAATTCGCAAATTAAAACTTAAAAGCATAAAATAATTTGAGAATTTGCGGTAAAAAGTTTGAGAATCTGAAAGGAAAATGCAATAAAGCACTAGTTATAACTAAAATTGTGTCCTCTACAGCCACTTCTACAATTGAAAATAAAAAACCGCAAATTCGCAAATTAAAACTTAAAAGCATAAAATAAGTTGAGAATTTGCGGTAAATAGTTTGAGAACCTGAAAGAAAAATGCAATAAAGCACTAGTTATAACTAAAATTGTGTCCTCTACAGCCACTTCTACAATTGAAAATAAAAAAACCGCAAATTCGCAAATTAAAACTTAAAAGCATAAAATAATTTGAGAATTTGCGGTAAAAAGTTTGAGAATCTGAAAGGAAAATGCAATAAAGCACTAGTTATAACTAAAATTGTGTCCTCTACAGCCACTTCTACAATTGAAAATAAAAAACCGCAAATTCGCAAATTAAAGCATGAAATAATTTGCGAATTTGCGGTAACTATTTGAGATCATGAACACAAAATGCGATAAATCAGATAGTTTAACTATTGAGACCGATACAAACCCAAATGTAGCCCAATTTATTGTATTACCCGTTTATTTTCAACTTCATTCCTGGTTTTAAATCTGCTGCTTTAATTCCGTTCCATTTTTCTAAATCGGTAATGGTAACACCAGGATATTGTTTTGAAATACTAAATAGTGAATCTCCTTTTTTTACATAATAATCACTAGGAGCACTTTTAGGTTTGGTTGTGGGAAACATGTCTTTCTTTTTAAAAGAAGCTACCGTAGCATTATTAGTTACAATCGCAATTTCATTCTTAGCGACAATTAAAGTCGAACCTACAGGTATTTTATCCTTTTCAATACCATTCCATGCTACAATATTTGCTGAAGTGGTACCAAATTTTTTAGCAATAACTGTCAAATTATCTCCTTTTTGAACCACATAAGTAATGTCTTTTAATTCGGGTTTTATTACCTCTTGTACTACTACATTATTGGTAGTGCCCACTTGAAAAGTTATACCTGGCTTCAAATTACTAGCAGTTATAGGATTCCAAGTACGTAAATCATCTACAGAAACATTAAATTTACGAGCAATAGCATTCAAATTATCTCCTTTCTCTACAATATAAATGTTAGAAGAAGCAACTACCGCCGTACTATCAATTGCAGCAGTATTTGGTGTAGCAGTTTTAGCAATCACATTGGCAACAGCTGTTGAAGTCGAACCTAAGGGAGCCGTTCTAATCTTAAGAATTTTTCCCACCGGCACCCAATTAGTGGTTAAATTATTCCAAGATTTAAGATCGGCTTCGGATACGCCATAGTCTTTGGCTACCGAGGCTAAATTATCTCCTTTTTTGATTTTATACCATTGATTGACTAAGGCAACATTCACTGAATCATTTGATTTGGTTCGAGCGGCCAAAGCCGTTTTGGACCACTGCATTGGTTTTTTACGTAGACTGTTATCATAGGCCGCATAAGCATAGATTTTGTCTTCGTTGGAAGTAAAAATGGCAATTTTGTTTTGTGGCAATCGCAGATAATTGGGTTGATCACCATAAACCGGAATAACATTCATTTTATACGAAGGATTCAACAATTGCAATTCGACTACAGGGATGTCGATTAAATCCGCAATTTGTTTGAAGGAGATTTCTTTTTGAATACGAATCGTATCGGTTTCGAAGTGTTTGAAAGTGGCACGTTCAGGTTTAATGCCGTGCTCTTTATGGTATTCATACAAGTACATCGTAGCTAAAAAAGCGGGAACGTAACCTTGCGTTTCTTGTGGTAAATGTTTTTTGATGTCCCAAAACGTTTGCTGTCCGCCCGATCGCCTTATGGCCTTGGTCACATTTCCTGGACCTGAATTATACGAGGCTAAAACCAAATCCCAGTCGTTGAATAAAGGATACATATTGGCCATATATTGTGCCGCTGCTTCCGAGGATTTCAACGGATCCGATCGCTCATCAACATAGGAATCGATTCGCAAATTATATTGTTTTCCGGTATGATACATGAACTGCCAAAGGCCTGTAGCACCTACTTTTGAAACTGCTTTTGGATTCAAGGCAGATTCTACAATGGCTAAATATTTTATTTCTAAAGGAATGTTCTTTTTGGCCAAAGCTTCTTCGAAAATCGGGAAGTAATATTCAGAAGTAGCCATCAAACGAGCGAAAGCTTTTTTCCTATTTTTCAAAAAGGATTTGATTAAATTTTCTAATCCTTGATTGTATTCAATATGAAACGGAGACTTGGCGTCCATAGCCGCTAGTCTTTGTTTTAACAATTCAGTAGGTAGTTCAAAATCAACACTTTGATCCGTGTTCAAAGTTTGAATATCCTTGGACAAGTCGTTGTATATGTCCAAATTAATCAATTCTTTCATCCACAAACTATCCACTTGTTGGGTAGCCTGATGGTGAACAAATGTTTTTTTGATGGAATCTAAATAGGAAAGTGGTATTGGGGAGGCTTGATTGGAATGAACTTCGGGTAGTTGCTGCGAAAAAGCAGCAAACGAAATAAAAAACAATAAGCTTAGTGTGGCATTTTTAAGACTCATACAATAGGATTTCAATATGCTTAATTTCAACTAGTTGACCAATTGATACTACAAAATTACTAGCTTACAACTGAAAAAAACCATAAATATTGTTAAATATACAATATTTATGGTTTTTGAGACCCTTTTACTTAAAAAAAAAATGTTAAAGTAGGATTATTCTATTACTACTGTAATTTTGAAAAATGCAATTTTTACATTTATTCTAAAATTGCAGCGATTCCTGGTAAGGTTCTTCCTTCTAACATTTCTAGCATAGCACCACCACCAGTAGAAACATAACTCACTTTATGTTCAAAACCGAATTGTTTTACGGCAGCCACAGAATCACCACCTCCCACTAATGAAAATGCACCTGCAGCTGTCGCCTCAGCAATGTAGTCGCCTAAAGCAATCGTTCCTTTGGCAAAAGTTGGCATTTCAAAAACGCCTAATGGACCATTCCACAAGATAGTTTTGGATGCTAAAATTACTTTTTTGAAATTCTCTAGTGATTTAGGTCCTGCGTCCAAACCTTGCCATCCCTCAGGTATGGCATTTACATCCATAACTTGTGTATTGGCGTCGTTAGCAAAACCATCCGCTGCTACAACATCAACAGGAATATGAATTTGTACGCCTTTTTCTTTGGCCAAACGTAAAATTTCTAAGGCCAAATCTTGTTTGTCGTCTTCACAAATCGAGTTTCCAACAGTTCCTCCTAAAGCTTTTACAAACGTGAAGGTCATTCCGCCTCCAATAATCATGTGGTCAACTTTATCTAAAATATTTTCGATTACTGTAATTTTAGAAGATACTTTAGATCCTCCTAAAACAGCGGTTACTGGTTTCTCACTGTTCTTTAATACTTTATTCAAACTTTCAATTTCTTTGGCCAATAAGGTTCCAAAACATTTACTGCTAGGAAAAAATTGAGCAATAATAGTAGTAGAAGCATGTGCACGGTGGGCTGTTCCAAAAGCATCATTTACATAGATGTCTCCTATATCTGCCAATTTTTTAGCAAAAGCAACATCACCCGCTTCTTCCTCTTTATAAAAACGTAAATTTTCTAACAACACTACTTGTCCAGGTTGCAAAGCGGCTGCAGCTGTAGTGGCAGGTTCCCCGATGCAATCGGTAGCAAATTGAACTGGCACACCTAAAACTTCAGAAGTTTTGGCTACTATATGACGTAATGAATACTTGTCTTCAGCTCCTTTTGGTCGTCCTAAGTGGGACATCAAAATCACGCTCCCGCCATCGGCCAAAATTTTATCTATAGTAGGCTTAGCAGCTTCAATTCTATTGGCATCGGTTACATTAAAATTTTCATCTAAAGGCACATTAAAATCCACACGGATAATGGCTTTTTTATCTTTGAAATTGAAATCGTTTAAAGTTTTCATTATTTAACAGTATTTAATTTAAAAATGTATAGTGACGCACAAAGATACACTATTTTGGAATTTTGATTTTAGTGTATACTATTAAAAATTAGCTAATTAATTACGAAAACGATGTAAATCGGTTATCCGTTATCAGTTATCGGTTGATGGTTTGACCGAAACTGAAAACCGATAACCGACAACTGATAACGGATAACCGATAACCGATAACCGATAACTGAAAACTGAAAAACTAATCATGCACCGGACTTTGAGTACAAGGACAATTGCTGATGCTTTGTAAGAAATCAAAACCAAGGGTGAGCATGTGGGTTCCGGAATTGGCGGGAGCTAATTCATTCATAGTGATTTGGTACGCATAGCCGAAATAAAATCCTGCTTTTTTGAATCCTACCATGGGTCCAACGTTTAAGGGTTTCCCAATTTGGTCATTCAAGAAACGGTACGAGGCTCCTAACCAATAATAATCGTCCCGACTGTTAAATTTTCTGTATTTAAAATTGACATCGGTACTCGAACGGCGATCCGATTCAAAATATTGAAAATAGGCAGAAGGTTCAAACTCAGCACGATTGTAGCCGCCATTGGTAAACACATAGCCGGTATAGACTTGGTAATTGCGCAACAAGTCGGGCTCTAAAGCGATGAATTTATCCAAATCTTTGGGCAAAATATTACTGGCATTCAAACTCAAATAATAGTTCTTTAAACGGTACAACAAACTGACATCAAAGTTGTTGTTAGAGGTAAAACGATTGTTATTGATCGAAGGATCAGGATTGGTAGGATTTAAATTATCGAGATCAATTTTGAAATTATTGATGTTGAAAGACAATCCAAAAGACAAGTATTGTTTGGAGTAATAATCCAAAATAATATGATGGGCAAAGGATGCTTTGGCCCCTGTTTGACGCGTATTTCCATTGCTATCATTATAGGCAGAAAGTCCAACTCCTGATTGATCGGCTATACGAAAATCAGCATATACCGATTGGTTGTTCGGAGCATCTTTAATCCCTACCCATTGGGTTAACCCATTGACACGTATTCTAAAATTATCTCCAATTCCAGCATAAGTAGGCGAAATCACAAAAGGATTATCGGCCAAATACTGGGTCCAAACGGGTAAATTCAATTCCTGAGTGTGACCTGCCACACCCACTAAAAGCAACAATGCAATGATACTCTTTTTCATAATTCAGTAGATTCTTTGTGGTATGGCAACGACGCTATTGGGGCCGGCGTCGTTGCTACCTATTTTATTCGAATGACTTGCTTCTAATCGTTATCCTTATCTCATTAATGTAAAGTGACCTACAAATTCACGATCGTCCTGAACATTTCTCAATTTCAAAATGTACCAATAATCACCCGTTGGCAATTCCAAATTGTTGTAACGACCATCCCAACCTTGACCTTCTCGTAAGGTTGCGATTTTTCTTCCGTAACGGTCGAAAATACTAATCGTCAAATCTTTGTAATTGATGGTATTGGTAGGTGTCCAAGTATCATTATTGCCGTCACCATTTGGCGTAAATACATTTGGAATTTCGATATCAATAAATTCAAAGTAACGCATCGCTGTAGCTTCACAACCATTGGCATCTCTTACGATTACAGTATAGTCACCAGACTTATAGTAAATCAATTTATTGTTAGAACTAAAGGTATTTCCACCATCGAATGAATATTGATAATTTCCTGCGCCACCTGTAGCTGTAGCTACGATTTCGTTCAATCCACCATCGGCCAAAGTCAGGGCTAAAGGTGTAAAACCTAACACTTCGAACGAAGCCGTTACTTTCTCACAACCATTAGTATGTCTAGCCGTAACGGTATGGAAACCTGGTGCTACATTACGGAAAATGTTACTCGCTTGGAATACTGTCGAACCATCTAAAGCATAGTCTACATCGGCTGGATTGGTAATGCTCGCATCAACGGTTACCGTAACCGTATTACTTGGCGAATTGTTATCACAACCATAAGCTACAATAGCTTTAGGATCTAAAGTTACCGATTCGTCTAGCGTTACAATCCATTCTGCTGTACAACCATTGGCATCTTTTATGTACACAGTATGTTCGCCTCCAGCTAAACCAGTGAAATTGAACACGGTTTGAGTCAATGTTCCCGTTACATAAGTACCGTTGATAGTATCAAGTGCGACACTATAAGGCGCTACCCCACCAGTGATGTTCACATCGAAGGCGGCATTCAAATCGCCGGCACATAGTTCTTGCACTTCAGAACCTGCAACGGTTGCTACCAATATCGCTGTAGGTTCAGTTATGGTTTGGGTCACAAAAATAAAACAACCGTTTTCGTCTTGTACCAAAATATCGTAGGTTCCTGGCGCTAATTGATCAAACACCCCGGTATCAAAAAACTGATTGAGTTGAGGAGAAATGGCATACTTAATCACTCCTGTTCCACCAGAAGCGGTTACGGTAATGATTCCATTGGCGGCTCCGTTACATGTAATTGGAGTGGCCACTGCTGATGCCGTAACAGGCAACATGGGTTCTTCAATAAGTTCAGAAACAGAAATCACTTGACAATCTCCCCCACTGTTCACACGAACGCTATAGGTTCCTGCTGGCAATTGGGTGAACGTACCTGGAGTAGTTTGTACAGGGGTAAAGCCTACTGGATTTCCGGCACCGTCTAATAAGGTATAGATATAATTTCCTAAACCACCGGTAGCAGTCGCCACAATAACTCCTGTAGTATCACCTTTACAATTGATTTTAGCGTTTAACACATCTAGTTTCACCGTTAATGGTGGCAATGGATCAATTACAATAGCATTAGACACTTGACTCACACAACCGTTAGCATCACGCACATAGTAACGGTAGGTTCCTGGCGTTACCGTAATTGTTGCGGTAGCACCCACCATTGTACTCCAAGGTCCTGTTGCAGTTGTACCGTATTCATACGTTCCTGTTCCACCAGTAGCTGATAAGGTAAGCGTCGCATCAGTCAAACATGTTGGTGTAGTTGCTACTACCAAAGTAGCTGCTACTTTTGTAGGTTCGGTAATTACGATTGGTGTTACGGTGGTCGTACTACAACCCCATCCATCGGTAACCGTTACGGTATAGGTTCCTGCGCCTAAATTAGCAAATACATTACTCGCTTGTGGTCCAGAAGAACGTACTGGCGAAGCCGATATCGTATTCAACGTATACAAGTAATTCGAACCTTGACCCCCTGTTGGAGCATTCACCGTTATCGAAGCAGTTGTATCGCCATTACATTGTAAGGCTTGATTGATTGTAGTCGTCGTAAAGGCTATAGGTGTTGGATTAACTAATGTTACAGTAGTTGTTGCAACACATCCTTTAGTATCTCTCACATTCACTGTGTATGTACCAGCTGTTAAGCCAGTGAAAACAGATTGTGTTGAATAAGCAACACTTAGAGGACCAAGCAATTCGAATTCATATCCTCCAGGCCATCCACCGGTAGCGGTAGCAGAGATCGAACCGTTATTGCCTGGTACACAAGTAATGGCAGTATGTGTTTCGCTAATTACTAAAGCTGTACTAGGTCCTGTAATTGTAAAGTTTTTGCTTACAGTACAGTATGGCGTGTTGGTTAAAGTAGCTGTAATGGTGTAGGTTCCTGCGGCTAAATTGGTCAAATCTACAACGCCTGCTGCAGTAGATGCACCACTTGGCAACGAATTCCCAAGAGCATCTACCAAAGTATAGGTAAACGGTCCTGCTTCATTCGTTGGTAAAGGCACTCTATCGATTAAAGTCACTCTAGCACTTCCAGTAGTGGTTCCAAAACAAGTCACATCTACTATGTTATCGATGGTCAAATCGAAAGTGTTGGGTTCGTTGACGAAGTGTACTCCTGTGATTTCACAATTGGTGTCAACGTTTCTCACTGTGATTTCGTAATTACCAACCGGTAAATTGGTGAATGTAGCTACGCCTGCAACTACTGAAACTGGTGGGAAATTATAAACAGTCCCTTTCGTTACTGTAGGTGGTGTAACACTACTATCAATAATTACATCCCGAACCGTAAACTGCAAATTAGTAGGCGTACCTCCAATTGCGCTAACCGAAACAGCTATATCTTCAAGATTCGTACATGTTATCGCATTAATTACATTCACATTCACTTTGTCCAATTGTACAAAAGGAGCAATGGTAATTGGAGCTGTTGTAGTTCCTGAACAACCGTTACTGTCAAACACATTCACCACATAAGATCCTCCTAAAAGATCTGCTTCGGTGTAGACATTGTTGCTGCCGAATTGTACCCGTGTTCCGTTTTTAATAAACTCATAATTCAAATAAGGAGCTGTTCCACCAGTCACTCCAGTAACGGTAATCGTAGCTAAGTTGCTTGTATTTCCTGATGTACAGCCGAATTCAACTACTGTTGGAGCAGGAACCGTAATTAGTCCTGGTTCAATTATAGTTATAGTCTCTGTATCTGTACATCCTCTTCCTGAAGTCACTACAACAGTATAAGTACCCGCTGCTAAACCACTGAATAATGGAGAAGCTTGAGAAGGTCTTGTTACTGGAAGATTACCTACAGTTGTAGTTCCTGTTAAAGTATACGTATACACAGGATTATCATTTACGCCTGCCGTTGGAGTATCCATTGAAGCTGTAATCGTTCCATCTGTTCCTCCGTTACAAGTGACCTCTGTTTTAGCTAAGGCAAAACCTGTGATTGGTGTAGCGACTTGTAGGTTCACAGTAGCAAATACTTCACATAAAGTCGTCGTATCTTGAACGCCAATGATATGATTTCCTGAACTCACATTTGGGAAAGAAGTTACCGAAGCAAATGCGCTACCATCAATATTGTATAGATAACTTCCTGAACCTCCCGTTGCACTAACCGTTATCACCCCATCATTATCTGCACAAGAAACAGGAGTACTCACGGTTGGGGTTAGAATAAGTGGTTGACGAATTACTACTAATGCTGGTACTGTTGTTGTACAGCCATTCTTATCTTTCACCGTAACATCATAACTTCCTGGAGCGTTGACTACAAAGATTGGGCTGGTTTGGAAACCGCCACCAATACTGTATTCAAATGGTCCTACTCCTGTTGGTGTATTGATAGTAAACGTATACGTTCCATTGATAGGGTCTGGACATTCAGTGAAAGCAACTCCATTCAAAACAGGATTTGCATCCATTACAACCACAATATCTAATTTGAATTTACAACCGTTAGCATCTTGTACCCAAACATCATAATTATTTGGACTTGGTAAAGTAACCGCCAATGTGGCATTGTTACTTGCAGTATAATCTGTAGCGATTGGCGTAACACCATCGGCTACAAAAGCATAAGTATAACTTGGTGTCCCACCAGTTCCTTGAACCGTAACTATTGCACCTGAATTACAATTGGCATTCACATTGCTTACTAGTGTTAAATCTAAAACTGTTGGCTGAGCAATTGCAAAAGAAACATCTGCTGTACAACCTGTTGTAGCATCTGTAACTTGTAAGGTATAAGCACCTGGTGCTAAACCTGTTAAGGTTACTATATCAGCAGCTTGTGTAATAGTTCCCCCTGTTCCAGTTGTTAAAACAGCTGTATAATTTGTGAAATCTGTTACTTTGAAAGTAGCTGAACCATTGTTATCCCCAAAACAAGTCACATCTGTAGTAGCCGAAACCGCTACGGTAATGTTGTTTACAGGAGCTACAGTATACGATTCTTGGTACGTACATCCATTGGCATCAGTTACTTGGAATACATAAGTATCAGGGGCTAATCCAGCGAAAACAGGATTTGCAAGATTATCAATCATTGCCGCTATAGGCGAAATAATTTGATACGTATATGGAGTAACACCATTTTGAACATTGCTAATAGTTACCGTACTTGTAGTAGCTAAAGGCGCACAATAAACTGGTGTACCATTAATATCCATCTGAGTTGGTGGATTTAATGGCAATACATCAGCAGTAACCGCAGCTGCAATTGGACATCCATTTGCGTCTTTAACCAAAACTGATACAAGACCTGGTATATTGGTAGTATAGGTATTAACCGTTGAATAGTTAGCACCTCCATCAAAACTATACTCTAAAACACCTGTTCCTCCACTAGCAGTAACAGTAACTGTAGCTTGTTGCGTAATGTTACCTGTTCCACAAGAAAGTGGAGTAGTGACAGCCGCTGAAGCAGTAATTGCTGAAGGTTCTGAAATAGTAATTGGACTAGAAGGTAAAGTACATTGTTTCGCATTACGCACCGTAACCACATAAGTAGTTCCTGCTGCTAAACCAGTAAACTGATTAGATGTTTGGAATGGAGTTGTTGTAACACCATCCGTTAAACTATATTCATAAGGTCCTTCACCAGCAGTTACATTCACGGTAATTGTACCATCAGAACCACCATTACAACTTACATTAGTCTCGGTTGTAGTAAAAACAGTAGTTGGGATTGGATCTAACACAATACTAGTAGTCGTTTGACAAGTAGTTGTATTATTTGCATCAGTTACTCTAAACGTATAAGTTCCTGCTGTTGAAGCTGAAAGAACATTAGTAGTCATAGTAGTCCAAGGAGCCCCACCAGTTGTAGAATACTCAAAAATATATGGTAATGGAGTTGTAGTACCACCATTTGCAGTTAATGTGATTTCTGCATTTGGACTTGAAGTACAATCTAATGCCTTGGTTACTGCAGCAGACAACTCTAGTTTTGGAAGTACAACAAAATCCACATTAGCCTCACAACCATTACCGTCTTTGATTACTAAATTATAAGTACCCGCAGCATTGAAGGTAAAACTTGGTGAATTCTGGAAAGCACTTCCGTTTACACTATATGTTGCTGGTACAATAGTAGCTGTTGCTGAAGCATCAGTCACTAAATTTATAGTAAAGGCTGTTCCATTGTAACAAATTGGGGCAGGTGCGGTAATTGTTGGTGGCGCATCTTGCAATAAGATTACATCGTCCGATTTGATACAACCATAAGCATCTTTTGCATACACATAATACGTTGTACCAGCCAAAGATCCAGCTCTTGTAAACGTATTTGTTGAAACCCAATTGACATCTGAAGCCAAAGGAGGAGTCGCAGAAGTAGTAACTTGATAGCTATATGGAGCAGTACCGTCTTTAGCTTGACCAGTAATTATACCTAAGTCATTACAATTTGAATTCTTAATTACATTAGCTGTAATAGACAAATCAATTGCAGATTCTGTTATGTCAAATGGCGCAGAACTGATACTACATCCAGCGTGTGGTGCAGCACCTGTTTCAGTAACCAAAACAAAATAATTTCCAAATGGTAATGTGCCAAAATTTGAAATCACTAAACTACCACTTGCAGGAATTGTTGTTGCAACAGAAGAACCTACTGGTGTTACTGATTGTGAATTATAAATTTGATACGTAACCGGAGTATCGAAACCATAAGTATGATTCATAGTAAATGAAACATTACCATCTGCTGCTCCTTTACAAGTAATATTATTTGGAGTTAAAGGATTTACAGTTATTGTTGAATTAGTTGGAACAGCAATACTAGATGTTTCAAAATAATAACAACCTGTCAAACCATCATGAACAATAAATGTATATGTGACTCCTGGAATTAAATTTGGAATTGTAGTTTTTTTACTTCCTACAGCATCTTCATCATACCAAGGTAAAGTTGTTGGTCCAGTATAGGTTAACCCTGGACTGTATACTGCAAAATGGAATGGTCCTGAACCAGTAATCGATGTAGAGGCTCCAATAGCAACTTCTGCAGAACCTAATCCTGCACAAGTTGGACCAACTGGTGTAACCGTAATATCTAAATCATCAGGTGGTGAAGCTACCAAAATATTATTTTCAAAAGCGGTGCAACCATTAGCATCCGTAATGATTATTTGATACAAACCAAAATCAACAACATCAAAAACAGCAGTTGTACCAGTTTGATTATTAAATTTCACATCATAACCATTGACACCCGTAACGTGATAAGTATAATTTGGAGTACCTCCAGAAACAGAGTTAATTGTAATAGATCCTAAAGATATACCAGTTACACTATTACAAGTAATTGGGGTTACTGTTCTAACAAAAGTAATTGGTGTTGGCTCTGTAATAGTAATCGTTTCTGTATTCGTACAACCTTTAGCATCCGTTACGGTTACAAGATAATCTCCCGCAGACAAACCTGAAGTTTGTGTACCGTAATTAATACCTGTGGTAGTATTCAATACATTAAATACAAATGGAGATTGTCCTTTGGTATTATCAAGGGCTATTGAAATAGCAGCCGTATCGTCACCGTTACAATTGATAAATGCCGTTTGTGTAAGACCCGTAATATCTGGATTAACAGGAGTTGTTACTGCAATAGCCGTTGTCGTTGTATAGGTACAACCTGTCACGGTATCAGTAACTCTAAAAGTATAGCTTCCAGCGGTATTTGTTGTAAAGATATTGGACGCCATAGGAGTAAATGCTCCTAAAGCTTCTTTTGATTCATAAGTAAAACTTCCTGAACCACCTGTTGGGGTAAGCGTAATACTTGCAGCTGTTGGAGCTGGATTACAAGTAATATCTTTATTTAAAACCGCATTCAAGGTTAATTGCGGAACAACTGTTATTGTAGCTGCAGGTACAATACAACCGTTACCATCTTTGATTCTAACGATGTAATCACCTGATGCTGTAACGGTAAAGGTATTCCCTGATTGAAAAGTACCACCATTTAAACTGTATGTTATTGGATTAACAATTCCTGAAGCTGGAGTTGTGTTAGTGGCAGTAATCGTAAAACTTCCTGCACCTAAACACTGTCCTGTAGCTGTAGCAGTTACAGTTGGTGTTGGGTCAGTTGCAATAGTTATTGGTAACACAAAAGTACATCCTTTGGCATCAATAACATGGGCATACCATGACGTACTTGTAGAAGGGTTAAGGTTAGCAATAGGACTATTTCCATAAGCTCCAGGAGTTGTTGCCGAAGTAACAAAAGAGTATCTGTAATTTGGCGTTCCTCCAGTTGCAGCTACTTCAACTCTAGCTGTTGCTACATTACAATTGGCGTTTTTATTCGAAACTAAACTCAAGGCTAAAGCAGCTGTAGGTTGCGTAATAGTTACAGATGTTGGCGCTGTACATCCAGTAGTTTCATCGGTAAATACAACACTATAAGTATTCGCTCCTAAATTAGGCAAAGTAAAAGTAGTGGCATTTAGTCCAGTTAAGGCTGTACCACCATTGATGGTATAACTGTAGGTCCCTGAGAAACCACTTACATTATAACGAATGGACCCTGTAGTATTTCCGAAACAATCTACATCGGTCAATTTAGTAGCCGTTACTGCAATTGGTGTAAGGGCAGGAACGGTGTGTGATTTGGTCGCATAACAACCATTGGCATCTGTTACTCTGAAAACATAAGTACCAGCGGTTAATCCTGAGAAAATACCTGTTGTAGCTCCAGTAGAATTTGTTACTGGACCTGAAACAATTGTATACGTCAATGGTGCTACTCCTGTACCAGCGGTTACTGGCACCGTTACTGTACTAGTCGTACTTGAAGCCGGTGCACAATAAATTGGTGTATTGGTTATGGTAGCAATCGTTGGTGGGTTTAATCTATTCAGAGTTATACTACCAGTAGTAACACAATTACTAGCATCTCTCACCGCATAATTGATGATTTGATCTGTTCCGTTATCGTTTACAGTAAGTGTGTTGGTATTGGTAAAACTACCTCCATTAAAACTGTATGTATATGGTGCGGTTCCTGTTGTAGGTACACCAATAGTTACAACAGCCGCTTGCTTGATATTAGTAGGGCTACAACTAAAAGCTGTTGCAGAAGCTGAAACTACCAATACTGTTGGATTGACAATCGTCACTTGTGTTACTGCCGATTCACAACCTTTACTATCAATTACTTTTACATCATATACTCCGGCAGCCAAACCAGTAAATTTATTAGTGGTTTGTGTGGTATACGTTGCAACTGAACTTAATTTTATTGCGTAAGTATAAGCACTAGTAAATCCACCAGCAGCGGTTACGGTTATCGTTCCGTCATTGGCATTGTTACACGTAATATCAGTTTTGGCTACGGTAATCGTTGGAGTAGTTTTTGGGGTTACAGTTATGGTGTTACTGTTAGCCGTACAGCCTTTGCTATCGGTTACGTTAAATACATACGTACCCGCTGTTGAAGCCGTAAACGGAAAAGTCGCAACTGTTGTGGTACCACCATGAGTAACGGTATAATTATATGGACCTCCATTACCTCCTGTAACTACGGGATTACCAATAATCGCATCTGCCAAACAACTTAAGTCATTGATTAAAGCAACAGTCAACCCAATTTGTGGGGCAATGATAATATTAGGTATAGTTGCCGTACAATTGTTGCTATCCGTAACCACTATGGTATGCGTTCCAGGAGCCACATTAGTAAACGAATAGGTAGTTGCTGCAGAGCTAACCGCCGCATTACCATCTAATTGATATGTAAAAGGTTCTACTCCACCTGAAATCGTTACATCCAATCGAGCAGGATCTGCAGTGGTGTAGCAATAGTCTGTTGTGGCAGCTAATGAAGCTGTTAAAGCTGGTGGTGCCACTACTGTAACAGGAACTCCAACCAAATTAAAACATCCGTTAGCATCACGTACAAAAACGGTATAACTTCCAGCCGGTACATTGGTGAAAATACCTCCGTTGTTGCTAAAGGCTGTAACTACTGTTGTACCATTCGCTTGACGTAATTCGTATTGATAGGCTGGTGTTCCACCACTTCCAACAGCCGTAATGGTGGCGCCAGTAGTACAAGTGGCTACTTTAGTAACCGAAGCGGTAAGAGCCACTGGAGAAGGTGCTGTAATCGTTACCGAAAAGGATTGGCTACAAGTAGCTAAAGCTGTAGCATCTGGACGAATTAATATCGCATAAATATTGGGTGCTAAATTTGGAATCGTAACCGGAGAAATAAGACTTGTTGACCAAGTAACTCCATTGTCTTTAGAATATTGGAACCCTTTAATAGGATCAAAATTTTGAGCGGCAATGGTGATTGCGCCATTGTTGGCACCTGCACAAGTGACGTCTGTCTTTCCTACAATTTGAGCGGCAAAGGCTTTACCACTATCAATTACGATTGGGAAATCTTTTTGTGTGATACAAGTTGCAGGAAGTTGGTACACGGTGATGTCATCAATAACTACATCATTCCCGTTATATAAAATACTACCGGAACGTACTACAAATGTCAAATTAGTATTGTTTCCAGGGTTCAGTGTCAGCGATACCGGTACCCATTTGTTGCGGTTTGGATCCGAAGGCAATTCGGCTATTTTGCCTGAATTTTGTTGGGCTACCACAGTTCCTGAGGGGTCTACTAACTGCACTAAAATATCAGGTGCAGCACCAGACTTGCCTGCGCGTAATAAATTGGCCACTGCAAAATCTACTTTTACCGGCTGATTGGGAATCACATCTATTATGGGTTTGCTGTACAACACGCCGTTTGGTCCTGCGGCAGAGCCAATATTCACTAACAAGAATCGGCCCCTTGCATCACCAACACCAGGCAAATTATTCGGATTGGTCGTATGGTCTTTAAAGTGAAACCAAGCCCCTACATTGGTGCCACTTGGGTCGTCGCTTCTCCAGAAATCATTGGTCACAGAATATTGATTGTCTTCTACGGAACGGGTGCCACACAAATAAGGTGCGTTCACACGTAAATCGTTAAAACAATAAGCAGCGGCAATTCCAGTAGTGGTTGTAGGATTTCCTGAACCAAAGTTTTCTGTTAGTAACACACTATAGGTGGGTACCGAGGTGAGTTTGTATTTTACACTTACTACGTGTGGTCCTGTAGTAACTCCCGTAAATACATTATTAGTAATAGGAACATTAGGTGTCCCATCTATTAAATATTCGTAAGTATAGTTCACCCCTCCAGGATTGGTAACAGTTACGGTTGAAGTCGCTGTACCATCACAATTAAATACCGGAGGACTAACGGCTAGAGTTGGATCTAAAGGTCTTGGGTCTAAAATAACGGCTGGCAAGTTAAATTCGCAACCGTTGTTGTCTCTTATTTTTAAGCTATAAGTTCCTGGTAATACATTTTTTTCTGGGCTATTTTGCCAGCTCAAACCGCCATCAAAACTATAGGTATACGGTGCCGTTCCGCCTTGAGGGTTGGTAATTCGTAACTTACCTCCTTGGTTTACACCCGAGCCATCAGGCAAGGAACAACCAGCCAACTCAGCCACACCGGCAGATGCAGTTACAGCTGCAGCAGGTTCGGTAATGGTGATAGGGGTTTGAGGCAACAAACAACTCACACCACTCAACGAATAACGCACCACTGGTACGTAGGTTGCTGGAGCAAGGTTAGAAAAGACAGGATTAGTACTAAAGGTAAGCCCGTTGTCGATACTGTAGTCTAAAGTATAGCCATTGGCATTGGTCACATTAAAATTGATTGCTCCAGAATTGGTGCCATGACATAAAATATCTTTTTTGGTAACAGTAAACACTGGCGGAGCAATGGCAGAGACATCAATAGAAGTGGTCGCTTCACATTTATTAAGATCGACGGCTTTAATCACATAAGTACCCGAAGCTGAAATTGGAAGGACAAGGGTTCTTGAGGGATCATTCAAACTCACACTAGTACCATTGACATAATAGTTAAAATTTGGTGTTCCGCCAGTTACAGTAACGGTAACTTCGCCATTGGTACAGGTTAAAGGTTTGGTCAAATTGGCTTGTATCTGTACAGGAGCCGGGTCGATGATATTAATAGTAGCCGTATACGAACAATTTGCTGGGCTAGTGGATACATTTACAGTATAAGTCCCAGCTCCTAAATTGGGTAAGGTATAATCATTGGCCATTATAGGTCCAACACTATTGACTAAAGTCGCTCCTTTATACACACTAAAAAAGTATTGCGGATCTACATTTTCAGCGATCAACTTGATGGAAGCATCAGCAGCTCCATTACAAGTAGGTTGTGTTACAAAGGTTCTCACATTCATTTGACGGTTATTGATCACAATAGCCGGAATGGTAAAAATACATGGGAAAGTAGGTACTCCTATTTGCTTGATATAAACAGTATATACTCCAGGAGTTGTGATGGCAAAAGTAGGCGAATTGGGTACATAATTGGTACCATCTAAACTGAATTCGTAGCCTGTAGGAATGCCACCAACACTAATTTCACCAGGAGAACCACAAATCATGTCTTTCTTGGTAAAAGTTGGATTCAAAGGATTTTGGTAGACGTTAAAGTAAAATATACTCTGACAACCGTTGGCATACCTTAAGATCACTCTAAATTGTCCAGAAGTATTGGCTACATAATTAGGTCCTGTACCTACCGAATTCCAACACGAAGGGGCAAAACTTTCATTGGCGCAATCATTGGGCGCTACTGAAGGACAGCTGGCTTCGTTTAATTTTTCCCAAGTAATGGATTGGGCATCACTTATACCGGTAACTATAGATCGTGTAGCATTGGCCCCACAAAGGAAAATATAAGGTAATGCCTTCCCGTCGTTAGGACAAGTAGCTACTTTATCTGCAAAAGGAATCACTGGATTGGTATTGGTCACCCCAAAATAACTTACTGTAATTTCTTCAACAACATCTTTGCAAGTAAGCGGTGCTGTATTATGAACGTAATAAATTCCGGGTTGTGTTGCAGTAAAAGTTTGTCCTGTTCCGATAGGATTGCTTCCATCTCTATTTCTAGACCAAGAATAACCAGCATACCCATCTGCCGCTTTCAATACCACACTGGCCCCACACAAATAAACGGTTCTTGCAAAGGTACATTTGCTAATGTCTACCAAAAAGTTAGTCGAATCCGGTGAACCTAATTTACAAGCCACCGAAGCAAAACTTCCTTCTTCTTTAACCACAGTTGGATTAATGACCCCTTGGTAAGTGGCAAAAGCTTGGTTTTTGATTTCATTGGAACAAGCGGTTACCAAAGAATTACAATCGGTTGCCACTCTAACATTTAATCGAATGGTAAAAATTCCATCATTTACTTGTACAGAGGCATCTGGAATTTTAAAAATCAAGGTTCTAGTTACGGGATCGTACGATTGCAAAGTAGCTCCACCAGCCGTACTTAAATCAATATCGGTTAATGGATTGAAAGTAACATTTACAGGAAGTACATCTTTAATAGTAAAATTGGTTACATTATCATTACCCACACTTTGATAGCTGATTTCATAGGTTAAGTATTGCCCTAAATTGACATTACCACCCCCTATGTTTACACCACCACTTTTAACAAGTTTGGTTAAATCTACTTTAGGTGCAATAATATCTACGGCGTACGCTGCAAAAAAAGCGAAAACGGGATCAGACTGTCCTTTCGCTACTTGTAGAGTAAAACTAGTAGAGGTTTGATTATTTTTAACATAAGCAGGATTAGCCCCCAGTATTTCAAGCACTCCAGTATCATAGCCTAAAGTATTTGAACCCGATGGATTTCTAGGGGTTTGAACTCCATTGGTGTTTTCAATAGATGCGTTAAAAAAACGATTGGAGGGCGATCTAAATGGAGTAGTTACTTCTTTACCATCAATCTCAAGTTTTGTTCCGGTAACGGTTTTATCTCCATCCAAAGAAGCATAAGCCATTTGCAAATCAACATTACCAGAGGGTGGTGTTGTAAAACCTGAAACATCCATTTGCTGTATTTTTCCATCGAAAATGGCACTAAACCCATCAAAAACATTAAAGGATTTCATGGTCAGTGTAGGATCTTCATATACTACATAAAGTGACCAACCAGCAGATAAACCGGTCGAACCATTAGATCCTTGACTAGCCAACACATCAGCAACAGTATAGGTTCCAGAAATGCTTGATAAAGAATTAATCAAATTCGTCACATCAGCATAACAAGCATAAGGGGTATTAGGAAGCTCACCACTTCCTGCTGGAATAGGCGATACTATTGCATCATATATTACTTGACCTGTAATAGGAGTATAGGAAGCAGCTCCAGGTAATTTAAGTTTAACTTGATTAATATTGGCTCTGTTACCGTCGCCTGATTTTAAAGTGGCTGCCCAATACAATGCTGCATATTGTACTCTATAACAGGTAGTAACACTCCCATTGGATTGATTAGGAACCACTAAATCCGCACTACTGGAACTAAAAGTAGTAGCATCAGTGTCAATATCAATGTATTTCATTGATATATCTTGATTGTTTATAGTATTGTTATTGTTAGGCAAGTTATTTTGTCCTAAAATAGTATTACCCGCCAAAATCATTTTCCCTCTGGTTTCAATCTTTTTCCTAATGGTAAAATCCTTGAATTCTTGCCCATACAACCCTTGTATCATAAAAAACAAAATCCCCAATAGCGCCAAGGTATGGGATAGACCTCTTTTGGCATTGGAGAATTGCTTTGGTTGGTTGGGCGTGTTACTGTTGTTAAAGTAGCCAACTGTAGTAACAAGAAATGATAAACAAACCATAATAGGTTGCAGCAAATGGGTAGGTTTCTTCATGGTTGGGGCCTTTTTTTTTAAAGTCTTTCGCTGCTTTTATGGGGAAAAGCAGCGAAAAGAATGCGCTATTTATTTTTTAAAAATTCCTTTGGTAATACTATGCATTTTTTATGTCTTTTCCCTTGGTTAGAGGAAAAAAACGATATTTTTTTTTGTTTTTAATTCTCTACTTTAATGATCACCATTTTACTGTTGTAAGGTGTTTTTCCTTTGTTGGTCATTTCAGTCTGAGCTTCTTGTATGCTTTCAAATTTATTCACATAAATATAGTAACTGCTCGTACTAGCATCAAAGAAGAACGAAACCTCACGTTGTCCTGAAGCTACCATCTGAGTTAAGAATTTATCACGCTTAGCCGCATCTTTATGTACTGCTACAACAGCATAGAAAGCACTTTCGGTATTGGATATACGTTTCAAAATTTGCATGTTCGACTGTTCTTCTCCAAAATCAAAATCATTTACACTAAGTGGAGTAGCACTTGGTTTAGTGGTTTCTTTAATACGTTTCAAAGCCGCTTGGTCTTGTACATAACGGTCGGTATCATTTAGTGAATTGGCACGTTTGATTCTACGTTTTTTCTCTACCTCAACCGCAACTTTAATATTTTCTAAGGATTGTACCAATTTCGCATTTGTTTGAACACTAACGGCTTGTTCCGCTTTTAATTGATCGATGGATTTTAAATAACTCATACTTAAAGCATCGGTTGCACTCGCTCCTTTTTTGATGCGTTCGTCATACAAATTCTTGATTTTCGCAAGATTGTCCTCTTGCATTTTATTCATCATCGCTAATTGTGATTTTAAAGACTCAATGGCCGCATTGTCATTAGAAGAACTCTTGATTTCTTGTGGTTCTTTCACAATTCCTTTTTCACCCAAATCATTTTCTTCTTTCATATCGCGTAACTCCTTCGCTTTAGCGGCCACTTTCTGATCCAGCTGCGCCAATAAGGATTTTTGCATTTTACTAGATTCTTCGGCTTGTTTGGCGGCATCATCAATTGCTTTGGCACTCTCATCTTTTACCAACGGAACAGCAACTGCAGCGGCGGCTAACTTGGCTAATCGAATTCTTTCGGTCTCAGCATCGGCTTTCGCTTTAGCATCGGCAGCAGCTTTGGCGTCCGCAGCTAGTTTGGCTTGACGTAAACGTTCGGCTTCTGCATCGGCTTTCGCTTTGGCATCGGCAGCAGCTTTGGCATCCGCAGCTAGTTTTTCTTGACGTAAACGTTCGGCTTCTGCATCGGCTTTGGCTTTGGCATCGGCGGCAGCCTTGGCATCTGCAGCTAGTTTTTCTTGACGTAAACGTTCGGCTTCTGCATCGGCTTTGGCTTTGGCATCGGCGGCAGCCTTGGCATCTGCAGCTAGTTTTTCTTGACGTAAACGCTCGGCTTCTGCATCAGCTTTCGCTTTAGCATCGGCAGCAGCTTTAGCATCCGCGGCTAGTTTGGCTTGACGTAAACGCTCGGCTTCTGCATCGGCTTTCGCTTTAGCATCGGCAGCAGCTTTGGCATCTGCAGCTAGTTTTTCTTGACGTAAACGCTCGGCTTCTGCATCAGCTTTCGCTTTAGCATCGGCAGCAGCTTTAGCATCCGCGGCTAGTTTGGCTTGACGTAAACGCTCGGCTTCTGCATCGGCTTTCGCTTTAGCTTCTGCGGCAGCCTTGGCATCTGCAGCTAGTTTTTCTTGACGTAAACGCTCGGCTTCTGCATCAGCTTTGGCTTTGGCATCGGCAGCAGCTTTAGCATCCGCGGCTAGTTTGGCTTGACGTAAACGTTCAGCATCGGCTTTCGCTTTAGCATCGGCAGCAGCTTTAGCATCCGCGGCTAGTTTGGCTTGACGTAAACGTTCAGCATCGGCTTTCGCTTTGGCTTCGGCTGCTAGTTTGGCTTCGGCTGCTAGTTTGGCCAGACGTGCTTTTTCAGCGGCTTCTTTTTGAGCTGCTGTTGGAACTGCTGCTTTAGCTTCAGCATCCGCTTTCGCTTTGGCTGCTGCCGCGAGTTGTTTGGCTTCGGCATCCGCTTTGGCTTTGGCCTCTGCAGCTAATTTGGCTTTGGCTTCAGCATCGGCTTTAGCTTTAGCATTTGCAATTTCTTTTAATTTTTCTTGACGTAATCTTTCTCTTTCGGCTTGTGCCTCTAAACGAGCGGCATCCAACTTGGCCTTATCCTCTGGAGACAATAAAGTACTAGACGTTGGTTTGGGAGTAGGTTTGGGCGCTGGTTTTTGTGTAGGTTTTGTTACGGTACGAGTTGGAGTTTCATTGGCTTGGATTAAGGCCCCTTCCTCCTCATCATCACCATAGTAATAGTTGCTGTTTTTGAAACGATAGGCCAAAACAATATCATGGGAAGACCCAAAAGTATCGAATCCACCCATTGCTTTTTCAAAATTATATTCGATTGAAATACTAGAAGTAATATTCATTCCAATACCTGCAGACATGCCATATAAGGTATTGTAACCCGCTTGAGCCCAAACCCCTAAAGGGATGGAGAACATCGCTACACCCGATAGAACGGTCTTGTCTTTTTTAAACTCAGAACGCACTAAGGCTGAAAATTTGCTTTTATCAAAAAAACCATAGGTGTCCAAATAACCGGTATACATCACATGAGCTTGTAATCCTTTTTCAGGATCCTCTTTAAGCATTCCAGAGGTAGAAAAATTATAGGTCACCATATTATTAAAAGCCAATCCGAAATCTAAAAATGTTGTTCCATAATTAATTCCAGGACTCACTGTCATAAGAAAATTGGAAGGAATAGTATTCAGAGAAGGATCCGAAAGGCCGTTAGCAATTACTTGACCAGCATCTAAACCACTCTTATAAGCTCCTAAATTTATACCAAAAGTAAGGTTGCTCTCTTGTTCTAAAACTACATTATGTGTAAAATTGGCCAAGGCACCAAAAGTAGTCAACACACCATAATTTTGTTTAAAAACACCCAAACCAATCCCTTGATTTTCTAAAAACCGACCGGCATAACTTCCAAAATAAGTGGTAGGTGCATTATCAAATTGTACCCATTGTCTTTTGCTATAAATACTAGCAACACGGTTTTGTTCCCTTACAAAACTAAAGGTAGGATTGAGCACAAAACGATTGAATTTTAAAGAATTCCGAACCGGTAGTGAAAACGAAACCACTCCATCCTCCGCTGGATCAGCTTGAGCATAGAGTGCTAGGTGCATCCCATAAAAAAAGGCTATGAATAGTAATAGTTTCTTCATGTTATTTTAGTACCGTTATTGATCCTTTTTTCACTGTATTATCGGTAGTGGTAATAATGTAATAATAAATAGGATTCACTTGAGAAAAAGATAAAGGTTTGGCAACCGATGGCCAATCATTTTGATAATTATCGGTATCTAGAACGAGCTCACCCAAACTACTAATAATCTGAACTTTGGCTTTGGTACCATTCACATACTCTAATGGAATCTCCCAAGTATCATTGATACCATCTCCGTTGGGACTAACAATATTGGGAATTGCTGCCACATCTGGAAAAGGATTACTAGTGGATGTAATTTCAAATAATAAATCATTTGTAATGTTACAAGTCCCAGCTTGTGTAATCGAAACCTTATACTTTCCTCTAGCGGATGCAGTATAGGTGTTCGAGCTAGCTGAAGGAATCAGTACATCATTCAAATACCACTTATAGCTTGGATTCACAGCCGAACTGCTCACTATAACGGTAATATTTTGTCCAGGGGCTACTTGATTGATGGCAGGTACATTTAAACTGCTGGTAAACGATACTTCTTGCAAGTTAATACTTGCATTGGCCTCACAAGTACCAAAACCTACTTTGACGCTATATTGACCAATTGAAGTGGCAGTATAGGTTTGATTCGTGGCATTGGCAATCGCAACATTATCTTTATACCATTGATAAGTACTCCCTTTGGTAACCGACAAAATTGTTGGACCTTGACTAGCACAAAAAGGATTACCTAAACTGGAGGTAATCACGGCTGTAGCGCCAGAGCTTGAAGACGTTACCGTAACACGATTAGAATAAGAATTAGAGGTACAACTGCCATAATTGGTTTCAGCATAATAAATACCGGGAGTAGTGACTGTATAATTACCACCTGTAGCTGAGGCTACCTTTGTTGGTAAAGCGGTTGGTCCATTATCACGAAACCAATTGAAGGTAAGTCCAGGGTATTTTAAAGGAGAATCATTAGTGCCTATTCCCGGATTGTCTATTGATAGCACGTACGATCCACCTGTACAAACTACCACATTCGCCACACTGTTATTGATCGTAAATTGACTGTCTTGTGGTTTATAATACGCAGGAAACGGATTAGAGGGTTGAAACGTTGAGCCGGGTATCGTACTGCGTACTCGCAATCTATAGGCCTCACCACTGGTAGTAACCGGTACACCAAAAGAAATTGTGGCAGGAGAAGTTGTTATAGCTCCTGCAGCAGAAGTAAACACTACGGTAGGTGCGGCAAAACTGCCATTACCATCTGATAGTTCTACAATAAATTGATTCGAAGGGCTAATTCCAGTAGTTGGTGTAAAGCTAAAATTTATTGTAAATTTATCATTATTGAATGATGGATTGGCACAAATCTGTGTAAATGCGAAAGTAGGTTTTCCTATTGCTATTTGTGCCTGAATTTTATTGACAAAAGGAGCTAAGCCAATTGAAAAATAAAAAAAAATCTGTACTAAAAAAAAGACCTTATTATACCTTTTCATGTTAAAATCTGTGGTTTTTACTAAGGTTTTAAATAAAAAAAATAAAAACTTCGATTGTTGGGGGGCAACCAAAGTTTTTATTTTTTAAAAACAATCTAGTTATTATTTGAAGCTGTAATTTTTGAAATTTTCAATCTGAAATCAGGTCTCTTTTCATTAAAAAATTCTAAGAAAGCATCGGCATTACTCTTTTTATCATATACATTAAAAAAAGCACTGTTGCCATACCAATTTTCTAACTCTTCGTTATTGGGATTAAACTCGGTAAAAATATTTCCTTTACAGTAGTTGATATACAATTGTTCTAATTTAACTTTTTTCAAATTAGGAACAGTAATGTCAATTTTAGCATCTAAAACAACCGCTGGATTAAATCCAGAAATCACACTTCGTTTTAATTCTAAAAAAGTATTTTCAGCGACACGAACAGCATCTTTGATTAATCCATTTTGTGTATCGGCAGCCAAATCATCACTATCATTCACAAAAGTCATATTGCTTGCCACAATATTCGTTTGTTTTTTAGTGAAATCCACTTCCGCTTTTTGATCATAGGACGCTAAGTCAAAGCATCTTGAAGCACCGGTATTACTTGAAATGTAAGAAGAGCGAATCGCAATAGAGTTATCAATTTTACCCTGTGCACCGAAGTTGAATTTATAATCAATTCCGTTAGTTTTTAACGAAACCATTTTATTCATCACTACATCGCCACCATATACTTCAAAGGCATCGCCCGCACAGAAACTCACCATCACATTTTCCAAAATGGTTTTGTTTCCAACACCACCCATGAATAATCCGCTAAAGTTTCCGCTTCCTTTTACTTTTTTACCAGCATACTCGATACGTACATAGCGTAATATTCCTGAAGATGCCGCAGGATTATTACCACCGTACACCGTTAAAGCATTGTCTAAATCGTAATTTATAGATCCAACACCACCAAATTTATTAATTGGAGCATCACCTAAAATCACCAATCCTCCCCAATCACCCGCTTTTTTAACAGAGCGATTAGAAGTAAACACTATAGGATCTGTCTCTAAACCATCAGCGATGATAGTAGCTCCTTTAGTAATCACCAAAGCAGCACCTGAAACAAAATCTCCAATAATTACTGTTCCTGGTTCAATCGTCAAAACTGCATTATTGGTAACATAAACCGGTCCTTGTAAAGAATATATATTTTTCTTTAACAATTTGGTATTCTCCGTGATGTTTCCTGCCAAAATTTGATTTGGCTCACCATAGTCTACTTTAGAAGGCTTAAACTCCGTCCAGTTATTCATCCAATTGGTTGACCCAATGATACCTTTTTCTTGCTGCGCGGTGGCACTACAGACCACTAGCAACAATAATGCTAAAACTTGAATACTTTTTTTCATGAGGTTAAGATTTAGGGGATTATTTTAATACTCAATGCGTCGCAATATTTGATTTGAAATCCTAATTAGGTAGACAACAAATCCAACCAAAACTTGTAAAGAACAATAAAAAAACTTAACAATAAATAGGGCTCTTAATTTTCTCCAATACTATTCAGAGACTTTAAAGTTTCTTCATAGAATAAAATCGCGGTAATCAAATTGCCTTTATCAGCATAAGGAACCATTTTTCTTTGAAAATCAACGGTTACATCGATAAAAGCATTCATTCCTTCTGTTTGTGTGTTTAATGCTTTAGTGTTGTTAGCATCTTCAGGGATTCCTAAATCAGTTAGGGTAACTCCTGGCTTGCTTACTAAGGCTATATAAGGTAAGGTTTTTACTAAAACTTTAATTCTTTCGATATACAATTCCAACAATGGACCTTTTTGCATAGTTTCTAACTCCGGCTTCGTATAGTATTTTTTAATGATAGCCGTTCTACTGATAATACTCTGAGGAGCTTTAGTCTGTGCTGAAGCTACTCCTACAGTTAATAATGCTACTAACCCTAAAAAAATAATTTTCCCTTTCATGCTTTTCTTATTTGTTAATTAAAATGTTAATAACAAAAATAAACAAATTAACTTAACTCACAACTTTTTACGATAATTTTATGAATAAAAAATAGTACATTTTTGAAATAATAATGCACTTCATCGATAAAAAAGAACTTTAATCCTTTATTTTGCAAGTGTTTACAGATTTTTATCCTTCTGAAATTTTCCTAAAAAAAAGTAAAAAAAAGACAAAATTTAACACTCCAAAATTGTTAATAACAGTAATTATTTACAAAATAAAAAATGCCTTTTTTTTTCTAAAATAGGCTTTTTATAAAGATTAAATCTCTAAAATTTTCACCTCTGTCAATTTCTATTATCTTTGCTTTATGCAATTCTCAACTGTACTAGGTCAACAACACATTATCAAACACTTACTGAATAGTGCCGAATCTGGAAGAATTCCACATGCGCAGTTATTTGTAGGACCTGAAGGTTGTGGCACATTAGCTGTAGCAATTGCATATGCACAATATATATTATGCCAAAATTCTAATGGAGAAAATCTAAATGGCAATGAAAGTTGCAATTTGAAGTTCCAAAATTTAGCACATCCTGATCTTCATTTTGTGTATCCTACGGTTACAACCGAAGAGGTAAAAACCAAACCCAAAAGTATTGACTTCCTTTCGGATTGGCGCACTTTTGTCCTAAAAAACCCTTATGGAAGCCTTTTAGATTGGTATTCTTTTTTAGGTGTACAAAACAAACAAGGTGAAATAAGGGTAGATGATGCTCAAGAAATACTCAAATCTTTAGCCTTGAAAGCCTATGAGGGCGGTTACAAAGTAATGATTGTTTGGATGGCCGATAAACTGAATACCGCTGCAGCCAACAAATTATTGAAACTCCTAGAAGAGCCCCCTGCAAAAACAATATTCTTATTGATTACTGAGAATGAAGAAGCGATCATTTCTACGATTCGTTCTAGATGTCAAGCAATTCATTTTAATGGAATTCCGGAGCAAGATGTTGCCCAAGCCTTAATCCGTAACCATCAATTAGATCCAAAATCAGCACAAAATATTGCCCATCAAGCCCAAGGAAATTATAACAAAGCGTTGCATTTGTTACATCAAGACGCTGATGATTTGGTTTTTGAAGAATGGTTTGTGGTTTGGGTTAGAGCGGCTTTTAAAGCCAAAGGCAATGCGGCAGCCATTCAAGACTTGATGCAATGGAGCGAAGAAATTGCCCAATTAGGAAGGGAAAAACAAAAAAAATTTTTGGAATTTTGTATTGAAATGTTCCGACAAGCCTTACTGCTAAACTATCAAGCCGAAGCATTGGTTTACCTTGCGCCCAAAGTTGACAAATTTAAATTAGAAAATTTTGCCCCTTTTATCCACGGAAACAATATCAATGCTATTTTTACACAACTTTCTGAAGCCTTGTATCATATTGAAAGAAATGGCAATGCCAAAATAATAATAACTGATTTATCCATTCAATTAACCCGATTACTACATAAAAAATAATACTAATGAACAATACCGCCTCACTGCTACTGCTTGTCTTTCTGGCCATTACTTTTATCCAATCTGGCTATGATAAACTTTTTTATTGGAAAGATAACTTAAGTTGGCTAAAAGAACACTTTAGCCAAACCCCTTTAAAAAACCAAGTCCCTTTAGCCTTGGCCAACATCTTACTATTGGAATTGATTGCTGGCATTTTATGTATAGTAGGCAGCATCGAATTGTATTGGACTAATGGAAAACTTTATGGTTATTATGGCGCCTTGTTTTCTTGCATCACCTTATTAATGCTTTTGTTTGGTCAACGCATGGCCAAAGATTATGATGGAGCAAGAACTATAGTAATCTACTTTGTACCTGCTGTTATCGCTGTATATTGGCTTAATTAATGTAAATAAATTGTACGCTACTGATATGATTCCAAAACATCCTAAAGAATCTTTAACGATATTGACCGATCTGGTTTTGCCTAGTGAAACCAATCCATTGAACAACCTTTTTGGTGGTGAATTATTGGCACGCATGGATCGTGCCGCTAGTATTGCCGCTCGTAGACATTCGAGAAGAATTGTAGTTACCGCCTCAGTCAATCATGTGGCGTTTAATAGAGCCGTTCCAATAGGTAGTGTAGTTACGGTGGAAGCCAAAGTGTCACGATCCTTCAAATCCTCCATGGAAATTTATATTGACGTTTGGATTGAAGATAGAGAATCTGGAAACCGAACCAAGGCCAACGAAGGTATCTATACTTTTGTAGCCGTTGACGATACTGGTAGACCTGTTGAAGTCCCTACCATAGTACCCGAAACCGAACTAGAGCAACAACGTTTTGATGCCGCCTTAAGAAGAAAACAACTGAGTCTTGTGCTTGCGGGCAAAATGAATCCGCATGATGCTACAGAATTGAAAGCTTTATTTAGCTAGACAATCTCTCCCATTTTTTTTGTTTTGAATTGGTAACGTGAACAACAAAACCATTAAAAAAAAATGTATTTTTACCGTTCCGCATGGTAAACCAACTCAAGCTGCAAAGCTTAACCTATTCGCCAAAAAATTAGTGATAACCAAAAAAAGATGAAAGAAAAGATGAGTTCAGACAAAGAAGCCAAATTAAAAGCGTTACAATTAACACTTGATAAATTAGACAAAACCTACGGCAAAGGTACCGTGATGAAAATGGGGGACAAGGCCATTGAAGAAGTAGAAACCATCTCTTCTGGATCACTTGGAATAGACTTAGCTTTAGGAGTGAATGGGTATCCCAAAGGGAGGATCATTGAAATATTTGGACCTGAATCTTCAGGAAAAACCACACTAACGTTACACGCCATTGCAGAAGCTCAAAAAGCAGGAGGCATAGCGGCATTTATTGATGCAGAACATGCTTTTGATAGAAATTATGCTGAAAAATTGGGTGTTGATATCGAAAATTTAATCATTTCTCAACCCGACAATGGTGAGCAAGCTTTGGAAATTGCAGAAAATTTAATACGATCGGGTGCCATTGATATTGTGGTTATTGACTCGGTAGCTGCCTTAACACCAAAAAGTGAAATTGAGGGAGAAATGGGAGATTCCAAAATGGGGCTACATGCACGTTTGATGTCACAAGCTTTACGAAAATTAACAGGAACCATCAGTAAAACAAATTGTACCGTTTTCTTTATCAACCAATTAAGAGAAAAAATAGGGGTAATGTTTGGTAATCCTGAAACAACAACTGGAGGAAATGCGTTGAAATTTTATGCTTCAGTACGTTTAGATATTCGTCGTTCTACCCAAATTAAAGATGGGGAAAATGTCTTAGGAAACCGTACCAAAGTTAAAATTGTAAAAAACAAAGTAGCACCACCATTTAAAGTGGCGGAGTTTGACATCATGTATGGTGAAGGAATTTCTAAAACTGGGGAAATTTTGGATCTTGCAGTTGAATTTGAAATTATCAAAAAAGCAGGTTCATGGTTCAGTTACGGAGAGACCAAATTAGGTCAAGGTCGTGATGCGGTTAAAACCTTAATCAAAGATAACCCAGAATTAGCCGAAGAATTAGAAGTAAAAATAAAAGCACATATCAAAGAATTGGCCAACGCCTAATTGCTTTTTTTAACACCTAAAGCTATTTATTCATGAAATCATCATTGGATAAGTAGCTTTTTTTTAGAAAAAAAATTCATAAGTAGGAAAAATAACAAAGTTGTAATTGATGAGAATCGTCTATTTAAAAATAATAGGACCTTAGTTTCAAATTCTTAAAAAATAACCGACACTAAATTGTTAGGATTTCGCACAAAAAAATGCTAGACCCTAGAAAGTTGTTTCAAAATAATCCCTCGCACTTTTTCTTTCACTGTTTTTTTAGCCTCTTGAGTTAAGCCCTCAGTTTCAACTACTTCATGTACAAAGGCTCTAATCAAACCTGGACTACCGCTAAAAAAAGTATAGGAAAATCGTTTTTTGTTATCCGGAAAGGTAATGGGCACAATAGGCATTTGATGCTCAATGGCCAATCTAAAAGCACCATCTTTAAAATGATCTAAAACTATCGATTCATCATCAGGAACACCGCCTTCAGGAAAAATGCAGATGCTAAATCCTCTATTGATGCGTTGTTGAGCCGCTTCAAACACTTCTCTTCTGCTTTTGGCACATCCTCGGTCTACTAAAATACAGGTTCTTTTGTAGAAAAAACCAAAAAGCGGAATTTTTGCTAACTCCTGTTTACCTACAAAAACAAAGGGATTTTTAACAATAGCTAACATTAACATGATATCTAACATAGAGGTATGATTAGCAACAATCATATAACTCGAATGGGATTTTAAAAAAGTTGCGCGTTCTACAGTATAGGAAAATCCCATCCCAAATAGAATTGCTTTCGCCCAAAAGCGTGCCATTTTAAAAAAGTATGGATAACCACTTTCTGTAAGTATTGATACCAACAAAAAGGGAAACATTATTACTATAAGTAGGCCCATCAATAAATAAAACCATACCCTCCAAAAAATCCAAAAAGCAATTTTCAATAGTCTCATAATTCCAAAAGTAATGAATTTAGACTGTTATTTGCAAAAATAAAACACTACGGACAGGGCAACGCACCATTTATTTTTTCGCCACGAATTAAACTTTGATGGCAGATTGGCTAATATTGTTTACCACTGATTCGCTGATTTTCAAAGATTTAACCCAGAATCCGCATTAGAAATCTACTACAACTAAATTACTTCACCATTTTTTTATTTTTTAGGGGAGTTCAGTGAATGAATTTCTTCTTCAAAACCAAGTGCTTTTTTCACGAGTTTATATTTTTTGAGAGGAGTTCAAGATACGCTACGCTTGATTCTCCTATTTTTAAATTCAAAATACAAAAGTAGTAGCTCATTGGTTTATATTAATATAGGTATTCGCTGAACGTTGTTTCCTTCTTCAAAAATAGTCCGTGAGCTCTTGCTTTTATTGAATAATTCAGTTTCGCTACGAAGTCTAATGCGGATTCTGGGTTTAAAAAAGTGTTAGATAGAATTAATTTGAATGACACGAATCTTATCTTTCTTTGGCAGATTTGTGCTATTTATGATATTCAAATTTGTGTTAGTTTGTGGCTAATTGTTGTTTTTTTAAACTCATACGTTTGCCCTGACACTACGGAAGTAAAGTTTCTTGTTTGGGTTGGCAGACTTAAGTTGAAATGTTTGAGAACAAAAAAACCGAATATTCGCAAATTACAATCGTAAAAGCTTACAATAATTTGCGAATTTGCGGCAATCAATTTTAGAACCTAGAAGGGAAATGCCGTTCTAGATCAAAATCAAGACCAATAACAACCCTGCCCTTTAGCTATTTGGGAGACAACCACGGTTTTGGATTGATATAATGTAAATTCTGACACAAAGTGAATTTCAAAATGGTTTTGCCCTCTCCATTGGTACGAATAGTCCCTAAACTTTGTTTTGTACTCACTTTGTCACCCTTGCTTACATTGATATTACTCAAGTTTTGGTACACCGTAAAATAATCCCCATGTTGAATCATGACTGCTTTGTTATTGGCAATAGCTATTACTGAAAACACTTCTCCTGCAAAAACCGCTCTTGCATGGGCACCATTATAGGTTGCAATAGACAAGCCGCTATTTTGAATCATTAATGTTTTATAAACAGGATGGGCTTGCGTCCCAAAACCTAAGAAAACGGTTCCTTTATCAACCGGCCAAGGCAGTCTACCTTTGTTAGCTTTAAAATTATCCGAAACCAATTTGCTTTCTGAGGTCAATTCCATTACTGTTGATGAAACGGGTGCGATAGCTACAGCTTTGGAGGGATTGTCTTTAACAGAAACCATTATTTCTTTCGCTTTTGCATCTTTCTTAGGACCACTTTTGGCTTTTTCTGCCAAGGCTTTTTCCTTTGCCAATTTATCTGCTAAAGCCTTCTCTTTGGCAATCTTATCTTTGAGTGCTTTTTCTTTGGCTGCTCTTGCTAAAGCTGCTTTTCTATTAGCTTCAGCAATGGCTTTTCGGATCAATCGGTCAATTTCTCTGTCGATGTTACGAGCTTCTTGCTGCTTCTTTTTTATGTCTGCGATAATTCTATTTTTATCTTTTTGGAGCAAAAGCACAATTTTTTGTTGCTCTTTTTTAGCCTCTTCTAAAGATTTTTTTTCGGTTTCGTTCTCTGCAATTAGTTGTTCTTTTTGAATTTTTTGAGCTTTCAACTGCTCATAATAGCTCATTAATTCTTTGGATTTGAGTTCAATTTCTTTGCCTTGTGCTTTGCGATAACTCGCATATTGCTTCATGTATTGAAGTCTTTTATAAGCTTGTAAAAAACTAGAAGAGGACAGTATGAACATCGCCTTACTCTCTTCTGAACGACTCTTGTAGGATTTGAGAATCATTTCAGCATAATCTACTTTTAGCAAATTCAATTCATTGTCCAAACGGTCAATTTTCAACTCGTTGGCTTGCATGTCATTGCTCAATAATTGGGCTTGTTTTTCGGTAGTTTGAATTAAGTTTTCTTTGAGTTTAATTTTTTGAGTTTGCAAATCCATCACGTTGACAGCTGTTTTTTCTTTCTTTTTAACAGTCTGCAACTTTTTCTCATTCAGTATAATTTCTTTTTGAATCTTAGCTTTTCGGAGTTCTAGATTTTCTTGTGGGGATTTTTGAGCAAATACAAAAGTGGTAAAACCAAGTAATACTAAACTAAAAAGAGACTTAGGCATGTAGCTTTATTTTTTTTGCAAAAATAGGTATTTCTGAAGTAGCATTTAAAAAAGCACTATCTAATCTTTTGAGAAAATAGTGCTTTTAGTATAACTCAAAAAATGATTACATATTGTACAACCAACTCGCAGGATTATTATAGATAGCATTTTGGGAGATGGTAAATTTAAGGACGGTTTTCCCTTCGCTATTGGTTCTAATTTTTCCTAAATTTTGTTTGATCCCCACTTTATCACCTTTGGAAACCGATACAGAACTCAAGTTTTGGTACACTGTAAAACAATCTCCATGCTGAATCATTACCGCTTTGTTTACAGGAGAAAGCACCATAATATTGGTCACTTCTCCTGCAAAAACAGAACGTGCAAAAGCTCCTGATTCTGTAGTAATCTCTACACCACTATTGTTGATTACAAGAGTTGGATAGACAGGATGAGGCTGCTTACCATACCCCAAAGAGACAAACCCTTTTTCTACTGGCCAAGGTAACTTGCCTTTGTTGGCTCTAAAGTTATCGGCCAAAATTTTAGCCTCAGCTGTTAATGCTATTCTTGAGGATGAGCCCCCTGTCGCCGTTCCATCTTTGGCCGCTTTTCTATTAGCCTCGGCAATGGCTTCTCTAATCAATCGATCTATCTGACGGTCTATGGCTTTGGTCTCGGCTTGTTTTTTACGAATCGCAGCCATAATTTTGTTTTTGTCTTTCTTGATAGCATTGACCAATCGTTGCTGTTCTTTCTTCTGTTTTTCTAATGCTAAGCGTTCTTTTTCTCTTTCGGCAATGATCTTTTGCTTTTCCTTTTTCTGAATAGCTAAACGGCCATTATAGTCTTGCAATTCGAGTGATTTAGCTTTAATTTCTTCTCCCTGCATTTTTCGAAAACTCGAATATTGCTTCATATATTGCGCACGTTTATAGGCTTGCAAGAAACTCTCTGAAGACAACAAAAACATGGCTCTACTCTCTTCAGATCTGCTTTTATAGGATTTGACAATCATTCTAGCATAATCTTCTTTGAGTAGTTCTAACTCTTTTTTAAGTTTATTGATTTTAACTTGGTTGATGTACATATCATTTCCCAAGATCTTGGCCTGCTTTTCGGTGGTTTTGATTAATTTTTCTTGTAATTTTATTTTGTTGGCTTGCAACATTACCACCGTTACTGCCGATTTTTCTTTTTTCTTAACCGACTGCAATTGACTTTCATTTTCTCTAATTTCTTGAAGAATCTGTGCTTTGCGTTGTTCTAACTTTTCTTGCTGGGATTCCTGCCCCCAAACCAATGAAGTCAAACACAAGAAAAGTATACTTAGGAGAAATTTTGGCATATCAAAAATGTTTTGATTCAAATTTACTTAATTAAAATTCTTTTATAGCCACTTGGGACACTATATGGAAAAGAAAGTGCTTCGTTTACTGTTATGTTATTATAATTGAGTTTGATTTCGGTTTTCCCTTTGGGTTGAAACGCGACAATTTGAACATTTGATGGCATGACTACTGAAGCATACTGCTCATAATTGCTGTAGTCTATTTGGATGCTTCTCCCCTCCTTGACTTGTGCAATTTCTTGCTTTTGCAGCACAAATTGTAAGGCATCAATAAAAAACGATTTTTGAGTGTTGTCTTTAGACAAATCTTCTAGTTTATACTTTTGATCGGCCTCAAGGGTTTCTTTATAGTTGCCTTTTGTCAAATCATCTATAGCTCGTCCTACTAACAAATTTTGAATTTTTGAATAATCCAAATCGGTTCCAAGCCACTGGCTTAAACCTTTAAAATCACCTTCAAAATAACTCCCATTAACTTTTTCGTAATAGCTTACTCCTTCTGGAGTAATTAACGCTTTGGCCATAGTAATTCCCAAAAAACGAACACTCACTAATATTTGTTCGTCTTTTTTTATTTTTATCTCAGCCGTAACATTTTGTGACATTTTTTCATCAGCGTAATTCGCACTAGATTTGATGTACAAAGTCGAAAAATCATTTTTGTTTTGGTATAATTTTTCGATGACAGTACTAGTAGTATTCTTGTTTTCTTTTGGTGCAGTCATCACCACACCCGATTTAGATTTACAAGAAATCAGTGTTATGAGCACAAAAAGTAATCCGTATTTCTTCATTATTTCTTTTCTTTTACTAATTGATTGGCTTTGGAAAAAAAGAAGTCTTTTTTAGCCATATCTCCAAGACCATTGAATGTTTCGCCTAATTGAATATAAAAATTAGCTTCTAAAACTGGATTCTCAATCACATAATCTATTCCAGTTTCTAAGACATCTTTTGCTTTTTTAAATTGTTGTAATTGGTTGTATCCCAAACCAGCATAATAATAAAAATGAGGTTGCGATGGATACCGTTCTAACAAGGATTGTGCCTTTTTGGACAATACCTCAAATTGTTTCATTTCGGTGTAAGATTGAAGCAACAAGATAGGAGTTTCTAGTGGCAAATTAGGATCTGTAGTTAATGCCTTTTCATAATATTTTGCTGCTTTTTCCCATTGTTTTTTCTTGTAGTAAAAATTACCGACTTCTTTAGCAACAGGAACCGTTGGATCGGCCTCCAAGATACCAATAGCTTTTTCTAAATCAGCATCGTATTGTGGATTTTTTCCAGCGAAAAGCAAAAACTCATTCAACACTCGATGTTTAATTTTGTTGTCTATTTTGGCGCTTCCCAAGATGATATTCATCGATTGAACCGCTTTTGGACCGTCATTTTTCTCGATATGAAATTTGAATAAACTTACTTGCGCCCACTCCGAAGTTGGAATTTCTCGTTCTAACTTTTTGGCCACTTCGAGCATTTTCTCCACTTCATTGTTTTTGGAGTAGCGATAGATCAAATCGATATAATTGGATTCCTCTTTTGGAAATTTCTCAATCTGTCCAATCAGATGATCAATTTCGGTATTTTGATATTTTCCTTGTGATAATATTCGACTTTTATAACCTTCTCGTTGATCCGATTTTCCAACCGTTTCATTCAATTGGTTAATGAGTTCCAAAGCTTTGTCGTATTGGTTCGTTGCCATATACAAACTCACCAAATCTTCTTTAAAATTAGGATCCAATGGAATTAATTTTTGAAGCACCAAAATACCTTGAGTATACGACTTGGTGGCATACGTCACATCGTACATTCCAACCCAAAACCATTTATTTTTAGGGTCGATGCTGGTTGCTTTTTCGAAAGAAGCATAAGCACTTTCATAATTTTTTAAGGCTAAATAGTTTTTACCTAATTCATAATGTACTGCAGCATCATTGGGTTGCGACTTCAAGCATTTTTCAAGAGATACAATAGCTTTATCATAATTCTCGATTCCCTTTTGCTTTAATGCCTCATAAAAAGAATCTTGAAATTCGTTGGTAGCCATAGCAATCTCTTCCGGTTCAGTTTGTGCCTGAACGAAAGTTGGAATTCCAAAGAATCCCATAAACAAGAATGCTACAATGCTACGATTCATTTTACTTTATTTTTTATTCTAAAACCGAATAATCTCCAATACTTATGCTTGTAAAATTCCCATCATAGGTAACGTGATTTCCAATCATCGCATTATCTAAAGTTGCGTTTTTGATGTGAGCGTGCGTTTGTATCAAACTGTTTTTGATGGTTGAATCAAAAACGTGACACCCTTTTCCTAAAGATACATTAGGTCCGATAGTTACATTCGATAAAACAACATTCTCACCAATAAAACAAGGAGGAATAATAGTCGCATTCTCTAATTTTGCTGAAGGATCAATCAAATTAACACCGTCTTGCTGCAAGAATCCAAGCATACGGCCATTCGTTTCAACCGTAACATTTTTGTTTCCGCAATCCATCCATTCGTCTACACTTCCGGTTTTGAAAACTTTACCATTGGCCATCATTCCTTTGATACCGTCGTTGATTTGGTATTCTCCTCCGTTTTGGATGTTGTTGTCCAAAACGTTTTGTAACTCTTGCTTAAGTACGGCTACATCTTTGAAATAATAAATTCCGATAACGGCAAAGTCACTCACAAACTCTTTTGGTTTTTCTACCAATTCTACGATTTCATTTTGAGCATTTAGTTTTACTACACCATAAGCTTCTGGCTCATCCACTTGTTTTACCCAAATTACAGCATCTGCTTCTGGATCTAACTCAAAATCGGCACGAATCAAGGTGTCAGCGTAAGCAATAACTGCTGGACCTGATAACGATTCTTTGGCACACATAATAGCGTGACCCGTTCCCAACGGTAAATCCTGACGATAGATAGAAGCTTTCGCGCCTAATCCTTGTGCTAATTCTTGTAAACTCGACACGACATCGTCTCCAAAAAAGGCTTCATCTCCCAAAATAAAAGCAATCTCTTCTATCGGTTGTTTTAAAATTTTGGCAATATCTTCTACTAATCTATGTACGATGGGTTTACCTGCAACAGGAATTAATGGTTTTGGAACGGTTAAAGAATGTGGTCTTAAACGAGACCCGCGTCCCGCCATTGGTACTATTATTTTCATTATATTTTGAATTAGGATTTTAGAATTAAGTATTAAGACAAAACAAAATACTCTTCTGATTATTTTTTACTAGCTTTTATTCAAACACTGCCTTTGAAGACTGATAACTGAACACTAAAAGCTGAACACTGTTTACTATTTTACTCCCGTGCTACCAAATCCTCCGTCACCACGAGCGGTCTCTGATAATTCGCTCACTTTAACCCACTCGGCGCGTTCGTGTTTGGCGATTACTAATTGAGCAATACGCTCCCCATTTTGGATTACAAAGGTCTCATTGGATAAATTTACTAAAATCACACCAATTTCACCACGATAATCGGCATCAATTGTTCCTGGAGCATTCAGAACGGTGATTCCGTTTTTGGCCGCCAAGCCACTACGAGGTCTTACTTGTGCTTCGTAACCTATAGGCAATTCAATAAACAAACCTGTTTTTACGATTGCTCTTTCTAAAGGAGCCAAAGTAATGGGTTCGGTTAAATTGGCACGCAAATCCATTCCCGCCGAAGCGATGGTTTCGTAATGAGGTAATTCGTGTGCGGAGGTATTGATGATGTTGATAGTCATTTTTTATTTTTTAATTGTTTCGCGTCGGGACGTAGGGACAAGTCGCGACTTGTCCGTACCCTGTCCAGATATAGAGTTATTTTTTTCGTTTAATAATATTCAAAATTGTGGTTTTCTCATTGTGATAAATGAAATAAAGAAACGCAAGCAATAACGGGATTCCTACGAAATAATTTTCCCTAAATCCGTAAAAAGAAATCACCGAAAACACAATGGAGATTCCTAAATAGGACCCTATTTTCTCCATGTCATAAGGAATGGGGTAGTATTTATTACCTAAAATATAGGAAATTAACATCATACTCCCATAAGCTGAAATCGTAGCAATAGCCGAGCCGTAATAGCTAAATGTTGGAATCAAAATATAGTTTAGTAACAAAGTCAAAAGTGCACCAACTATAGAAATATACGCTCCAATAATCGTCTTGTCTGTTAACTTATACCAAACCGAAAGATTGTTGTAAATCCCCAAAAAGAAGTTGGCCAAAATAATCAACGGGACCACTTTCATCGCTTCCCAATACGATTCATTGTCTAATAATAAAAGTTTTAAAATATCTGCAAAAACGATTACTCCCAAAAGAATCAAAGAACCAAAAATGACAAAATATTTGGTAATCATCGCATAGGTTTGTGGAGCGTTCTCGTTACTAGCATGGCTGAAGAAAAAAGGTTCAATTCCTAATCGGAAGGCTGTGGCAAAAAGCACCATAAAAAGCCCTAATTTATAACAGGCGGAATAAGCTCCTACTTCGGATTTGGCAATGTTGTCCGGTAACCAATAATTTAATAAAATTTTATCAAAATGTTCGTTTACCGCAAAAGCAATTCCTGCAATTAAGATAGGCAAACCGTAGCGCATCATTTTTTTCCAAAGTACCGCATCAAAATTGCGTTTTAAAGAAACATAATTAGGTGAAAGGACCACAAAAGTGAGCAAACTCGCTAACAAATTGGAAACGAATATATACCCAATTTCAAAATTATCGACATACATATTCCCTAGAAAAGAGTCAGGGCTATCTGCATAAATTTTAGGTAAAACCAGTAAGAAATAAAGGTTGAGTGCTAAGTTTACGACTACATTGCCAATTTTAATGATAGCATACATCATGGGGCGTTTGTTGGCCCTCAATTTTGAAAAAGGGATAATCACCAAGGCATCTAAAACCAAAATCCATATAGAATAGGTAATGTATTGCACATCTACATGAGCCCATGTAGCTAAAGTGTTTCTGAAAATTAAAGCCCCAAACAAAAACAAAATGGAAGACCAAAAAATAGAAATGGTACTAGTGGCAATGACATTTTCTTTGTCGGTTTCAGCACTATAAAATCGGAAAAAAGCAGTCTCCATTCCGTACGATAAAATCACGTTGAAAAAAACCATCCAAGAGAGAACGATAGATACTTCTCCATACTCTGCTGTTGGTAAAATTCCGGTGTACAAGCGCACCAATAAAAAACTGAGCATACGAGGTAAAACAGTTGCTAAACCGTATATCGCAGTTTGTTTGAATAGACTTTTATATAATCCCAAAGTAGTTTGGTTTTGATTTGATTTAAGAAAACAAAAATAGCGAATTCAAGGTTGACTTAATAAAAAAAATAACTGCAAAGCTTTTGGTTAAATTTAAACATTGAAGTCATTGAAGCATTTCATAAATAGCAATATTTTTTGTTAATGCTATACTATACAACTTAATTGGCTAATATGTTTATAATTTAAGAAAGCCCCTCTTCGTTGATGATTTTCAAAAAATGAAAGCCTTTGGGCACATACCCTTGGTTGTAATAAAAACGATGGGCATTGAAGTTTCCTGTAAATGCATCTAAAACGATCATGGTGCAATTCGTAGCTTTGGCTTTAGCATCGATATAGTCCGTCATCATTTTCCCAATACCTTTGGCGCGATGATCGGGATGCACCACAAAATTATCGATTTCGATATATTTTCCTGACCATAATTTATACCCTTGCCAAAAACCCGTAATACCCAAACAAACTTCTCCTTCAAAAACGGCAAGCTGTTTATAGTTATGCGGAATCATTTCGGTAAGATAACTATCGTATTTTTCAATAGTAAAAGTGGGGTACAAATGACGCATCATGTCAATACGAGCCAGCATCTCTTCTTTAGTGCTCAATTCTCTAAGTTGGATTTTCATAAGTAATTTTAAAAGTGTAAAATTAGAGAAAAAGGGGTGAGATGGAAAGATGTGGGAAGGTGAATTTTGTATTAATTCATTAAAATTTGACAGATTTAAATGCAATTACATTAATAAATCTTTACTTCCCCTTTGCTCTTTGTTTCGCCAATTGCATCGCATTATAGACATTCAATACTTTTCCTGATTTAGAGAGTTCGGAAAATTTGGCTTTTTTACCCTCACCACCAGGGACCAAAACCTCCATGTCATAAGCCGTTCCAGATTCTAAAATAATTTGCTTAACTTCCTTAGCACTAAGTTTTGGATAATACGACCAAATCAAAGCCGCTGTTCCAGAAACCATTGGCGCTGCTAATGAGGTGCCTGAATCTATTTTGTATGAATTACCCGATGACGTAGTATAAATCTCATCACCTGGTGCGAACAAATCAACGTTTATTTTTCCATAATTAGAAAAATTAGAAACAAATGTGTTATCTAATTTTCGAGTTGTGGATCCCACATTAATAAAGTTTGCTACGACTTCACCTGGATTTTCATAATCTACATCATTTGGATAATATGGGTTTTCATCTACGTTAAAACCATTGTTTCCTGCCCCATGAACCAGTAAAACATTATGCTTTTCAGCATATTTATAAGCATCTACTACCCATTTTTTATGCAATGAAAATTCTTTTCCAAATGACATATTAATAATTTTAGCTCCATTATCTACAGCATAACGTATCGCTAAAGCAATATCATGATCATGTTCATCACCACGGGAAGAAACAACTAATGGCATAATTTTGACATTATGTGCTATACCTTTTATTCCTATTTTGTTACTCCTATTTGATCCAATGATACCTGATACCATTGTGCTATGATTCTGTTCCATTTTTTTTAGAATAATGGCTGAGTTCACATTATTATTTCCAATTCCTTTCTTTAAAATTTTTAGCTCATCTTCATTTAGACCTCTATCTTTATATTCTAAGTTTAAGGACTTATTTACTATTGAATCAAGCTGCATTTCTTGTTGCTTTATATCTTCAAAAGTTCTCTGACCCACCTCTAGACTTGCCATCATATAAAAAATTAGTGCTCCTAAATCTTTATCATTGTCATTGCGTCTCTGTCTATAACTTTTATCATTTATCTTGTACTTATTATACAAACTATCTAATTGTTGGTATGTATAATCTTCTTTTGGAAAAAAATGTTTTAAGGTGTCCTTTACCAATGGAAATATAGTAATGTCATGCTTTAACGATTTTAACCAATTTTTATAAAATTTGTTTTCGTCATCAAGAAGCTTGAGTGCTCTTTTAAATTCGAGATACTTATGTTTTTCGTGAATAGCAATTTCTGATTCTGTTTTATCTTTAAATAAAGCCCCCCACTCATCCACAATTCGAACAAATTCGTATCTATTCCAAACGACAGAACCTCCATTTTTATAACCTAGAAAATTCCAACCAGTACTATCATCGATATAACCATTGTTGTCATCGTCAATTCCATTATTTGCAATTTCTTTAGATTTAGTCCAGATTTGGCCTAACAAATCTTCATGTTTTAAATCGATTTTAGTATCAATAACTGCAACCACTATATTCTTATTTTTTGGCTTCTTTTTATTTTTACTATACCATTTATCTAGTGAAATTCCAGGAATAGTATCCTGTTGATAATCCTTCTGATACCAATCATTAGAATAGGCATTTTGCTTTTTGACTGGCAGGATGTCGTTTACTGATTTTTCTTGAGAATAACAGTTCACGCCTTGCCCTAAAACAACAATAAAAACGATAAAATAAAATAATGAAACTTTCATAAAAGCAGTTGATTTTTGTTGACCAAATGTATTAAACTTGAGCGGTTTTGATAAATTCAAACAAAAGTTGTTATTGGAATTCGCGGAATTCCGATAGTGTCAAAAAACACAATTCACTCAAAACATTAGAGTTACTATTGTTTTTTATTTACAAGTGATTTTATAAAAAAGCTAGGTTTTATTTTGTGCTTCTTATAAAAAGCTGCTGAAAAAGCCTCTGCAGAATTGAATCCAAATTCTTTTGCCAATGAAAGCATGGTATAATTGCGAAATATTGTTTGGGCTTGTAATTGATCTACTGCATACATAATTCTCAAATCGTTAATATAATGCACAAAGGTTTTTCCTTTATGTTCATTAATGACTTTAGACAAGTATTTGGTGTTAGTATTCAATTGTAAAGCTACTTTTTGAATAGTAATCGTATGCTCTAAATATCCTTTAGTACGTTCGAAGTCAACTAACTTCTCTAATAATTGCTCCACAACTTCTGAGGCTAAACCAAATGATTCTTGTGGTTTATTTTCTTGTAAAGAACTATCTTCATTTTTTATAGTTTTTGAAGCTGGAACATCAGGTAAAACGGGATGAATAATCGCTTCAAATCGTTTGCGGTATTGTTTTTTTAAATAAAACTGATAACCTCCAAAACCACCAACACCTAACACTAAAATTCCTAATACTAAAATTCCAGCAGAAGAAACGGACTGCTTTTTTTGCAAGGATTGTATTAAGGCTTCTTTTTCAGCAAACAAATGAGGCGTATCATATTCTGTGCGCAACACTTTGTTCAAATGTTTGTAATTTTTTTGTAACACACTATCTATTTCCATATAAGTGGTTAAATATTTCAACTGCTTCTCTTTGTCTCCGATTTGTTTGTAGTACTCAATCAAATAGGAATACCCCCCTACAAATTCTGGTGTGATTTTTTTTCTAATGTGGTACATAGAATCCACTTTTACAAAATTTTGAACTGCCAGTGATTTATCCCCTAAACCTGCATAAGATCGGCCTAAATAAAAATACGAAGCTAAAACATTCCCTGTATTTTTTACTTTTATTAAGCCTGGTAATGCCTTTTTGATACTGTCTAAAGCAGCTCTAAAATTTCTCTTATCTACTTGATTGGCTCCTTCATTCAAAGTAAACATTAACTGAAATTCTTTGTTTTTAGTAATCGTCGCTTCTTTGTATCCCAAAGTATTATAAAATGTAGTAGAGTCTGTTTGCTTCAATGACTTATGACAATCTGCTAATCCAAAAATGGTGTTTTGGTATGAATAAGAGTAGTAATCCCCTCGATAGTCTTTCGTTTTGTAATATTTATAGTTTTCATGATAGAGTTGTAAAGCCTCCTCCACTTCCCCCATTTCTTCTGATTTCGTGGTCCCAATATAGTCCCGAACCACATAATAATAATCAATATTAGTTTTTAAAGCGACTTGTTCAGCCAAGTTAAAATTTAGTAAAGCTTCATCAAACTTACGTAGATCTACCAACAGACCTGCTTTTTCGCAATAAGCCGCAGCAGGAAAGAATTTATTAGGGTCTATTTTGGAGTATTTAATAACACTATCTAGAAATTGAATGGCTTTTTGTGGTTGATCAGCATAATAAAGAATGGCATATAAATAATACCCTCTGGCTTTTCGAATTCCCTTATTCTCTTTTTTAGCTTTATCCAGATAGACTTTAGCCCACGCTAATTGCTTTTTAGCATTCCCGTCGTCTTTAAAATAATTATCGTCAATTGTATTATAGGATAATGAAGATGTTGTAGTCACTGCTTGCGACCAAACAAAAAGAGGAAATAGTACCAAAAGAACTAGTTTGATTGATTGTAAGCTATTCATTATAGTAGGGTTTGATACAAAAGTAAAGCATCTAGACTAAATTAGCAGTAAAAAACTACATTTTTACTTGTTTTTTAATTTACTGATTTAAAAGTATTTAGAAGTATAAAATGTCGGAATTCGCGGAATTCCGATAACAAATGTTTGCACAATTACAATTGCCGTTCTAGTTTTGACCTCAGAAAAGCAAAAGTATTTTCTATTAAAATTTATAAAAATATAGTTACTGCTATGAGGGACTGATGCAGCTGTCGTGTAACCCTATAAAAAACAGAGCAAGGAGTTTATAAAGCTATGGTCTCCAAAAACCAAGCACAAAAGTTCTCGAGAAACTTTTTATTAAAACTGGATTAAAAAAAAATGAAAAAATGAATTTAAAACCATTTTTTGGTCAACTAAATAGCACAAAAGTAAAAAATCTTAAAGGACCAACTTTAACTGCATTTTTAGTGCTAATTGCCGCGGCAGTTGAGATAATTTCTGATTGGGCCAATTTTATGGCTGGACTAATGGGTACACTACCTAACAATCAATAACAAATGAAACTACCAAAAAACTTCTATTTATTCTTTGGAATTACCTTTACCATCAACTTCATATATTCCTTTTTTGTGACCAAAGATGCTTACGAATTATTCTCTTTCCCAGTAAATATTTGGGTATACAGAGGCTATAGATTGTTAATTGCTGTAGTATTTTTAAAGATATATTTAAAAATGAGAACCAACGATATGACACAACTCAAACAATGAATATGAGTTCAGGTTACAGTATCCTAAAATCTAAAAAATTGTTTAAAAGTAAACTTTTCAGTCACACTAGTTTGCTGAAGATTAAAGACACATCTAATGAAATACTTTATCACTCAAACGATACAAAACATACTTTTAATTGTCTTCTTTTTTATTGTACTAAATATTTTTAGAAACGAAAAAAACAATACCCTATACAAACTCTTAGATTTAGAGCATGTCCTCTTAATCCTACTCTTTTCAGTAGCAAAAGCTACTCATGATACTTATAAAAAGAAGAAACAATAATCCAAAAAACATGACTTCTCTTATTCTAAAAATTATAAACGAATGGATTATCCATATTTTAAATCTAATTCTTACGCTTTTTAACTAAAAAAAGGCCGTTGGCACAATTTTAGCTATAGTTAGACAAACTAACCCAAAATTAACCATGCATAAAAAACTACTCTTTATACTATTCTTTTGCGCATTTTCTACTATATCCTATTCTCAAAAAAAAGGAAAGATTGCCTTACCTATCATTGAAGAAGAAATAGCAACTTCTCTATGGGAAACTAAAAAAACAAAGTCTAATTCTTGGTTAGTGATTTATGACCAAAAAAAATTGGATTCCATTTTAGCAATAAAAAGGGTGGTTACGATAAATGAAAAACCAAAGCAAAAACAACAAGTATTAAAGTGGAATCATAAGAAATATTAAAAACAAAAAGAGCCAACGTTTGTTGGCTCTTTTTGTTTTTGTGTATAGAACGAATTAAGAATTCAAAGCTTCTGCTCCACCAACGATTTCTAAGATTTCACTAGTAATTGCAGCTTGACGGGCTTTGTTGTACGTTAACTTCAATTGGTCACGTAATTCCGTTGCATTATCTGTTGCTTTATGCATAGCAGTCATACGAGCGCCATGTTCTGAAGCGAATGAATCTCTAATTCCTTTATATAATTGCGTTTTCAATGATTTAGGAATCAAAGTCAACACGATTTCTTCTTTTGAAGGTTCAAAAATGTAATCTCCAGGAGTAACCGCCTTATCAGCTTTAATTGGTGCTAAAGGCAAAAACTGTTCGGTTTGAACAATTTGAGTAGCAGCATTTTTAAATTGGTTGTATACCAATTCAATTCTGTCATAATTACCGGCAATAAATTGTTGCGTTAAATTATCAGCAATTGTAGCTACGTTTTCAAAACTCAAGGCGTCAAAAACTTTACTTTCGTTACCAACTACCGCAAAACTTTTGCCCAAAACATCGTTTCCTTTTTTACCAATAGCAAAAATATCCACTTGTTTTCCTGAATAATAGTCTGCACGTACTTTAACTTCCTTGATTACGTTAGAATTAAAAGCACCACACAAACCACGGTTAGAAGTAATAGCTACTAATAACACTTTTTTGATTTCTCTTTGTGTAGTATACTCACCTCCTACATCACCGTCTAAGGTAGCAGAAAGGTTTTGTAGTAACTCCGTTTGTTTTTCAGCATAAGGACGCATCGCAGTGATGGCATCTTGTGCTTTTTTCAACTTTGCAGCAGAAACCATTTTCATCGCCGATGTAATTTGCATCGTAGATGAAATGGAAACAATTCTATTACGGATTTCCTTTAAATTAGCCATTTTTTTGAGTATTAAGATTTAAGTATCAAGTATCAAGACATCTTAATTCTTGATACTCAATACTTAATACTTTTTAATTATATTTTGCTGAAATTTCTTTTGCTGCAGCTTCGATTACATCTGTAATTTCGTCTGTCAATTTTCCTGCTTTCAAAGCATCTAAAGTTGCTCTGTTTTTGTTGTTCATATATTCTAAGAAATCTTTTTCGAATTCTTTTACTTTATCAACAGGAACATTTCTCAACAAGTTTTTAGAACCCGCATAAATAATTGCGATTTGGTCTTCAACAGTATAAGGGTCGTTCAAACCTTGTTTCAAGATTTCAACGTTTCTTTTTCCTTTTTCAATTACGTTTAAAGTAACAGCATCCAAATCAGAACCGAATTTCGCAAACGCTTCCAATTCACGGAATTGTGCTTGGTCTAATTTTAAAGTACCCGCTACTTTTTTCATTGATTTAATTTGAGCGTTACCACCCACACGAGATACAGAAATACCTACGTTAATCGCTGGACGAACCCCAGAGTTGAACAAATCTCCATCCAAGAAAATTTGACCATCTGTAATCGAAATTACGTTTGTTGGGATATAAGCAGATACGTCACCAGCTTGTGTTTCGATAATTGGTAAAGCTGTTAATGAACCACCACCTTTAACGATTCCTTTTAATGAATCTGGTAAATCATTCATATTTTTAGCGATAGAGTCATCAGCAATTACTTTACAAGCTCTTTCTAACAAACGAGAGTGTAAGTAGAATACGTCACCAGGGTAAGCCTCACGTCCTGGAGGTCTTCTTAACAAAAGAGACACCTCACGGTAAGCTACCGCTTGTTTAGATAAGTCATCATAAACGATCAATGCTGGACGACCTGAATCTCTAAAGTATTCACCAATTGCAGCACCTGCGAAAGGAGCATATACTTGCATTGGAGCTGGATCAGAAGCATTAGCTGCAACGATTACTGTATAAGCCATTGCTCCTTTTTCTTCTAACATTTTTGCAATTCCAGCAACAGTAGAAGCTTTTTGACCAATAGCTACATAGATACAAAATACAGGTTGACCTGCATCGTAAAATTCTTTTTGATTTAAGATCGTATCGATACAAACTGTTGATTTACCAGTTTGACGGTCACCAATAACCAACTCACGTTGTCCACGTCCTACAGGAATCATAGCATCAACTGCTTTTACACCTGTTTGTAATGGTTCAGTTACTGGCTGACGGAAGATAACTCCAGGAGCTTTTCTTTCTAATGGCATTTCGTATAATTCACCTGTGATTGGTCCTTTACCATCAATTGGCTGACCTAAAGTGTTTACTACACGTCCTACCATTCCTTCTCCTGTTTTAAGAGAAGCAATACGTTGTGTTCTTTTGGCAGTAGAACCTTCTTTGATTCCAGTTGATGGTCCTAAAAGTACCACCCCTACGTTGTCTTCTTCTAGGTTCAAAACGATTGCTTCTAACCCATTTTCAAATTCAACTAACTCACCATATTGAACATTAGATAGCCCGTAAACACGAGCAATACCATCTCCAACATTAAGTACTGTTCCTACTTCTTCTAGTGTAGCACCAGATTCAAAACTTTCAACTTGCTTCTTTAATATTGCTGAAATTTCAGCAGGTTTGATTTCCGCCATCTTACTTTATAATTTAGACACTTAAATGTGTGATAAAACTAGTTACTTAATTCTCTTTTTAAAACTTGCAATTTGTTAGCAACAGAAGCATTGTATTGCTTGTCACCTATTCTTAAAATAAAACCTCCAATAATAGCAGGGTCTATTGTATTTTCAATTTGAATTTTTTTATCAGAAAGGGTGGCAATTTTAGCCAACACTTTAGCTTCTAAAGCAGCATCCATAGGAATTGCTGTAGTAACTTGTGCCACTTCAACACCATTCATGATATCAAATAATTTGTTGTATTCTGAAGCAATACCTTCTAGAATTTCGAATCTTTTGTTTTCGAATAATAGATGAAATAAGCCTTTGGTTACACCATTTGCAGAAGCAAAAACTTCTAAAAGGGCTTTTTCTTTAACCTCAACTTTCAAAGTTGGGTTTTGAATGAAAGTGCTTAATTCTAAATTAGAAGCAATAGTATCACCTATCCACTTCATATCATTGTTCACTGCTTCAGCAACTTGCTTTGCATTGGCAATGTCTAGAATTGCTTTCGAATATCGAATTGCTGCTCTTGTACCTGCCATGATTAGTTCAATTTAACGTCTCCTAACATTTTCTCAACTAATTTAGTTTGAGCCTCTTTGTTAGATAATTCGTCTTTTAATACTTTTTCTGCAATACTTAATGACAAAGTAGAAACTTGTAATTTCAACTCATTCATAGCCGCATTTTTTTCACTTTCGATTGCCGCTTTCGCTTGCTCAATCATTTTTTGGCCTTGAGCTTGTGCTTCATTTTTGGCATCAGCAACGATTTTTTCTTTCATTTCACGAGCTTCTTTAAGCATGCTGTCACGCTCTACTCTCGCTTCTTGTAAAATACGTTGGTTGTCTGCTTGCAAATCTTGCATTTCTTTCTTTGCATTTTCTGCAGATTCTAAAGCATTTTTGATTCCTTCTTCTCTTTCGTTTACTGCGTCAAGAATTGGTTTCCATGCAAATTTTTTCAACAAAAGGATCAACCCAACAAATATTACTACTTGCCAAATAAACAAACCAAACGAAAAATCATTTATTAACTTATCCATTTTTATCTCTATTATTTAATTTTAATGTTTTAATTTTAAAACAATAGTCACAACCAACCGTTGTAACTATTGTTTTTTGTTTTAATTACGCAGCGAATAAAGCAGCGAAACCAATACCTTCAATAAGTGCAGCTGCAATAAGCATAGCTGTTTGGATTTTTCCAGAAGCTTCTGGTTGACGAGCGATAGCGTCCATTGCTGAACCACCGATTCTACCAATACCTAAACCTGCTCCGATTACAATTAATCCTGCTCCTACAATAGTTGGAATTTGCATAATATATATATTAAAAATTAAACATTCAATTTAAGGTTAGAGGTTAGAAATTTGAGGTTAGAAAATTTCTAACTTCTCACTTCTAATTTCTAACTTTTAATGGTGTGCTTCTTCGTGGTGGTGTTCTTCGTTACCCGCTCCAAAATAAAGGGCAGACAACATAGTGAAGATATACGCTTGAAGGAAAGCTACTAATATTTCTAGAATAGAAAGTGCAAATGCCAATCCGAATGACAAAGTACTTCCAATCCAGCTCTTGAAAATAAACATCAACCCGATAATACTCATCAACACTACGTGACCTGCTAAAATGTTAGCATACAAACGTATCATCAATGAAAATGGCTTAATGATTGTTCCTAATAATTCAATAGGCGCTAAGATAAACTTCATTGGTGTTGGCACCCCTGGCATCCAGAAAATGTGTCCCCAATAATTTTTGTTAGCAGTAAAAGTTGTGATTAAATACGTTAAGATAGCTAATGAAAAAGTAATCGCAATATTACCTGTTACATTGAATCCAAATGGAGTTAACCCTAAAATGTTCAAGAAAAAGATGAAGAAGAAAATCGTCAATAAATAACTCATGTATTTTTTGTATCCTTTCTCTCCAATGTTTGGTATAGCAATCTCGTCTCTTACATAGATTACTAAAGGCTCAAAGAAACGACCTGCTCCTTTTGCAATTCCTCCATTTTTAGCATATGATTTGGCTAAGCTTGAGAATAAAACTAACATCAAAATAGAAACAAACATAATTCCAATTACACTTTTAGTAATTGATAAATCTAATGGACGAACATTTGTTGGATGACCGTGCTCTTCAGTAAGTGTACCTTTAGCATCGGTTTTATAAATTTTTTCGTGGTGTAATTTGTAGAAGTTACCGTTGTGCTCTGCAACATCGGCTAAAGGACCGTGGTGAAATGCAGCTGAAGAGAATACTTGCAAACCATTATCCCAAAGAATAATTGGCAATGAAAATCCGTAGTGTTCTCCAGTTTCTTTATTGGCATTAAAATTAAAAGAATGTGAATCTAATAAGTGGTGATTGATGAATTCTTTGATTTCGGTCTTAACATCTTTTGGTTCAGCGTGAGCTCCTTCATGCGCTACAGCTCCTTCATGACCCTCTGCTACTACTTCTACTTTAGTACTATCAACCACAGGGTTTGCAGTGCTAAATAAAGGAAGGCAGGCTACTAAAATTGCTACTAAAAATCGAAGTGGTTTGTTTGAAATCACCATAACAGTTAATTATCTTAATTTATTACGTTTCTGAAATTTGGTGCAAAGGTACATTTTTTATTAATATGCAAAAGAATATAAAAAATAATTTTTTTGCGGATTTGGCTTTTTCAACCCCCTATTTTTGCTTTTCGTTTACTAAGCGAATAGTGAAAAGTGTCTCAATTAGCAAAAAGAGAATAAAAAGTGCAAAAAAGTTTATTTTTTCGGCAGAATTTTGAAGCGTTGCTACTTTTAATATAGGACGCAACAAGAGGTAACAAAAGACCATTTTTACACTAGTTACCAGCAAAAAACTCATCCCTACATTATCAAAACTTTTCCTTTTAACCAATAGCAAAACACAAACGACCAAAAATGTAAATAAAGTAAACCAAGCATAAAGTTCTGATAAAGAATAAATAAATTTTTGGGTATTAATTTTTAATACAAAAAACAGCCATTTGTGTACTCCAAACGCAATTAGTATGACCAACAAAAGAGGAATATTTTTTTTGAAAAAAGAGAGATTCATTATTGATTTTTATTGATTTCATTTACTTGTCGGTACACATTGTACATGGCCAAAAAAACACCAACAATAACTAAAATTTTAACGTAATGTACTTTCGGACTAGGATGATTCTCATCCAACCAATGGCCTAAGTAAGCAAATAAAAAAATTAAGACCCCCATTTGAATCGGGATATTGATTAAGGCCAACCATTTATTTGGTTTTCGTTTATTGGGATTGGGTTCCATTGGTTTTCTTTGTATTTAACCTAACTATTTCAAGGGTAACCTACATTCAGGTCCTTTCGTTTAGGGATTCTTTGAAGTCACATAGACCTCTAAGTTTTTTCTCATTTGAACAATTTTGTAATTCTCCTCGCTTATCGTTATGGCTTTGTATACTTCTGAAATTGATCTTTGTTTATTAAATAATGCAGCTACATCATTGGCATACAATTCTGATGGAAAACCATGCAAACAAATCAGCCTTTCTTTATCGGAATAATTCTCGCAAGTATACTTCACTTTGGCTAAATTTTCTTTTTTCATAAAATCCAATACTTGTCTTTCAATGGTGTTTTCAGCTTTATGATCGTCGATTGGAATTGCAAAAACAATCATCCATTTTTTGCTTTCCTCTTTACTAAATGCCATTCGCTCCAAAGTTGGAATTTGAGTCGTTAGGATTTCTTCTGCTTTCTGACCTTCTTCTGTATTAGGATAAGTGTCGGCTACATATTGCATCGCTTCTTTATAGGCGGACAAACCTTTTGTTTTTGCCAATGCATTGGCTTTAAGGAGTTCAAACTTAGCCACAATTTCTTCACCTGTCAACTGATTAATCATCGTTGTACAATGGGCAATGACCATCGAATATTTCTCTTCTTGGAACCATTCATAACATTGCTTATACACATTCTCAGGGGCATCTTTGTCTGTAAGGCTATTAAAATTTGGATCTGTTAGTATTTTTGCATATCTAGAATCGGGGAATTGATCCTTGATTTTATTTTTAATTGCAGTTGCCTTTACTGGATTTGTTTCCTCATACATTTTATACAAATTATATAGTGTTGGAGGAACTAATTTTGGTTCAGGCTGATAGGTCAGTAATTTTTCTAGTTTGTCAATGGCCAGATCATATTCTTTGAATTTTTCTTTGTAAACGACGCCTAATTGATAATACTCTGTGTTGCGTTCATGGGCAATACTATCAATTTCTACTGATTGAGTAGGTAATTGATTTAAATAAAACGCTAAAGCGTATCTTGGATTTTCGACAGTTTTCTCTGTGGTTACTTCTTCCTCTATTACCACTTCATCAGAAATTTCATTGGCTCCTTTTTTTACATTGGAAAACAACCAATTGTCTACCAGTGCACGATTTCCAAACATTTTTTTAAACTCTAACTTTCCGAAAGCCACCGTTTTTGCGTTATAAAAATAAAAAGTGTTGGTAGCTTCTGTTGGTTGTGTATCGCTTGGAGGCAAAAATGCATTTTTATTGGGCAATCCAGGGCCGGTTGGAATCCCAGCAGGATCGGAGGAAACAGCCGTCAAATTCCGTTCAATATTCTCTAATTTTTGCTTTTGTATTGCCTCTTTAACAAGCTTAATAGAATCTTGCTTTTTAATGTCAATAATATATTTTTCGTAATAGGCATTTCGTTCTGAAGGAGACAAGGCCACTACATTTAAAATACTATCGTTTCTTTTCGTAGTCTTCTCCAATCGTATGACTTCATCTAAATCTTTGCGTTTTTTTTGAATTTTATAAAACTCTCTTGTTTTGGGATTCAATTTTACTAATGTACTATCATAATATTTGGCCGCCAAAGGATATTGGGCCGCCTTAAAATAAATAGTTCCAATATTTCTATAATTAGACGCTGTTAAATAAGTGTCTTTAGGCTTTGCTGCTAAAGAAGCTTTATAGAAAATAGTAGCCGAATCGGGTTTCTTATAATTGTCATAAAACAAACCCATGTTGTGGTAAATCACATCTAAAAAAGGGCGGTTTTCACGATCTTCAACCAATTCATTGTAGACGGCAACAAAAGCATTTTCATCTCCGGTTTCGTAATCAAATAACTGAGCTTTTCGGGCGTAGGATTGAATGATGTATTCTCTTTTAGCACTGCGATTCATTGCTATTACTGCATCATAGAAAAAAAGTGCGCTGTCTTTTTTTCCTAATTCTTGATACAATTGGCCTAAAATAAAACGATACCGAGCTTTTTCTTCATTTTTTTTAGTAAAATCTACGGCTAATTTGAGTTTAGCTACGGCACTATCTTTTTTTTCTAAATTCAAAAAAGCTTCGGCCAGCAGGGCATTGGCATCCGCAAAAGGTTGGTCTTTGAATTCCTCGTCTTTGAGTAATTTACTGATGTTTTTTACCACTAAAGCATCGTTGCCCAAGCGCATATTGGTTTTTTCACGCCAAACTTTTGCTTCATAAATTTTATCACTCTCTGGATATTTGTAAAGAATGTAATTAAAAGCATCTAGAGCAGGAATAAATCGCTGATCATAATACCTTGATTTCCCTAACAACAAGTAAGCCTCGTCCGTTTGATAATTTACTTCTCGTCCGCCAATATTCATAGAGTGTTTTTGAATGGCTTTGGTGGCTTTGGTTTCAGCCAATTTAAAATCAGGATTTTTAGCTGTATCCAGAACCTCTTTGCCTTCTACAAATTGCATACGTTCGACAGGTAGGACTTCCCAAAAATTTTCCTTTTTGTCTGTTTTCAAACCTATTAATCCTTTTTCTAATCCCAATTGCCCATTATAAAGTATGTTGTATTTGGTGGTCAAAGCATGAGAATTTCTGGCCAAAAAAGTGTTCTTCTTGGTAGAACAGGCTATCAAGAAAACGAAAAAAAGTAGGATATAAAAAGGCTTACAAGCGGTAGTCTTCAATAGGAAACGTTTTATCATTTAACTTGAAAAACATCATTTTAGTATAATGACTGGTAAAAATACGTTTCTTTTTGAAATATTCGAATTTAAACCGCAAAAAACGCTTCCAACTCGGCCAAAGTCTCGGTTGATGTTTGAATGTCTTTGACTACTTCTCCTTTGTTCAAAGCGACAATTCGGTTACAAACTTCTACCGTATGCAACAAATCGTGACTAGAAACCAAAACGGTTACGTCAGGGTTTTGAGCCAATTCTTTGATGATTTTTTTCAATCGGTTTACGGTTGTTGGGTCTAAGTTAGCAAAAGGTTCGTCCAAAATAACGACTTCAGGATTGCCTATTAACGTCGCAATTATCCCAACTTTCTTTTGGTTTCCTTTAGAAAGGTCTCTCAGGTATTTTTTGTTTTTTAGGATTTCGCCATTAAAAAACTCTTCGTGTTTTGCCAATAAGGCATCGACATCAGCTTTGTTTTGTCCGCGTAAATCGCCAATAAAATAAAAGTATTCTTCGGGTGTTAAATAGCCAATCAAAAAGCTTTCGTCCAAAAAAGAACCCGTAAAAGGTTTCCAAGCTTCGCTGGTATTCACTTGAACACCATTGTTAGTAATGGCTCCTGTTGTAGGATGAATTAAATCCAATAGCAAACTGAAAAAAGTGGTTTTTCCTGCGCCGTTGTTTCCGACCAATCCAAAACTTTCGCCTTTTGGAATTTCTAATTGGTCTATTTTTAAAACGGTGGTTCCGTTGTATGATTTTGAAAGGTTTTGTACTTGTATCATTGGAAAGTTAGAAATTAGAGGTTAGAGTTTAGAAGGCTTAAAAATTAGCTTTTTTGCTTGTAAGCCGCAATGGTTTTGTATTTTTCTCTTTTGTAAATTTTTTCAATTTGAAGGAACACCCAGTTTCTCATGGCAAAACCAATCACTCCCGCAAGAGCAACAAGGCCCAAACCTAATTCTTGTCCGCCAAAATATTTCCCCAAACCATACAAAAGCAAAGGCAAAACTAATTTTGGGATAGAGAGCAACATCGTGTTGACATTGAATGCTTTTTTGTCACCAAAAGCGCCTTGACTTTGTGTTAAATCGATTGGCGTTTTGGTAAAAGCACCTCCTAAGAGCACCAGATGTGAATTGATTCCAATATTGTAAATCGCACCAGCCACAATGGTCAAATACACTTGCCAACCAAAATAAAGATAGAAACTAGCCAAAATCGTAGAAGCAAAAGTTGCTATGACAATTAACCACCATTTGGAATTTAGATAGCCACGATACGGAATGTTTTGCGTCATCATTAATTGGTAATACGAACTATCCCAACTCGGTACAAATTGACCAAATGTGAATAAAAACCCACCCGAAACAAAAATCCCAGCGAAAATATACATCACTTGTGGCTGTGTTGGATTGCCAAAGAAAATCAATCCATAAAACAAAAATAGCACACTCATTAGAACCGTTGTTTTGGAACGTTTGTTTCTTTTGATTAACTTGATATCGTTCTTTAAAAAGGTACCCAAAGTTCCAAATTGATTCAACCAAGTCAAATCTTCTGTCTTGGCGACTTCACCTTTTACAGCCAAACCAGCATCGAGATACAATTCGTTTTTGAAATAAACAAAGGTGTAATAGTACAACAATCCTAAGATTACAAGTGGAACAAGAAACACTCCTGGTAAATGAAACAAAGCTTCAAAAAACGGAGCACTGTATAGCGTTACATCAAAATAACCGTAATATTGTAATCCACCAAGTACTGCAACAATAGCAAGGAAAATTCCAAATAATTGGTCTTTATTACTCAATATGATATTCAAAAAATTATTGATGTACACCAAGGCAAAAACACCCAAATGCCAATACACTACAGATACCACATCATACCCTTCATAAATCAAAACGACACTTAAAGGAATAAAAAGAAAAGCGTGCAAAATATTGAAAAAAGATAAGGCTGTCTTTCCTAGAGAAAAATGCACAATCGTAGGTCTCTTAATCGGTAAAACCAATAAAGGACGAATGTTGAGCACAGGTATTTTTTGAAGTAGTAATCTGAAGGCCAAATCAAATAGAAAGTAGTAGACCAAAAATTTATTGATGGTAACCAATGGATCTAAATGCATTTTCTTTAGAGCATAAAAACCACCTATGCCAAGTACTAAAAACAACAAGGTAAAATAAGCAATCAAAAAGCCCATTAAAATTTTCATCGCCAAGCTCGTTCCAAAGGAAGCTGAACGCAAAAAGGCTTTCCACTCGAGGTAAATAAAACGTAAAAACATAGTCATTTGGGTTTAGTTGAAGAGTAAGTAAACAAAAAATATAAAACGTTACAGATCAGATAAAAATTTTAATCAAAAAATCCTTTAGTCACCATACTAAATAGTTTTATTACTTTTGTAAAAAAATCAAATTATGCCTTCCTTTTTAAAACTCCTTATCAAAGAAGTAAAACGTGAAACCAAAGATGCCGTTTCCATACTTTTTAATGTCCCAGAAGAATTGAAATCCAATTATACTTTTACCGCAGGACAATACCTTAACTTGCGTTTAACCCTAGACAATCAAGAGATTCGCAGAGCTTATTCTATTTGTTCTGCTCCTGAAAGTGGGGAATTGCGAATTGCTGTAAAAGCCGTAAAAAATGGACTGTTTTCTCAATTTGCCACAAGCCGATTAAAAGCGGGAGACGTACTCGAAGTAGGACAACCCGAAGGAAAATTCACCTTCACTCCTGATGCAGAGCGACAAAGAAACTACGCCGCTTTTGTAGCAGGTAGCGGAATTACTCCTGTAATTTCTATCTTAAAATCGGTTTTAAAAAGCGAACCAAAAAGTTCTTTTGTCTTGGTTTATGGTAATAAAACACCTGAAGAAACCATCTTTCATCAAGAATTACACGACTTGCAACTGCAATATGTAGGCCGCCTTTTTGTACATTATGTTTACAGCAAAGTACACGCTGGAGAAGGCTTTTTTGGACGAATTGACAAATCGGTTGTGAATGCCGTACTTACGCAAAAACACGCCGCGTTGAATTTCGACAAGTACTTTTTGTGCGGTCCCGAAGAAATGATTACTACCGTTTCTACCATCTTAAAGGAGAAAAATGTAAAAGAATCGGCTATTAAGTTTGAATTGTTTACTTCTTCTACGCAAGAAAAAACCATTACTGCATCTGTTGATGGTCACACTACTATTACCGTATTGGTAGACGACGAAGAAACCACTTTCGAAATGTCGGCCAAACAAACCCTACTCGAAGCGACTCTTAAACAAGGCATCGATGCTCCTTATTCTTGTCAAGGCGGAATTTGCAGCAGCTGTTTATGTCGCATCACCGAAGGTACAGCCGAAATGAAGAAAAACTCTATTCTTTCTGATGACGAAATCGCAGAAGGTTTAATCCTGAGTTGTCAAGCCTATCCAACTTCTTCAACACTTCGTGTGGATTTTGATGATGTTTAAGCCCCCTAACCCCCAAAGGGGGAATGATTGAAATTAGCCGCGTTTTATGAAATCGATACGTGAAATTTTTAAAAACAAAGACTATCTTTTGGACGAACCTGAAGTGGTAGAATTGATGGACTATTGCGAGGCCTTGCAAGATGAAATTGTAGAATTCAAATTTCAACAAGCCAAGAACAAAGAATTAGCAATGCTCGATATGTTGAAAGAAGTGCTCAAAGGTTGCAATGCTATCGAAAAAGAACAAATGGAACACGAGCGTTTTGGCTACGAAGCGCCGAATTATCAAGCCACTATTTCGAATTTGAAAAGCTATATCCTAGAACGCTGTCGAGACGAGAAGATTTATTTATAATAAAAACCCAATATTGAAAATTCCAAATTGCAAAGTCGTCAAATCACAATAAAAAAATTCCAAATTCCAAACTAAATACTGTTGGAATTTGGAATTTTATTTTTTGAAATTTATTTAAAGTTTAGCCACAACCTCTGCTGGTACAATCGTTCGCATAGCCTCTTCATAACCTGCTACTTTTTTATTGCCATATACCGAAGTAGGTAACTTTGGAAACAGATTTCTATCCGCCACCAAGGCATTTTCTATGGGTTGATTAAAAGGCGAAAAACCAGCGTAAGGATGGGTTGCTCCCCAAAGTGTAATGACTTTTACGCCCAACATCGCGGCAATATGTGCATTGCCAGAATCCATAGACAACATTACATCAAGGTTACTAATCAATTGCAGTTCTTGTGTAAACTTGATTTTCCCTGCCATGTTTACCACATTTTTATAGGGTTTTGCAATGGAATCCAGTATTTCGGCTTCTTTTTTTCCTCCACCAAAAAGCAAAATAGTTTGCTCTGGATTCGCTGCCACTTTTGCAATGACTTCCTGCATTAAATCCAAAGGATACACTTTCGATTCATACTGTGCAAAAGGAGCTATTCCAATCAATTTTTGATTCGGATTACCAATGATTTTCAAGATTTCATCGGACAAAACTGCTTTTTCAGGAAAGATAGGGTTGGATAAATCTAAAGGAAAACCTAGTTTTTCAAAAACTTGGCAATGTCTTTCAAACATAGTCGTTAGGGGCTTGAATACCTTCTTTTCAGGACGCGTCAGGGCTTTTTTTCCAGCTCTACCTTTGTCTACCGCTACCACTTTTTTAGCAGATAACCTAAAATAGGTACGAACAATCTGAGAACGAAGTACATTGTGTAAATCCACAAATGCATCAATATGGAGTGCAGACAATTCTTTGTAAAGTCGAATCAATCCCAAAAAACCTTTGTGATTTACTTTTTCGTCAAAAGCAAAAAAAGTAAGGTTGGGAATGCCATCAAAAAAAGGTTGAAAAAAAGGTCGAGAGACCATCGTAATTTTAACTTTGGGATACTGTTGAGCAAAAGCACGAATAACGGGAACGGTCATCGCTACGTCTCCCATAGCCGAAAGTCGGATAATCGCGATATGTTGTATAGTACTAGACAATGAAGTAACTTTTATAAAAAAAAGGAAATAAGAATTTTAAGTGGTACTTAACGCTCTTATTTCCTTTAATGAAGAATTAATATACTGTTTATTTTTTATTCTGATATAAAACTGGGTTCAATTCATCGTCGTTGTACATTTTCATTTGTTTGTACACTTTCATGAACTTGTCACCGTTTTCGATGTCTTGCAACAAATCGTCGATGGCAGTAGACAAATCAGTTCTTTGTTCCAAAAGTACATTTAACTTGGTTTGACAATTGTCTCTGTGTTCTTGAGAAGCTTCAGCACGAGTGGCTTCTTCGTTCATATGATAAATTTTCAAAGCCAAAATAGACAAACGGTCAAACGCCCAAGCCGGACTTTCAGAATTGATTTTTGCTGAATCTTTTACCGCTACACCGCTGTATTTTTGAAGAAAATAACTATCGATGTATTCTACCATATCGGTACGTTCTTGATTCGATGCATCGATTTTTCTTTTCAATGTCAAAGCTGCTACTGGATCGATATTCGGATCACGGATGATGTCTTCATAATGCCATTGTACAGTGTCTATCCAATTTTTCAAGTATAATAAATGCTCGAATTTTTCTTTTGGGTAAGGATTATTTATCGGTTGATCAACGCTATCAAATTGATGATAATCTTTGATGCTTTGCTCGAATACGGAATACGCTAATTTTGAAAACATATCTTTTAAATTTTAAAAAGACAAAGATACTTTTTATACTTTTATAGTATTCAAAATTTTACAAAAAATACATTTCAAATTCGCTTATCATGCAAATCCATAATTTATCGGAATCCAATAGTGTTTTAAATCATTTTTTAGCACAAATCCGCGATGTATCCATTCAAAATGACAGCCTTCGTTTTCGCAGAAATATTGAACGTATTGGCGAAATTATGGCCTATGAATTAAGCAAAGTCGTGTCCTATGAAGACGTTAGCATTTCAACTCCTTTGGGAACAAAAGCTACCACAAAAATCAAAGACCCTCTGGTTATTTGCTCCATACTTCGAGCTGGATTAACCTTGCATCTCGGTTTTTTGAACTACTTTGATGCTGCCGAAAATGGTTTCATTTCTGCTTATCGTCATCATCCGAATAATGATGATTACTTTGATATTTTGGTCGAATACCAAGCCGTTGCCGATATTGAGGGCAAAAACGTACTCCTTGTTGACCCAATGCTGGCCACTGGACAATCTATTGTTGCGGTTTACAAAAAATTGGTTGAAAAGAAAACACCTGCCGCGCTTCACATTGCCGTAGTAATCGCTGCGCCAGAAGGAATCGCTTACTTAAAAGAACATTTGCCCAGCACTTGCCACCTTTGGATTGGAGCAATCGACGATAAGCTAAACGAGAAAAGTTATATCGTTCCTGGACTAGGAGATGCCGGGGATTTGGCTTATGGCCCTAAACTATAACTGAGAGAAGAAAGTAAATAGACTACATACAATCAAAACACCTAATAGTAATTCTTGTTTTACCTGCTGTTGAAAAACCTCTAAGGCGTTGGTTCCCATAATAGCCAATGGCGCGAATGCAAAAAGCAATACATCATTGTTTTTATCAGGTGAGATAAAAAATACAACTATAGCAATTACAAAAAATCCAATTACCTTTTTATAGGAACTATGCAATAATTGAGGTTTATTAGCATAAGACAACAGCATAACGATTAACAAGAAAAGAGCTGTTGTCATAAAAATGGAGAAGGCCCAATTTTGATAATTGTTTGTGAAATAATTTAATACGGGATCTACATACAACTTATCAAGCCAAAATTCCTCAATAGTCGTGTTTTCAATAGTTAGATAAACCAAAAAACCAATCGCTACTACAAATAGTGCTATGAAAGGTAAAAACCAATTTCTATAATCGCTAGATACATGAAAAAGCACCGAAATAAATACCAAAGCAATGAACAAAATACACCAAGGTTGAAAAATTGAGGCGACCAAAATCCATAAAGCGGCATCAAATATTTTTTCCTTGGATGCTTTTAAGGATTGCAAAGAAAGTAATCTGCGTAGGGCCAAAAGCAAGAATACATTTGCTACTACAATCTTTAAATTATCAAACAACGACGGAAAAAAAAGTAAGAACAAAAAGAAAAAAAACACCGTATAAGTACTGTCTTTACTGAGTCCATTTTTTTTACAAATAAAATTGGTAATAAAAAGTGACCCTGCCAAAAGCAAAAAAACAAATCCCTTTTGCACAATCAAAAGTATCGATTTGAGCCAAATCATATCTTGAAATTGGTACAATAAAAAGAAAAACAACATCAATATTACTACTAACGAATAATTTAATGGTGTAGATTTTTTAAAAACACTTGTAATCATAAGGATATTTTATACTTTTGTGACTGTAAATATAATACTTGTTTAAAAAGGAATTGCGCAAGTGACTAAAGATTCTTTATTTTTTGATTGCTTTTACACTTTCGCCACACTAAATAACCAAACACCATTAATTTTAATCAAATATGAAAGCATTTTTTGAAGCGATACAATTTTTATTTGTAGACATTTTATTCAAACCACTAGATTGGTTACGAGAATTTGAACTATTTTCTTGGTTTGGGGCCAATACCATCAACTGGATTTTTATGATTATTTGTTCTGCTGCCATTGTATATTGGATCAAACAATTACAAATTTTTGACGAAGCAGGAACTGAAAATCAAGACACGACTGCACACTCTTTCTTAAAATAGTTTATTTCTATTTTATGGCTAAAATAAAAAAAGCCCAGTAGTTACTGTTTTACTACTGGGCTTTTCTATGGAAACTTTTACACTAAGTCAAATCCTATATCTTTTCTATAATTCATTTTGTCGAATTGAATTTTAGATACATTGTCGTAAGATTGCTGTAAGGCTTCTTGAAAACTAGTCCCATAAGAAGTAATCGCTAGTACGCGTCCTCCATTGGTAACAACAGCTCCGTTGTCTAATTTGGTACCCGCGTGGAAAACAATAGAATTTTCTACGTTTTCTAATCCTGAAATTACTTTTCCTTTCTCGAAATCTTCTGGATAGCCTCCTGAAACTATCATCACGGTAGTAGCACTTCTTTCGTCGACTTCTAAGTTAAAATCGGCAAGTTTTTCATTGGCTACTGCCAAAAATAACTCTACTAAATCTGACTTCAATCGAGGTACAACTACTTCGGTTTCTGGATCACCCATACGAACGTTATATTCAATCACAATCGGTTCATTGTTCACGTTAATCAAACCAATAAACACGAAACCTTTATAAGGAATACCCTCTTTTTGCAACCCAGCAATAGTAGGTTGTACAATTCGGGTTTCGATTTTTTCCATCAAAACAGCATCTACATAAGGCACAGGAGAAACCGCTCCCATTCCGCCAGTATTCAATCCCGTGTCGCCTTCGCCAATTCGTTTGTAATCTTTGGCTGTAGGCAAAATTTTGTAGCTTTTACCATCGGTTAGTACAAAACAGCTTAACTCGATTCCATCCAAAAATTCCTCGATAACTACTTTTGAACTTGCAGCGCCAAATTTTTGTCCTACCAACATGTTGCGTAATTCTGCTTGAGCTTCGGCTAAATCCTGAATGATTAAAACACCTTTTCCAGCAGCTAATCCATCGGCTTTAAGAACGTAAGGCGGTTGTAACGTCGCCAAGAACTCACACCCTTTTTCTACTGTTTCGGCTGTAAAACTATCGTAAGCCGCAGTAGGAACTTGGTGCTTCATCATGAATTCTTTAGCAAATTCCTTGCTTCCTTCAAGTTGCGCTCCCAATTTTGAAGGACCAATAACAGGGATGTGTTTTAAATCGGCATCATTCAAAAAGAAATCATACACGCCTTTTACTAATGGGTCTTCTGGTCCTACGACAACCATCTCAATGTTTTCTTTTATCACCACGGCTTTGATGGCTTCAAAATCTGTAGCGCTAAAATCTAAATTGGTTGCTATAGTAGCGGTTCCTGCATTTCCAGGAGCTACAAATAGCGTATCACAAAGTGGACTTTGAGTCATTTTCCAAGCAAAAGCATGTTCTCTTCCGCCCGACCCTAATAGTAAAATATTCATGTTGTAGTGGTTTATTGTGTTGATTTTTCTTCTATTGAAGAAGTGGTGCAAAAATAATTGCTTTTGAACGTAAAAAATAATTTAATTGTAAAAAGTTCGTGTATATCTACCGATGCCCACTTAGATAGTTTATTTTTGATAAAATTTTATGCAATGTTTCGTCTTTTTAATTTAACCCTTCGCCTAAATGGTTTTCCGATTCGTGAAGCACAATTGGAATTGGATGCCATTTTTAAATTATCCGATGCCGAACACCAGGCCTTTTTAGCCAAAAAAAAGAACGAAATTGTAGCGTATCATCTGGAAAATAATGCTTTTTATAAAACATTAGTAGGGAAAACAAGTGTTGAAAACTGGCACGATTTGCCCGTTTTGAACAAACAACATCTTCAAAAACCATTGGCAGAAAGATTGTCGAAAGGTTATACAACCAAAAATGTGTATCTCAATAAAACCTCAGGCTCAAGCGGAACTCCTTTTGTTTTTGCAAAAGACAAATACGCCCATGCGCTAACTTGGGCATCGAATATCGCCCGATTTGGTTGGTACGGTATCGATTTTAACCACTCGTACCAAGCCCGATTTTACGGCATTCCGATGGATTTTTTGGGCTATAGAAAAGAACGACTCAAAGACTTTTTGAGTCATCGCTATCGCTTTCCTATTTTTGATTTGTCGGATAGGATTTTAGAAGGATTTTTGAAAGAATTTGAGACCAAAAAATTTGATTATATCAATGGCTATACTTCTTCGATTGTTTTGTTTGCCAAATTTTTGCAGCAAAAAAACAAAGTGCTCAAAACGATTTGTCCTACGCTGAAGGTATGTATGGTCACTTCAGAAATGCTTTTCCCAGAAGACAAGATACTCTTAGAAAAACAATTTGGCGTTCCGGTGGTTAATGAATACGGCGCCTCTGAGTTGGATTTGATTGCCTTTGAAAATCAAGACGGAGAATGGCAAGTCAACGCTGAAACTTTATTTGTAGAAATTTTGGACGAGAATAATCAAGCAGTTCCAAATGGTACTCCTGGACGAATTGTAATTACTTCTCTATTCAATAGAGCGCATCCTTTTATTCGCTATGACTTGGGTGACATTGGAATTTTAGATGAAAAAAGCACTGCAAAAAAACCTATTCTCAAACAACTAATTGGGCGAACCAATGATGTGGCGCAATTACCTAGTGGAAAAAAATCACCGGGGCTGACTTTTTATTACGTAACCAAAAGCATCATTGAGGACGACGGTACTATCAAAGAATTTATCATCAAACAAACCCAAATCGATACGTTTGAAATTGAATATGTAAGCCCAACCGAATTGACCGCAGCACAAATTCAAAAAATTGAAAGTGCTATTGCCTTGTATTTAGAAAGTGGATTGCTATTTAGTTTCATTCGAAAAGAAAAACTCGAACGAAGTCATCGTGGGAAATTGAAGCAGTTTACTTCATTTTTAAAAAGTAAATAAAATCGTATATTAGTGTTTTCAAAAGAGAACATATGACTATCAATTCGCTACTTTCGGAAGAAACTATTGCTAACAAAATATACTTTATCCGCAACCAAAAAGTAATGCTGGATCGAGATTTGGCTGCACTTTATGGCATCGAAACTAAAGTATTAAATCAAGCCGTTAAACGTAATATGTCACGTTTTCCTGAAGATTTTATGTTTCAACTTACTGAAATTGAATTCCAAAACTTGAAGTCACAAATTGTGACTTCAAAACCGTTAAGGTGAAAATTTGTGACCTTAAAACAACCAAAATCATAATTTATGGAAAACAAAATACTACTTTCTGAAGAATTTATTTCTAATAAAATTTACTTTATTAGAAACCAAAAAGTGATGCTCGATAGAGATTTGGCGATACTTTACGGGATTGAGACTAAAAGATTAAAAGAGCAAGTTAAACGTAATATTTCAAGATTTCCAGAAGATTTTATGTTTGAGCTTACTAAATCAGAATTTGAAAATTGGAGGTCGCAATTTGCGACCTCCAATTCAGATAAGATGGGCTTGCGCTATTTACCTTATGCTTTCACCGAACACGGTGTTTTGATGTTATCGAGTGTATTAAAAAGCGACAAAGCCATTCAGGTAAATATTCAAATTATGCGCATTTTTACCAAAGTACGACAAATGCTTTTGGACACCACAGAATTAAAAATCGACATCCTCCAGATTCAGAAAAAATTAGAAAATCACGACAAAAATATTGAGTTGGTTTTTTCGTATTTGGATGAGTTGATCGAGAAAAAAGAAAACGAGTCACCCAGAACAACCATTGGTTATAAAAAATAAATTGTTCTTTGATTGCTAACAAATAAGCTAAATCTCTCCTTTTAGCCCCGGGAGGAGCGGCATCCTTTGTTGACGGGGTTCGGCAACAAAGATATAGCGGATCACGGGACGATGCTACCTGATAAAACCCCTTGTTTCTGCTCCTAAACGATAACTAAATTCTTAATATACCTTGGCTTAACAACCAATTGTGTGAACAAGAAGCCGAGCATAATGAACAAAGCCACCACAAAATTATACCGATGAAATTGGTGATAAACGGCAAAGTTGTGTTGCAGTAAAGCGACCTTGGAGGCCGAAAGCGAGTTGTTGCGAATGCGGTAATAGGCCAAACTTTCGGGGACGGGTTTGGCGCTTTTCAATTTCTTTAGAATGGTAAGCCAAAGCATCCAATCTTGACGTTTTCGAATGGAAGAAATGGCGATTTTTCCGAAAAAATCTGCGTCGTAAATGCCAGTTAAGTTACCTACATAGTTGCAAAAAAACAGCTGACGATAGGACAGATTCCTTGGAGCTTCGACTACTTTGTGCAATGGATTTCCTGCTTCGTCTATGCATTCGTAAAAAGAAAAAGTAAACGGCTGCTGTTGTTCTTGCATAAATTGAAGTTGACGCTCCAATTTATTGGGTTTCCATACATCATCGGCGTCCAAAAAAGCGATGTAGTTGCCTTGGCAATGATGGAGGGCGTTGTTGCGCGTAACACCTGTTCCGGAATTGATTGGGTTTTTGAAAATCCGAATGCGGTGGTCGGTTTGAGCGATATGTTGAACTATGGTAAGTGTTGTGTCGGTTGAGCCATCGTCTACCAAAATTACTTCCCAATGCGGATACGTTTGTTGTTGTACCGAAGCAAGCGTATCAGCAATAAAATCGGCTGAATTGTAAGTTGGAATGATGATAGAAACTAGTTTTTCCATATTAATACGCTTTATCTTCGCCTTTGATGGTGTTGAAAATGGTTATGAAAATGATTTTTATATCCAACAAAATCGACCAATTTTCCATATAGAAAATATCATATTTTACTCGATTGATAATATCCGCTTCTTTTTCTACTTCACCACGATAGCCTTTGGTTTGTGCCAATCCAGTTATGCCGGGTTTTACAAAATGACGTACCATAAACTTATTGACGCGTTGCGCATACATTTCGGTATGACTCACCATATGTGGTCTTGGTCCCACAACCGACATTTGACCCAAAAAAACATTAATAAATTGCGGCAACTCATCGATGCTGGTTTTTCTCAAAAATCGTCCCACTCGAGTAATTCTTGGATCATTTTTAGAAACTTGTTCCAAGTGGGCTTCGGGGTTCAAATTCATAGAACGGAATTTGTAACAATTGAATTCGTGGTAGTTCAGTCCATTTCTTTTTTGTACAAAAAACAAAGGTCCTTTGGATTCTAGTTTGATGATAATCGCCAAAATTGGGGTGAGCCAAGAGAGAATAAATAAAATGATTCCAATAGAAAACAAAATGTCAAACGATCGTTTGATAAATTGATGTAATGAATCGTCTAATATGATTTTTCTTGAGGGAATTACTGCAATATAATCGTAATATTCAAACTTATAATTGATAGAAAAAAGTTGCTGCGGGTTAGGAATAAACTTCAACGTCTTTAAGTTATTGTCTGCAAAATCCACCAAGTCCGAGATTTGTTTCTGACTCAAATCGTCCATCGCACAGTACATCTCGTCTATTTTATGGGTTAAAACATACTCACAACTTTCTTTAATATGATCTTTGCGATGGTGTTCTAAGTCGAATACTTTCTCTAAAACATAACCATAATCTGGGTTCTCGGTAAAAAAAAGCTGTAAAGGTGCAATGTTTTTTGGGCTACCCAAAAGAACCACTTTTCTAAAATTACCTCCAAAAAGCACTCTGAACTTTTGTAGAAAAAAGTAAATCGCCAACTTAAAAAACAACATAACAGCAATAACAATTGCGCTAAAAAAGAACGTCTTTTGAATACTCGAGCTTGAGTTATTGATAAAGATTACGGCTAACGAAAACAAGGAAAATAGCATCCATTGCTTGAAAGCACAATTCAAAATAGCAATAACTTTGGTGTAGCGATAGACTTCATAAAATCCTAAAGTTGATGCAATAACGAACCAAGCCATAATTAAGGCAATAGGATTATACGACAACAAAGGCAAATCGGTACAATAAATAGCGGCTACTAAAATGATTGCACTATCCAAAACATAGGAAAAGGGCCGAATGTATCCTGAATATCTACCGGTTTTGGTCTTCACTGATGATGAGAATGAGCTTTGGGATTAAAAAATATATTTCGAAAAATCCTTGTGTTCTTCCTTAGATAACTCTTCTTTTGAAAGTGATTTGAAATAATCATAAGTAATTTTCATTCCTTCGGCACGGTCAATGGTAGGCTCCCAACCCAGAAGCTCTTTGGCCTTAGTAATGTCGGGTTGGCGTTGTAAAGGATCGTTGATAGGTAACGGATGATACACCACTTTTTGTGAAGTGCCTGTTAGTTTGATAATTTCCTCGGCAAAATCTTTAATCGTGATTTCGTCTGGATTTCCAATATTTACGGGATATACATAATCTGAATGCAACAATCTAAAAATGCCTTCTACTTGGTCGTCTACATAACAAAAAGAACGCGTTTGCATCCCATCGCCAAAAATAGTTAAGTCCTCTCCACGAATCGCTTGTCCAATAAACGCTGGAATCACACGACCGTCGTTGAGACGCATTCTTGGTCCGTAAGTATTGAAAATACGAACAATTCTGGTTTCTACTCCGTGAAAAGTGTGGTACGCCATCGTAATCGATTCCTGAAAACGTTTCGCTTCATCATAAACCCCACGAGGACCAATAGTATTGACATTTCCATAATATTCCTCCGTTTGCGGATGCACTAAAGGATCTCCGTATACCTCTGAAGTAGACGCAATAAGAATTCGGGCTTTTTTAACTCTCGCCAAACCCAATAAATTATGAGTGCCTAATGACCCAACTTTTAAGGTTTGAATTGGAATTTTTAAATAATCAATAGGACTTGCTGGTGAAGCAAAATGCAAAATATAATCTAAGTTTCCGGGAACATGCACAAACTTGGTAATATCGTGATGGTAAAACTCAAAATGTTCTAATTTAAATAAATGCTCGATGTTCTTTAAATCTCCCGTAATCAAGTTGTCCATCCCAATTACGTGGTATCCATCATTAATAAAACGATCACACAAATGCGATCCCAAAAATCCAGCGGCTCCGGTGATAAGTATTCTTTTCATTTTTTGCATATTATTCAACAACAAATGTAATCGATTTAAAGAAAATTCCTTTACAACCCCCTTCATTCTTTTTAAATTAGAAGCAGGAAGCAAAGGCTTTTTGGGCTACATCGTCCCGTGATCCGCTATATCTTTGCTTTTTAAAAGAAAAAAGCAAAGGATGCCGCTACTCCCGGGGCTAAGGAACAACAATAGGCTTTCTTGGGTATATTTTTTAATCAATTATAAGCTTATTCTAGAATAAGTTCTTTAGAAAACTTTATTTTTGTTTTGTAAGCAAAAGAAAAAAAATTGAAAGTTGTACATATTATCGAAGCATTAGGCGGTGGCGTTTATACCTATTTTGAAGATCTCACCCATCATTTCGAAAAAGAAGCTATTCGTCATAAAGTACCAACTTTCATCCTCTATAGCGATAACCGCAAAGAAATCGATCCTCAAAAAGTAGCCCAATTGTTCGCTACCATCCCAAATAAAAAAGTGGAGATGAAAAGAGAGATCCACCCAATTTCGGACGGTAAAGCCATACAAACCCTCATCCGTGAACTCCAAGCCATCAAACCCGATGTGGTGCATTTGCATTCCTCCAAAGCTGGTGTTTTAGGAAGAATCGCTTGCTGTTTTGTGAGTCCAAAACCACTCGTTTTTTATACGCCACACGGCTATGCCTTTCAACGCACCGACATTTCTCCTTACGCCAAAAAAATGTATTGGTGTATTGAAAAATACTTCCAAAAAATTTTCGGTGGAATTACCATCGCTTGTGGTGACTCTGAGTTTGAATTAGCAAAACAATTAGGAAAAGCCGAAATGATAAGAAATGGTATAGACATTTCTACCATCCAAAACCACCTGCAACCTGTTTCGAATGCTAAATTAACCATAGGAATAGCCGGTAGAATAACTGCTGCTAGAAACCCCAAACTATTCAATGCCATTGCCTTGCAATTTCCAGAGTATCAATTTGTATGGATTGGCGATGGAGAAGAGCGAAATCAAATTACGGCTCCAAATATCAAAATTACCGGTTGGTTTCTAGAAAAAAAACAGGTGTATGAGCAAATAAATGCTTTAGATATTTATCTTCAAACCTCCCTTTGGGAAGGACTACCCATCGCTGTTCTAGAGGCTATGGCCTTAATGAAACCAGTAATTGCAACAAAAATAAATGGTAATAAGGATACCGTTATTCCTAACGAAACAGGCTTCTTATTTCAAGAAATATCAGAATTAGCCTCCCACTTCAAAAACCTAGAAGACCCCATTACTAGAACCCAATTGGGTAAAAATGCAGAAGAAAGATGCAAACTTTTATTTGATACTACCAAAAATTTTACGGCTCTTACGGAGCTATACCAGCAGTATCTTTTTGCTGCAACCAAAGACTCCCAAAAACAGAAAACCAAAAGCCGCTGAATGTAATTCCATCAAAACGCAATAAAAAATCATCCGTTAAGTTCGAAGTGAAAAAGAGAAAGAAAAAAGAAAAAATCAATGCGTTTTTCAAATCGATTCCTAGATAACCAATAGTGCCAATATAAAGCAACACTATTATTGGTCCTGCAACACCAAATTTGAGTAAAAAATCGAGAAACTGATTGTGCGTAGGAAAGGCATATTTAGCCAAAAAATGTTGATGGGTTTGTTTAAAATACTTCACCAATTCTGGTTTTCCATCCGAAGCTCCCACTCCAAAAGGCAAATGTTGCAACGATAATTCCCAAGCCGATTTCCATATAGAAACTCTAGTTACGAGAGAATTAAAAACCTTTATTTCGGGGTGATCAATTTCGTCTAACTTTCCCACCTTGTCCATATAAGCAAACGTCACCGAACTGTATTTTTCTTTCATATAAGGATTTTTTTGAACAAAAAGTATCAAAATTCCCGCTATTACTCCGCCAATACATAGACCATATAACATCATTTTTTTTAGATTAAAATGTGCTAAAAAAAACGAAAACACTACAAAAAAATATCCTGCCAATACATTGAATAATGCCATTCGAGTATTCACCAAAAGCACAAAGAAAAAAGAACAGGCAAATACAATAAAGGTTAAAAAAACAACGCTTTTATCTTTTCTCATTTGCCAACTTTGTACTAACAAATACAAAGCCGCAATACTCACAAAAGCCAAGTGCATATTGAGTGCTGGAGCATGAATCCCGATAGAATTGGCGAAAACATAACCCATTTCCCAAAGGTGAACACCCTGCCAATATTTAGAGACATACTCCGGAAAAACAACTACAAACCGAAATGCAAAAACAATCATTAGTAAGGTGGTACTATTTACATAATACCCCAACAATTTCGAAAAAGAAATCCTTTGGTAATTCCCCAAAATAAATAAGGGAAACAAAACCAATGCCGCGCTCTTTTCAATGGATTTGATCCCTTGCCTCAAATCATCGTTGTTCCAAAAAAGTACTAATTCTAACAAAAAAGGAGACGCAATTATGCCAGCTAAAACCAACGCTTTTTTGGACCATTGTATTTTCTTACAATAGAAAATATTAAAAATTGCAAAAACAAAAATTAACCAAGTACAAGGCTTTCTAAAAATCAAGGTACATGCGATAGCTACCAAAAAAAAAGCAAAAATCTTATTGAACTGTTTTTCGGAAATGGTCATAATAAAGAGCATAATAGATTAAGGGGAAAACACCCATTTTGTGACGAATCGCCGATCCTAAATCGGGTTCGAAAACACCTTGCAGTATAAAAAAAGAGAACACAAAAAGAAGCATCCATAACTCGTACACATATTCTTTTTTGTCTTTTATACAACGAGCCAATCGAACTAATAAAATGTAAAACAAGAATAATTGCCAAATTACAAACAATACAATCTGTGGAGAAAAAATATGTTTCAATCCATTAAGCGGAACATTTACCGTAAAAAAACCATACAAAATACCTATGATTTCTCCATACCAAGTATCTGTTTTTACGGGAGAAACAATACTAGAATTCGCATCAACAGAACCCATTCGAGCGCTATTAATAAGCTCTCGGCTTTGCTCCGAAAAAAATTGCCCTTGTACAAAGCCATAACTCAATGACAAAAAAATAATTATTGCTATTCCGTAAAATAAAGTTGCAAAAGTTCGATTCGAAATTTTGATACAAGTAACCCAATACATTCCCATGGCAACAATGGGCAATAAGACAAAATACGGTCTATATATCGCTCCAAAAAACACAAAAAGAGACAAGCTTATAAATAGCGTTTTCTGAAAAGAAAATAGCTTTTTTTGAAATAAAAAAACAATTGTCGAGAGGTACAAAAAAGTAATAAACTCCTTAGAAGGCATCGACATAAAAACAGCTATCATAGTAAAAGCCAAATACACCAAAACGTTTTTAATAGTCACTTTCTCGAACGTACTTGGAACACCTATTTTATACAAAACCCCCATCAGAATAGGAAACTGAATTAAGGCAATCACAGCAAAAGGCAAATATCGTAAACCTGTTATTTTATAGAACAAAATCGTTAAAGGATAACTTCCAAAATAGCCTATTTCGTTACCCTTATCATAAGCAATTATAGCTGCATCATAATAAAACCGTTTGGGTAAAACAAAACTAGCAGCAAAAGCCACAAGAAGATTGAGTCCTACAAGGAGGAAAAAAGCTGCGGTGTTTTTTTTTAGGAATAAAGACATTCAGGTCTAATTGAAAATATAGTAACAAACTTAACTCAAAAACAGCTTAATTCCGTCTTTGACATACACAAAAAGGGCCGTTCCAAGATTCCAAAATAAGGCACTTACCGAAAAAGCAATAGCGGCACCCAACATTCCATAAGAAGGAATCAACCAATAATTAAGTAAAAAATTAAGGACAAGAGCCCCCAAAACAATGCGTTGAAAAATACGTTGACGCCCTGTCATATTCAGATAAACAGGAGCCGACCCAAAAAAAACACAAAAACCTTGACCCAAAACCAGTACTACTAATGCCTCTTTGGCCACTACATAACTAGGACCAAAAAAATGCAAAATAAACTCTGGAAAGAGAACCAATATGATAATAACCGGTAGTGTAACTGCAACGATTAATCGGGAACTATTTTGGACTATTTTCTGTACTTTGTCCATTTCTTTATTTGAAAAACTAGCTGCAATAGCTGCCGAAACGGTAATATTTACCGTTAAAATAATAACAGACAACAAAGTCATTAATTTGACCGCCACAGCATAAAAAGCTACGCTAGCATCGCCGTGGTATTTTTTTAAAAAAAGAATATCAAAACTCATCATTAAAAAAATAGCCATTCCACTTACGGCAATCGGAAATGATTTAGTGATAATTTCACGAGTAGAAAAACAATCAACAGTAGAAGTTGCAGGTTTTTTTCTGAAAAAATAAACGGTCAATAGTGTCGTTATCACTCCAGAAAAAACAAAACTCAACAAAAAAGCATCCACCAAATACGGTTCTAATTGCCATTGCACTAATAAAAAAGCTACCACAATTATCGGTAAGTATTTGAAAATATTTCGAAATAGTTCAGCAACTCCTACTTCCTCTAACGCCCTAAAAACCTCAACATTTAGTATAGAAAGCCCATAAAAAAACAAGGCTGCCGAAGCTTTTATCAGAAGTAGATAAGTAGCATCGTCCGAAAAAAATAGTGCCACAACAGAGGCATCCAATGCTACTATACAAACCAATAAGAGCAACGAAGCTACAAAAAGCATCGAGACCATTTTTAAATATACTTTTCTCAAATGTCCCAAAGAGAAATCCGGATACAAACGCCCTTTGAAATACAAAATGGATTGATCAAAACCCAATAAACAAATACTCCCGATAGCAAAAAGAAATGTGCGAACAAAATCATATTGCCCTACTACTTGAGGCGTAAACTTTTGCGTTAAAAACAACGTAAATCCAAACAATAGCACCACACCAAAAACCCTAATAAACAAGGTTAGTAAACTTTGCCTCACTACAGGATTTTGAATGGTTTTAATGAAATGAAAGTGCAGCGATCTTAACACATTTGGTCTTGTTAGCAAAATTTTTTTTAGAGAGCAACCGCTTTAGATTTAGCCAATTGCTTTTGATAAAATCGGAGGAACAAATGAACACCTACAAATACAAATAAAAGAGCGATTGGCAATACCAACTTCATCTTTCCATTTATGGCTATTGAAGTAGTACTATTCAAAGTGAAAGTTACCTCTTTGATGGTTTTTTGAAAGTTGATTACTTTCAAACGGTTTTTACCTTGTTGGTAAACCAAATCTTGTTTGGTTTTTATAATATCATTGAGTTGCGTATTTTCATTATAGTACATCAATTTGTCGTTTTTTAACGAACTCTTTACATTGTCCGAAAACCCATTCAAAACTCCATTAATTTGTTGAATAATGGTATCATTTTGTGCAATAGTTTGTTTCAAATTTGCGACTTCCACCTCCTGTATTGCTGAAAAATAGTCCGATTGATTGAGATAGTTCAGCAATGGTGTAATCAATTGTTTTTCGGTTGCAGACCCATTGGTCACTACAGCAATGGTATGATACGTGTAATTTTTACTGGTTATATTATCCTCTAATACTTTTTTGACTTCACCAACCTCGGCCATTAATTTAATCAATTCAAAATTTCGCTCTTTGTCTTCAATAAATTTATAGACATCGGCAATGGGTTTGATTTCAATTTTTCTTACAACTTCAGGATGGGATAATCCTACTTCTTTTTGCAAAAAAGTAGTCTCTCCAGCATTAATTTTAGATTGAATCAAATTGATTTTAGCATACAAATAATCCACACTTCCAAAATTGGGAATTACTGTAATTTCATGGGTATACAATTTATTGTTTTTATCCAAAAATAACCCCAAACCAAAACCAATAATAAGCAATGCTGCCACTATTTTCCATTGGTGTACAAAAAACTGAATGCAATTGAACAACAAAGTATTCAAACGTTCGAAACCCTTTTTTACTTTGGTGGTAATTTGAAATACGTCAATTTCTGAATCGCTATGCGAGGGTGTACTCATGAGCTTTTATTTACTATTCAAGATTTGTTCTAAAATTTTAATGGTAATCAAATAGGTTGGTTTTACGCCAGTTGTTCCCAAACCTCCTGAAGCCAAAGTGCTTCCAGTTTCTAACGGATTATCAGAAGCATAGTAGGCATAACGCACTTTGATGTCTTTGGGTACACTCTTTCTGATTTTAGAGGCCGATTGAATTGCTTTTTGATAGTAAGCCCCTTCCATCTCTAAACCAATCACTCCCCAGGTAGACTCATGGAAGAATTTCAACAGATCTCTATTTTGAAGCGATGTACCCAAAACGGTAACCATAGGTCCTGCAAAAACAGCAATGTCATTGCCTTCGAACATTTTGGCGGTCAATTCGTTTTCAAAGAAATAATTATCCGCAGTTCCTTCGTTGATGTGGGCGTTTGGAATCATAATATCGCCTTTGCCGCCTTCCAAAATTCCCGCTTTTCCCATAATAGAAACCGATTGAACGTTAAGGTGAATTTCTTTTTTATAAGGTTTCAATAATTCATCAATCGTTTCATAGGCTTGTTCACCAAAAGCATAATCCATGACAATCAATACGGGAGCTTTATCGCCTACTTGTGTGTTTGGAAATGCCGTTTGGGACCAATTAATTTTGGCTGTATCAAAAATTTGAACGTCTATATTCGTTCCTGAAGTGTCGGGCAAAAACAACATACCATTTTTCTCGGCCACTGTTTCTACTTGTTTGCGTAATTCTTTGGCGCCTGAGTTGCTCAATTCTTCATAAATTACAAAGTCTGATTTGTCTTTGAATTTTGATTTCAGTAGAGGCGTGGCAAAAATAGAATTCATCACACTATGCATATTGGCACTAATTACATGAATAGGGCGATCCAAAAGTTTTTTGCTTTTCAACACTTCTTTGATCGAATTGGCCCAAATTTCACCATGAATATGATGCCCCAAACGTTCTCTAAGAATTGGGCTAAAGGTGATGGTTCTTTTTTTGTTGTCTACTACTTCCTCTATGGCTAATTTTCCTAACCAATAAATCACATGCAGAAAACGATCCGGTGCCGTTTCGGAGCCAAAAGCCTCATAAATGTCTAATACTTCTTCAAACGTTCTACCTAAAATATTAGACGCATGCGAAATCGCTTTTTCTTTCTCGATTTGAGTTAGTTTCTTAGGCTGATTTACTGCCGCTTCTAATTTTAACCAATCTCTAGAAACCTCACCAGCATCGAGTAAAACGCGGTCTTTGATTTTGTGTGATTCGATAAAAATGAAGGTCAGATGCGTCAAAATATCATAAATATCGGAACGTCCGCGAGTGATTTCGACATTCATTTGTTCTTCGTCAATTCGGTAGCAATTTCTTCTTCGCTTTGGCGGCACAATAGCCTGAAAATGCGATTTAGAATAGCCTTCATCCGAAGTTAAATTAATAAATCGGCACTGCTCAATCCCTACTGGAAGTCGTTCGATAACGTATAATAAACCGTTCAATTCTACTTTTTCATCGGCAATAGAACCGTAAATTTCGGGGCGCAAAGCCAATAAAGCTTCCCGTAAGGTGTCGCCCGAAATTCCCATAGGTTTGTAAAACCCACGGTTGAATAAATGGCGAATGGTAATGTACATTTTTTCTATAGCCGCAGAAGATTCTTGCGCTCTAGATCTTGATATATGTTTGGTTGTATTCATCTTGTTTGTTTTTAGTGCCTCTCAAAGGTAAGTAAAAGTTTTTTTTAGTTGGTTAAGGTAAGTTGAATAGCTAAACTTCCTTTTGAAAACACCAAATGCCCCTTATTTTCAATATTATTTAATAGCTTGTGCCACTTCCCTCCAGAATAAAACCATCTCAAAGATTCTTCACTTTTCAATAATCCAATATAAGGCTGGTAATCTTGACCATCTGAGTATATCTTAGTTGTTTTGTTAATTTGATCTCCTATTCTCTTGTTACCTTTTTGATCGATAGTATAGTTAAAAGTATATTTGTTCTCCTCAATAATTATCCATTCAAAACCAATGAATAATCCTTGTTTTGGAATAATAATATTTTGATCTGATACATCAATTGTATTTTTTCTCTTTCCTTTTTTTAATGAAACAATTATAGTTTCATCATTATAATTGGCTCCTGGACCTCCATCAGGAGCAACATCATAGATTCGTAACTTAATTTTTGCAGTTGCTAATTGTGAATTAGATAAGAAAGTGATCTTTTGAATAAATGGGTGTTCTTCAATTATCGAAGAATTTTTAATGTGCGTAACTATTATCGTTGGTTTATTATCTGCTGAATGATAACTATTGACTTCTTTACTTTTGAACGTATTGATTTCTATTTGTTCTTTTCCTAGTCTCTTTTGAACTAAAACATCTTTCAAATGATTTACTTCTAAAGACAACAAAATCCCTTGATTATCTGCCACTCTTGCTTTTTTTCTTAGATAGCCTACGGCCGAAAAAACCAATACTTTATCCGATGTTGTATTGATAGTAAAAGTACCATCTAGTTCTGAGGTGGTTCCAATGTTTTCATTCTCCACCCAAATATTTACATAAGGAATGGGCTGCCCTGAAATACTGTCTTTGACAACACCTTTTAATTGCGAAAAACTAAATTGAAATGCAAAAAGCAGCATCCAAAACCAATACTTATTTCTCATTCTAATTTTTATTTTCAAAAAAGACAGCAATTTTACGATCATTGCTCAATCTCGGAATTTTATTTTGTCCCCCCAATTTCCCGATGGATTTCATATAGTCTTGGAAACCGTTTTTGGCGACTTTGGTGATGACTACCTTTCGCAAAACGTTGCCAACAATCAAATCATCGTAATAGATATTTTGCTTGCGCATGGCTTGGTCAATCGCTTCGGCAAAAGCAACCTCATCCTCTGGTTCGTTTTCAAATTCAATAAACCATTCGTGATAAGGCAATCCTTCTTTGGGCGTAATCTGTGGCGCCACTGTAAATTCATTGATACGAATAGTGGTCCCTTGAATCGCTTCTTGCAAAGCACTTTCTACCTCTTTGCCAATCACGTGTTCCCCAAAAGCCGAAATGTAATGTTTGATTCTACCCGAAACAATAACGCGATAGGGTTTCAAGGAAGTAAACTGTACGGTATCCCCAATATTGTAGCCCCAAAGTCCCGCATTGGTAGAAATAATCAGTACATAATTTACGCCCAATTCGACTTCGCCTATGGTGTAACGCTTTGGATTCTCGTTAAAAAACTCCTCACTTTTGATGAACTCATAAAAAATTCCTGAATTCAACAACAACAACATTCCTTTCTCTTTTTGAGCATCTTGGTAGGCAAAAAAACCTTCAGAAGCAGGAAAAAGTTCGATGCTATCTACTTTTCGACCAATTAAATTCTCGAATTTGGCACGATACGGTTCAAAATTAACGCCTCCATAAATGAATAAATTGAAGTTTTGGAACAATTCTCCAACGGGCTTTTGAGCCTTTTGTTGCAATTTTTCGAAATACATTTGTACCCAAGACGGAATTCCAGAAATCACGCGCATGTCTTCTTTTATGGTCTCTTCTACAATAGCATTGACTTTGGTTTCCCAATCTTCAATACAGTTGGTTTCCCAAGATGGCATTCTGTTTTTTTGCAAATAACCCGGAACAAAATGAGCAGCTATGCCTGATAATCTTCCCAATTTGATGCCATTTTTCTCGGTTAAAATGGGACTCCCTTGCAAGAAAATCATTTTCCCATCTACAAAATCAGCATTACCCGTTTCATGAATGTAATGCAAAATAGCATTTCTAGAAGCTTTAATATGTGTCGGCATAGACTCCTTAGTCAAAGGAATATATTTAGCCCCCGAAGTGGTACCCGAAGTTTTGGCAAAATAAATAGGTTTGCCTTTCCAAAGCACATTTTCTTCTCCATTTACTACTCGGTCAATGTAATATTTTAGACCTTCGTAATCTCTGATAGGAACCTTTTGAACAAAATCAGCATGGGACTGTATTTGTTCAAAATGATGGTCTATACCAAATTGAGTATTTTGGGCTTCTTTTATTAATTTTTTAAAAACCGTTTCTTGTGTGGCTACGGGATTTTGTGCCCATTCTTGTGTCTTTCGGACTATTTTTTTAGCAAATAATTTTGCCGCGATTGCTTTTATTGACATTACTTTTGGGTTTTGAACTCTTTTCCCTGCTGCTTTTTTTAGATAAAAACACAGCAACAAACCATCTTTTTAGGAAAAAAAATTACTTTAATCTGCGCAAATATAACGATTAAAGCTTGTTTGCTTGAAGCCCCATTGCTGTAAATGTAAGGGCCTAAACCTAAATTTATCATATATTTAACGATAACAAGAATAAATAATTCTTTTAAAATCAAAACAGATTAAGGAATTCTATATACATTTGCACCGTTATTCAGTACAAATTTGCTACGGCAATAAAAAATACAATCATGGGAAGATTAGGACTTACAGAAATCCTTGTTATAGTGGGTATCATTTTATTACTTTTTGGAGGTAAAAAAATTCCAGAATTGATGAAAGGTCTAGGAAGCGGAATAAAAGAATTCAAAAACGCAGCCAAAGACGAACAACCGGCTAATTCTAAAAAAGAAGAAGAGACAAAAGAATAAACTTTTCAAAATTACCGTATAAAAAACCAAACCCTTTACTGCTATAGATAAAGGGTTTGGTTTTTTTTTATTAATTTTTTAATATATTTATTAAATTTTTAATGAAAAACCATGAAACTTACTGGTATTCAAAAAACCACAGTCGTACTCTTATCACTTTATAGTATTTGGGAAATAGTGGTACAAATTTGGGCACAATCAGAAAAAACGGCAGTTATCCGAGCTGATTTAGTGTTTATTTATCCCGTTTTATTAGTGTTTATTCTAATATCATTATTTCAATACTTCAGGAACAAAAAATAGTGTTTTACAAATTTAACCCTTTAAAATATGAATTGTTTAAACTGTAACTCCGAAGCCTCAGGATCCTATTGTTATAATTGTGGTCAAAAAACGAGTACTACTCGATTTTCTTTTAAACAAATTTTCAAGAACGATATTGCTAGTACATTTTATGCTTTCTTTAAAAGTGAACTCTTTTTTACCATCAAAGAATTGTTTACTAGACCAGGTCATTCTGTAAGAGAATATCTGGCAGGCAAAAGGGTGAATCATATGAATTACATGAGTTTGTTTATTTTACTCTCGGCAATAGGTATTTTTTTAGATAAATATGCTAAAGTGAGTATGGCTGCCTTAAGTGCCGAAGACAAAGCCTCCGAAAAAATAATGGTCAATTATTTTAATTTTGTTAGAGACAATCCAAAAACCTTCATTTTCATTACAATTCCTATTATTTCTGCATTCACCTATCTTTTTTTCAAGAAAAGTAAATTCAATTTTCCAGAACACTTGATTATGAATGTGTATAAAGCCTCTGCTCTATTAATCTTATCCAAAATAGTAACCCTTTTTTCTATACTGTCTTCGAATATCGCTTTGCTAAAATTTGTAGATCAATTGGTTTCTTATGGCACAACTGGCTATTCCATTTGGTTTTTATACCAATTTTTTTATGACTCCAAATTGTATAGCAAAGCTGTTTTAATCATTCGATCTACTGTAGCAGTTCTTTTTGGACTACTGTTTTCAACCATCTTTATGTTTATCTATTGGTTGATCTATTTCGCTTTAGAAGGAGGAAAAATTAGTTAATGTTTTAAAAAAGATGACTAAATATAAAAAGGCCCATCAAACCTGATTTGATAAGCCTTTTAACTAAAAATTGTACGACTAACCACCGTAAATCACCGCATCTGGAATATAATATTTTTCAGAACTGTTTACTATCAATTCCCATTCGTCTGAGCTGATTTTTGCAAAAGTTAATTTACAATTTGCCGATTTACAAGACCATTCTCCTTGGGAAAACACAAAAACACGTTTGCTCTTGCCAGGCAAGGTAGCGTGTACTTCTGCTCCTCCATTAGAACGAATCACACCAAATTTTGCTGATTTGGGTGTAGAACCTATAGCTGCTCTTAAATCGCCAGTGGCATTATAATTCGTTCCGGCAACTTTGGCATCTACAGATTTCGAGGCAGTTGGGATACTGATGCTGAGAGAATAACTGGCTTTTTCGCCACGTCTGGCAGAACTTCGCATTTGATACACTCTAATTTTATACGTTCCATTAGAGGGTAAGGTAATGCTACATTTGTTCCCGTCGTTTTGACCGATAAAAATGGCTTCGCCTTGTGACCCTGGAGGTAACACATTAAAAAAAGCATCGTTGCTTTTGTTGGTCAAGGTTACATTCAACTTTTGACCTTGATTGGCCCCAAGGGTATAATCAATGGTTTGATCGCCAGCAATCGTTCCTTGAATTAGTGTTGAAGATTTGCCAGCAGGGAAAGTCACTTTTTTGGTGATGATTTGAGCAAAAGAAAGTAAAGGAACCATTGCTACAAAAAATACCATTACAAAAACTTGTTGCGGTGTTGATTTCATAAAAAATTGATTTTTAAATATACAATCATAAAATTAAACAAAATATATCCTCGATTAGTAATTGAAAACATAATATTTCATAGTGAACATTTTTAAAAAAAATAAATGGACTATTTTCAGAAAAATACTTTAAGTATTAATTAAGAAAAATTAAAAATTTTAAGAATGTTTTATAAATTTGAATAATTGATTTACTACAGAAAAAAATAATTAAAAACAATATTTTCCAAAGCCTATTTAACTTATCAAAAAAATAATTTATAACAATTCTGTTTTTTTAAAGTAAAACAATATTGTTATACAATTAACTAATCTGGTATACTAAACTATTATTTTAAGAATGAGAAAAATTACTTTAAAATTCCAAATACTGACTACCTTATTTGGGCTATTATTGTCGATGAGTATTTATGCACAAAATCCTGGTGGTGTTTCAGGTGCAAGTCTTTGGTTAAAAGCCGATGGGGGCCGTTCTAACTCTGGGTCCAACGTAACAGATTGGAATGACCAAACGGGAATTAACAACTTTAGTGTAATAGGTTCACCTCAAGTTGAATTCAATGCCATCAACTTCAAACCGGTGATTTCTTTTGTTAACGCCAACCCCGACCCATCAGCAACTCTACCTACAACCAGATTAAACGGAAACACACCTATTAGCTATGTAGATGGGTTTGCAGTATATAAGAATAGCGCGAACCAGACTACCGTAATAGGAAGTACACAGCCTGGAACAAATTTTGGTGTCGGAATTTTTGCTGGTGGCAACTCAACCGCTGTTTTTGTTTCAAATGGTACAGCAAGTACTAATCAGCGTTTTGATAATCAAAATGTAAGTCAGTTTGGAATTGTCAACCTGGATGTGAGTTTGGCTTCTGCACCTTTTGCAACCGGCAGATTAAATAGTCAACCGCAGACTATGACAGATGGTGGGGGTGGAAATTTTAATACTATCAATTTCACTCCCATGATTGGAGGAAGTAATAATAATGGAGCCGTTAACGGATGGCATGCTTTCAACGGACAGTTGGCGGAAGTGGTACTCTTCCCTACCAGTTTGTCAATTACAGATAAAATAAAGGTTGAGTCCTATCTCGCCATTAAATACGGCATCAGCTTAGGCAACAACACCACATCAGTGGCTTATACTAGTTCGGCAGGTACTACCATTTGGACAGCTGATGCCACTTATAAAAACGATATTTTCGGCATCGGAAAAGACGATGGCAGTGGTTTGAACCAAACTTCATCCAACTCCCTGAATACGGGTAGTGGCGATGGCACCGGGCAATCGGGTAAAGGGAATATTGTCTTGAGTAATGCTAGTTCACTAGAAAACAATGATTTTTTGATTATTGGGCATGATAATGGGGCATTAACAGAACAAACTACTGACTTGCCTTCCTCACTTGCTGGAGGCAAGCGCCTTGGTCGTGAATGGAAAGTAAAGCATACCAACGATGTGGGAACGATCACTCTAAAATTCAGCACGCTGGGCCTCACATTGAGTGGCGCCTCACTAGCGGATTTCAAATTACTGTTTGATACCGATGGTAATGGCAACTTTGCAGACGGCACAGTAACGGAAGTAGTCCCAACATCAATCTCGGGTAATGAATTGGTCTTTAACACGGTTGCACTTCCACAAGATGCCGTGTTTACCTTTATGACTCAAAAAGCACCGGTAGGTCCAGGTGTGCTAGGCGCCAACCTCTGGCTGAAAGCCGATGCAGGTATTACGCAATCCAGCGGAAAAGTCAGTAGCTGGGCCAATCAAGGAAGTATGTCCAATGCTGATGCTACACAGAGCCTAGCATCAAAGCAACCTACTTTGATAACCTCTGGTGCAAATCAAATTAATTTTCAACCCATCTTGAGTTTTGACGGGACTGATGATACTATGGCTACTCCCATTTTATCAGGTTTACTTGGTGGTACTCCTGGGAACGAAACCGCTACCCAATTTGTAGTTTACCGTCATGTTGGATCAAATTATGACAACCTCTACAATGCATCCGATTTGTCGGGACCTTGGAAGATCGGGTTCAATAACGTTGGTCAAATGTTACAGCAAAACCTGAAAAGTGATCCAACTAGTTTGGTTCAGAGCGGTGAAGTTGCTTTGGCCGACATGACAGCAACTACCCTCAGCGCAGGAAGCAGTACTTTAAATCTGAATATAAATGGTACTAGCGGGCAAACCGTAGGTGGAGATTATAGGGATATTCCCAATAGTCCTTTAAACTTTGGAACCTATGCTGGAAATTTATTTCAGGTCAACATTTCAGAATTAGTCGTATATCCATCAATTCTATCCGACTCCGACAGAAATAAAGTACAGTCTTATCTTGCGCTTAAATATGGTATCAGTCTGGGAGACAATACCGCAGCAGTGGCCTATACCAATTCGGCAGGCACTACCATTTGGGCTGCTGATGCCACTTATAAAAACGATATTTTCGGCATCGGAAAAGACGATGGTAATGGATTAAACCAAACTTCATCCAACTCTATGAATACAGGTAGTGGCGATGGTAGTGGACAATCGGGAAAAGGAAATATTGTTTTGTCAGCTCCAAGTTCATTAGACACTAATGATTTTTTGATTATTGGGCATGACAATGGGGCTTTAACCGAACAGACTACTGATTTGCCTATTGATGAAAATGGAAACAATCGTTTTGCAAGAGAATGGAAAGTAAAACATACAGGTGATGTTGGCACAGTGAATTTACAATTTGATTTGACTGGTCTATGTTTATCGGGTATTCAAGCTTCTGATTATACATTAGTAATTGATGCCGATGGTAATGGCAACTTTACTGATGGTACAATAACAAAAATAACAGCATCGACATTAGTATCTAATAAAGTAACTTTTAATAATGTGAGTTTACCTAATAATGCCGTTTTCACTTTCATGGGAACACCATCTAAACTTGCATTAACTTCGAATACAAGTACTACATCTCAAACCGTTTGTAATAATAATGCTATTACTCCAATAACTTACAGTGTAACAAATGCTACAGGAGTTAATGCTACTGATTTACCTAATGGTGTTGCAGCCGTTTATAATAATGGTGTGATTACCCTTTCAGGAACACCAACAGTAGCTGGAACATTCAATTATACTTTAACTGTTATCAGTTCTCAATGTACTCCAGCTCCAACGGCAACTGGAACAATTAGTGTAACGGCAACCAACACTGTTTCAAATGCTTCTACTGCACCTACGCTCTGCCAAAACTCAATAGTATCACCAATTACTCATACTACAACTGGTGCAACAGGAATCGGTACAGCAATTGGACTACCAACTGGAGTTCAAGCCCTTTGGTCGGCAAATACAATAACTATTTCAGGGACACCAACTGTTAGTGGGATTTTCAACTACACTATTCCTTTGACTGGTGGTTGTGGTACAGTGAACGCAACTGGTACCATAACCGTTACTACTAAACCTAGCCAACCCATAATCACTGCTGCTGGCCCTACTGCTTTCTGTACG